>NZ_JANMCO010000105.1:0-73849 GCF_031361285.1 Sphingomonas sp.
CGGCACGCAGCCATGTCTCCCGAACATAGAGCTGACCCGCAAATTCCTCGTGCGGCTTCCCCTCCGCAACGACCGTCCCGACGCCGGTCCGCGTGTAAAAAGCGGGGATCCCCGCCCCGCCGGCCCGGATCCGCTCGGCCAAAGTGCCTTGGGGGTTCAACTCCAGTTCCAACTCGCCGGAGAGATACTGCTGCTCGAACAGCTTGTTCTCACCAACATACGAGGAGATCATCTTGCGGATTTGGCGGCTCTCGAGCAGGTGCCACAGGCCAAAGTCATCGGCACCCGCATTGTTTGAAATGACTGTGAGGTCCTTCATTCCGGACGCCTTGATCTCCGGGATCAGGCTTTCGGGATTTCCGACCAGGCCAAAGCCGCCGGACATGATTGTCATCCCGTCGTGCAGGAGGCCGTCGAGTGCCGCCCGGGGCGAGTCGTAGAGTTTGTTCACGGCGAGCCGAAGATCGTGTGGCTCTGCTCGCGCATGAACTGCGGTACGTACCAGCTGCCGAGGCCGCCCTTGCCGGTGGTTCCCGAACCCTTCCAACCGCAGAAGGTCTGGAAGCCGGGCCACGCGCCGGTCGTCGCGCCGCTGGCGCGGTTGGCATAGAGCACGCCAGCTTCGATGGTATCCAGGAAGCGATCGAGCTCGGCTTTGTCTTGCGTGTAGATGCCCGAAGTCAGGCCGTAGGCGCTCAGGTTCGCGTCGGTGATCGCGTCCGCCAGATGATCGAACGGTAAGACACTCAGGAACGGCAGGAACAGCTCGTCGCGGTTGATTCGATGCTCGGCGGGTAACCCCGCGACGATGGTCGCTTCGACATAAGGGCCACGGTCGAAGATCTCTCCGGCAAGCTGTTGGCCGCCGAGCAAGATAGACCCGGCGGTTGCGGCCTCTGCAGCCGCCTGAGTGAAGCGGTCCAAGGCGGCCCGGTTGATGACCGGCCCGATGAACACGTCTCGCCGCCGGGGATCGCCGACCAGGAGCTTGTTTGTTGTATCGGCAAGGACACCCAGAAAGTCGTTCATAATGTCTCGGGCAACATAGACCTTCGAGAGGGCGCTGCATTTCTGCCCGGAAAGTCCGAAAGCCGAGCGCGCGACACCGGACGCTGCGACGGACAAGTCCGCGCCCGGGGTCACGAAGGCCGAGTTCTTGCCGCCCATTTCGGCGAGAACAGGGCGCATCGCCTGCGACGATGCTCCGTTCCGGAGGATCGTCATGCCGACCGCGTTCGACCCCGTGAAGGCGAAACCGTCAACGTGCGGATTTCCGACCAGTGCCTCGCCGGTCTCGCGTCCGCCTTGCACAAGGTTGAGCACGCCAGGCGGCACCCCTCCCTCGATAAGCGCCTCGACAACGAGTCGCCCGGTCAGTCCTGCCGCATCGCTCGGCTTGAAGACGGCGGTGTTCCCGGCAACCAGCGCCGCCGACATCATTCCGATCGATAGCGCGACCGGGAAGTTGAACGGCGCACTTACTCCAAAGACGCCATAGGGACGCATCAGGACACCGCACCGTTCGGCGGACGAGGCGCCAGGACGCTCCTCGCTGAAGCCGTCGGTGCGCTCTATCTCCGTGCAATAGTGGCGCACGAGGTCGATCGCTTCCTCGACTTCGCCAACCGCCTCGAAGCGAGACTTACCGACTTCGACGAGGCAGGCGACGGAAACATCCCACTTGCGCTCTTCGAGGATGTCGGCGCCACGGCGAAGGATATCCACACGACGCGCCCAACCCATGTCGCGCCAAGCCGGAAAGGCCGCTCGGGCGGTCATCACGGCTTCGTCAACCAGTGCCGCGTTCGCTTGCGGAAACTCGCCGAGTACGATGTCAAGGTCGATTGGGCTTCGGGCGACGACGACATGGCCTTCGGTCCTATCGCGACCGCCAATGAAGGCCGGGCGACTTTTTCCCAGAAGACGCGCTTCGGCGTCCGGAATCACAGTGTCGAGATGCGCGTGGACACCGGAAAAGTCCTCGCCCGTATTCGAGTAAGTGACGCGCGGCAGATCGTTCATTTCGTAATACTCTCGAGGCGATTGTAGCGCTTCAGGATCGCGCGAAGCTCGTCATGCGGAATCCCGAAGAAACGGGCGCCGTTCGCGCCGTTCATGGTCCGCGCCGCGACAAGTGCGTTGACAATCGCCTCCTCCGTCGCTTGCGTGGCCGCCTCGAAAATAGGGTCGATCCTGGCGTTGGCGATCGGAGTGATCGGGCTCGGTCTGTCCTGATCCTCATGGTTCACTTCGCCCGGCGCGGTCGAGAAGCTCAGCATCAGGTCGCCCGATGAGTTGCCAGAATAGGACCCGAGGCGCGCAAGGCCCATGGCTGCGCGGCGGGCAACGCGATTGAGTTGCTCTGGCATCAGTGGCGCGTCCGTTCCGACAACGATTATGATCGATCCCTGATCCGGCGGAGTTTCGCCTCGGGAGCCGTCGGCCGTGCAAGGCTTCAACCGACCAGCGCTTGCCGCGACCTTCGGGTCGAAGCAGGGCAGCCAGCGTTTCGCGAGTGCCTGCCCGACCGGCGCACCGGCTATGCGAAGCACCTTGCGATCACCCGTGTTGCACTGGACTATCACGCCGACCGTATAGCTCTTTCCTTCGATCGAGACGACGCGCGACGCCGTGCCGATGCCGCCCTTGAAGCCGAAGCAGACCATGCCGGTTCCGCCACCGACACTGCCTTCCTCGACTGGACCAGTCTTTGCATTATCGAGCGCCGCTACGGCCGTCTCGCCTGTGATGTGAAAGCCCTCGATGTCGTTCAGATAGCCGCTCCAGGTCTCGGCTACGACCGGCCAGGTTGCGGCGCCAAAATGCTTCGACGTCCATTGCTGGATGCCCGCATAAACCTGGCCGATCGCGTTCGTATCGCTGATGCCTATTGGGCCCTGCACAATTCCGAAATCCTCGAGATAGCTCCTGCCGGTCATTTCGCCGTTGCCGTTGAGATCGAAGAACCCGCCGTAGACCGGCCGTGGGTCGGCATGGCCCCTGGGGAAGATAACCGTGACCCCCGTCCGCACTGGGCCGACCCCGACCTTCAACGCGCCTTCACCCTCAATCAGCGTTCTCTGGCCGATTTCGACACCCCCAACATCCGTGATGGAGTTGAGGCGGCCGGGCACTCCTTCGAACGGAATGCCGAGGTCGCGCGCACGCGCACTGACCTGGGTTGCGACCAACGCCAAGACGAGGAGCGGGGCAGCATTCCTCATAGTGTCGGCTTCACTCGGCCGGATTCGATCATTGGCAACTCGCGGGGGATGAGCGTTTCTGGCGCCTCATCGAGCTCGCGCGCCCATTTGTGGCCGGTGTAAACCGCCTGCTGAATGGTGCTCGGCGCCCAGCAGTCGCCGATCCGCGTTACCGAGGCGATGCCCGCGCTTTCCCAGCGATCACGCACGTGTTCCAGCTCCGAATAGAGCGCATCGACTGGCAGTCTTGCGGTGACGGTCACCAGCGCGGCCGCCGACATTTCAGTCTCGGCGCCGGTCAAACCGCTTACGAGCCGCACCCGGCCGTCGGCGAATCCGACGACGCTTGTGTACGTGATCACCTCAATCCCGAGCCGGGCGATCCGCTTCGCGATCGGCAGGGCTTCAAGCGTGTTGACCGTCCATGCTGAAACCATTGCGGCCGGGGTTACGATTGTGACGTCGAGCCCGGCGGCACGGCAGAGCTCGGCGAGGACTCCGCCCATGTAATAATGGTCGTCGTCCCAGATGATCACGGGCCCCTGGGTTGGGACACGCCCCGACATGAGATCGTCCGGCGTGTAGACGGCAAGAGCGTCGAACCCGGAAACTGGAAAGCCGGAATCGCGACCGACGCCGTCGCGGCGCCATGAAGCGCCCGTGGCGATCGTCACGTGTCGTGCGCCGAACTCCAGCACGTGCTCGGCCTGGATCTGACTGTCGAAATAGACGGAAACGTTCGGCATCCGGTTGAGCTGGGTGACTCGCCAGTCGCGCACGCGCGCCCATTCCGCAAGGCCGGGAAGGCTGCTTTCGCGGCAGACGCGTCCGCCGAGTTCGGTTCCGGCCTCGGCGAGATGAACCTCATAGCCTCGACGCGCGGCCGAAAGTGCCGCCTCCAGCCCCGCCGGCCCCGCACCCACCACAAGCACCGACGCATCCGTTTTCTTCGGCTGAATGATCTCGGGGTGCCAGCCGCGACGCCATTCCTCGCCCATCGTCGGATTCTGCGTGCAGCGCAGGTTGGTCGACGTGTAATCGCTCGACACGCACATGTTGCAACCGATGCATTCGCGGATTTCGTCGATCCGCCCCTCTTCGATCTTCTTCGGAAGAAACGGATCGGCGATCGAGGGCCGTGCGGCGCCGATAAAGTCCAGGACGCCGCGCCTGATCTGCGAGACCATCGTGTCCGGCGAAGTGAAGCGCCCGACGCCAACGACCGGCTTGCTCGTCAGCTGCTTCACAAAGCTGGTATATTCCTCCTGGAACCCTTCCTTGGCGAAGCGCGAAGTCTGACTGTCGTTCGGCCAGTTGGAAATGTTGATGTCCCACAGGTCAGGCAGTTCGGCGAGCATCTCGATGACGTCGCGCGATTCCCCATCGTGGGTCAATCCGGCCTCACCGATCAGCTCGTCGGCGGCGAAGCGGACCGCTACGGCGCAGCGGTCACCCACCGCCTCCTTGGTATCTTCGATCAGCTCGCGCAGAAGGCGGGCACGATTTTCCAAGTTTCCGCCATATTCGTCGATTCGGTCGTTCTTGCGACGCTGGAGGAATTGCTGCGCGATCGAAAGGTCGTGAGTTGCATAGACGTAAACGATGTCGAAGCCCGCCTTCTTCGAGCGGATCGCGGCGTCGCGATGCCATTTACGAAGATCGCGGATGTCCTGCTTGTCCATCGCGCGCGCCTGCACCGGGTAATTGTATATGATCGGGCGATGGGACGGAGCCATCGGCGCAAGACGCGTTCCCCAGTTCGCCACTGATCCACCATGATGCATGATCTCGATCGCGGCGAGCGCGCCATGCTCGTGCACTGCGTCCGCCATGAGAGCCATGGCCGGGATATCGCGATCATCCCATAGCCGGCCTTCGTGGAATGGCTCGCAATCAGCTGTCGGATGGATTTCCGTCTCTTCCGTGGCCACAACCGCCCAACCGCCTTCGGCCTTGATGCCGCGCAGCCGGGCGAGCGCCTCCGGTTGTGTCCAACCCATCCCGGTGCAGTGAGGCACCTGGTAAAAGCGGTTGCGCGCCGTCACGGGACCGATGCGCACCGGCTCAAACAGGATGTCGTAGCGCGGGTCGCGGGTCATGTCGGCAGGATCGCGTCAAAGGTTTCACCGAGCAGGCTGACGATCATGTCGAGCTCATCGTCGGTGACGTTGTACGGGGGCGCGAGCAGGATATGGTCCCCAAGCCGGCCGTCGATCGTGCCGCCGCCGGGATAGATCAGCAGGCCGCGCTCGAATGCATCGGCTTTCGCGCGCTGATGCAACGCGAGCTCTGGAGAGAACGGAGACTTGGTCGAACGATCAGCCACGAGCTCGATGGCCTGAAGAAGCCCACGGCCACGAATGTCTCCGACATTGGGATGGTCGCCAAACCGGTCGCAAAGCAGCGCCATCAATCGTGTTCCCGCAATCTGCACGCGCTCCATGAGCGACCCTTGCCGGATAACGCGCTGAACGGCGAGCGCGGCGGCACAGCCGACCGGATGCGCGTTGTATGTCTGCCCATGTTTGAGCGCTCCCGAACCGCGAGCGACCGTATCATAGACCTCGTCAGTGCAAATTAATGCACCGATCGGCTGGTAGCCACCACCCAAACCCTTTCCGAGCGTCACGATATCAGGAACGACGCCATCCTGATCGCACGCGAGAAAAGAGCCGGTCCTGCCCGCACCGGACATGACCTCATCGAGGATCAGCAGGACGCCGTGGCGGTCGCAGATCGAGCGGACCTGCTTGAGATAATCGCCGACGGGCGGAACGGCGCCAGCCGTGGCGCCAACGACTGTCTCCGCGACGAAGGCGATGACGCTATCTGGACCGAGACGGAGGATCTCCTGATCGACCGCATCCGCCGCCCTGCGGCCATAGTCTTCCGGGCTCTCTCCGGGCTCGGCGAAGCGATATTCGAAGCAGGGATCGACGAGAGCGACGTCGATCAGGAGAGGCTGGTAAGGCTCGCGCCGCCATGCGCTTCCTCCCACCGCGAGCGCGCCGAGCGTATTGCCGTGGTAGCTCTGACGTCGTGCGATCACGCGGTTACGACCAGTATCGCCGCGCTCGAGATGGTACTGGCGCGCAAGCTTCAAGGCGGCCTCGATTGCCTCGGAACCGCTACTTGTAAACCAGACGCGGCTGAGAGAGCCTGGCGACATTTCGGCAATTACGTCAGCCAGCTCTTCGGCAGCTTCGGTCGTGAAGAAACCGGTGTGAACATATTCCAGGCGCGCAGCCTGCTCGGCGATCGCAGCGACGACGTTAGGGTGGCTGTGACCAAGGCAGGATACGGCTGCTCCGCCGCAGGCATCGATGTACCGTCGGCCTTCGGCGTCGATCACGAATATGCCTTCACCGCTTATCGCGACCGGGGGGCAAGCCATGGTGGAACGGTGAAAAACGTGCTCCGCGGTCATTTGGTCAGACTAACCGCGGCGGCGGTGGGTTCAATGCTCTGGCTGTTTAATTCACGCTGAGGCCCAGTGCCGGACAAAACGGAAGACCGCATAGCTGCTGCCCCTCTGCGAGACGCAACGGATAACACAGTCGATGCCCCGGGACGAATGTTCACCCAACAATGCGTTTTCGTTGAGCCAGCCTTTGCGGCCCGAATGTCCGGAATGGGTCGAAAGCGGACATTAAGGCTGAAGCTTGAAATCGCTCGCGCTGGGTCGTCAGATCGGCCCTCCGCGCGCCATGCGACCGGGCCACGTCCGCGAACTCCGGATGCTCGTCTCGGTAGCCAGTCACGGCCGGCCTTGGCTCGCCCGCCCCGCTAGTCTCGGCAAGTGGGGGATGGGGGCAGAAGCCGAGCAACCTTTCCCCCAGGGAGGCGAGGGCAGCGTTCTTCGCCGGTTCATCCCCCACCTTCCCCCACCTGCGCCTAGTCAATAGATTTGGTTTCGTTGGTCCGGATCTCGGGTCTGAACCCGCCACCTATCTCGACCGTTCACGCGCTTGGGATCACCGTAATGCTCCCGCAGCACGACGCCATTCCGGCTTGAAAGACCGGCGGTCGACTGCCCGCAACATTTACGAGGCGAACGGCGTATCCGCGTTTTGAGGCCAGGCCATGCGCAAACTGACGCTCACCGTCATCGGCCGACCACTGAGTTAAAATCACCCAAACCTTACCCAACTGCGGGTAAAGGGTTTACCCGCTTTGCGAAGGGATTCCGCCAATGTCCTTGTGGAAGGGCTGGTGCCGCTTAGGTGACTCGAACACCTGACCCCATCATTACGAATTTTAAGCCTTTGATATTGAACTACTTTTAAGGACATTAAACAAACCTGAATTCACTCTTGATCTCCGACGCTTGCCGTAAGCGGGAGTTCGAGGCCGCCCGCACGACTTTGAAGCAGGCGCCCTACTACTGCCCTATTAAGTGCGGTCCTCCACGAAAAGCCACCAATCTTTTCGGGATGGGTCAATGTCCGCATTCGACCCATAGCGGACATTGGGCTCCTGGCAGCTCTGCGCCCATTTCGGACGCAGCCGGTCGACTGAATGATTCCCGAAAGCGGTTGTTCGTTCAGGATTGGCCGAGGCGGCGGATTAGCCCAGGTTTATGGCGATGCCGGCCTTAACGGACAGGCCCTTGAAAGCTTGGGACAGTCTGTCGCGCTGCAAGATCCAGTGCCGTCAAAATCATAATCGTCCTTTGTTCGACGCGCTGCGTGGCACCTCAGGGTTCAAAGAGTTGGTTCGGAGAATCGGCTGATCGCGACACGCCGGCGCGGTTGTAATTCTGGCCTGTACCGGTAGGGCCTGCTAACTCCGCAGGTAGAATGCCGCCCCTTTCAGACATCCAGCCTCGGACGCTCTACCGCAAGATCTGGGATGCGCATGCGGTGGCACCGGTCGCGGGCGACGACTGGCTGCTCTATGTTGATCGCCACCTTGTCCACGAACTGACCAGCCCGCAGGCGTTCAACGGCCTTCGTGCGAGCAAGCGCGGGGTGCGGCGTCCCGACCTGACACTGGCGGTTGCCGATCACAACGTTCCAACCCGCCGCCGCGCCGAAGGGATCGCGGGGATCACCGATCCGGCCAGTCGCGCGCAGGTCGGAATGCTGGAGGACAACGCCGCTGCATTCTCGATTCCCTATATTCCGCTGACCAGCGCCATGCAGGGTATCGTCCATGTCATTGGCCCCGACCTCGGCGTGACGCAGCCCGGCATGACCATCGTGTGCGGCGACAGCCACACCGCCACCCACGGCGCGTTCGGGGCGCTGGCATTCGGCATCGGCACGTCCGAAGTCGAACATGTCCTGGCGACCCAGACCCTGGTCCAGCAGCGTGCGAAAACCATGCTGATCAAGGTGCGTGGCGCGCTTGGCTTCGGGGTCACGCCTAAGGACCTGATCCTTGCAATCATTTCGCGGGTCGGCACGGCGGGGGCGACCAATCATGTCATCGAATATGGCGGCGAGGCGATCCGCGCGCTCGACATGGCGGGGCGGATGACCGTCTGCAACATGTCGATCGAGGCGGGAGCGCGCGCCGGTTTGATTGCGCCCGACGCGACGACCTTCGACTGGTTGCGGAATCGACCGCTGGCGCCGCGCGGGCCGCTGTTCGAGCAGGAATGCGCACGCTGGGTGGCGCTCGCCTCCGATCAGGGCGCTACCTTTGACCGCACTGTCGAAATCGACGCCTCCGACGTCGCCCCGATGGTCAGTTGGGGTACAAGCCCCGAAGCTGTGACGACCATCGCCGGGCGAACGCCGCGGTTGGCGGAGATTGGTGATCCCGCGCGGCGCGACCAAGCGCGGTCGATGCTCGATTATATGGGGCTGCAAGAAGATGTGCCGCTGGCCGGCATCGAGATCGACCAAGTGTTTATCGGCAGCTGCACCAACGGCCGGCTGGAGGATCTGCGTGCCGCCGCCGCGGTCATTCGTGGCGGGCATGTCGCGGCGGGTGTTCGCGCGCTGGTCGTGCCGGGCTCCGGAACGGTAAAAGCCGCCGCCGAGGTCGAGGGGCTCGACCGCATCTTCCTCGAGGCGGGGTTCGAGTGGCGTGACGCCGGCTGTTCAATGTGTATCGGGCTCAACGAGGACCGGCTTAGCCCCGGTCAACGTTGCGCGTCTACGTCCAATCGCAATTTCGAGGGCCGGCAAGGTCCCGGCAGCCGCACCCATCTTTTGTCGCCACCGATGGCCGCCGCCGCCGCCCTGGCCGGGCGGCTTGTTGATGTCCGCACGGGCCGGGGATGACGCCATTCATTCGCCTCGAAGGCATTGCCGCCGCGCTTCCCGTCGCCAATCTCGACACCGACCGGATCATCCCCGCCGCCTATCTGTCCGGCGTCAGTCGCGACGGCCTGGGAGCGGGTCTGCTGGCGCCGATGCGCTACGATGCGGAAGGCAAGGAAAAGCCCGATTTCGTGCTCAACCAGGTCCCGTGGCGCGACGCCCGGATTCTGGTCGCACGCGAGAATTTCGGCTGCGGGTCGAGCCGAGAACATGCGCCGTGGGCGCTGCTCGATTTTGGCATCCGCGCCGTCATCGCGCCAAGTTTCGCCGAGATTTTCCACAATAACTGCATCAAGAACGGGATATTGCCGCTGACCTTGCCTTCGGCGACCGTCGATGAGCTTATGGCGCAGGCGGCGCGGCCCAACGAGGCGCGGTTCGCGATCGATCTGGAAGCGCAGCAGCTGCGTGACGGCTGTGGCCGCATCCGCGATTTTGCCATCGATGCCGGGCTACGCGGCGCCTTGCTCGAAGGCCTCGACGAGATCGGCCGGACGTTGCGGCTAGCCCCTGCGATCGACGCCTATGAAGCTGTTCACCCGGATGTTCCGCCGATCCCGTTGTTCAGCGAGTGGGGCGCCACCTAGAATTTCACCGCGAGCTCGGCGCCGATGATCCGTCGCTCGCCGGGTGAGATGAACGACCCCCCGAACTCGATCGCCGGTATCACTTCATTGAGATATTTCTCGTCGAACAGATTGCGGGCAAAGCCGGTCACCTTCCAGTTGGCCCCCTCGACCCCGGCGCGGAGATTGACCACGCCGAAGGCGTCGCGCCGAGCCGCCCCGAAGTCGGCATTGCCGAATTCGGCCGGAAGGAAGCTGACCGCGGAAATCGGGATCAGCCCGGTGAAGAGCGTCGGGCCTATCTGGTCCTGCACGGTCGAGAACCAAGTGGGCCCAGTTAGTCGATAGTCAGCGCGCGCAAACAGTTTCATCGTCGCGCTCACCGGCACTTCAACCTGCGTCCCCAGGTTGAGTGTGTAATCGGCGGTATAGGGCGACTTGTTGCCCACCGTGTCGGGCCGCGAGCTGTTCTTCTTGATCTTGCTGTCGGTGAAATTGACGGCGCCGAAGACCGACCAGCCCTCGACGATGCGCGCGTTAAGGTTGAGTTCGACTCCTTTCACGTCGACTCGGTCGATGTTCGATACCACGCGGAGCAGCCCAAATCCGCCGACGAAAAATTCAAAGAACTGCATGTCGCGGATGCGGGTGTAATAGCCAGCAAGATCGTAAGTCACGTGGCCGCCGAGCAGTGACCCCTTGGTCCCCACTTCGAACGCGCTCGACCGTTCCTTGCGATATTGGTCGGAAATGACGACGTCGGCATCGATCGTGCCGGGGGTTACACCATCGTTAAAGTTGGCGTTGACGATCGCCGCTGACCCCTGGTTGTTGAATCCGCCCGATTTGAAGCCCACGCCCCAGTCGGCGTAGATGTTCATGTTAGGCTGCGGCTTGTAGCTCAGCGCCAGCTTGGGCTCGAGCATCTTAAACGACTTGGACCCGTCCTGAATCGGGCCAAACGCCTGGCCGGGATTGATCGGGCCGCCGGTGATCGGGTCGGTAGCCACCGGCACTCGGTTCGATACCGCGCGATCCTCGATGTCATAGCGCAGCGCCAGGCTGGCCTTCAACTGGTCGGAAAAGGCGTAGTCGGCCGAGGCGAAGGCGGCGTAGACGTTGGTCTTGAACTTGTCGGCGAACAGCTGCGACGTCGGATTGGTGCTGTTTGGCGGGTTGTAGAGGTTCTTGATCACGCCCTGGCCCAGATCGGCGCCCAGGCTGACCCCGACCAGCCGGTCGATGTGGAGATAGTATGCGCCCATCTGCCAGCTGAGCGGCCCCGGAGAGTTCGACACCAGCCGCACTTCGCCGCTGAAATCCTTCTGGTTGCGTACCTGGTACTGGGTGCCGTCGCAGGTGGTCGGCGAATAAGCGCCAAAGGTCGAGCCCGTGACCGGGTCAAACAGGAACGGAACGGGAGTCGCGCCGATGAAGTCGGGCTGATTGACCGGAAAGCCGGTCAACGCCGCGGTGGTCGCGAAGCACTGGTTCATCACCGCGAGATTGACGGCGTTGGGCGGGGCGCCGAGCGCGGGCGCAATATAGCGCGCGAAATCCGCCGAGGTGCCGTCGGCGACAAGGTCCTGCTTGATATCGGAATAGAGCGTCCAGCCGATCAACTTCACCGCGCCGAAGTCATGCTCTACCTTGGCCGACGCCTCGATCGTGCGCTGATCGTTAGTTGGCCGAATGTTGGAATAATAGCGGAACGGATGATCATCGACCTGCTCGTTAAACGCCGGATTAAACGCCCCGAAGGCAGGCAGATGGAAGGATGAGTTGAAGTTGATCGATGCGCCGCTGAGTTTGGCATAGCGTGCCTTCAGGTCGATCTTGGTGGCGGGACCCAGATCGGCGACGAACCTCCCGTCGATGCCGAAATTCTTCTGGTCGTCGACGGTCTTCGAATCGAGGAAGATGTTGCGGTAGAAGCCGTCGGTTTTGCGGTAATTGGTCGAAATCACGAACCCGGCGCTATCTGACACTGGTCCGGCCAGATAGGCCGAGCCTTCAAACGTGTTGTGCGATCCATAGCTTCCCCTTGCCCCGCCTTGCAGCCGATGTCCCGGAGCCAGCGTCGAAATGACGATCGCGCCCGCAGCAGCGTTGCGGCCATAGAGCGCGCCTTGCGGTCCTTTGAGCACTTCGATCTGGCGCAGCGTGCCCTGGTCCTGGTTCAACTGCGCGGTGTTGGTTTTCAAGATTCCGTCAACCACCAGCGCGACCGAGCTTTCGGCGTCGCGCGCGCCGTTGATGCCGCGAATGTTGATCTGCGTGTCGCCAGCCTCTGCCGTTCCGGTGACGATCGTCACACCGGGTGTCAGCTGGACGAACTGATCGGCGGTCTTGATGCCGGTCACTTCCAGCGTCTTGGCGGTGAGCACGGTGACCGATGCGGGCACGTCGAGCAGCCGCTCGTTCTGCCGCCGCGCAGTGACGACGATGTCGCTCGATGCATTGTCGGGCTGGCCGACCGTCGTTGCCGCGGGCTCGGTCACCGGGTCGGCGGCCTGCGCCAGGGCGGGCGTCGTCAAAAACGCGCCCAGCGCGCATCCGGCGGCGAGAGTCACGCGAGTGGTCGTCATCGTCATTCTCCTGTTCTTGTGTACGGCCCGCCCTTTCAGGCGAGGACGTTCGCCCCGCTTATGTAGACATAAGCTTCCTGGACCCGCCTATCGCAAATCCGCCAGAAATTGGTGTTGCGAAGGCCATTGACGCTGCAGTCACGGCCGGTCAGCGCCGCTCCACAGGTGACGGCGGAAAACTCAGGCCTAGACCAGGGCGCGACCAAATCGGCAGGCAGCCGCTGAGCGTGGGTGGCGCCCCCGGCTGCATCCATTGCGATCGGTACGATGACCTTGATTCGGCGCTCGTCGGGCATCAACCCTCCCCCCTGGCCATGTTATTGTATACAAAACAGTCGCGTCAAGCACTGTCTTTTGTCCCGAGTTTGCTTATGATGGACCGCAGATGACCCGGGCCACCGACCACGCTTATTCCGAAATCCGTAGCCTGATCCTGTCGGGAGACGCACCGCCGGGATCGGCGCTGAAGGAGGAGCAGCTCGCCGAAATCTGCGGCGTGTCGCGGACTCCGGTACGCGACGCATTACGCCGGCTGGAGGCGGAGCTTTATGTCGTGCGGTCGGAAAGCCAGCGCACATTCGTCGCCGACTGGAGCCGCGCCGATGTCGAGGAAATGTTCGCGTTGCGGGCGATGCTGGAAGCGCATGCGGCGCGGCGCGCGGCGGAGCGGATGACGGGCGACATGCTTTACGAGATGCGCGCGTGCAATGCGGCGATCGAGCGTGCGGTCGGTCTGGCCCAGCCCGATGTCCACCAATTCCTCGACAGGAACCGCGACTTTCACGCGATGATCATCGCAACCGCCGACTCGCCGCGGCTGGCGGCGACGCTATCGACCCTGGTCGAACAGCCGATCGTGCGCCGCACCGCGCTTCATTACCGCCGCGACCAGCTAGCCCAGTCGGCCAACGAACATCGCGAATTGCTGCAGGCGTTCGTGGCTGGCGATCCCGAATGGGCGCACGCGGTCATGACCAGCCACATCCGCCGCGCCTTTCACGCCTTTTCAAACACTCAGAGAGACGGCGACAGAGAGGAAATATAGGCCAGCGCCCGATCGGTCGTGACGATGTCGGCATATTTGGCGCCGAGGTCGAACAGGTTCGATTCGTGAATTTTGGGGTCGCGGTCGCCGCACGCGTCGCCGACCACCAGCGGCGCGAATCCGTGGCACAGGGCATCGGTCGCAGTGGCGCGCACACAGCCCGAAGTGGTGAGCCCGCTTACCAGTACCGTGTCGATACCGAGCGCATGCAGGCGGTCGGCGAGATCGGTGCCGAAGAAGCCGCTCGGAAATTGCTTGGTGATGATCAGCTCGCCGTCGCGGGGCATCAATTCCGGCGTGAACGCGCCCATCGGATTACCGACTTCCCAGGCGGCAAGCCCGGTGATTTTCTTGCGGAACAGCCGCGCCGGTTCAATCTCCCGATCGAGCGGATATTCGACGCGCGTAAACACGACAGGAATGCCGCGATGACGGGCGGCATCGGCGAGCTTCGCGGCGTTCGCTCGAGCCGCCTCGACCGGCGCGCGCAGCGGCGAGGCTTCATCGAAATAGCAGCGCGCGAAATCGACCAGCAACAGCGCCGGTTTCTCGCCCCACGGCAGGCTGCCGCCGAACCCGGCGTCGGCATAATCGCGGGCAATCTCGCCGTCGTCGCTCATCGTCTTGTTCCGAATGGGCAAAGGCGGGACGCTATACAAGCGCCAACGCGCTTTGTATACAAAATGCCATGAGCGAGAGGCGCGTCCAGATCGTCGAGGTGAGTCCGCGCGACGGGCTTCAGAACGAACCGGCCGAGCTGTCGACCGGCGACAAGCTGACGCTGATTGAGCGATTGGTCTCGATCGGGGCCAAGCGAATCGAGGTGGCGAGCTTCGTGAATTCGCGCAGAGTGCCCAAAATGGCTGACGCCGAGGCAGTGGTAGCCGGGCTACCCGAGGCGCCGGGGGTTGAATATATCGGCTTGTGCCTCAACGAGCGCGGAGTCGAGCGGGCGATCGCGGGGAGTAAGGCAAGCCGGCGCGGGCTCGACCAAATCGGCTGCGTGATGGTCGCCACAGATAGCTTCGGCATCGCCAACCAGGGCCAGACGGTTCTCCAAGGATTGGCCGCCAACACCGCGATGATCGCGCTGGCCAAGACGGCTGGCCTATCGGTCCAGGTGACCATCTCGGGTAGCTTCGGCTGCCCGTTTGAAGGGCCGGTGCCCGAAGTCCGCGTGCTCGATATCGCCGAAACGCTCGCCGCGGCAGGCGCGGACGAGATCGCCTTCGCCGACACGATCGGGGTCGGGGTTCCTGCCCAAGTCACGTCGATGGTCAAACGAGCCCGAGAACGGCTCGGCGACCTGCCGATACGGGTCCACCTCCACGACACGCGCGGCATGGGGCCGGCCAATGCCTGGGCGGCCTATGAAGCCGGCTGCCGCATTTTCGACAGCGCGCTGGGCGGCCTAGGCGGCTGCCCATTCGCGCCCAACGCCAAGGGCAATGTCGCGACCGAGGAACTGGCCTATCTGTTCGGGCGCAGCGGGATCGAGTGCGGGATCGATCTTGACGCCGCGCTCGCCGCTAACCGCTGGCTGGCCAACACCATGGGCAAGGCCTTGCCCAGCCGCGTCGGCCTGGCCGGCGATTTCATTCCATCCCAATCACGGGAGCATGCATGAGTTATCGCCTGGGAGTCGATGTCGGAGGCACTTTCACCGACCTTTTGATCATCGACGAGAAGAGCGGGCGCACGGTCCGCGACAAAGTCCCATCGACCCCACATGACCCGTCGGAAGCGGTGATCAATGGTGCGCGCGCCTTGTGCGAACGGGCGGGGATCACGCCGAACGAGCTGACGCTGTTCCTCCACGGCACGACGGTCGCAACCAACGCCGTGCTCGAACTCAAGATCGCGCGCGTCGGCCTGATCGTCACCGAAGGCTATCGCCACATATTGCAGATCGCGCGAAGCCTGGTGCCAGGCGGGCTTGCTGCCTGGATCGTGTGGCCCAAGCCCGAACCGATGGCGCCGCTGGAGGCGACAATCGAAGTGCCCGAACGGATCGGCGCGGATGGTGCGGTGGTGCGCCAGATCGACGAGGCGGCGCTGCGCGCCAACATCCGGCGTCTCAAGGAAGAAAAGGTCGAGGCGGTCACCGTTTGCCTGATCAACAGCTATTTGAACGACGTGCACGAGCGGCGTGTGGCGGAGATCGTCGCTGAGGAAATGCCCAACGTGCCCGTCAGCATCTCGGCCGACATCCTTCCCGAAATGCAGGAATATGAGCGGGCGTTGACCACCGTCGCCAATTCGGCGGTGCGCCCGACCGTGTCCAAATATGTCGGCAACCTAGAGCGCGAACTGCGCGGCTGGGGAAGTGAGGCGAAACTCAACCTGCTACGATCCGATGGCGGGCTGATGAGCGCGGACAAGAGCCGCACCGCGCCGGTCAACCTGCTGATGTCGGGACCGGCCGGCGGAGTCGCTGGCGCGGTGTGGATCGCCAAGAATTCGGGTCATCCCAACGTGCTGACGCTCGACATGGGCGGCACGTCGACCGACGTCGCGCTGATCGAGGATCATCGAGCACGCCTGCGTCGCGAAACCAGTGTCGGGCATCTGACCGTGCGCGCTTCCTCGCTCGACGTGAGGACGGTTGGCGCGGGCGGCGGGTCAATCGCCAGCGTGCCCGAACTGACCAAGGCGCTTCGCGTCGGGCCGCAGTCGGCGGGCGCGGTACCGGGGCCGGCCGCCTATGGCCGCGGCGGCAACTTGCCGACCGTGACCGACGCCAATGTTGTGCTCGGCTATCTGCCTGAAAATTTGCTCGGCGGGACGTTCAAGCTCGACCGCGAGGCGTCGCGGCGCGCCGTCCAGACGATCGCCGACGCGCTCGGCATTTCGCTGATGGAAGCGGCGGCCGGGATCGTGTCGATCGTCAACGAGACGATGTATGGTGCGCTGCGTCTGGTTTCGGTCCAACAGGGGTACGACCCGCGCGAATTCGCCCTGATGGCGTTCGGCGGGGCGGGTCCCCTGCACGGCAACGCGATGGGCGTGCTGATGGGCAGCTGGCCGGTGATCATCCCGCCCTCGCCTGGCGTGCTGTGCGCCTATGGCGATGCGACCACGCGGCTGCGGGTCGATGCGCAGCGCAGCTACAACAAGATGGTGACCCACACCGACGACGCCGAGGTTGGCGCGGTGATTGAGGAAATACTGGCGCATGTCGGCGCCGAGCTGGCGACCGAGGGCGTGCCGGTCGCCGACCAGGAACATCGCGTCGAGATCGACGTCCGCTATGCGGGGCAAGCGTTCGAAGTGCCGCTCGATTGCCCGACCGGCACGACCATCGCCGAGTTGGTCGAGCGGTTCGATACAGAGCACAAGCGATTGTTCACCTTCAACCTCAAGGTGCCGCAGGAAATCGTCAACATTCGAGCTGTTGCGCTGGGCAAGGCGGCCAATGTCAGCGCCGAGCGGATCGAGGGCGGCGGCGGCGATCCTGTCGCGGCCAGGCTCTACGATCACAAGGTGTGGATGGACGGGCGCGAGCAGGACGCGGTGATCTACGACCGCGCCAGGCTGCGCGCCGGCGACACGATACGCGGGCCGGCGGTGATCACCGAGATGGATGCGACCACGCTGGTACTGTCGGGCCACCGCGCGCTGGTCGATGCGGTCGGCAATATCCTGATCAACCCGGAGGGACGTTGATGCCTGCCCAGATCATCCAGCAGAACGATACGCCCTTCGCCAAAGCGGCGATCGACCCGGTGACACTCGACATCATCGAGAATGCGCTGCGCAACGCTCGGATCGAGATGGACGCGACGCTGGTCCGCACCGCCATGTCGCCCGGCATCCGCGAGCAGGGCGACGCCTTCCCGCTGATAGCCGACCCCGACGGCAAGATGATCGTCGGCCAGTTTGGCAGCTTCATCGATGGCTTCCTGAAGGGCTTCGACGGGACGATCGAGGAGGGCGACATGATCTTCCTGTCCGACCCCTACAGCTGCGAAGGCGCGGTCAGCCATTCGAACGACTGGCTGGTGCTGCTGCCGGTCTATCGCGACGGGCGGCTGGTCGCCTGGACCGCGATGTTCGGGCATCAGAGCGATATCGGGGGCAAAGTTGCCGGATCGATGCCGATCGACGCGCGCGCCATATTCGAGGAAGGGGTACGCATCCCTCCGGTCAAGATCTGGGCGAAGGGCGTCTACAATGAGGATCTGATCAAGCTGGTGATGCACCAGACGCGCAAGCCCGACTGGTGCGCGGCGGATTTGAACGCGCTGATCGCCTCGTGCCGGGTCGCGGCGCGGCGGGTCGATGAAATATGTGCGCGGTTCGGCGAGGATGTTTACGTCTCTGCGACGCGCCTGCTGCTCGAGCGCAATCACCGCGCAATGAAGACGCTGATCGAGAATTCGATCGGCACCGAACCGGTCAGCTTTGAGGATTATGTGTGCGACGACGGCGTTGGGTTCGGCCCCTACAAGATCGCCTGCACCATGTGGCGCGAGGAGTCGAAGGTGATTCTGGATTTTGACGGCACCGATCCGCAATCGGCCGCGTCGATAAATTTCTACTTGAATGAGAACATGTTCAAGATGTTCTTCGGCATCTACATGATCATGGTCTTCGACCCGCAGATCATGTTCAACGACGGTTTCTACGACCTGATTGACGTGCGGATTCCGGAGGGGTCATTGTTGAAGCCGCGCTACCCCGCCGCTTTGTCGGGCCGGACCCATGCACTGGGGCGGATTTTCGATGTCCTCGGCGGGCTGCTCGGCCAACGGACGCCCGAATTCCTGTGCGCGGCGGGGTTCAGTTCATCGCCGCACCTGATGTATTCGGGCCGCGACGGACGGCCGGGCAAGCGTGGCGACTGGTTCCAGCTTTTCCAGATCGGCTTCGGCGGTATTCCGGGAAAACCGTTTGGCGACGGCCCCGACGGGCACAGCCTGTGGCCGGGCTTCACGAACGTGCCAAACGAATTCCTCGAACGCTATTTCCCGCTCCGGATCGAGCGGTATGAGGCGATCGCGGACTCAGGCGGCGCGGGCAAGTTCCGTGGCGGCAACGGCATCTTGATGACCTACCGCTTCCTCGCCGCCGGGTCGGTGTCGATCCACGACGACCGCTGGTTCACCTACCCGTGGGGCGTCAACGGCGGCCGGCCCGGCGAACGGGCGCGCAAGATCCATGAGAAGGCCGACGGGACGAAAACGGTTGTTGCTAACAAGCTCGACAGCCTGGCGGTCGAAGAGGGCGACATGCTGCACTTCATCACCTGGGGCGGCGGCGGATGGGGCGACCCGCTCGAACGCGACCCGGCGTTGGTCGCGCGCGAAATCCGCCAGGGTCTGGTCAGCGCCGAAGGGGCCAAGGCCTATGGCGTGGTTGCTGACGCCGACGGTCATCTCGACGAAGCCGCGACCGAGCGATTGCGGGCGGAATTGAGGGGCGCGGGCAAGGACAATGCGCTGTTCGATCGCGGCGGATCGATCGACGAATTGCGCGCGCGCTGCCGCGACGAGACCGGGCTAGAGCCGCCGCGCCCGCCGGTCTGGGTTGCCGCCTGATGGACGGCACCAACCGGGGTCCGCTGAAGGACATCCGTGTGGTCGAGATGGGCCAGCTGATCGCCGGCCCCTTCTGTGGACAGTTGCTCGGCGACATGGGCGCCGAGGTGATCAAAATCGAACCGCCCGGAAAAGGCGACCCGATGCGCGACTGGGGCCGCGGCGAACATGCGCTGTGGTGGGAAGTGGTGGCGCGCAACAAGAAGTCGGTGACCGCCAATTTGCGCGAAGCCGAGGGGCAGGAACTGGCGCGGCGGCTGATCGCCAAGGCCGACATATTGATCGAAAATTTCCGGCCCGGCACGCTCGAAAGATGGGGCCTGTCGCCCGAGGTGCTACACGCCGACAACCCCGGCCTGATTATCGTTCGCGTATCAGGCTATGGCCAGCACGGGCCCTATTCGGATCGTGCCGGGTTTGGCGGGATTGGCGAGGCAATGGGCGGCTGGCGCGCGATCGTCGGCGACCCCGACCGCCCGCCGAGCCGGATGGGCGTGTCGATCGGCGACAGCTTGGCCGCGACCTATGGCTGCATGGGCGCGCTCGCCGCGCTCCACCACCGAGACCGCACCGGCGAGGGGCAGATCGTCGACAGCGCGCTGTACGAAGCGGTGCTGCAGGTGATGGAAAGCCTGGTCCCCGATTACAGCGTTGCCAACTATGTCCGCCGCCGGTCGGGATCGATCCTGCCCGGCATCGCGCCATCCAACGCCTATGCCTGCAAGGATGGCGATTATTTGATCGGCGCCAACCAGGACACGGTGTTCGCCCGGCTGTGCGAGGCGATGGGGCAGCCCGAGCTGGCGAGCGATCGGCGCTTCGTGGACCATGTCGCGCGCGGCCAGAACCAGGGCCTGCTCGATGCGATGATCGACGACTGGACCCGCGGCCAGACGATGTCGGAGGTCGAAGTGCTGATGATCCGCCACGGCATTCCTGCGGGTCGGGTCTACACTCCGGCGGAGATGCTCGACGATCCGCATTTCGCCTCGCGCGAGGCGATCGTCGACGTGCCCCATCCACGCTGGGCGGGACTGAAAATGCAGAACGTCTTCCCGCGCCTGTCGAAGTCGCCCGGCGCGATCCGATCGATCGCGCCGCAAGCGGTCGGCCAGGACAGCGAAGAGATTTACCGGACTTTGCTCGGCCTGGAGGGCGAGCAACTCGACGATTACCGCCAGCGCGCAATCATCTAGGGGCGGGCAGCAGCGATGGTTCCGCGACACTTCGCTGGGCGAGCTCGACCGGAGCAGGTTTCGCTCGCCCGCGCGCGGCCGTACTGGGTGGGTGCGGATGGGTGTCACCCCAGGCTCCAGGCTTAGAAACTGCCGTAGGTAGCGAAATCGAACTGTGCGAATGGTTCAAATCGAGGTTTATAAGCTCAAAAGCAGACGCTCTGCTTCCGGCCAGCTTCAGCCAGAATTGCAACCAAGTCCGAATCTCCGGTTTCCACCCAAAGCAGACATTTCCTCAACGGTGCTGACCGCGATCCGTCGGTAAAATGGCCGTGCCAGAGTCAATGGCCAAACATAAAGCGCCTATACCCTCTGGAAAGTCTATCGGCGCTGGACATAATAGACTTCACCCGCTTTCTCCCACGGTCCGCCCATCACTGAACGATCCTGCATCAGCCGGAGGCGTCCGTCAGCCTGCGGGATCATCGATGTTGTCAGCCGCACCGGCTTGCCGTCGACGACGCGCTCGTCGGTGAATACGATGCCGTTGGCGCCAAGTGGATAGCCATATTGCACATGGCTGGTCCCGTCGTTCGCGAAGCTCTCATAGGTATAGCGCTGAGCCTGTTCGGAGTAACCGACGATCGCTTCGACGCGTAGTCCGCTGGCGCTGTCCGTCAGGCTGCACACGACGAACGCGCGGCGGTCGTACCAAACGCAGTGGTCGCGATATGTCGCCTCGCGGCCGGCGCGAGTCCAGTCTTCGACCAGCGGCGCCAGATGAGCTTCAATCGCCGGTGTATGGACGGACGCCGAAACGCCCGCGAGCCACAGCAGCGCGGCGCCGATCACGGGCTTACCGCCGGGCGCTTGCCGCCGTTGCGGCAGGCTCCTCCATCGGGCCAGCCAGTCCAGCCCGGGCCTTTGACAAAGCGGCCCGGAGTCGCGCCGGTCGGCTCGCCGCCGTCAAGCACCTGGACACCGTTGACGAACACGTCGCGCACGCCGGTCGCATACTGCATCGGTTGGTCAAAGGTCGCGTGGTCGGCGATGGTCGCGGGATCGAACAGCACGACGTCGGCCGCCATGCCGGGGGCAAGCTTGCCGCGGTCGCTAAGGCCGAGGTTCGCGGCTGGCAGTGCGCTCAACCGGCGGATCGCCTCAGGCAGAGGTACCGTCTTCTCGTCGCGCGCATATTTGCCGAGGAAGCGCGCGAAATTGCCGTAGGCGCGTGGGTGCGTACTCGATTTCAGGAACACGCCCTCGCGGGCAGAGGCCTCGGCGTCCGAGCCAAAGCTGACCCACGGGATCGCGGTCTCACGCCGAACATTGTCCTCGCTCATCAGGAAATAGATCGCGCCGGCGCGGCCTTCATCGGCCAGCGTGATGTCGATAACGGCTTGCTCCGGGCTCACTTGGCGGAGCTTTGCGATCTCGCCGATGGTCTTGCCGATCAGCGGCTTGAGCGTCGGCTCAGCCAAGCTGGCGAGGCGAATGCCGTCGGGCCCGGCGTGAAAATAAAGATTTTCCCAATTGGTGCCGGGCTTCCCCATCTCGCGCTTGATCCGCGCAACGATGGCGGGATTCTTGAGCCGCTTCAGCATCGCCGCCGTGCCGCCGTCCTGGACCCATGGCGGCATCGATGCCGCGACGCCCGTCCCGCCGGCGGTGTAGGTGTACATGTCGGCTGTGATGTGTAGGCCCGCCGCGCGCGCCGCCTCGACGTGCGCGATCACCTGATCAAGCTTGCCCCAATTGGCGCGCCCGGCCTGTTTCAGATGGTAGATTTCGGCCGGTGCACCCGAACGACGGGAAATGTCGATCAACTCGTCAACACTCTCGACCAGGCGGTCGCCCTCGGAGCGCATGTGGCTGATATACATGCCGCCGCACTTGCCCGCCTCGGTGACCAGGGCGACCAGCTCGTCGGTTTCGGCGAAAGTTGCGGGCGGATAGATCAGCGAACTGCCGACGCCCATCGCGCCCTCCTCCATCGCCTGGCGGACAAGCGCGCGCATGCGGTCGAGCTGCGCCGAATTGGGATCGATGTCGCGCTCGCCAAGCTCATGCTGGCGCACCGTGGTCGCGCCGACGAACGAGGCGATGTTGAGCGACGTGCCCTTGCGCTCGACGAACTTGAGATAGTCGCCAAGCGTGGTCCATTCGATAGGATATTTGATGTCGCCCTGTTGCTTGACCGAAAGCGCCTTCATTGCGTCGTTGAGCGGGCCCATCGACCAACCTTCGCCCATCACCTCAAGAGTCACGCCTTGGCGCAGTTCACTCTGCCCGCGCGGGTCGACCAGCAGCGATTCGTTCGACCAGCTCAGCATGTTGATGAAGCCTGGCGCAACCGCGAGACCGCGCGCATCGACGGTTCGCGCGGCCGTGGCCGGCTGGGTCGGGCCGGCATAGACGATGCGGTCGCCGCGAACCGCGACATCGCCAACATAAGGCGCGCCACCGCTGCCGTCGTAGATCGTCCCGCCGCGAATCAGCAGGTCGTAGGCCGGAGTGGCGGCAACCGCGGGGACCGGCGCTGCGGCGACGACTGGGGCGAGCGCCGGGGCCGACGAGCAGGCGCTGATAGCCAAGGTCGAGACGGCCGCTGCGAGCGAAAGCCAATTGCGCATCATCCTACTCCTTGCCGCCAGCCACCGCGACTGGCGTGAAATCGAGATCCTGATAATCGAAGCTGAAGTCGGCGAGCGGCGAGACCGGCTTCATCCGCACTCGGTCGACCTTGCCGTCGGCATCGATCGAGAACGTGACATAGGCTGGTTCGATCCAGCGCAGCGCCGGTTGCGTTCGGAACGTGTCGTACTGGTGGTGGATCAGCACGCTGTCCATGCCGGTCGAATGCGGGAACTCTATCGACAGGTTCGACCCCGAGCGGCGGACCTTGATGGTGCCGTACCAGGGGTCGACATAATCGCCGCTGTAGCGGTTGAGCGGTAACGACGGCCCGACCCGCGCCGGCTTCGCCTGTTGAGACCCGACCAGTTTGGCGGCTTCGGCGAGCCTCGCCTGCTTGTAGGCATGATATTTCTCTGGCCAGCCGCCAGCGGGTAGTCCGAGATAATGGTCGAGCAGCTCATACATCAAGCCTCGGACGATCTCGCCTTCTTCACTGTTGACCGCGATCGAGAAGCCGACATTCTTGTCGGGGATGAGCGCTACCGCGGTCAGCGAGCCGAACACCGCGCCGCCGTGCCAGAGGATCTTGGTGCCGCGATAATCCTGAACGTCCCAGCCGAGCGCATAAGTATAGAAATTGGGCTGGGTGGCGGCGAATTCAGGCGGACGCGGGTCAATCGGCTGGATTATTACCGGACTCCACATCTGGTTCGACTGCGTGGCTGAAAAAAGTCGCGTGTTGCTTCCCGCGATTTGGCCGTGGCCCAATTGCGTCAGCAGCCAATGAGTCATGTCGTTGGCGCTGATCGCGAGCCCGCCGGCCGGCGCGGCGTTCCCGGCCAGCGTGGCATTGCCATCATAAGGCTGCTGACGGCCAAGCCCGACAATCGCGCCATCGAACCGGCCGTGCGGATGCGCGCGGTCGGCTGTCGACTGAAACTCTGCGTCGGAATTGGTTGAATGGGTCATGCCCAGAGGAGCGAAGACATGGGCATGCATGAAATGCTCCCAGGTCTCGCCGCTGACCTCCTCGATCAGCTGGCCGGCCACCATGTAGAGCACATTGTCATAGGCATAAGCGCTGCGAAAACTGGTTGCCGGCTTGATGAAGCGCAGCCGCCGAACCGTTTCCTTGCGCGACAGATCGCTGTTTGGAACGAACATCAGATCGCCCGCGCCGAGCCCGAGGCCGCTGCGGTGGACAAGCAGGTCGCGCACCGTCATCTCGCGCGTCACCCACGGATCCCAGAGGCGGAAATCGGGCATGTGGTCGATGACCTTGTCATCCCACTTGAGCTTGCCTTCATCGACCAAGATTGCGAGCGCGGCCACGGTGAAGGCCTTGCCGGTCGAACCGGTGCCAAAGATGGTGTCCGGCCCGACAGGATCGGGCTTGCCGATCTCCCGCACTCCCCAGCCCCGAGCGAGCGTCGGCCGGCCGTCTTCGACAATCGCGATCGACACGCCCGGCGCGCCATAATTGGTGCGCAATTGCTCGACTCGTTGCTCGAATCCGGCGGGCGGTGAAGCCAGCGCGGGCGAAGCCAAGGCGAGGAAAGCGAAGGCAGCCAGACTTTTCATGCGGCGAGCTCCTGCTGTGGTCCGTCGTGGGTCAGCCGCCACAGCCCGAGCGTCAGGAGTGGGATGACATAGACGGCGATGAGGACGTAGGCCAAGGCGCGATATCCGGTGGCAATCAGCGCGACGAGGCCGAAGCGGTCGGCGACGAACATGCAGCCGATCAGCAGCACCAGCGCGATCGTCAGGCGAGCGCGATTGCCGAGCGCGATCCCGCGGTTGTTGAGAAGCGCGCGCGCGATGCGTTCATTGATCGCATGAACCGAGCTAGCGCCGCTTTCGAGCAAAGCGGAAAAAATCATCAGTTGGAACAGCAAATGGAACAGCGGGATGTCGAGCTGTTGGAGTAGGAAATCGGACGGCAGAGTCTGCCCCGCAATCGCTGGGTAAAAGGCGACCATCGCGGTAAAGAATAGCGCCGCCGGGAGCATCGCCAGCGGGCCGGCGAGCACCCCCGCGACAATCGCATCGCGGTTGCTGGTCAGGTGGCGGACAACTGGCAGAACGACGACCGCGCCGATGATATTGTAACCGGCATAGACGGTTCCGCCCGCCAGCCAGCTGGCGCTCCCGCCGGGCTGCGTGAAGCCCGAAGCGATCCGCGGGCCGAACTGGGTCAGTGCGAGCACGATGAACAGGAAATACACTGCGTACAGCAGGTAGGATACGTAGACGAACATGCGCTCGACCGACGCATTGCCGTAAGTGACAATGGCGACGATCGCGGCCGCCAGCGCGATCGTGCCCCACACTTCGGCGACTCCAAAGATCGCGCCCGCAATCGCTCCCGCGGCCGCGCCGTAAACCGCCAGGATGAGGATGATGAACAGCAGATAGGCGGCCTCAAACGCGAACCAGGCGGGGCCGAGCAGCTGCTTGAAGAATGTTCGATAGTCCTGCGCCCCAACCGCTCGCGCGAACAGGAACGTGAGGGCGCAGATCAGGCTGAACAGGATAGTTGACAGAAACATCGCGGCAAGGCCGCCCCACGGGCCGCTCGGCAGGAAATATTCGGCGATCTCGCGGCCGGTAGCGTAGCCGCCGCCGATGACCACCGCCTTGAACGCGAAACCAGGCAGCAGAAAGCGCTGGAACCAGGTCGATCCGCGAACCTCAGGCGGGTCCGCAGTCATTGCGCGCACGCGTCAAGCAAGCGCTCGAGCGCAGGGCCGCCACGCATCGGGTCAGCCGTCGGCAGGCCGGTACGGGCCTCGGTGGCGTCGAGCTCGGCTTGTGCCTGGTCGTCGGTCAGCCCGGACGTGTTCAAGCTGATTCCGGCGCAGCGGATCCTCGGATTGGTCACCCGTCCCAGCTCGATGGTCGCGGCGATTACCTCTTCGATCGACGGCAGCGGGCGCCCGGGATAGCCCAGGATGCCGGCCCGCGTCGGATCATGACAGACCACAAAAAGGTCGGGCTGGCTGCCATGCAGCAGCCCCAGCGACACCCCGGCATAGGATGGATGGAACAGCGAGCCCTGGCCCTCTATCACGTCCACATGGTCGGGCGCCGCGGCGGGGCTGAGCATCTCGGCAGCTCCCGCCAGGAAATCGGACACCACTGCATCGATCGGAATCCCTTCGCCGGCGATCATAATGCCAGTCTGGCCGCTCGCACGAAACTGCGCGTCGATGCCGCGGCTCTGCAGCCCCCGGGCGAGCACCAGCGCGGTGTACTTCTTGCCGAGCGCGCAATCGGTCCCGACGGTCAGCACGCGCTTGCCTGAGCGGCGGGCCCCGGTCCCGGTGGGAATGATCGTCGGCGGCGTGCGAATGTCGATCAGCCGGCGTCCAAGTCGGTTGGCCAGCGCTTGCAGAGCCGGAATGTCAGCCAGCCTTGAATGCATGCCGGCGACGATGTCGAGACCGGCCTCGAGCGCTTCCACCAAGCTCGCGGTCCACGATTCTGGAATGATGCCCCCGCGGTTGGCGACGCCGATCACCATGGATCGGGCGCCGCGTGCATGCGCCTCGGCCGGCGTCAGCCGATCGAGCCCGGTAGTGACGGTCGCGCCGGGCAGCGTCGCCTCGCCGACGCACCGCTCGCGCGCCCAGTCGCGCAATCCAAATGCGGTCTTCGCATAGCCCGGTTCGACGGTGTCCCCGAGAAACAGGAGATAAGGCGACGGCAGCTCTCCGGGTCGAGCATCGCGCGCCTCCGGTTCGAGCAAGTCCGCCCTAGTTAGGACCACCGGCTCACAGTCCGGCGGTCAGGCTCAAGCCTATGGTCCGCGGTCGGATGACGCCCGTGCCGATGGCGCCATTGGGATAGATGGGGAACGCGCCGAATACGACGGTGCCGGTGGTCGACGTGCGCCCGGCGCTATTGCCGAGATTCTTGACATAGGCATCGAGCGAAATCTTGCCGAAATCGACGCCGGCGCCGAGGTCGACGACGTTATAGGCGCGGATCCGGCGTTGATGCCCGAAGGTGGCCCGGTAACCGGCGTCGAATCCCCCTGACTGGCCCGACAAGTGGCGGAGCGACGCCCCAACATGACCGGTGACTGATCCGCTAAGCGGCCAGATGTAATCGCCGTTGAGACCCAAGCTGAACTTTGGTGTGAACGGCAGTTTGTCGCCAGCAAGGCCACCTATTTGCGTGTCCGTGGTCAGCCGTGCGTTGGTGTAGGCGCCGTTGAGTGACAGATCGAGCCCGCGAACGGGGCGCGCGGTCGCGGTGAATTCGAAGCCGTCGCTCTTGGCCCCGCCGCCGTTGGCGTTGATTCCGAAGCCCGACACGATGGCGAACAGCTGAATATTCTTCCAGTCAATGTGGAATGCCGCCGCGTCGAAACTCAAGTGGTTGTCGGCGCTTTGTACTTTGACCCCAGCCTCGTAGCTGATGACCGAGTCCGAGCGGTAACTTGCCAGCGCGGCAGGCGCGCCCGGCGGCAGGACGTTGGGGCCGCCCGGCCGGAAGCCTTTGGCTACACGGGCGTAGACCGATGCATGATCATTCAGTTCGAAGCGCGGCGCCGCCGAGAAAGTGAACACATTCTCGCTCGATCTGTTGACCGGCAGGTCGTTGAAGCCCCCAGCCAGCGCGCCGTCGCTCACCTGATGCGCCGACTGTTTGTTATGGCTGTAACGTCCACCCAGATCGACATCGAATCGGTTGGTCAAATGAACTGTGACGTCAGCGAACCCCGCAATCTCGCGATAGACGGACGAAAGCTGGGCGTGAGCCAGCGTTGGCAACCCGACGATCGGCGTCAGAGTGCCCGGAACGACCGCCAAGAAATCCTGGAGGATCAGCCCCTTTTCATGGGTGTAATATCCGCCGAGCAACCAATCGAGTCGGTCAGATTCTCTCGACAGTCGCACTTCCTGCGTGAACTTGGTTGAATCGGTGTGCTGGCTTTCCAGAAGCTCGTTCGGCGTCCCGAAGAAAAAGGCAATCAGCGGGCTGAGTGAGTTGGTCAGGTCGATCCTGATGCGCTGCTTTTGCGTGCTGTAGCTGGTGGAACTGGTGAGATTGGCAAAGCCAAGATCGAAGATTCCGGTGCCGTTGTAGACCCGGTAATTGATGTCGGTAAATTGCGGAATGAACTGCGATTGGGTGAGGCCGCCGTAAAGGCGATTGAGCGTGACCGGGTCGCTTTCGACGATCGAGGGAGCGTCGGTCCGGATATTCTGGGCGAGTGCGGTCAGACGAATGGAAACGGCATCGCTCGGTTGAAACAGCAGCGCGGCGCGACCGCCGTAAAGTTTCGAATCGTTGATGTTCTTTTCAGTGTCGGAGCCGCCGGTTCCAATTGAATCAATGAACCCGCCGTCCTTGCGGTAATAACCCGACGCCCTGAGCGCGACCGTCTGGCCGAGCGGCGCGTTGACGACCAAGTTGCCGAAATAGCCTGTGTCGCCGCCATCGACGGTTTCAACACCCGCCCGGCCGCGCACCACAACGCCCGTGGTCGAGGGTGCCTTGGTGACGAATTTGAGCACGCCGCTCAGCGAACTCGCGCCATAGATTGTGCCCTGCGGCCCGCGCAGCACTTCGATGCGGTCGAGGTCGAACGTGTCAAAATCGCCCGCCATGATGGCGCCATTGACTAGGCCACTGCTCGATCCGAACGGGGTTTCGTCCATGTAGACGCCGACCGTCGATGCGACGCCGCCGGTGTTGACGCCGCGCAAAATCAGGCGGCCTTCCCCGGGCGTGCTTTGATCGAGTTGGAGGCCGGGGACGAGCTTAAGATAATCGGCAAAACCGTTGGCGTGCTGCTCTTCCAACTTGGCGCCGCTGACGACGGTGATCGATTGGGGCACGTCGATCAGCAACTGGGTTCGTTTCTGAGCAGTGACGACGATTTCCGCCGGATCGTCGGCAGCGGCTGGTGCGGGCGCGGACGCCGCGGCAGGGTCGGTCGGCGCCGCGGAATTGAGCGATTGATCCTGTGCGGCGGCGGCATTCGCCGGCGCGGAAACGACCAGAGCGGCAAGCGCGCTGGAGACCATCAAGGCGGTTCGGTTGATTGTCATCTGTATCTCCCCCGACAACGTCTCGGCCGGTAATTCCCCACGGCTTCGACTGTTGTCCTGAATAGGATACTATTAGCCCAAACAGAGAATTGTCAAAGACTTTCAGCATCCCTTCGCCGGACCACCGAGCGGACCATCGGATCGAGGGTGAACAGCAGCACCGCGGCGACAGCGGAGATTGCCGCCAGCAACCCGAAAAAGGCACCGTGGCTCATGTCGCTCCACAGCGTCCCGACCAGTCCCGCGGAGAGGCTGCCGGCGAAGATCGCGAGGTACCATGCGGCAACCGTGGTGGCGCCCATGCCGGGTGGCGCAAGCCGGGCGAACAGTCCCAGTCCGGTCGGCAGGATGAACAGCTCGCCGAACGTGAACAGTACGAAGAACGCGAACAGCCATGTCCAGCCGGTCGGTTGGCCGCCCCCGAGCACCGCGGCGGCGGCGAGCATCAGATAGGCCAGCGCGACGATCAGCGCTCCGAACGCCATCTTCCTGGCCAGCGCCGGCTCGCGCCCGCCGGCGGCGCGGCGGCCCCAGTAGGCGAGCAGCGGCGGGGTCATCAAAATCACGAACAGCGGGTTGAGCGAGATGAACCAGGTCATCGGGATGATGAAGCCGCCGGCGCGGCGGTCGACGCCGGCGTCCGCCCACAAGGCGACGGTGTTGCCGACCTGCTCGTAAGCCCCGCGAAAGACGGTCACCGACAAAGCGACGGCGAGCAGAGCCAACACGGTCTCGCGAGCCATCCGACCCTTGGCCTGGCCGGCGGCCGTCGTCCGGTCGCGCGGAGGTTCGGGCGGTAAATGGCGCTGGCCGGCGAGGTAGATGACCAGCCCCAGCAACATCCCGATCCCGGCGGCTCCGAAGCCGTAGTGCCAGCCGTACAACTCGCCGAGCGTGCCGCACACCAGCGGCGCGAGGAACCCGCCGATGTTGATGCCGACATAGTAGACATTGTACGCCCACGCGCGGCGCGGATCGTCTCGATGGTAGAGGTCGTTGATCTGGCTCGGCAGGCTCGGCAGGAACAAGCCATTGCCAAGCGCGATGGTGGCCAGCGCAAGGTAGAGCAAAGGCTCGAATGCCATCATGAAATGACCCGCCGCCATAACGCTGGCGCCGATGATGATCGCGCGCCGCTTGCCGAGGTAGCGGTCGGCGATGATGCCGCCCAGGATCGGCGTGAAATACGCGCAGGCGGTATAGGTGCCGTAGATGACCGACGACGTGCCCTGGCTGATCAGCAGTTGCTTAGTCATGTAGTAAACCAGCAGCGCGCGCATGCCGTAGTAGGAGAATTGCTCCCACATGTTGGTGAGGAACAGGACGGTCAGGCCGCGCGGCTGTCCGAACCAGGTCCGTTCGGCGGTCATGCCGCGACTAGCTCCCCCGATCCCCATACCGACGGGCCGGCGAACACGGTTCCATCGCGATACTCGACCGAAGGTTGGCGGTCCTTGAGGAGGAAAGTCGGCCCGTCGAGATCGACCAGGTCGCAGCCCTGGCCAAGGATGAATCCCGGAGCCATTGCGAGGCTTGTTCCAACCATGTTGCCGACCATCACGCCGAGGCCGAGCCGGCGGGCCTCAGATGCCATCATCAGGCCTTCGGTCAGCCCGCCGCACTTGTCGAGCTTGATGTTGACCACGTCAAACCGCCCGACCGCGCCGGCGAGATCGTCGAGCGATACGATGCTTTCGTCACCGGCGATCGCGATCGCCCAGCGATGACCTTGGAGATCCGCCTCGCGACCACGCGCCAGCGGTTGCTCGAGCAGCGACACCCGCTGCGCGACGAGCGTCGCGACGAGGGGCTCGAGATCGTCCATGGTGAAGCCCTCATTGCCATCGACGCCGAACCACGCGTCGGGCCGCGCCTGGCGAATTGCGATCACTCGCTCCCGATCGAGCGCGAGGTCGCCAGTGAGCTTGATCTTGATCGAACGCGCCTCGCGATAGTCGCGCGCGCCCTGGGCCATGATCGCCGGAGTGTCGGCCCCCAGCGTAAAGGTGGTGCGCAATGGCCGGGGTTCGGCCACGCCGGCGAGTTGCCACACCGGCATACCGGCCCGCGCCGCCTCGAGGTCCCACAACGCGCAATCGACCGCGTTGCGCGCGCCGCCGGGCGGCATGATCGATCGCAGCTCATCGCGCCCCGCGCCGGCTTCGATGGGAATGCGCGCAGCCTCGAGCGCCGCGAGCATGTGCGGGACATCGTCGCCGAGGAAGAATACCCCGCCGCCTTCGCCCAGCCCGCGCAGGTCGCCGTCGCACAGCGTCACCACGACAACGTCGGAGCATTCGAACACGCGACCGGCGATCCGAAACGGCTTTGCAAGCCGCAACGTCTCCGTCGCGACCTGCATCAACACGCGCGGCATCAATAATCCACGGTCATTGCGAACAGGCCGAAGGTCCACGCGACGTAGGTCAGGATCAGCGCGGCCAGAACCATGACGGCGGCCCACAGCTTGCGGTTCCAGCGATTGCCCTTTTGAAACGCCAGCCGCGCATTCCACATCGTGGCCGCAACCAGGGCAAGAAAAACCACCAGCCCGGCGATCTGGAGGAACCACAAGAGCGAGTCGAGTGATCCGGTCAGGTAGGCGGCGCTGGTCAACGCCAGAGTGAAGGCGACGCCCCAACCGACGAGGATGGCAAGGGCCGCCAGACTCGTGATGCGGGTCGCGCGATAGGCGTTGAGCGCGAGGCCGGTCAACGCGAACTCGGCTTTGTAGCGGCGGCGGTTCCACCACCCGATCGGCCATGCCAATACGGTCAGCAGCAGGACCAGTGCGCTGGCGCCGCCGACGGGCAGAATCCAGGCACTCGACTTGCCTGCGGGAACCGGGTCGAACACTTCGAACGGCGAGAAAAAGTCGGTCGCCCAGCGCACCACCTTGCCATCCGCGACCTTTGCCGCGAGCCGGTCATGCCCGGTGCGGTCGCGCCACACGAAGGGGGCGATTTCGACCCACTCCTGGGGCCGCCCGTTCGGCCCAACCAGGCTTGGGACAACCAGCCCGCCATGCTTGTCGACGCCGACCTTAAACTGGCCAAGCAAGTTGAGGATCGAGAAATAATGCGTTTCCCAACGCCTGCTGGCCTGCCACACGCCGGCCAGCTGCTGGGCGTGTGCGGCGCTGGTCTTGGCATCGACGCGGCCATCGGCTGGCGCGATGTTGGGGAAATAGCGGTCGGCGAAGTCCATGAATACCGCCTTGCGCAAGGTTCCCGCAGCGCCCGCTTTTCCGGGGCTGTTGAACGAAACGTAGAAGCCGACACCGTCTTTCATGAATAAGTGAAGTGAGGTGTGGAAAGCCTCGGTATCGCCGAGGTGCCCGATGATCTCGCGCCCGTTGACGTTGGTTTCAAAGAAGCCGAGCTCCATTCGGTTGAGCGGCGGAATCAAGGACATCGGATTGACCGCCGAGGTCGGACTGTTGTGCATCAGCGCGGCGGTTGCCGGCTGCAGCAATCCGCGCCCGTTCTGAAGATGGGCGATCATGAACCGGCCCATGTCGGTGCCGGACGCGGCTTCCGAACCGGCCGGCCAGGGCCCGATGATTTCAAAACCGAGCGACGGCTGCCCGGGCTTGTCGTATCCGAGCGCCATCTGGCCCTTGAGGTTGGCCGGAAGCGGCTGGCGGAAGGTCGAATTGCGCATCCCCAGCGGGGCGAAGATGTGATGGTCGAGATAGTCGTTCAAATCCTCGCCCGAGGTCCGCTGGACGATGTAGCCGGCAAGCGCCGTGCCCCAGTTCGAATAGGCCGGAGTGGTGCCCGGAGCGTAGATCCGCCTGGGTGTCTCGCGCTTCAGATAGTCGCCCAGCGGAAGCAGATGTTTGTGGTCATAGAATATGATGCCCTTGGCGGTTTCTTCGAACCCGGCGGTGTGGGTCATCAACTGGCGCATGGTCACCGGCTGGCCGTGGAAGGGCGGAATCTTGAAATCGAGGTAGCCGTTGACGTCCTTGTCGAGGCCGATCTTGCCCTGCTCGACCTGCTGCATCACCGCAGTCCAGATAGCGAGCTTCGAAACCGAGCCCGGCCGGAACAGGGTCCGGTCCGGATCGACCGGCGTTCGCTTGTCGACATCAGCATAGCCAAAGCCGCGCGCGGTCACGATCTGGCCGTCCTTGACGACCACCACGACCGCGCCGGGAATATCGCCGCTGCTCAGCGCGTAGGGCATGTAGCCGTCCAGCCAGGCATCGACATCCTGCTTCGACAGCGACGGTGCGGCCGAAGCCTGGGCAAGGCCGGCTGGAGTCGCCGGCGCGGCCGCGGGCGCGGCTTGCGGCACCAGGGCGGAAGTGAGACTCGCCCGGTCCTGGGCGAAGCCGATGGTGCCGATCAAGCCGGCGATTCCGATTGTGAGCCCCGCAAACCACTTCATGATCTTCTCCCCCGTTCGAGGATTGCTCGAAATTGCCTGGGCCGATATGGTCTGCCCGAAGACATCCTGATTGGGACGCTGATATCCTGATTGGAGAATTCGTCAATGCCGAGGAGGATTCGAAGCTCATGTCCACGTCCACGCCGACCCTCGGCACTTTGCTTCGCCGTCTGCGCGATCGGGAGGGCCTGACGCTTAAGCAGATGAGCGCCAAGAGCGGGATCCCGGTCTCGACGCTGTCAAAGGTCGAGCACGACCGCCTAACCCTGACCTATGACAAGCTCTACCAGTTGAGCCAGCGGCTCGGCATGCGCATGTCGGACCTGTTCGCCGAGCCGTCCGAAACAGTGCCGAAGGTCACCGCGCGGCGCAGTCTCGGCGACATCGACCAGGCGGTGCGGGTCGAAACTCCGAACTACGATTATTATTATCTGTGCACCGAATTGCGGCGCAAACGCATGGTGCCGGTAATCACCAAGATCCGCGCCAAAAGCGTCGAGCAGTTCGGCGAGCTCGCGCATCATGCCGGCGAGGAATATGTCTATGTCCTCAAAGGCAAGATCATCGTCGCGACCGAATTCTACGATCCGGTCACGCTGAGCGAGGGTCAGTCGATCTATATCGATTCGAACATGGGTCACGCCTATCTGACCGCGGACGGCTGCGACGAAGCCGAGGTGCTGGGCGTAATGTCGAGCGCCGACGAGGAGCTGATGCAGTCCCTCCTCAACCTCCACAAGGACCAGCAGCAAACCAGCGAGCGCGGCCGGGCCACAAAGGCGATTTCAGCTGCCGCGGCGTAGGCGTCCGGGGGTGGCGTATCGGGAGGCCGATCATCTCAATTCGTGACTAAAAGCGGCCTGCTTGCTCACGGCCAGAAATGCCTTGCGGCGGACTCGCCAATGCCCGCTTTCCACCAAAAGCAGACACTCCGCAAATCTGTTAAAATGGCAGAAGTGGTGCCGCTTGGGGGACTCGAACCCACGACCCCCGCATTACGAATGCGATGCTCTACCAGCTGAGCTAAAGCGGCAATTGACCCTACTAATGCCCTACTAACTTCCCCTTCGCCCCGCCAGCCCTTTGGCATTATTCGCATTTCGACGATGACCTGCCAATTACGAATGATGTGCTCTACCAGCTGAGCTAAAGCGGCATTTCCCGGAGGCGCGCACCCCTAACAGCAGGTCGGCAGCGCGGCAAGGACTGCTCCCGGTCCGCGGTTGAATGGTTATGCTTAACGCTTTCGTAAAGCTTGTCCGGCATTCCTCGTCAGGACTGGAGAAGTGGGACCTCGCAAAATGGACGGATTTCGCGATCATCTGAGTGACTTCGACCTGCCTGCGGTGACCGACGCCGCGACGGCGGAAGACATAGCGGCAGCGATTGGCTCCGATGAGCGACGGATGCACGTCCGCGCCTATAACTACTGGGTCTCGCTGCTCGATGGGCGCGATTACCCATCGGTCGAAGACCTCGAGCCCCACAATGTCACCGATTTCGCCTCCAACAGCGTATTGCTCGACTTCACCGGCGGCCGCGACAACCCGGCGACGTCCTATATTGGCGAGGCCATTCGCGAAGAGTGCGGCCTCGACGATGCCGTCGAGAGCATCGCCGACATTCCCAGCCGGTCCCTGTTGTCGCGACTGACCGACCATTACCTCCAGATTATCGCCAATCGCGCGCCGGTCGGTTTCGAGGCCGAATTCGTCAATCAGCGCGGCCAGGCCATTTGCTATCGCGGTATCTTGATGCCCTTCTCATCGGACGGCGACACGATCGATTTCATTTACGGCGTGATCAACTGGAAGGCCGCCGAGGGCCAGCCCGCCGCGGTCATCGTTCCGGCCATTGGGTCCAGCGAGCCCGAGTTCGACGAGCCGCCGCTAGAGCTCGACAATTATGTTGCAATGCCGATCCAGCGTGACGAACCGCACCCGGTTTGGGACGACGGCCCGTTGTCGGACGCCGATGACGATGTTGCCGGCGACATCCCCGCAATCAGTCTTGCCGAGGACGCCGGACTGGCCGACTGGCTGAGCGCCGCACGGGCGACCGCCGAAGTCGTTAAATCAGCTGACCATCGCAGCCGCGCCGCGCTCTATCGTGCCCTTGGCCAGGCTTATGATTTCGCCATCGCCGCCAGGCGCGACCCAGACGATTATGCTGAGCTGCTCGAAGACTCAGGCGTCAAAGCCCAGGCTCGCGCGCCGATGACCCCGATCGTCAAGCTGGTGTTCGGCATCGACTATGACAAAACCCGGTTGACCGAATTTGCCTCCGCTCTGTCTTTTGCGCAGCGGGAAGGGATCGCGCTCGGCGGCTTTGAAGCGCTGGTCGAGAGCCGGGACGGCGGTCTCAAGGCCCTGGTCGCTGCCGAGCGCCAGTCTCGCCGCCCCGAGTCAAAATCCGACACCGGCGAAGCCGCCAAAGATCGCCTCCGCGCCGCCCAGCCGCTCTCCCTGCAATCCTTGCCGGGAAGCGAGGAGTTCTGCCTCGTCCTTACCCGCCGGGGCGCCGATGGGACGCACGAGCCGGTCGCGCAGATTGTCGACAAAGCGCTGGTTGAGCGGGCCATTCGCCGCGCCAGCTCATGACAAACTCACTCAACTAACCTTGTCCCCCTGCTAACCGGGCGTCTATAGCCCGCGGCCATCGCGGCTGACGGCGGAGCAAGTTCGAAAAATGACGGTCCATTCGCGCCTCGCCAAGCCGCTGGTTGAGGCATTGCGCAAAGCGTTGACCGGCCACGCGCTGCCCGGCGAGACCAAGGGTTTTACCCGCGAAGGCGAACGCGATGCCGCCGAGTTCCTGGCCGGAGTCGCCGTGCGCCGCCGCAAGGGCGAGATCGCGCTGGCCATCGAATCGACCGGCGGCGAAGCTGGCCGGCGGCGGATGCGCATCGGCATCGTCAATGATGACATGCCGTTTTTGGTTGATTCGATTGCCAACGCCATCGCCGGCCGCCAGCTGACCATCCATCGCCTGCTGCACCCGGTGATGTGCGTCACGCGCGATAGCAATGGGCTGCTGAGCGAAGTCGAGTTACTCTGCGGCGACACGTCTCGGCGCGAATCGATGATGTACATCGAGCTCGACCGCGCCGACGCGCGCGGACGCCAGGAACTCTCCAAGGAATTGCGCGCGGTACTGGCCGACGTCCGCGCCGCGGTGGCGGATTGGCGCGAACTCCAGGCGAATATGTGTGCCGACGCCGCGCAAGTCCCAGCGGGCGAAGGCGCAGCCTTGCTCAATTGGTTTGCCGGCGGCGCCATGACCTTGCTCGGTTATCATATCGAAAAACCGCACGAGCCGCCGTCGGAAACGCTCGGCATCTTCAGCATTCCGGGACCGCCGACCGATGATGCCGGCTGCCTCGGGGCGATGCGCTATTTCGAACGCGGCGGCGACGTGCCGCTGCTGGCCAAGGCGGAGCGCAAGTCGACCGTCCACCGCCGCGTGCCGCTCGACTTGGTGGTGGTGCCGTTGCGCGCCGACGGCAAAGCGGACGGCAAAATCGTCGGCATCGGTGTCTATGCCGGATTGTGGACTAGTCAGGCCCTGACCCTCGCGGCCGAGGAAGTTCCAGTGCTGCGGAATCGACTCGAGCAGCTCGACAAGGATTTCGGGTTCGATCCCAGAGGCCATTCGGGCAAGGCGTTGCGCCACGCGGTCGGCTCGCTGCCCCGCGACCTGTTGATCAATCTCAGCCTGGATTCAGTGCGCGAGCTGGTGATGATGGCGATGTCGCTCGCCGATCGGCCGCGACCTGGCCTGTTGCAAGTGCGGAGTATCCTCAAGGGTCATTTGTTCTCGTTCGTCTGGCTGCCGCGCGAGGAGCTGACCACATCGCGTCGCACGGCGATCGCGATGATGTTGGAGATGGAGGTCGGCTCGGCGGTGAGCAGCTGGTCGGTCGAGCTCGGTGACGGCGACCTCGCGCTTATCCGCTACACCCAATATATCGAGGAAGATGTCGCCCTGCCCGATGCCGAAGGGCTCGATGCAGCGTTGGTCGAGATGGTCCGCGGCTGGGCCCCGGCGGTCGAGGCAGAGTTGATCGCGGCCGTCGGCCCGGCCCGGGCGACGCGCCTCACCCTCATTTACCTGAACGCGATTCCGGATAGCTATCGGGCGCGCACCAGCCCCGAGGAGGGCGCCGCCGATATTTTGCGATTGAGCGAGCTCGAGGACGACAATGCTCGATCCGTCCGCATCTGGCGCGCGGAACTGGATCCACCGGGTCAGCTGCACCTCAAAACCTATCGCAAGGACGCCCTTATCCCGCTGTCCGATGCGGTACCGGTGCTCGAAAATTTCGGCTTCCGTGTGCTTGAGGAGATGCCCACGACATTCGGCGGCGGATCGCTTGGCTTTGTCCATGATTTCCGCCTCGAGATCGGCAGCGAAGCCAATCTGGACGATGTCATGGCCCGCGTCGGCGAGATCGAGAACGCGATTGCCTGCGTCCTCAGCGGCAGCGCCGAAGATGATGAGTTCAACCAATTGGCATTGTTTGTCGGCCTCGCCGCCAAGCCGGTTCTGTGGCTGCGGGCGTGGTTCCGCTACCTCCGTCAAACCGGCAGCGCCTTTGGCCTGGTGACGGTGGTCGACGCGCTGCGCCGGGCGCCGAAAGCGACTGCGGCGCTGATTCAATTGTTCATTGCCGCGCATGACCCGGCGGCCGGTTCCCGGCGCGAATCGCAGATCAAGAAACAGCGCGACAAGTTTGACGAGGCGTTGTCGCGAGTGCGCTCGATCGACGACGACCGCATTCTCCGCCGACTGCGGGCGCTGGTTGAAGCGATGGTCCGCACCAACGCCTTTTCCGAAGCGGCCCAGGAAGCGGTCGCCTTCAAGATCGATTCGTCGCTGGTGCCGGGGCTTCCGGCCCCAGTGCCGTGGCGCGAGATCTGGGTCTATTCGCCGCGCGTCGAGGGCATTCATTTGCGCGGCGGCCCAGTCGCTCGCGGCGGCATTCGCTGGTCCGACCGCCGCGATGATTTCCGCACCGAAGTTCTCGGCCTGATGAAGGCGCAGATGGTCAAGAATGCGGTAATTGTTCCGACCGGCGCCAAGGGTGGTTTCTATCCCAAACAGTTGCCGCCGACCGTGCGGCGCGACGCCTGGCTGGCGGAAGGCACCGAAAGCTATCGCATTTTCATTCGCTCCCTGCTGTCGATCACCGACAATCTGGTCAACGACAAGCCGGTCCATCCCCGTGACGTTGTCATTCACGACGGCGACGACCCCTATTTCGTGGTTGCCGCCGACAAGGGCACTGCGACCTTCTCCGACATCGCCAACGCGATCGCGCTCGAGCGTGGATATTGGCTCGGCGACGCCTTCGCCAGCGGCGGATCCAATGGCTACGACCATAAGGCAATGGGCATCACCGCCCACGGCGCGTGGATTTCCGTTCAGCGCCACTTCCTCGAACTTGGCACCGACGTGCAAACTGACCCCATAAAGGTCGTCGGCTGCGGCGACATGTCGGGCGACGTGTTCGGCAACGGCATGCTGATGTCGACGTCGATCAAGCTGATCGCGGCCTTCGACCATCGCCACATCTTCATCGATCCCAATCCCGATCCGCAAAAGAGTTGGGCCGAGCGCAAGCGGCTGTTCGAACTGCCACGATCGAGCTGGGACGATTATGACCGATCGCTGATTTCGCCTGGCGGCAGCATTTACCCGCGCACCCAAAAGTCGATCCATTTGTCGAAGCAGGAGCGCCAGGCGCTCGGCATCGACGCCGTCAATGTCGACCCGGCGACGCTCATCAACGCGATATTGAAGGCGCCAGTCGACCTGATCTGGTTCGGAGGCATCGGCACTTATGTCAAAGCGTCGAACCAATCGAGCATCGACGTTGGCGACCCGGCCAATGATGCGCTCCGGGCGGACGCGGCCGATTTACGCGCCAAGGTGATTGGCGAGGGCGCCAACCTGGCCATTACGCAAGCCGGGCGGATTGAGTTTGCCGATCAGGGCGGGCGCATCAACACCGATTTCATCGACAATAGCGCCGGCGTCGATTGTTCGGATAATGAGGTCAACATCAAGATCCCGCTCAATCGCGAGATGCTGCATGGGCGATTGTCCGAGTCCAAGCGCAACGCGCTGCTCGCGCGAATGACCGACGAGGTCTCGGAAATCGTTCTCGAGGATAACCGCCTACAGAGCCTCGCTCTTTCGATCGCCGAAAGCGGCGGGGCCATCGCCGTGCCGGGATACGTGCGCACGATCGAATTGCTCGAGACCGCAGGACGGCTTGACCGCAAGGTCGAAGGCCTCGCCAGCAGCGAAGAATTGTTGCGCCGCATTCAGGAAGGCCGCGGACTGACTCGGCCCGAGCTCGCGGTCTTGCTGTCGCTGTCCAAGATTGCACTCGAGGATGCGGCGGACTTGCTGCACCTGGCCGACGACAAATTGCTCGAGCCGCAATTGTTCGACGCTTTCCCCAAGCCGATGCGCAAGCCGCACGCCGAAGCGATCAGGGCGCATCGCCTGCGCCATGAAATTCTCGGCACCAAGGCCGCCAACCGCTTCGTCAATCGACTCGGGCCGAGCATCGCGCTAGACCTGACCGAGGAAGAAGGCGCGTCACTGGGTCAGGTAATCTCGGCCTTCCTGGTCGCCGAGCGACTGCTCGACCTCGACAAATTATGGGCCGAGATCGACCAAGAGCCGCTGCCGGAAGTCGTGCGCATCGAGCTGTTCTCGATCGCTGCGAGCAGCATCCGGTCGCACTTGTCGGACATCCTTCGTTCGACCGGCGGAGAAACGCGGGTTAGCGCGCTGTGCAAGCTGCTCGAACCCGGTGTCCGCAAGATCGCCACCGCCGCCACCAAGCTGATCCGAATCGAGGTGCGCAATGAAGCGGCGACACGGCGAGACCGGCTGATTGACCTTGGCGCCAGCGAGCAAATCGTCCGCGGCCTGGTCCGCCTGTTCGAGCTGGACGGCGTGTTCGGGATCGCCGCGCTGGCCGCGCGCCGCAAGGTCGACGAATTGAAGCTGACCAGCGCCTACACCAAGCTCGGCGAAGCCCTGGGCCTCGACTGGGCCCAACAGCAAGTCGCGCGCTTCGTGCCGAGCAATCAGTGGGAGCGGCTGCTCACGGCCGGGCTGGCGCGTGATTTCGAGCAACTCCGCATCGACTTCCTCGCTCACCGTCGCTCGAGCCAGCCTGATGTTGCTGTCGAGCAATGGGTCGCCAGCCAAGGCGCGAGGATTGCGCAATTCCGCCAATTGCTCACCCGGGCCCGCGCCGAAGGGCATGTCAGCGCCCCAATGCTGGCGCAAATCGCCAACCAGGCACGGATCCTGCTGGCACGCTGACAAGGTGAGGGTCGCTTTCCTGGTTCCCGATCCGGATTATCCGGTTGAGTGGCGGTGGGCTTATGACCCCCAGGCGGCCGCGCTAATCGAAGCGGGCATCGCAGTCGAGCCGGTGCCATGGACCGACCCAAAAGACCTCACCCAATTCGATCTCATCCTGCCGCTCGTCGCCTGGGGTTATCATAAGCGTTATGCCGAATGGCGCGCGTTCCTCGATCGGCTGGAGCGGGAGCGCCTGCCCGTGGCCAACCCCGTGCCGCTCCTCAATTGGAACAGCGACAAGGTCTATCTTGCCGAGCTTGGCGAGAAAGGCATTCCCACCGTCCCAACGCTCGCTGTGGACAGTCTTGATGAGCAGGCGCTCGAGGCGGCCAGGGCGCGGTTCGGATGCAATGAATTGGTCGTCAAACCGCCGGTTTCAGCCAGCGCTTACGGCACGTTCCGGCTGCAAGCCGGCGACGAATTGCCTGAGCTTGTGCGGGGCTGGCCGATGATGGTCCAGCCATGGGTGGCCGGGATCCTCGACCAGGGCGAATATTCGCTGATCCTGTTCGACGGTGTGTTGAGCCACGCGCTGAGCAAGGTCCCCAAAAGCGGCGAATTCCGGGTCCAACCCGAATATGGCGGCATCATCCAGCGCTGCGATCCGCCGCCGGGCTCGGAAGCGCTCGCGCGGGCCGCCCTGGCGGCTGCCCCCGCCGCGTCAACCTATGCCCGCGTCGACATTGTCGTCGGTGCCGATGGCGAGCTCCTGATCATGGAGTTGGAGTTGATCGAGCCCGCGCTGTTCCTGGATTACGCGCCGGAGGCCGGTGCGGAATTCGCCCAGGCGATTTTGTCAGCCGCCGAGCGCGCGGGCAAATAACCACTGGCGGATCGCCGAAGTCAGATTTGGCGGCGATTGCGCCGCGATCCGCGCGGCATCGATCTCCGCGACGAGCGCATTAACCGGCCGGCTGCGCTCCCGGGCTGCTTCTTCCAATGCGCGCCAGAAAATCGGCTCGAGACTGATCGAAGTCGGATGACCGGCGATCAATACCGAGCGTTTGACCGGAGATCCGTAACCGACCGCCTCCATCTCAATACATGTGCTGCCCGCCGTTAATCGACAGCGTCGACCCGGTGATGAAGCCACCTTCTTCGGCGACCAGAAACGCGACGCCACGAGCGATTTCGCTTGCTTGGCCGAGTCGCTTAACCGGGATGCCGGCGACGATCTTGGCCAGCACATCCTCTGGAACTGCAGCGACCATGTCGGTGTCGATGTAGCCGGGCGCGATCGCGTTGACGGTCACGCCCGAGCGCGCACCTTCCTGCGCCAGCGCTTTGGTGAATCCGTGGATGCCCGACTTGGCGGCGGCATAATTGACTTGGCCGTACTGGCCGGCCTGGCCGTTGATCGAGCCGATGTTGACGACCCGCCCGTAGCCGCGCGTCTGCATCCCTTCGAACACCGCTTTGGCCATGTTGAAGCAGCCGCCGAGATTGGTATCGATGACCTGCTGCCACTTGTCGTGGTCCATCCGCTTCATCGTCGAATCGCGGGTAATGCCGGCGTTGTTGACCAGCACGTCGACCGGCCCGAGCTCGCTTTCGACCTTGGCTACGCCCGCCTGGCAGGCGGCGTGGTCGGCGACGTCCCATTTATAAGCGGGAATACCAGTGCGCTCAGTGAAAGCCTTCGCACGTTCCTCATTGCCGGCATAATTGGCGGCGACCTGCATGCCCATATCCTTGAGCGCGACGCTGATCGCTTCGCCAATGCCGCGCGTGCCGCCGGTGACGATTGCCACTCGAGCCATGAATCTTCTCCCAATGCTGAAGCCGACGCGCTTAGGTCGGTGAGCGCCATCCTTCAAGTTCGCGGGTGACCAGTTGCTCCAGCATGGTCATGCCCGTCGGTGAATCGTTGAGGCAATCGAGCCGCGCGAAATGCGTGCCGCCGGCGGCGAGGAATGAGTCGCGGCCGCGGATGCCGAGCTCTTCCAGCGTTTCGAGGCAATCGGCTGAAAATCCGGGCGCGGCGATGGCGATTCGCTGGACGCCCTGGCTCGGGTAAGCGGCGAGCGTCGCGTCGGTCGCTGGCTGGAGCCACTTGGCGCGGCCAAAACGCGACTGAAAAGCAACGTCGACCGGACGGCCAAGCGCGTCGCCCAGCAGCCGCGCGGTCTTCTGACAATGACAGTGATAGGGATCACCAAGCTCAAGCGTCCGTTGCGGCATGCCGTGAAAGCTCAGCAACAGCCGCTGCGGCCCAAAATCCAGCGTCGCCAATTGCCGGGTCAGACTTTCGCGCAGCGCGTCAATGTAGTGCGGGTCGTCATGATAAGGCGGTAGCGTGCGCAGCGCCGGTTGCCGGCGCATCGACGCCACCGCGGCGAACAACGCGTCGTTGGCGCTGGCGGTCGTCGCCGCGCAATATTGCGGATAGAGTGGTACGGCGAGAATGCGGCTGCAACCGGCGGCGGTCATTCGTTCAATAGCGCCAGCGATGCCGGGATTGCCGTAGCGCATCGCATGATCGACGACGACGACGTCGCCAAGCAGCTGCTGTAGCGCCTGCGCCTGTCGGCGAGTGATCGCCGCTAACGGCGAGCCCTCTTCGGTCCACACTTGGCGATAGGCGTGTGCCGACTTGGCCGGGCGCGTCCGCAACACGATGCCGTGAAGAATCGGCCGCCACAACCACGGCGGTATTTCGATCACTCGCGGATCGGTCAGGAATTCGGCAAGATAACGCCGCACCGCGCCCGGCTCTGGCGCGTCGGGCGTGCCAAGATTGATCAACAGCACGCCGATTCGCGGCGGCTGGATTGGCGGATGATCGGTCGGCGCAGTCACCCGACAGATGTCGGGTCGAACGGCAGGTTGCGCAACCTTTTGCCGGTCGCGGCGAAAATCGCGTTGGCGACTGCCGGTGCGAGTAACGCGACGCCAAGGCCGCTGACGCCGCCGGGCGCAGCGCGGCTGGGAATTAGCTGCACGTGAATCTCGGGCGTGCGGGCGATCCGCGGCAAGCCGATTGCGCCCAGGGGCCGCGAGCGGGGCATCCCAGCCGCCCAATCGGGCTCGCGGACGTTGGCCAGGCCGAGCGCCCAGATCAGCCCACCCTCAATCTGCTGTCGGACCAGCTGCGGGTTGACGATCCGTCCGCAATCGACCGCGGCGACCAGCCGATGCACCTCGACAGCCTGATCGGCGCCGATGGTCGCATTGGCCATCAGGCCGATGTGCGACCCGAAGGCCGAGCAAGCGGCGAGCCCGAGCGTGCTGCCACGCGCGCCGCCGTCCCAGTCGCCCGCAGATGCCGCGGCCTGGATGCAGCGCGCCAGCCGGGGATTGCCGCCCAGCAACGTCATCCGGAACGCCAAAGGTTCGAGACCCGCCGCGTGGGCTAGCTCATCGATGAAGCTCTCGGTGAAAAACGTCATCGCGCGCTGCGGGTGGCCGCGCAGATAGCCGGTTGGGAAGGGCGACTTGACCGGCACGGCATCGATGCTGACGTCGGGAATCGCGTAGGGCGGGATGGCGCCGTCGAGCGCGGTGCGGCCAAGGGCAGTCGTCGCGGCCTCGCTGGCGAACCGTCGGAATGCCGATCCGAGTCCATCGCTGATGGCGACGCGCATTTTCCACGCGGCGGTAATGCCCCCCGCACCGGGAAGTGCGGTCATTCTGGCTAGCGCGGCCGGCGCCACGCGATCGTGGTTCTGGGAGCTGCTGGGCGACAGGCTGAGCTGAACCGGCCGCTTGAGGTCGCGGGCGAGATCAACCGCCATAGCGACGGCGTCGGCTTCCATGGCGCGACCAGCGGAATCGCCGACCGGCATCGGATACAGCGTCACTTCCGACGCGTCCTGACCGGCAGCTTTGATGGCCGCGGCGCGGGCGAAGTCGGGTGCCTGGGAGGGGCCCCAAACTTCGAGATGGTCGCCGCTGAAACGCGCGGTGGCGGTCAATGGCTCGAGCCCGAGATGCTGCGCTGGAGCGACCCAATAGGTGGCGGACAAAGGACGCGAACCTTCGACCGCCGAATCGTAATCGCCGCGGCTGAACCAATTGCTGCCGTCGCCCGATTCAAGGAGCTGCTGGTGCATGGCAAGAATGCCATCCCGGGATGGCGATTCCGGAGCGGAAAAATGGGGGTTCGATGCATGGAGGGCGCGTTCGGCGGCCCACCAGCTGTCGGCTGCGACCGCAAGCCACTGGTTTCGAATGATAAAATTCGCCGAGTTTTGACGCCCAAAGCCGGTGAGGCGACCGCCGGGCGGGGCGATGCGGGCCGACGCGAACAGCATGTCGGGCAAGCGCACGTCGGCGGCGAAGCGAAAGCTGCCGTCACTTTTCGCCGGCAAATCGAGGCGCGGCAATGGCTGACCGATGAGGCGATTTTTGGGCGAGGTCCGCAGGGGCGGGTCTGACGGCGGGCTTTGGCCAGCGGCTTCTTCGGCGAGTTCGGCGAAAGTGAAGGTCCGCGCCTTTGTCAGCACGAAGCCGTCGGCGGTATCGCATTCGTCGACTGGAACGTCCCAGCGTTCGGCGGCGGCGGCAATGAGCATGGCGCGAGCCGTGGCGCCAGCAAGGCGGAGTGGCCGTTCGAATGCGCGGACCGAGGTCGACCCGGCAGTGATCCGCATGGCGTCCGAAATTTTCCAGCGGCGCAGGCGGCCGATGCCGTCAAGCCAGCCCTCCTCGCCAGCAAGCGAATTGGCGTACTCCGAACCAAGCGGCGCGGGCTCGACCGCGACCGTTTCCCACGCCGCGCCCAGTTCATCGGCGACGATTTGGGGCATCGCGGTCCAAATCCCCTGCCCGGTTTCGACCTGCGGCACGGCGACCGTCACCCGCCCGTCGTGGCCGATCTTGAGGAACGCGCCGAACGCCTGCTCACCGTTCCGCGTCGCCAGGTCGCTGGCGAGGTGCCGGGGCCAGGCGGCAAACGCAACAACCAGGCCAATGCCGATGCCGCCGCCAATCAGCAGCGTCCGCCGGTCGATGCTTGCCAGTGCTTCTCTCAACGGGCGTACTGGGCCTTCAGCGCGACCCGATCGATCTTGCCGGTGCCGAGGCGCGGCAGCGGTTCGGCCGAAAAAATCATCCGCCCCGGCACTTTGAACGCGGCCAGCCGCGTTGCGAGAAACGCGCGCAAGCCAGGCTCGTCGAGCGCACTGCCCGCCTTGACGTGGATGATGGCCAGGGGGACTTCACCCAGCCGATCGTCGGCAATGCCGAATACCGAGGCTTCGGCAACATCGGGGCAGGCGTAGCACGCGGCTTCGACCTCGGCCGCGGAGATGTTTTCGCCGCCGCGGATAATGATGTCTTTTTTTCGGTCGACGATGAACAGATATTCGTCCTCATCGAGATAGCCGATGTCGCCGGTACGCACGTAGCCGTCAGCGGTGAACAGCGCTTCGGTCGCAGCGGGATTGCGCCAATAGCCCTTGATGTTGGCGGCGGCGCGGATCGCAACCTCGCCGCGTTCCCCCGCCGGCAGATGGATGTCATTAGCGCCAAGAATGGCGACCTCCACCATCGGTTTCTGCGGCCGGCCAGTCGACGCGGGCTTGGCCGCATAGCCGCCCCAGAAATTACTGCAGCCGACGGCATTGGTTTCGGTGAGGCCATAACCGAGCGCCGGGCGGGCGTGCGGAAACTCATCCTGCAGCCGCTCGACGTGCGAAACGGGCCGCGGCGCACCCCCGGCGGTGATGTCGGTCATCGACGACAAATCATATTTGTGGCGGTCGGGGTGGTTCATCAGCTCGAGGCTCATAGTCGGCACACCGACGAAGTAGGTAATCTTCTCTTGCTCGATCAGCCGCAGCGCTTCGACCGCGTCCCACTTGGGCATCACCACCATACAGCGCCCGACAACGAAACTGTTGAGCATCACCGGCACTTCGCCGGTGACGTGGAACAAGGGCACGCTGAGCAGGGTCCGCGGGACCGGCGGCGGCCGCCCCTCGTCGGTCAGCAAGCCGAGCAGGGTCATCAGGCCGCTGGCGTAAGTGTAAGTGGCACTGGTCACCGCCCGGTGGGTCGACAATGCGCCCTTCGAGTCGCCGGTCGAACCGGAGGTGAAGAGAATTGTCGCATCGTCTTCCGGGGCGACGCCCGGAAGCACCGGTTCCACGCCTGGGACCGGCAGCAAGGGCTCAAGCGCTTCGGCCAGCGGCAGCTGGACCTCAAGGCACTGAATTTCGCACGCGCCGCAGACACTCTCGATTCGCTTGGCGCGCGGTCCGTCGGCGATGACCATCCTCGGCTCGACCAGGCGCATCGCATGATCGAGCTCGTGGGTTTGCCACCAGCCGTTAAGCAGCACCGCGACTCCGCCGGCTTTCATGATCGCCATGTAGGCGACGATCCAGCTCGGGCAGTTGCGCATAGCGATGCCGATTCGGTCGCCTTTGACGATTCCGCGCGCCGCCAAACCCATTGCGACTGCATCCGACCAATGGTCGAGATCGGCGAAGGTCAGCCGCTCGTCACCCGCGATCACGGCTTCCCGATCAGGATATAGCGCGCAGAAAGTCCGCAGCAGCCCGGGCACGGTTCCCGGGAAGTTGCCGGCGATCGCCCGACCTTTGGCATCGTACTCGATTACCAGCCGCCCGCCGGGGCCGATGATGCTGCCCAGCATTGCATCGAACTTGCTATCGAGTTCGCTTGGCATTGGCTTACAAGCGCTCCTTTGCCCTTTGCGGCAGTGCATCTTATGAGGCGCTGAACCTCAAGGGGGAAGTCCTTGCAAGCTGCCAGTTCCGACCAGGCCATCGCCTGGACCGACCTTCACCTGTCGCCGGTTGCCCTCAACCTCGGCTTCTTCGAGTTGCGATGGTACAGCCTCGCCTACCTCGCCGGCATTTTCATCGGCTATTGGTATTTGTTGAAACTCCTCAAGCAGCCGGGCGCGCCAATGGCCCGCCGCCATGGCGATGACCTCGTGTTCTACGCCGCGCTGGGTATCATCCTGGGTGGTCGCATCGGCTATGTCCTGTTCTATAACCTCGCATATTACCTCCAGCATCCGATCGACATCTTAAAGCTGTGGGACGGTGGCATGTCATTCCATGGCGGCGTGATCGGTACCTCGCTTGGCATTATCTACTTGGCCCGCAAGGAGAAATTGCCGTGGCTGAGGCTGCACGACTATGTCGCTTGCTGCGTCCCGTTCGGCCTGTTTTTCGGCCGCCTGGCGAACTTCGTAAACCACGAGCTGTGGGGGGCGCCGACCAACGTCTCATGGGCGGTCCGCTTCCCCGAAGTGGCGATTACCGGCGACTCGATATTGGGCCCGCCGCGCCATCCCAGCCAGCTGTACGAAGCCGGGCTTGAAGGCATCGTCCTGTTCGCCATCCTGTGGTGGATGTTCTGGAAGACCGACGCGCGTTATCAGCCGGGCAAGCTCGTTGGCGCTTTCATCTTCCTTTACGGCTGTTTCCGCTTCGGCCTCGAATATGTGCGCGAGCCAGATTCGCAGCTCGTCGGTTTTGCCGCGGCGACCGGCCTGCACATGGGACAGTGGCTGTCGCTGCCGATGATCTTCGGCGGCCTTTTCCTGATGCTGACGGCGGCCAAGCGGCGGGTGCGGGTCGAGCCGACGGTGGGCACGGCGAGCGTCGCCTGAGCGCCTTTCGCGACAGTTTGGTGGCGATGATTCGCGACCAGGGCCTGATCAGCGTCGAGCAGTATATGGGCCTGTGCAACGCGCTTTATTATGCGACTCGCGATCCGCTGGGCGCGGCGGGTGATTTCACCACGGCGCCGGAGATCAGCCAGATGTTCGGCGAAATCGTCGGCGGCGTGCTGGCTGATTGCTGGTTGCGGGCGGGCGCGCCGCCGAACGCGGCCTACGTCGAGCTAGGCCCCGGTCGCGGCACACTCGCCGCCGATGCGCTTCGGGTGCTGCGACATGCCGGATTCGCGGGCGCCGTGCACTTTGTCGAAACTAGTCCGCTATTGCGCGACGCCCAACGGCGGCGGCATCCCCAAGCCGATTGGCATGACAGCCTGGTCACCATCCCCGCGGGCCAGCCGCTGCTGCTGGTCGCCAACGAATTCTTCGACGCGCTGTCAATCCGGCAGTGGGTTGGCGCAAAAGAGCGCCGAATCCTGTTTGAAGGCGATCGGCTGGAATTCGACGTAAATGGCGCAATCCGCGAAGATTCGCCGGCTCGGGACGCCGTCGCCTGGGAAATCGGCGCGCAACTCGATGTCCGCGGCGGTGTTGCCCTGATCATCGATTACGGCCATGTGAAGACGGGCCTCGGCGAGACACTCCAGGCGGTCCGCAGCCATCGCTACTCCGACGTGCTGGCCAACCCGGGCGAACAGGACCTCACCGCGCATGTCGATTTCGAGGCGCTGGCCAAGGCGGCATCCATCGGCAGCATCAAGGTGACCCGGGTCGTGTGCCAAGGCAAATGGCTCGAACGACTTGGGATCGGCGCCCGCGCCGCCGCCCTTGCTGAAGCCCATCCGGAACGGGGGCAGGAAATTGCGTCGGAACGGGCGCGCCTGTGCGACGCCGATGCGATGGGCGAATTGTTCAAAGTGATGGCGATCCACTCGGCAAATTGGCCGTCACCCGCGGGTTTTGACGAATGACCGTCGAGGTGATCCAGGCAGCCAATCTGGGCGGCTTTCCGCACGGCTTCCTCGGCCGTCGCGGCGGCGTGTCGACGGGCGATCTGGCGGGCCTCAACGTCGGTTACGGCAGCGATGATAACCGCGCAGCAATCGCCGAGAACCGCAAGCGGGCGGTTGCCGCCGTGCTGCTTGGTGCAAGGTTGGCGACCGTGCACCAAATTCATTCGGCCGAGGTCGTCGAGGTCGAGCAATTGTGGACGCAGGACCAACGGCCCCGTGCCGACGCCATGGTCACCGATCGGCCGGGCCTGTTGCTTGGCATCCTGACCGCCGATTGCGCGCCGGTGCTGCTGGCCGATGCGCAAGCCGGCGTGGTGGGCGCGGCCCATGCCGGATGGCGCGGCGCGCTCGCCGGTGTGACCGATTCGGCGATCGTGGCGATGGAAAAGCTGGGCGCAAAACGCCAGCGGATCGCCGCCGCAGTCGGTCCGTGCATCAGGCAAGCGTCCTATGAAGTGGATGAGTCGTTCCGCGCGCGATTTCTTGAGGTGGATTCCGCCAATGAGAAATTCTTCGCCAGCGGCCCGGCAGACAGGCCGCACTTCGACCTCGAGGCTTATGTCGCCTCCCGACTGACGGCGGCCGGTATCACCAGCGTCGAAACACTTAGTCTCGATACCTACGTCGATGCCGACCGCTTCTACAGCTACCGTCGCTCAACCCACCGCGGCGAAGCCGACTATGGCCGGCAGCTGAGCAGCATCGCCGTGCCGCAATAGTTGACCGCGCTCCAAGCCCGTCCTAGCCGCGCCGGTGGGACTGGGTCTAAGGGGTATCTCGTACAGGAGACAAACCTTGCCCACCAAAGACGACACCAGCGGCGCGACCACGCGACGGACGCCCAAGCCCACCCCGACCAGCATCGGCAATCACAAATTGAGCGCCTCGACGCTGATGATGGGATACGGTTTCGACCCGGCCTTGAGCGAAGGCTCGTTGAAGCCGCCGGTGTTCCTGACGTCGACCTTCGTGTTCGAAAATGCGGCCGCCGGAAAACGCTTCTTCGAAGGCGTCACTGGCAAGCGTGCCGGCGGCCCCGAGGGCCTGGTTTATTCGCGCTTCAACGGGCCCAACCAGGAAATCCTCGAGGACCGGCTGGCGATCTGGGAAGACGCCGACGATGCGCTGGCGTTTTCGAGCGGGATGTCGGCGATTGCGACGCTGCTGCTGACGTTCGTCCAACCGGGCGACGTCGTGGTGCATTCGGGGCCGCTTTATGCGGCGACCGAAACACTGATCGCCAAGATCCTCGGCCGGTTCGGGGTGTCGTGGCTGGACTTCCCGGCTGGCGCGACGCGCGAGGAGATCGATGCGGTCATCGCCGCCGCCAAGGCCAAAGGGCGGGTATCGCTGATCTATCTGGAAAGCCCGGCCAACCCGACCAACGTCCTGGTCGATGTCGAAGCCGTCGCGGCCTCCCGCAACGCTGCGTTCGGCGCCAATGACCTGCCGCCAATCGCTATCGACAATACGTTCCTCGGGCCGTTGTGGGCCAAGCCGCTCGCCCAAGGCGCCGACCTTAGCATCTACAGCCTGACCAAATATGCCGGCGGGCACAGCGACCTCGTCGCCGGCGGCCTGGTCGGTAAGCAAAAGCTGATCGACCAGGTGCGGATGATGCGCAACACCATCGGCACGATCTGCGATCCCAACACCGCCTGGATGCTGCTCCGGAGCCTGGAGACGCTCGAGCTGCGCATGGACCGCGCGGGGGAAAGCGCGGCGAAAATCTGCGCGTTCTTGCGCGATCATCCCAAGGTCGATAGCGTCGTCTATCTGGGCTTTCTCGAGGAAGGTTCGCGCCAGGCGGACATTTACAACCGCCACTGCACCGGCGCCGGATCGACGTTTTCTCTCTACCTTAAGGGCGGCGAGAAAGAGGCATTCGCGTTCCTCGACGCCCTCGTCATCGCCAATCTGGCGGTCAGCCTCGGCGGCACCGAGACGCTGGCCAGCGCGCCCGCCGCGATGACCCATTTATCCGTGCCCGATGAGCGCAAGCAGGCGCTCGGCATCACCGACAATCTGGTGCGCATCTCGATCGGCGTCGAGGACGCCGACGATCTGATCGCCGATTTCGAGAATGCGCTAAGGGCTGTTTAGCCCCAGTCTTCGATCGCCCAGCCGCGGGATTTGGCGAGGCGCTGCAGCGGGCCATGGGGATTGACCGCCACAGGTTCGTCCGCCCACTCAAAGGTCGGCGCGTCCGAGGCGTGGTCGGAATAGAAGCGGACGTGGCCGTGCTTGCCTTTGAGACCCGATTTCTCGACCCAGGCGGCGATCATCCGCAATTTCGCCTCGCCGTATGCATTCTCGCCTTCGATCCGCGACCGCAGGCGCTCGTCGAGGCCAATTACGGAGCCCGTTCCAATGACGTCATCGAAGCCCAAACGCTTAGCGATCGCGTCGGCGTAGAGCCGGTACGATGCCGTGGCGAGGACCAGCCGCCGGCCTTCCTTCTTGTCGCGGGCGATCGCTTTCAGCGCGCCGGGGCGAATGTTGCGGGCGAGGGTGGCGTCGGCGAAGCTGTCGACCAGCGGCTTCAAATCCTTGGGGTGGATCGACCGCCCGAGCAGGAGCCAGTGGTTGATTTCCTTGAGCTTGCCACGGTCGATCAGCTTGGCCGCATAGCCGAGCATCGACGCCGCCGTGATCGGCAGGAGCAATAGCCGCCACGGTGCGCGTCGCAACGCGCTATGGATCAGGAACGGCGTGTAGGTGCCGATGCGCGTAACGGTGCGGTCGAGGTCGTAGATCGCCAGATCGCTCATGCGCTGCCTGCCAATATCGCTTCGACCAGGCGGTGGTCGTCGGGCTTGTCAACGTCGACCGCGGCGAGCGGGTCCGTCATTGCAATGGCGCGGACGTCGAGGTCGAGCTTGCGCCCGATGCGCTGCAGCACCTGGTCAAGCGTCAGCAGGCGCAAGGCTGCGCCGAGGAACAGCGTCGGACCCATCGCCATCAGCAGCCGCCACCCTATCTTGCGATCCTGTTCGACACCACGCCACAGCGCGATCGCCGGGGCGACCTTTGAGGACTTGAGCATAAACAAGTTGGCGCCGCTGTAGGCCCCGCCCCGAAAGCGGATCCAGGTCCGCCGCGTGGCCGGCAACCGCTTGAGCAAGGCGGTGCGCTCGACGACAGCAATGGCGATGTCGGCTTGCCCCGTGCGGTCGCAGAAATCTTCGATCATGCCCTGGTCGAGCAGGGCGTGGTCGGCGGTGGTGACCAGCAAGGGCCAGACAGTCGCGGGATCATTGCAGATGGCGTCGAGCGTCGCCGCGATCGTGTCGCCCGAAAGCTCGACCGTCAGCCGCGGATTGGCCGGCAGTACGGCGGCGATGCGCTCGGGCTGCTGGGTGAGTACGCGGATCGCGGTGAACCGCTCGTCCGCCAGCAAGGCCATGACCGGGCGGCGCACCATTGGTTCGCCCGAAACCGGGATCAGGGCTTTCAAATCGGTGCCGTAGGATTGCGCGAAGGCATCCGTGCCGGGCCGCGAACCGGCGAGCAGGACGGCCGTCCAGCCGCTCATGCCAGCCAAGAGACGATTGGTTCGCCCCGCTCCGCCTTGACGCTCGCTTGCGCCAGCCGGACCGCGTGAAAGATCACCGAGACAATCGTCCACAGGCCGACGAGCTTGATACCGACGTCGGGGCGGCCGAACAGCATAGCGGCAACGAGAATTGCCATGTTGGGGTTACGCCGCGCGGTGATCAGCCGGAAGCGGCTGTCGATCCGCTCCCACACATGGATGTGCATGCCGCCGAAACGGCGCATGAAAATGCCTTCGATCAGACGTTGGGCGACGTAGCCGCCGACAATCGCCCACAGCAGCATGGTCGCGTAGATCGGCTCCAACGGCCGGCCGTAGGTGGCGAGCCCGTGAATCCACGCCCACCACCAGAAGGGCGGGTGAATGAGGTCGATGCCGTGGTCGAACACATTGCCCCATTTCGACGACGTGCCGGTGCAGCGCGCGAGCTTCCCGGCGATCGTATCGAGCAACATGAAAGCGAAGCCCGACGCCACGCCGAGCCAGTAATGCCCGCCCCAGAACAGCCAGAAAGCGAGCAAGCAAAGCATGGCGCCCACGGCCGTGACCATGTTCGGGGACAGGCCGGCTTCGGCCGCCCAACGAGTCAAATGGAACGCGGGATTGCGCCACAGGTATAGGGTCAGCGCATCGGTCACGCCCTGGTACGCCGCATCATAAGCAGCCTGTTCGACGACTTCGGGATTGGCGGCGTCGAGCACCATCACGAACGGCCGTTCGCGCTTGCGCAATGCGGCATAACTAAGTTCGAAGGTTTCAGCGGCGATGGGTTCGAGCCGGTCCAGAGCCGCCAGGTCGCCTCGCACCATCGCCTCGGCAATCATGGCAGGCGCCGGGCCACCGACCGGGACGTGGGCAAGCACGGGCTTTCCAGCGAGGATCAGCACGCTCGCCGGCCGCGCTGCCATCGCGTTCAGCCACGCCGGGTCCCACGCGTAATCGAGGCTGGCGATCAGCATAGCCCGACCGGACTCGACCAAGTCCGCACAGTCAAACCCGGCGTTCGATGCCAGCCGGCACGCGCGTGCTTGGGCGCCCATCCCGAACAATCGCGCGGAGTTGGACCCGACGGGGACAAACAGCATTGGCGGCTCGGTCGGCATAGGCCAACGCGCATAAAGGGGAGATCGGCGGCAGGGAAGCCACGCCATTGGCCGGCCCTAACCTCGGCCCCGGACTTGCCCAAGCTTGGGATTTCGCGCACTAAATTGCGCCAATGGCCGGTCAGGAAGAAATCCCCGCGGAGTCTCGGCAAACGAGGGACGGCGCAGGCGACACCTATCGCGTCGCCGGCGCGCTGACGATCACCCGCGCCGCCACCACTGCCCGCGAAATCGACGCGCTATCCGACCCGCTAACCATCGACTTGTCCAAAATCGAGCGGATGGACACGGTCGGGGCGTGGATCATCCACCGCGCGATCCGTGATCGCAAGGCCAGGATCGTCGGCGCCAGCGCGAGCGAAATGAGCCTGCTCGAGCAAGTCGCGGAGGCCGACAAGCCAGTCCAGGTCCACCCCGAGGAAGAACGCGGTTTCTTCCCCATGCTCGACGAGCTGGGGACGTGGATGTCCGAAATCGGGCAGACGCTGGTCGGCCTGCTCGGTTTTCTTGGCGCGACCGTGATGGCGTTCGCCAACCTCATCCGGCGACCGAAGCGCTTTCGCGTCAACGCCATCATCCAGCGGTTCGATGTCGTCGGCGTGCGCGCGCTGGGGATCATCGGCCTGATGACCTTCCTCATCGGCGTGGTCATCGGCCAGCAAGGCGCGGTCCAGCTCGCCCAGTTCGGCGCCGAGGTCTACACCATCAACCTCATCGGCCGCATTTCGGTGCGCGAGCTGGCCACGCTGATGACCGCGATCATGGTCGCCGGTCGGTCGGGCTCGGCGTTCGCCGCGCAGATCGGGACGATGAAGATTACCGAGGAAATCGTCGCCATGCGGACTATTGGCGTGTCGCCGATCGAAGCGTTGGTCATTCCGCGCCTGATCGCCAGCGTCGTGATGATGCCGCTGCTGGCCTTTTTCGCCATGATCATGTCGCTTTTGGGCGGCGGCATCTTCGTCTGGCTGGTGCTCGATATCCCGCCGCTGACCTATATCCAGCGGCTGCAGGAAGTGATTCCGATGACCGATTTCTACATCGGCATCATCAAGGCGCCGGTGTTCGGCTTCATCATCGCGCTGGCCGGCTGCTTCCAGGGCATGCTGGTGCAAGGCAATAGCGAAGAAGTCGGGATGCGCACGACCACCGCCGTGGTCCAGTCGATCTTCCTGGTAATCGTGCTCGACGCGGTGTTCGCGGTGTTTTTCAGTTCGATCGGGTGGAAATGACGGGCAAGCCGATCATCTCCGTGCGCGGGCTGCACAACAGCTTCGGCGATCAGGTCATTCATGATGGGGTCGATCTCGACGTTTTTCGCGGCGAGATTCTCGGTGTGGTCGGTGGCTCGGGTACCGGCAAATCGGTGCTGATGCGATCGATCATCGGCCTCCAGCGGCCCGACGCCGGGAAAATCACCGTCCTCGGCGAGAATATGATCGACCGCAGCGAAGACGAAGCGAAGAACATCCGCCGCCGCTGGGGCATCTTGTTCCAGAACGGCGCCCTGTTCTCGACCCTCAGCGTCGCCGAGAATGTCGAAGTCCCGATTCGCGAATATTTCCCTTTCCTCAAGCCCCCGCTGCTCGACGAAATCGCGTCGTTCAAGATCGCAATGAGCGGGCTCGAGCCCGACGCCGGGCCAAAATATCCGTCCGAGCTGTCGGGCGGGATGCGCAAGCGCGCCGGACTGGCGCGAGCGCTGGCGCTGGATCCGGAGCTGTTGTTCCTCGACGAGCCGACCGCCGGGCTCGACCCGATCGCCGCCGCCGCGTTCGACGAGCTGATCCATTCGCTGCAGCAACGCCTCGACCTGACCGTGTTTTTGATCACCCACGATCTCGACACACTCTATACGATCTGCGACCGGGTTGCGGTGCTGGCCGACAAGAAAGTAATAGCAGTTGGGACGATTCCGGAACTAATGGCTTTGGACCACCCTTGGATTCAAGAATATTTTAACGGGCCACGCGGCCGCTCCGCGGCAATCAGCCACAAGGAACCAGTCGAAGCCTGATGGAAACGCGATCCAATCATGTCCTCGTAGGTGCAGTGGTCCTCGCGATGCTCGCGGGGCTTTTGCTGTTCGCCGTCTGGCTGGCCGGGCTGTCGAACAACAAGACTCGCTGTTTCGACATCTATTTTGCCCAAGCGGTAAGCGGCTTGAACAAAGGCTCCGCCGTGACCTTCTCCGGCGTTCCAGTGGGCCAGATTGAGAAAATCTCGCTGCTTCCCGACCGCCCCGAATTCGTCTGGGTGCGGATCAACGTCGATGACGAAACGCCGGTGCTGCAAGGCACGACGGCCGAAATCAAGGGCGTCGGCTTCACCGGGGTAAGCGAAATCCAGCTGACCGGCGCGGTCAAGGGCGGCCGCCCGATCAATACGCCGGGACCGCAGGGCTGCCCGGTCGTCCCGTCGAGCTCGGGTGGACTTGGTGCGTTGCTAAATAGCGCACCGGAGCTGATCGACCGCATCCAGCGGCTGACCGAGCGGCTGACCGAAATGCTCAGCGACAAGAACCAGAATTCGATCGCCGACATTCTCGAGAATATCGACAAGACGACCAAGGTCCTGGCCGAGCGCGCACCCGACCTTGCCGACGCGATGAAGGATGCCCGCACGGCGGCGCGGGAAGCCGGCATCGCCGCCCACAATGTCGGCCTGCTCGCCGACAGCACCAATCGCCTGGTCAACGAGCAAGGCAAACCCGCCGCCGAGGATATGCGCAAGGCGATCGCCGCGGTCCAGCATGCCGCCGAAAACCTCGACGCGATGGTCACCGACGCCCGGCCCGGCGTGCAGAATTTGACCAAGTCGACGCTGCCTGAAGCCAATCGCATGGTCCGCGACCTCCGCGAGCTGACGACGTCGCTGCGCGGCTTCACCGAGCGGCTCGAGCAAAGCGGGATCGGCGGATCGCTCGGACCCCAGAAACTGCCCGACTACAAGCCAAGGAAACGCTGATGAAGCTGCCGCTGCGACTTGCCTTGCCAATCGCCTTGGCGGCGGCGCTGAACGCCTGCCTGGGCGGCCTGATGGGCGGCGGCAAGGCGCCGGCAACCTTGCTGACGCTGACCGCCGAAGCGCCGATGCCAAGCGACTCCAGCCGCTCCTCCAGCGCTGGCGAGGCGGTAACCATCGCGCTGCCGATCGTCGCCAAGGAAATTCGCACGATCCGCGTTCCGGCGCGGGTCAGCGCGACCGAGGTCGCCTATGTCAAGGATCTGCAATGGGTCGATACGCCCGACCGCCTGTTCCAGGATCTGCTCGCGGAGACCGTTCGGCGGACCACTGGGCGAGTCGTACTCGACCCCAAGCAGGCGACCCTCGACCCTGGCGTGGTGGTATCCGGGCAATTGTTCCAGTTTGGCTATGACGCGGCGGCGCAGGCGGTGATCGTTCGCTTCGACGGCGCGCTCACCACCGGCGGCGGAGCGCGGGTGGAAACCCGGCGGTTCGAGGCGCAAGTCCCGGCCAGTGGTGACGCGGCGACGGTCGGCCCGGCGCTCAACCAGGCGGCCAACCAGGTCGCGCTGGAAGCCGCGAAATGGATCGGGCGCTAGGCGCTAGCCAAGGCTTTTGGACGCCTGTTCGTAGACGTCCTTGGATAATCTCGGGGCAGCAACGATCCGCTCAAGCTCGGCGCGCATCAAAGCGGCACGAGCCGCGTCAAATCGTTTCCAGCGGCCGAGCGGCGGGACCAGCCGGGCCGCCGTGCTCGGGTTCAATTTGTCGGCGGCAAGGATCATGTCGGCGACAAAGCGGTAGCCGCGCCCTGACGCGTCATGAAATGCCCACTGATTGGCAGCGAACGTCCCGGCGAGTGATCTCAGGCGGTTGGGGTTCGATAGGGTGAACGCCGCGTGCGTCGCCAGGCGCTCGACCTCGTCAATCGTCTCGCGCCGCTGCGCCGATGCTTGCAACGCAAACCATTTATCGATCACTAGCGGGTCGTCCTTGAAGCGATCGTAGAACGCATCCAGCGCCGCCACCCGTTCGGGCTGGTCGAGCGACACCAGCACCGCCAGCGCGCCCTGGCGATCGGTCATATTGTCAGCCGCATCGAACTGCGCCTTGGCGAGTGCCGCCCCTTCCTTGGCATCGCTTGCCGCGAGCAATCCCAGCGCCACGCTCTTGAGCCGGCGGACGCCTTTGGCGGTGACGCCGAGGTCGCCGCCCGGAGCATCGGCGATTGATCGCGCCCGGAGCAATGCGTCGCGAAGGTCAGCGCCGAGGGTCGCGCGCAGTTGCTCGCGGGCCGCATGAATCGCGTCGGGATCGACGGTGTTTAGGCGCTCGCCGATACTGCTTTCGGATGGCAGCAGGATCGCTTCGGCCTTGAACGCCGCGTCGAGCGAATTGGACTGCAGGATATTGCCGATTGTCCGGACCAGTGGCGCCGCATCAATCGGCTCGCGGCGCGTCGCCGCGATCAACGCGCCAAGCATCAGTTCCTGCATCGCTTCAAAGCGCGCAAAGGCATCGCTGTCGTGCCGGGCAAGAAGCTCAAGCTCGTCGGGACCCCGCTCGGCGGCGATGATTACCGGGGCCGAGAAATCGCGGTTGATCGACAATAAGGGCGGTTCGGCGACGTCATCGAACCGGATGCTCTGGCTGGCGCTGTCGAGGATGATCAGGCGTTCGGGTGCAATCTCACCGCCGCTGCCGGCGCCAATCAGCGCCGTCCGCAAGGGAATCGGCATCGGACGCTTGTCCGGCTGGCCGGGCGTCGGCGATTCGGTCTGCGCCAAATGCAGCGTCGCGGTCCGCGCGTCGGCGTCATGATCGAGCCGCGCCGTCACCTTGGGCGTGCCGGCCTGGCTGTACCAAATCTTGAACGCGGACAGGTCGACGCCGCTCGCGTCCTCGAGCGCTTTGACAAAATCGTCGCAGGTCGCCGCCTCGCCGTCGTGGCGATCGAAATAGAGGTCGGTCCCGGCGCGGAATTTCTCGGGTCCGAGCAATGTATGAAACATGCCGATCAGTTCCGCGCCCTTGTTGTAGATCGTTGCGGTGTAGAAGTTCGAAATCTCAATGTAACTGTCGGGCCGCACTGAATGGGCGAGTGGCCCCGAATCCTCGGGGAATTGGACGGCCCTGAGCATGCGCACGTCTTCGATCCTTTTGACCGCGGCGCTGCCCATGTCGGCCGAGAAGCTCTGGTCGCGGAAAACCGTGAAGCCTTCCTTCAAGGACAATTGGAACCAGTCGCGGCAAGTGACGCGATTGCCCGACCAATTGTGGAAATATTCGTGGGCGACAACCCGCGCGATGCCGTCGAAATCGGCGTCGGTCGCGGTGTCCTGGTCGGCCAGGACATAGGCCGAGTTGAAGATGTTGAGACCCTTATTCTCCATCGCCCCCATGTTGAAATCGCTGACCGCGACGATGTTGAACTGGTCGAGGTCATATTCGCGGCCGTAGACGCGCTCGTCCCACGCCATGGCTGCTTTCAGGCTGTCCATCGCATGGGCGGTGCGGGGCAAGTCGGCTTGCTTGACCCAGATGGCGAGTTCGACGGCGCGGCCAGACATGGTGGTGAAGGTATCGCGGTTGGGCGTGAGGTCGCCGGCGACCAACGCAAACAGATAGCAAGGCTTGGGGAACGGGTCTTCCCATTGCGCCCAATGGCGGCCGTCGTCGCCGGAGCCCGAATCGACGCAATTGCCGTTGGTCAGCAGCACCGGGAACGCCGCCGCTGCGGCTTCCATCCGCACCCGGTAGCGGCTGAGCACATCGGGCCGGTCGGGGAAGAAAGTGATGCGGCGAAAGCCCTCGGCCTCGCACTGGCTGTAGAGTCCGCCGCCCGACGAGTAGAGGCCCATCAGCTTGGTGTTGGCGATGGGCTGGATTTCGACCTCGGTCTCGATCGTCGCGCGGTCGCCGTCGATTGCGATGACCAGGGCCGGCCCGTCCATCGACCAGCGCGCACCGCCGCCGTCGACCGACACGTTGAGCGTGGCCAGGCCGTCACCGTCCAGGCGCAGCGGGCGGTCGTGAGCGCCGTTGCGGGTGACAGTAAGCGTGGCGCGGACCCGCGTCGCCGCGGCATCGAGGGCGAAATCGAGCGCGATCTCGGGCACCAGCCAGTCGGGCGGTCGGTAGTCCTCGCGTCGGGTGGCATTGTGCTGGGGCGGAATCAGGTCTTCGGGAAGGGTTCTGGCGTCCATCGGCGGGCCTTAGTCGGCTGCCGGGGCGGTCACAAGCGAGCGGCTGCGGCTGAGTGCGCCGAGCATTCCGCCGAGCGCGAGAACCGCCCCGGCAACCGCCAGCGGCGTCCAGCGATAGCCCTCCAACGCGGTCGAGAAGCCCATGGCGATAATCGGTACCAGAACGCTTGAATAAGCGGCCTTGCCGGGCCCAATTCGGCGAACCACCGGGAAATAGAGGCTGAAGGCGAGCGCCGAAGCGAACAGCGCGAGATAAAGCACCCCGGCCCAATAGCCGATCCGGTACTCGATCACTGGCGGGCCGGCGAACAGGAAAGCGAAGGCCGCGTCGATCAACGCGCCCATGCCCATCGACCAGGCGAGCAAGGCGAACAATGGATAAGCGCGGACCTTGTCGCGCGCCTGGAAGACATTGGCCACCGACGCCCCGGTCATGCCGACGAGGGTAAGGCCAATCCCTGTGAGGATGGCCGCACTCCGACCGGGATGCTCCTGCAACTCATGGACGAATAACAAAGACATGCCCGCGACGGCGGCCAGCGACCCCCAAATGAAGCGGTGAGACGGGCGTTGGCCCAAGAATGCCCAGCCGAGCAGCGTGTTGGGGATCACCAGCAAGGCGAACACGGTCGCCACCAGGCCCGAGGTGATGTGGCGCTCGGCAAGGTAGACGGCGTTGAAATTGACGAAAAACTGAAACACTCCAAGGAACAGCACAGCCTTTACCGCGCCGCTGTCGAAACTAAGCTTCTCGCCTTTGACCCGCGCCACAACCGCCATCGCCGCGGCGGCGATGATGAAGCGATAAGTCACCGACCATTGCGGCGGAACCGTGCCCAATTGGTCGCGGATGACGATCCAGGTGGAACCCCAGATGCCGGTGAAAATGATGAAGGGGAGAATGACCGCGGCGAAGTTGGAGCGCGGCGGCGATGTCACAGGGACTTGATCGCCGCGGCGAGCTTGTCGACCGACCCGCTGTCCTGGTCCCAGCTGGTGACCAGCCGGATTTGGCCCGAACCCCAATCGTAAAAATCGAAGCCCAAGGCGAGCAACCGTGCCGCTTCGTCGGCCGTGACGCGCAGGAATAGCTCGTTGGCCTCGACCGGATAGACGAGCCTGTCGCCGGCTGCAGCCGCCAGGGGCCGCGCGGCGGCGTTGGCGGCCCGCGCGTTTGACAGCCACAGATCATTGTCGAGCAGCGCCAATATTTGCGCGGCGAGCATGCGCCCCTTGGACAGCAGATGGCCGGCGCGCTTGCGGCGAACCAGCACTTCGTCCGCCATCTCGGGCTTGAACAGGATCAGCGCTTCGGCATTGAGGCCGCCATTCTTGACGAAGCCGAACGACAAGGTGTCGACCCCGGCCCGCCAGCTGAGGTCGGCCGGGCTGGCGCCGGTCGCGACGACGGCGTTGGCGAAGCGGGCGCCATCCATGTGCAGGCCAAGCCCGTGCGATTTGGCGAGATCACCCAGTGCAGCCACCTCGGCCGCACTATGGACCAGGCCGTATTCGGTCGCGTTGGTGATCGAAATCGCGTGCGGCTGGACCTGGTGGACGTCCTTGCGGATGCCGTCGAGTGCGCCCGTCACCAGCTCCGGCGTCACCTTGGCGCCCGGCCCGTCGAGCAGGATCAGCTTGGCGCCGTGGGTGAAGACAGCCGGCGCGCCTGCTTCATCGACCTCGATGTGCGCGTCGCGGTGGCAGATGATGCCGCCATAAGGCGGGCACAGCGCCGCCAGCGCGAGGCAATTCGCGGCGGTGCCGGTGGTCACCCAAAGCGCCCGCACTGGCGTCTCGAACAGGTCGGAGAAGGCACCGTCGAGCTTCAAGCTCCACGCGTCGCCATCATAAGCCGTGTCGAGCCGGTTGGCGGCAATGATCGCGTCGAGCACCGCCGGGTGGGCGGCCGCCGCATTGTCCGAGAAGAACCGCATCGCACCGCGCATGGCGGCTGTCGCCGACAGCGTCAATGTCGAGGGATTTTCATGCTCGCCATGCCCCCGGCATGGCTGTGCGTGAAAATGGTGCTGCCGGTGAGGATTGAACTCACGACCTCAGCCTTACCAAGGATGCGCTCTACCACTGAGCTACGGCAGCACTGCGAGGAGGTCGCGCCTTTGACCGTGAGGGCGCGTGCCTGTCAACCCGCTTGCCGGGCCCGCGTTCAACCGCCAGGGCGGCAAATGATGGCGGACAAGAAAACCGAACGCGACCAGCGGCTGGCGGCCGCGCTGCGCGACAATCTCAAGCGCCGCAAGGCGGGAACGCGCGAGCCAGCGCCGAAGGCCTCAAGTCCAACCAAGCCCGCCTAAAGCGGCGCGCAAGCAGCTTCGAGCCAGGCCAAATCGTCGCCGGACAGGCGCGGGGCGATCTTGGCCAGCACGTCGGCATGGTAGCTATTGAGCCAGTCCAGCTCCTTCGCGCTCAGCATGTCCTTGACGATCAGCCGCCGCTCGATCGGCGCATGGGTCAGGGTGTCGAAGCCGAGCATCTCCTTCTCGGCACCTTCGACCTGCTTTTCGACCACCAGCACCAGATTCTCGATGCGGATGCCGTAGGCGCCGGTTTTGTAATAGCCGGGCTCGTTCGACAGGATCATGCCGGCCGCCAATGGCTCGTCGCCGCCCGATTGCGAGCTGGTCATCGGGGCGATGCGTTGCGGCCCTTCGTGGACGCCCAGAAAGCTGCCAACCCCATGGCCGGTGCCGTGGGCGTAATCGAGGCCCGCATCCCACAACGGCCGGCGTGCAAAACTGTCGAGCTGACCGCCGCGCGTGCCCTTGGGGAACAGCGCCGTGGCGAGGGCGATATGCCCCTGCAGCACGCGAGTGAAGCGGTCGCACATTTCGTCGGTCGGCTGGCCGATGGGCACGGTGCGGGTGATGTCGGTGGTGCCGTCGACATATTGGCCGCCCGAATCGACCAGATAAAGGCTGCCGCTTTCGAGCTTGCGGTTGGTCTTTTCGGATGAGCGGTAGTGGACGATGGCGCCGTTGGGCCCGGCCCCGGAAATGGTGTCGAACGACAGATCGCGCAGTTCGGGATTTTCGCGGCGCAGCGATTCGAGGTGATCGGACGCGGTCAATTCGTCGAGCTCGCCCTGGGGAGCCTCCTCCTCGACCCATTTCAGGAAGCGCGCAATCGCCGCGCCATCGCGGGCTTGCGCATTCTTTTGGCCGGTAATTTCGGCCGGGTTCTTGAGCGCCTTGGGCAGCACGGTCGGGTCGCGGATCGGCAGGATCTTGGCGCCGGCTTTCTCCAGCGATTCGAAGATCGCGGCGACCGCGCGTTCGGGGTCGACCGCCACGATCTTGCCGTTGAATTTGGCGAGGAACGGGTCGAATTCCAACCGTTCGTGCAACCGCACGCCATTGCCGAGGTGCTGGCGGACGTCGGCGCCGATTTTTTCACCGGCAACGAACAAATCGGCGGTGCCGTCGGCATTGACGATGGCATAGGCCAAAGCGACCGGCGTGCGGGCAACGTCGGCGCCGCGGACATTGAACGCCCAGGCGATCGAATCGAGGGCCGACAGGACCGCCGCGTCGGCATTATGCTTGGCCAGCCAGTCGGCGATGTCGGTGCGCTTCTCGGCTGCGTTCTTGCCGGCATGTTGGTCGGGCTGGACGACCAGATGCGCCATCGACGCCTCGGGACGATCTTCCCACACGGCATCAATCGGATTGCGCTTCACCGGCACCAGCGTTGCCCCGCGAGTCGCCAGCGACTCGCTCGCTTGCCGGACCCAGTCGCGGCTGTGCAGCCACGGGTCGTAGCCAATGCGGGCGCCTTCGGCCGCATGCACCATGAGCCAATCGTCGATGCTGGTTTCGGGCACCGACTGATAGCTCCACTCGCTGGCGCTGACCTGGCTGCGGACCTGGAGCGTGTAGCGGCCGTCGACGAAGATCGCGGCCTCTTGCGGCAACACCACCGCCGACCCGGCCGAGCCTTCGAAGCCGGTCAGCCAGGCCAGCCGCTGGGCGTAACTTCCGACATATTCGCTCATATGCTCGTCGGTCAGGGGGACGACAAAACCGTCGAGACGGTCGGCTTTCAACTGCTCGCGCAAAGCGGCGAGGCGATCGGCATAGGACGACATGGGCTAACTCCCTCGCCTCTCCGCTAGTCGAACAGGGGCCGTTCTTAAAGGCCTGCCCGCGCGTGAAAGTTCGCCAAGTTCACTCCCCACCGCGCGCGCACGCGAGGGAATCCCGCGAAACGCAGCGAATGCAGCGAACCCGCGCGCACGCGCGCGAGGCCTGGGACGGGGTGTGTCGGTTTTGTCCGTTTCGTGGTGATTCAGATCGCTCATCCACCAGCTTGGATCACAATTACCCACCTGTAGGAAAGCATTTTCCTATGTCCGCTTTCGACCCATTGCGGACGTTAGCAGGTATGCCCGCATTGACGCAGCCGCTGGCCAAGCTAGCTTCGCTTCCATGGTTAGGTCGCAAGGGAAAAGGAAGGCGACGATGAGTACTGCGGTCATCATCGCCGGCCTCATCGCCGCAATAGGTGTTGCAGGTGTCCTCGTGACCTTGAAGCCTGATTATATCGCATTGGATCGCGGCAAAGTGGGTATGCCACGATTACTGAAGCAGACGGAGGTTCGAACAGACGATCTACCTGCTTTGGTTCGAGCTATGTCTCGCGGAACGGCTTCAGTAAGATACGCAGCTCTAATGTTTGGCACCCCAGACCGCCCATCTGATGAAGATGTGTTGAACATCCAAGTCTCTGTGGAGAATGGTAAGGCAGGCTTCGATTGGGTCCTGCTGGCTCCACGAAACATAGAGGACCAAGAGAAGTTCAGGATATTCGCCCGTGCGCATGGCGCCGAGCCAGTAGCCCGATCAAAGAATGAAGTTTCATATCTCCGCGTCGAGCGTGCGGATGTCGCGAAGTTTACTGCCAGCGTCGTGACCGAAATGTACGACCGCCCTCCGAATGAGCCGCTCGGGCTCGTTTATGAAGGGTTCGACTGGCCGCAAAGCTGATCCGCGCTAGCGTCCGCTTCCCACCCATTGCGGACACTCGCATCGCCGCTTTGCCCTTCCCGTTGGCGGTCACCGCGCTAAGAGCGCGGGATGGACAAGCCCGTTCGCCTCCCCTCCCCGCCGGCCGCGGAACAGCGCCCCTTCAGCTACGAACGCCACGGCGTGACGATCGAGGACCCGTGGCACTGGCTGCGCGACCCTATATACCCCGAGGTCGAAGATGAGCGGGTGCTTGCCTATTTGCGCGCCGAGAATGATTATTTCGAAGCGGCGATGGCGCCTCACCAGCCGCTGGTCGAGACGCTGTTCGAAGAGATGAAGGGCCGCCTCAAGGAAGATGAAAGCTCGGTGCCGATCCGTGACGGCGAGTGGCTTTACTGGTGGGCGTTCAGCCCCGGCGCGCAATATCGCAGTTGGTACCGCCGGAAATACGCCAGCGGCCCGGACGAAATGCTGTTCGACGAGCCGGTTGAGGCCGAGGGCAAGGACTATTTCCGCCTGGGGGCGCTGGAGGTCAGCCCCGACGGCAAGCTCGCCGCGATTCTGGTCGACGACAATGGCTCGGAACGGTTCGAGTTGCGCATTCGCGATCTCGCGACGGGCGCGGATATCGAGACCGTGACCGAGGTCGGCATCGACCAGCCGGTGTGGTCGAGCGACAGCGACGGCATCGTGTTCACCGAAGTCAACGAGAATTGGCGCAGCTATCGCGCGCGATACCACCGGCTCGGCAGGCCCGTGAACGAGGACGTCACGCTGTACGAAGAGAGCGAGGAATTGGGTTTCAGCGTTGGCATCGGACTTTCGCAGGACCGCAGCCTGATCTTCATTGCAACCGGCGACAATGCGACCAGCGAAGTGCGCTTCGTCGCCGCCACCGACCCCGCCGCGCCGCTGACTCTGATTGCGCCGCGCCAGACCAACCGCGAATATTCGGTCGATGCGGCGCACGGCAAATTGTGGATCCTGACCAACGACGACCATGTCAATTTCCGCCTGGCCGAAGCCGATCCCGCCGCGCCAGGCGACTGGAGAACCATCATTGCCGGCTCCGATCGCATCTATCTGCGGGGGGCAACTTCGTACCGCGACCATCTGGCGATTTCGCAGCGGGTCGACGGATTGGATCAGCTGGTGCTGCGCAAATATTCGGGCGAGGAGACGCGGGTCCCGTTTGGGGAGGCGAGTTACGCGGCGGGCTTTGGCGGCAACCCGGAGTTCGCCCCCGCCGCCTATCGCCTGGTTTATTCGTCGATGGTGACGCCGCTGACGGTGTATGACTTTCACCCGAAATCCGGCGAGCTCGAGACGCTCAAGGTGCAGGAAATCCCGTCGGGTTACGACCCGTCGCGTTACCGCACCGAACGGCTGATGGTGCCAGCCCGCGACGGCCAGCAGGTCCCGGTGTCGGTGGTCTATCCCAGGGGGTTCGCCAAGGACGGCGAAGGCAAGCTGTTCCTCTACGCCTATGGCGCGTACGGCATGGCGATCCCGCCGAGCTTTGGCACCAGCCGAATCAGCCTGCTCGATCGCGGCTGGGCCTATGCCATCGCCCACATCCGCGGCGGCGACGATTTGGGCTACGACTGGTTCCTGCAAGGCAAGCTTGAACAACGCACGAACACGTTCAACGATTTCGTCGATGTCGCGAAAGGCCTGATCAAGCAGGGATTCGGCAGGGCGGGCAACATTGCCATCCAGGGTGGCTCGGCCGGCGGCGAATTGATGGGCGCGGTGGCCAACAGCAACCCCGAATTATGGGGCGCGATCGTCGCCGACGTGCCGTTCGTCGACGTATTGAACACGATGTTGGACGACACCTTGCCGCTGACCCCCGGCGAATGGCCCGAATGGGGCAATCCGATCACCGACAAGGCCGCGTTCGACCTCATCCGCAGCTATTCGCCGTACGACAATGTCTGCGCCCAGGCCTATCCGCCAATGCTGATCACCGGCGGGCTCAACGATCCGCGCGTCACTTATTGGGAGCCGGCGAAATGGGCCGCCCGGCTGCGCGCCACCAAGACCGACGACAATCTGTTGCTGCTCAAGATCAACATGGGTGCCGGCCACGGCGGCAAGTCCGGCCGCTGGGAGCATTTGAAGGAAGTCGCCGAGGCCTATGCGTTTGCTTTGACCGAAGTATCCCCCTCTCCCGCAAGCGGGAGAGGGTCGGGGTGAGGGTTCGTGCCGCTATCGGGAAAACCAATCCGCACGCGAGCCGCCTCAGGCGGGACTCGACGGACGCAGAGCGGCTGATGTGGCGGGCTTTGCGGAACCGGCAGCTCGACGGTCTAAAATTCCGCCGCCAGGCAACCATCGGGCCGTACATTCCCGACATCGTTTGCATCGATGCAAAACTGGTAGTTGAGATCGACGGCGGTCAGCACGATGAGCAAGCGGACCGCCAGCGCTCGGCGTTTTTGATGCAACGTGGGTTCAAAGTATTGCGCTTCTGGAACAACGAGGTTTTGGAGAATTGCGAGGGGGTGCTTGAGACGATCGTTCGCGCCGCGGCGCAACGGATGACGAGAGAAGAAATACCCTCACCCAACCCTCTCCCGCGCGCGGGAGAGGACTTATGACGCGTCCCTCCTTCGAAATGGCGTTCACCGCGCGGGCGGAGCACATCGACGAGCTTGGCCACGTCAATAATGCGGTGTGGGTGCAGTGGATCCAGGAAGTCGCCGTCGCGCATTGGGAGGCGGTCGCCGACGCAGGCCACAAGCACGCATATTTCTGGGTGATCGTGCGGCACGAGATCGATTATTTGCGCGCCGCGGTCGAGGGCGACCGGGTGGTCGGGCGCACCTGGGTCGGCGATGTACCGAAGGGCGCGCGGTTCGACCGCCACATGGAATTCACCGGTAATGACGGGCGGGTCTGCGTCCGCGCGCGAACGTTCTGGGCGATCATCGACAAGGCATCGGGCCGGCCAATCCGCGTGCCGCCCGAAGTGGTAGCGCCATTCATGACCGAGGAGTAAACAGGCCGCGATGACCCGACCGATCCTCCACGATTATGCCAAATCGTCCGCCGCTTATCGCGTGCGGATTGCGCTCAATATCAAAGGGATAGAGTACGACCGCCACAAGGTGAACCTGCTCGAGAGCGAACAGAATTCGGACGAATATCGCGCGCTCAACCCGCAAGGCCTGGTGCCAATGCTCGAGATCGACGGCCTCAAAATCACCCAGAGCCTGGCGATCATGGTCTATCTTGATCAGCGTTATCCCGAGACGCCACTAATGCCGCCCGATCCCGCCGAAGGCGCCCATGTCCGCGCCATGGCGCTGGCGATCGCGTGCGACATCCATCCGCTCAACAATTTGCGGGTGCTCAAATATCTCGCGGGGACGTTGCGGCTGGGCGAGGACGAGCGCCAGGATTGGTACGCCCACTGGATCACCGAGGGTTTCACCGCCTTGGAGACAATGGCCGCGCCCCGGGCCGGCAGCTTCATGTTCGGCGACAGCCCGACGATCGCCGACATCTGCCTGGTCCCGCAAATGTTCAACGCGCGGCGGTTCAACGTGCCGGTCGATGCCTTTCCGACCTTGCTGCGCGCCGACGAAAACGCCAACCGTATCGACGCCTTCATCGCCGCCCATCCCGAGCGCCAGGAGGTGCCGCAATGAACCGGGTCGACGATATCAACCGCGGCATGGCGGGGATGACCGCGCTCGACTCGGTCGACATCCCGAGCCTGAAAGGCAAGGTCAGCGACGAGGAATGGGCGATCCGGGTCGATCTCGCCGCCGCTTACCGACTGGTCGCGCATTATGGCTGGGACGATTTGATCTTCACCCATCTGTCAGCGCGGATTCCGGGGCCCGAGCATCACTTCCTGCTCAATCCGTACAATCTCATGTTCGAAGAAGTCACCGCCTCATCGCTGATCAAGGTCGACACCAGGGGCAATCCGGTCGATCCGACGCCGTTCATCACCAACCCGGCCGGGTTCACCATCCATTCGGCGATCCACATGGCGCGCGAGGATGCGCAGGCGGTAATGCATTTGCATACGCCCGCCGGCCAGGCGGTGGCGGCGCATGCCGACGGGCTGCTGCCGCTGACCCAGACCGCCATGCTGATCCGCGGCGAACTGGCATTCCACGATTATGAAGGGGTCGCGGTCGATCTTGACGAACGCGAGCGGATCGTCGCCGATCTGGGCCAAAAGAATGCGATGATCCTGCGCAATCACGGCACGCTCGCCGTCGGGCCGAGCATCGGCGAATGTTTCGTCCGGCTCTATTTCCTCGAACGCGCATGCCAGGCGCAAATCATGGCGCTCAGCGCCGGCGAGGCCATCAACAACCCGCCCCAGGGCGCCCCCGAAACCGCCGCCGCGCAAGGCACGGTCGGCATTGCCCTGGCCGCGAAATTGCTCGCCTGGCCCGCGCTCAAGCGCAAAGCGTACCGGCTGGACCCGGAATTCGCGACTTAGGAAGCCGTCCGCCGGACGGCCAAACAACAGAAATTGGTCGGGGAGAGAGGATTCGAACCTCCGGCCCCTGCCTCCCGAAGACAGTGCTCTACCAGGCTGAGCTACTCCCCGACCGGAACCCGCAGTCAGGCGGGAGCCAAGGCGCGGGTTTCCTAGCTGGGGGGCGCGAGAAGCGCAACCGCGTCCTCAAGCGTCACCCCGGCTTTGCGCCGGGGCCTGCCTTCTTCGGTAAAAAACAGGCGGGTCCCGGATCGAGTCCGGGCAGACAAAGAATTACCAACCGAGTGTCCGCAGCCAATGCTCGACGCGAACCATTTTCTCGCGCGGGCTGCCGGTGCGGGCGGCGGCCTCCTCGGCGGCCTCGATCCGTCGCCAGTCGGCGAAATCGGTGGGTTTGACGCCGCGCTCCGAGAGCAGGCGCTTGAGCCCTTCGCCACCGGCGCGGTCGCCGCTACTCGTCGCCGGCATAGCGGCGGCGATCGCTTCGGCGACCTCATAGCCATCGGGGCGGTTGGTGCCGATCGTGCCGGTCGGCCCACGCCGCGCCCAGCCGACCGCGTACAGCCGTTCGGCGATGCGGCCGCTTTCGTTGAGGAATTTGCCGCCACGATCGTCATAAGGGACGCCGGCGATCGGCGGGGTCGAATAGCCGATGCAGCTGACAATCAGCGAGGCGGGGACGTCATAGGTCTCGCCGGTGCCGCGCGCGCCGCCTTTCTCGTCGAGCTCGGTCTTTTCAACAATGAGGCGCTCGGCATGCCCGTCGCCTTCGATCCTGAGCGGCTTGGCGAAGAAATCGAATATCATCGACTTGGGCCGGTTGGCGCGGATGTCATTGAAATCGCGCAGGATGGTGACCGACTTGCGCTGGCCGGGGTCGAGCGCATCGTCGGCCTCGTGCGGCGGGAAATCCTTAAGGTCGACCAGCGGGAGCGCCGCTTCAAGATGGCCCAGCTCGCCCAATTCCTTGGGCGTCATGGCAATCTGGTGCGGGCCGCGGCGGCCGAGGATGGTGATCGTCTTGATTGCCGAGCCTTCGAGCGCCTCGAGCGCGTGGCCGACGATGTCCGAGCCGTGGAATTCTTCGCGCGTTTTCGACAGGATCCGCGCAACGTCGAGCGCGACATTGCCGTTGCCGATGACCGCTGCGTGGGTGCCATCGAGCGGCGGGTCGAGGTCGGCGAAATCGGGGTGGCCGTTGTACCAGCCTACGAACTCGGCCGAGCCGATGACGCCGGGCAAATCCTCGCCGGGGATGCCGAGCTTGCGGTCATGCGGCGCACCAATGGCGAGGATCACCGCGTCGTAAAGGTCGAGCAATTCGTCGACCGACACGTCCGCTCCCACGCAAACATTGCCGACGAAGCCAACGCCGGCGGTCTCGGCGACCTTGTCGTAACGCTTGGAAACCGCCTTCAATGACTGATGGTCGGGCGCGACGCCGAAGCGGATCAGCCCGTACGGCACCGGATAGCGGTCGAGAATGTCGATGCGGGCCTGTTCGCCATAGGCTTTGGCCAGCGCCTCGGCGGTGTAGAAACCCGCCGGTCCCGACCCGACCACCGCGAAATGCCGCATTCTTATGACCCCGCTGCGAAAGTGGCGCGATGCTAGCGGCGCGGCGGCGAAAGGAAAGGTCGGCGTCATTGCGAGGAGCCGAAGGCGACGCGGCAATCCAGCGAGAACAAGGAAACTGGATTGCCGCGCTGCGCTCGCAATGACGAGCAGCGTCAGTCGCGCTGATCCTCGAGGAGAACATTGCCTTTCTTCTGGAGCATCGCTTCGATCGGGGCGGCGAACATCGCCAGCATGCCGGGCAGCATCACCCGGACGCGGACCTTGGTCTCTTCGACCCCGATCTGGGCATCGACCGCCTGGCCGAGCGCGTGGATGGCGAGGTTGAGATCGTCGCCGGACCAGGTCGAATCGACGTGGGACGCGCCGCCCGGGATATGATCCTGCAATTTGTGGATGTTGTTGGCGATGCGCCGCCGGGCCTCGTCACGGCCCAGCTTGTGCGGCAGGTCGACCTGGATTGGCTTTGGCATTGGCCGACAGTGGGCGGCCATTCGGCGCTTTTCAAGGCACGCGAACCGTTCAGCGCTTCTCAAGCCGGCCATGGCCATTATGGTCAGGCCATGTTGCTTTTTGCCGCACTGTCGATCGTCGCCGCTCAACCGATCCTCGTGCCGTACCCGGTCCCGCCCGGACCCACCGCCGCCTACATCACCGCCGGCCAGGACGAGCCCGGATATCGCAACTGGTATGCGGCCTCGCCGGGGCACGCGATCGGCGTCACCAACTTCAACCAGTATCTGATCACCTACGGCGTCGGCGGGATTGTCCCAACGTGGCAGCTGCTGCGCACCGCTACCGCCTGGGAACATTGCGGCGCGCAGCCGTTCGAAGTGCCGCCGGCGACCGAATGGCCCAATATCGTCCAGACTCTGCGCTATGTGCGTGATTATGTGATCCCGGCGGTGGGGCCGGTCGAGCCAGTTTCAGTCTATCGCAACCCACAGCTCAACGTCTGCGCGGGCGGCGCGATCGAAAGCGCCCACAAGCAATATTCGGCGATCGACATGGTGCCGTTGCGACCGACCACGCGCGAAGATCTGATGCGGACATTGTGCGCGGTGCACGCGCGGCGCGGCCAGCCTTATGGCGTCGGCCTCGGTTTCTACGCGTTCCTGCGCTTCCACGTCGACACGACCAAATTCCGGCGGTGGGGTGCCGATTCGGGTTCATCAGCGTGCCCGCCAATCATCCATCCGGAAGACTATGGGACCGTCTATCAGCCGCCGGAGCCGCCGCCGGTGCTGCCGCCCCCTGTCGTAACATCGCCGCCGCCGGTCGATCCGCTGGCGCCTGCGCCTGTGCCCAAGCCGTAGCGGCCGCATTCCCCTTGCGCTGATGGTGTGCGACCCAATATCGCCGCTGACCAAGGGGAAACCTGAATGGATTTGGAAAAACTGACCGAGCGCGCGCGGGGGTTCTTGCAGGCGGCACAAACCATCGCCGTGCGCGAGAATCATCAACGGATCGCGCCCGCGCACCTGCTGAAGGCGCTGCTCGACGACGATCAGGGCATGGCAGCGGGCTTGATCGAGGCAGCCGGTGGCGACCCGATCGCAGCGCGGCACGAAGCCGATGCCCTGGTGGCGAAAGTGCCGGCGGTGACCGGCAGCGGCGCAACTTCCGCCCCGGCGCTTGAAGGCGACACCATGCGCGTTCTCGACCAGGCGGAACAGGTCGCGAAGAAGTCCGGCGACAGTTACGTCACGGTCGAGCGCATCCTGCTGGCGATGGCGCTGGCCAAGACGACCGAGGTCGGCAAAGCGCTGACGGCCGCGGGGGTCAACGCGCAAGGATTGAACGCGGCGATCGAGAAATTGCGCGGCGGCCGTACCGCAGATACGCAATCGTCCGAGGATCGCTACGACGCTTTGAAGAGATTCTCGCGCGACCTCACCCAGGCCGCGCGTGATGGCAAGCTCGACCCGGTGATCGGCCGCGACGAGGAAATTCGCCGCACCATCCAGGTGCTCGCCCGCCGAACCAAAAACAACCCGGTGCTGATCGGCGAGCCCGGGGTCGGCAAGACCGCGATCGCCGAAGGACTGGCGCTGCGGATCGCCAACGGCGACGTCCCCGACGGGATTAAGGACCGGCGGCTGCTGAGCCTCGACATGGGATCGCTGATCGCCGGCGCGAAATATCGCGGCGAGTTCGAGGAGCGCCTGAAAGGCGTGCTCGACGAGGTCAAGCAGGCGGCGGGCGAAGTCATCCTGTTCATCGACGAAATGCACACGCTGGTCGGGGCCGGCAAAGGCGAAGGCGCGATGGACGCGTCGAATTTGCTCAAGCCCGCTTTGGCGCGTGGCGAACTGCACTGCATCGGCGCCACGACGCTCGACGAATATCGCAAGCATGTCGAGAAGGACGCGGCGCTCGAGCGGCGTTTCCAGCCGGTGTTCATCGGCGAACCGACGGTCCCCGACACCATCTCGATCCTGCGCGGCCTCAAGGAGAAATATGAGCTCCACCACGGCGTGCGGATTACCGATGCCGCGATCGTCGCC
>NZ_JANMCO010000039.1:0-2851 GCF_031361285.1 Sphingomonas sp.
AGGGTCGAAATCGAGGAAGCCAGCGACGGCTTCTATCGCGTCATCCTCCACTACGGCTTCATGGAAGAAGTCGACATTCCGCGCGACCTCGCCGGCATCAAGACCTGCGGCGAGCCGTTCAACATGATGAGCACCAGCTTCTTCCTCGGCCGCCAGAAGCTGATCCCGTCGCGCAAGGTGCCGGGGATGGCGCTGTGGCGCGAGAAGCTGTTCGCTTGGATGCTCAAGAGCTCGGAAAGCGCGATGGAGTTCTTCAAGCTGCCGACCAACCGCGTGGTCGAGCTTGGCAGCCAAGTGCAAATATGATCGCTGCCGCACTGTTGATGGCGGTTGGGGCCGCGGCGTCCGCCGAAGCTCCGCCGATCTGCGCCGATCGGCCGGCCAAGGCCACCGGCGTGTGCACAGTACCGGCGGGGCAGTTCCAGATCGAAACGGGCACGCTCGACTGGACGGTTACGAAGAGCGGCGGCGCGCGCACAGAGCTGCTGGCGATTGGCGCCATCGTGGTCAAATATGGCGTGTCCGACGCGTCCGATCTCGAGCTTGGGTTCGTGCCGGCCTTGCGCCTGACCGTGAAGGAAGCCGGGACACGCAGCCGCGCGTCCGGGTTTGGCGACGTCACACTACGCTTTAAGCAGCGGCTGACGGGGACAGGCGCGGGCGTGCAGGTCGCGATGATCCCGTTCGTCAAGCTGCCGACCGCCGGCCATGACCTGGGCAATGGCAAGGCCGAGGGCGGGCTCGCGGTCCCGGTCAGCTTCACGCTCGCTGGGCCAGTGACGATGACGCTCGGCCCCGAAATCGACCTGCTCGCCGACACCGATGGGTCGGGGCGGCATGTTGGCCTGACCAATTTGGTCACTTTGTCGGCGACCGTCGCGCCGCGGGTCACGATCGGTGGCGAGCTGTGGAGCTCCCAAAATTTCGAACCTTCCGGGACCATCTGGCAAACTTCGGCCGACGCGGCCATTGCCTACGCCGCCTCGCCCCGGGTCCAGTTGGACCTTGGCGCCAATTTTGGCCTCACCCGGCATACGCCCGACCTTGAACTTTATACCGGGGCATCGATCGCCTTTTGACGGATAGCCGTCTCGACGGGTTGCGCTGCCCACGCTAATCGCCGCGCCATGGCCAAGCGTCCCAAGTCCACCATCCCGCGCTACAAGCGCCGTCGGTCGCGGCCGTTAGGACGGCGGATCGTCAGCTGGGTCATCAAGCTGATCCTGATCTTCCTGGCGGGCTCGGTGCTGTGGGTGCTGGCCTATCGCTTCATCAATCCGCCGATCACCGCGACCATGGCCGGCGATTTGCTCGCCGGGCGCGGTGCGAGCCGCGACTGGATGAGCATCAAGCAAATCGACCGTGACATGGTGCGCGCGGCGATCGCCGGCGAGGATAGCAAATTCTGCAGCCACAACGGGTTCGATTATGCGGCGATCGAGAATGCGATGCAGCGCAATGCGTCGGGCGGGAGGATCCGCGGCGGATCGACCATCAGCCAGCAAACCGCCAAGAACGCCTTCCTGTGGCAAGGCGGCGGTTACGTCCGCAAGGGCGTCGAGGCGTGGTTCACCTTTCTGATCGAACATCTGTGGGGCAAGCCGCGGATTATGGAGGTCTATTTGAACCTCGCCGAGACTGGGATCGGCACCTACGGCGTCAACGCCGGGTCGCAGCGCTATTTCGGCCATGATTCGAGCGCGATGAGCGCCACCGAGGCGGCGCGCATCGCCGCCGTGCTGCCGCTGCCCAAGAAACGCGGCGCGGTCGCGCCCAAGGGCTTCACCCGGCGATATGGCGGGACCATCGCGGCGCGGCTCGGCGTGGTCGGCCGCGATGGCCTTGACGCCTGCGTCTACCAGGGCATCGTTCCGCCCAGGAACCAGACGCCGCCGCCGAGCAAGGCGCCGACCAAGCTGCCGGGCGAGGAATATGAAAGCGCCAAGGTGCTGCCGCCGATCGAAAATGCGGTGGAGGTGGCGCCTGGGGCGGATGAGACCGTGGCTCCTGAGCAGACCGCCGCCAACGCGGTTGCTCCGGAAGCGCCGGCCAGCGAGGCTCCGCCTCCGACAGAGCAACCGCCCGCCAACGGGGCCTGACGGAAGTTCCTCCCCAGCCATTGCTGGGAGGAGGACCATTCACCGCAGAGTGAATGGTGGAGGGGTAAACTGGCGCCGCCGTTGTCTACCCCTCCACCAGCTGCGCTGGTCCCCCTCCCCGTCCTTCGGCCAGGAAGGAACTATCAGCCGACCAGCGCGAGCTTGGGGGGTTCTTGCACTGAGAGGTCGACGCTGCCTTCGCCGGTGATGCGCTCGATGCGCGCCGCGAGTTCGGCGTCGAGGAGGTAGTCGCGGCCGAGGAGAATGGTCGCCTCGCCGCCGCTTTCGCGCGCAACGACCAAGCGGATTGAGCCGGTGCCGCCGTGAGCGCCGGTCAGCTCGCGGGCGAGGTGCAGCACGGCGTCGGCGTCGGGTACGCGAACGACCATTTCGAGGCGGGTGCGCTTGGCCAATGCGTCGAGCGGCTGGAAGCGCTTGATGGTCACTCTTGGCGCCTCGTCGCCGGGCCGGCGGTCGAGTTCGACATTCATCAGCCCGCAGCCGCCCGACTTCACCGCGGCTTCGAGCGCCGCGCACGGTTCGTCGTCGAAGGCGGTGGCGAAATATTGGCCGGACGAATCACTCAAGGTCGCCATCATGTAGCGGCGGCCCCTGGCCGAGGTGCGCCAGCGCGCTTCCTCGACCAGCCCGGCCATGGTGGTGGTCGAACGGCCGCCATCGGCGGGCATTGCAATCGAGGCGAGCTCGGCGAAAGTCCGAACCTTGTGGGCGGCGAGCAAATGCTTCTGGGC
>NZ_JANMCO010000072.1:0-57565 GCF_031361285.1 Sphingomonas sp.
GCAGTACAAGCGCAACGATGCTGCATTCGCGCGCGGCAATTTTCGAGTCCGCGGCGACAGCCTGGAGATCTTCCCGTCGCACTATGAGGACACCGCCTGGCGGATCGCTTTCTTCGGCGACGAGATCGAGGACATCGTCGAATTCGACCCGCTGACCGGCAAGAAGGTCGTCGTTCGACACGATCAAAGTCTACGCCAACTCGCATTATGTGACGCCCGGGCCGACCTTGAAACAGGCGATGGAGGCGATCCGCCACGAGCTTGCCGAGCGCTTGAAAGAGCTGGAGGCGGAAGGGCGGCTGCTCGAATTGCAGCGGCTCGAACAGCGAACCAACTTCGACCTGGAGATGATTGCCGCCACCGGCAGCTGCGCCGGGATCGAAAATTACTCGCGCTTCCTGACCGGCCGGCTGCCCGGCGAGCCGCCGCCGACCTTGTTCGAATATCTGCCCGACAACGCCTTGCTGTTCGTCGACGAAAGTCACCAGACGGTGCCGCAGATCGGCGCCATGGCCAAGGGCGACCACCGCCGCAAAATCACGCTCGCCGAATATGGCTTCAGGCTGCCAAGCTGCATCGATAACCGGCCGCTGCGGTTCAACGAATGGGACGCGATGCGGCCGCAGACGACCTTCCTGTCGGCGACGCCGGGGCCGTGGGAAATGAACGCCACCGACGGCGTGTTCAGCGAGCAGGTGATCCGACCGACCGGGCTGATCGACCCGCCGGTCGAGATCAAGCCGGTCGAGGACCAGGTCGATGATCTCGTCAATGAAGCGAAAAAGGTCGCCAAGGCCGGCTATCGGACCTTGGTGACGACGCTGACCAAGCGGATGGCCGAGGATCTGACCGAATATCTGCACGAGGCGGGATTACGCGTCCGCTACATGCATAGCGACGTCGAGACGCTGGAGCGGATTGAGCTGATCCGTGAGCTTCGTCTTGGCGTTTACGACGTGCTGGTCGGGATCAACTTGCTGCGCGAGGGGCTGGATATTCCAGAGTGCGGGCTGGTTGCGATCCTCGACGCCGACAAGGAGGGTTTCCTGCGGTCCGAAACGTCATTGATCCAGACCATCGGCCGAGCGGCACGCAACATCGACGGGCGGGTGATTCTTTACGCCGACACTATCACCGGGTCGATCGAGCGGGCGCTCAACGAAACCGACCGGCGGCGCGAAAAGCAGCTCGCTTACAATCAAGCACATGGCATCACGCCCGAAAGCATCAAGCGCAACATCAGCGATATCATGGCGCACCTCGCCAACCGCGACGGGGTGACGGTCGACACCGGCGACGAGGGGCGTCCGCATCTCGTCGGCCACAACCTCAAGGCCTACATCGCCGACCTCGAGAGCCGGATGCGCAACGCCGCCGCCGATCTCGAGTTCGAAGAAGCGGCGCAGCTGCGCGACGAGATCCGCCGACTGGAGGAGGACGACCTCGGCATCCCCCACCCCCAACGCGCCGCCCCGCGCGGCCCGACCCGCTCCAGCGAAGGTAAGCCAGGGACCAGGAAGGGCCGGTTTGGGAAAACTCAGCGCACGCGGTTTGGCGGGTCGCGGTAAGGCCCTATCGAAGCACGCCTTGCCGCTGCATCGCCCGGGCATAAAGGAACAAAGCGGCGGCGATCGCGATGATTACGTAGGGCATCGCCTTGGACATCATGTCGTCGGCGCCGGCGAGCGGCGGGGCGGCGACGATCTGGTAGCCGAGGCCGAGAATGGCGCCGACCAGCGACAGGCCCATGCCCCAGACCGCCCAACGGCTGCGCAGGAGGAGGAGGATCGCGCCGGCGAGGCCGCCCCAGACGCCCAGGCCCCAGCCGAATTGCGCCCAGATCGGGAAGCCGTCGACCCAGGCGAGCATGGCGTTAGGATCGACGCTCGGCATCATTTTGGCCAGATAATCGGTGTTGTGCAGGCGTGTCATCAGATAGTCGTAGCAGCCAAACACGTTCCACAGCGTCGCTAGTCCGCCAACGATCCACAAGTGCATCGGCACGCGCGCTTGTCCGGTGTTTTCCATGGCGTTCCCCCTTCCATTCGTGGCAGCATTTAGTGCTGCCGGCCAACGCGGAACGGGCCGGACGACGTTCGGTCGGTCCGGCGGGGGAAAGTGGCGACAACGCGGAATCGAAGTCAAGCGCGCTGTTCGGCGGCGGTGCAGCTAGGTGAGCTCGCCGAGCAATCCCCGGCTTTGCAAGCCGCGAGCGTAGAGAAACAAACCAATGGCGACGGCCCAGGCGAGGAGCATCTTCAGCAACATGTTGGTGGTGGTGTAATCCGCCGGCGGCGCCGACAGCAGGAATTGATAAACGGTCGTCACCAACAGCCCGACGAGTGACAGCGCCAACAGCGATACCGCGTGCTTGCTGCGGGCCAGCAGCAGCAGCGAGCCCGCAAGTCCGCTCCACACCCCCAAGGCCCAGAATGCCACGTACCAGGCCGGCATGCTCAGCAAATAGTGCGTCACATCGGGGCCGTAATTGGCGAGATAGGCCGGGTTGGCGGTGACCGTCATGGCGAAGTCGAACCCGCTGAAACCGTTCCACAAAATGCCGAGTAAGCCAATCACCCAAAGGTGCACCGGCGCGGTGGCGCGAGTGGCATCGTCCATTGCGTTCCCCCTCCATGATCGCGGCGGCTGTGGTGCCGCCAGCCAACGCATCACGGGTCGGATGGTCCAAGAGCCGGTCCGGCAATGGGAAGAGGCGGCAATGGTAAATCGAAGTCAAGCGCAACTGTTCAGCGGCTTTTTACCGGATAAGACTAGGCCGTCATTCGATTCGCGCGGAGCTGGCACATGGGCACGGATAAACTCGACGACACGCTGGTGGCGCGGCTCAAGGCGCGCGCTGCTGATCCCGACCGCCGCACCAACGCCAGCGGCATTGGTTCGCAAGCGGTCGATCTCGGCTCGCTGCTTGGCCAGATCGGCGGGCAAGGGGCGGCGTTGCAGGGCTTCATGGGCCAGTTCGCCGACGTCATGAAGGGTTTCGGTGTCGTCAGCCCAATGCCGGTCGGCGATCGGGCGACCGGCCGCGACTCCACCCCGCTGCCGCCACCGGCGACCGCCGAGCAATTGATGGCGGCCGAAGTCGCGCTGGGGTTCGCGATCCCGGGCGCGCTTCGCCAGCTCTATCTCGAAATTGGCAATGGCGGCTTTGGGCCGGGCGACGGGCTCTATTCGCTCGATGAGCTTGCCGGCCAGTATAAGGACATGACCGACGAACCGTTCGGCCCGCAAGGCCAAGCCTGGCCAGCCAATCTTCTTGCCATTTGCCATGACGATCCGGGCGAGATTTGCGTCGACCGCGATAGCGGCGCGGTGATTTTCTGGGATCCGGAAGAGATTGAAGGCGCCAGCGACAAATATTGGCAGCGTTCGTTCAAGCAGGACGCCGCCGGCATCGGCGAGCTGTTTGAAAAATGGCTCGGTGCGCCGACGGCGATGGAGAGGATGCGGTAAAGCACGGACGACATGATGCGCGATCCGCTGGGCACGCACGTTCGCAATCTGATCGAATCGTACGGAAGATTGAGTCCGGCGGAGCGCGCCGCGCAAGGATTGCCCGACGAGGGTTGGGAGGACGAGGTTCGTCGCCGCTTCGGCAAGGTCTAGCGCGGCGCTTACCCTCGTCTTGGTCTTCCCGGCGCTTTCCCGATCGAGGTGCTCGAGATCGTCCCAGACGAGAATGTCGTCCGCAATAGGAAAGCCAGCGCAGGTGTGGCCCCGATTTCGTCATCAGGTCGATTTCATTTTTCTACAGCTAACCTATGTGGTTATTATCGCGCGACTCGGAGTAATCGGGTCGGGAGAAGCGAAGTGGACCAGGCGGGAAGTGCGATCGACCGGCTAATCGAGGAGTTGATTGAGCGCGAGGGTGGCTACGTCAATCATCCCGACGACAAGGGCGGGCCGACCCGGTTCGGGATCACCGAGGCGGTGGCGCGCGCGCACGGTTATTCGGGCGCGATGGCCTTGTTGCCGCGCGACGAGGCGGCGGCGATTTATAAGCGACTTTATTGGCTGCGCCCGCGGTTCGACGAGCTCGCCAAGCGCGCGCCGCAGGTCGCCGCCGAGCTGTTCGACACCGGCGCCAACATGGGCCCGGCGGTGGCGACGACCTTCCTGCAGCGGGCGCTGACCGCACTCAATCGCAACGGCAAGGATTATTCCGACCTGGTGCCGGATGGCCGCGCCGGACCACGCACGCTGGCGGCGCTCGACGCGTTTCTCGGCGTGCGCGGCAAGAGCGACGGCGAGGCCGTGCTGCGGCGCGCGCTGGAAGCTTTGCAAGGCGAGCGCTATCTGCTACTGGCCGAGCGCCGGCCGGCCAATGAAGCCTTTCTCTACGGCTGGCTTGCGAACCGGACGGGTTCCAAGTGAGCCGCATTCGCGCCCTCTTCAAATGGCTATTGGGGGCGCCGACGCTGCTCGACCTGACCGAGGCCGAGCGGCGCACGCTGATGACCTGGGGCATGCTTGGCGGGATGGTCGCGCTGACCTGCACGCTGCTGTGGATCGTCCACACCGCCGACGGCCATTTCGACCGCAACGGCCTGGCCCCGGTCCAAATGGCGATCGTCGGCGGGCTGTTTGATGTCGCATATGCGGTGATCGGCCTGTCGGCGCTGCTGGCGGTGGGTATGGTGGCGATCGCGCGGGGCGGATCGATGGAAGCGCGGCTGTCGCGCGACGGCGTCAGCATCTCCTTGAGCGCGGACGGCGCGGCCGCAGCCAAAGCGGCGGCGCAATTGGGCACCATTGTCGTCCCGCCAGCGGCCGCGCAAGCGGAGCAACCGGCATGATCCCGCGCATCCTCAACCTTCAGGGCATGCTTGGCATCGTCGCTTCGCTGCTGCTGCTCGGCTTGTCCATCGTGAAGGCCGGCGAAGCCCGCCATTGGCACAAGCAATCCGGCCGCTTCGAGCAATTGTATCAAGGCGAGCAAAGCGCGCGAGCGCAGACGATCGCCAATTACCGCGCCGCCGCCGCAACCGCGCGGGCCGCTGACGTCGTCAACGCCGGCCGGGTCGCCGCGGCCCAGCGCAATATCTCTGAAAGGACCGCCAATGACTTCGAAATTCGGCTGGCTGATGCTCGCGCTCGGGCTCAGCGCCTGCAGCTCGCCCAGCCAGCGCCCGCAACCGCTGGCGGCATTGGCCGAACAGCGGCTGTGCCCGCCGCCGGCGCAACCTCCGGCGCGACTGGTCGTGCCGCCGAAGAAGACGGATTTCCTGTCGCCGACCGGCTCCTCGCCACCGAAGAAGCCATCCAGCTCGACGAACTGATCAAGTGGGTGAAGGCCCAGTCGGCGATCGACAACGGCAGTGCGGCCACGACCCATTAGCCGTCGCGTCGCGTGGCGGTCGTTGTTCGGCGGTGGCTGCTTGCGCTACAACCGCCCGAACGAGCAATTGAAGGGCGCCGAGCGATCGTCAACAACCACCAGCGCCGCAGCGGCCGGAGGCAATGGCTAAGCCGGCGCGGCGCGATGGCGGGTGCCGGGACGGCGGCCGTCGCGCTTGCTTTGCTGCTCGGCTGCACGCCGGTTGGCCTGCTCAACGGCATCAGCCGGATCGCGCCCAGCGGCGATGCGGTCGAACTCGCGGCCAGCGGCGTACCCTATGGACCCAATCCCCGGCTGAAACTCGACGTCTGGGTGCCAAGTACCCGCCACCCGGGCAAGGCGTTGCCGGTGGTGCTGTTCTTCTACGGCGGCGGCTGGGTCGCTGGCGAGCGCGGCGACTATGGCTTTGCCGGTCGCGCCTTTGCCGGTCAGGGCTTCGTCGCCATAGTCCCCGATTACCGGCTGGTGCCCGATGTGCGGTTCCCGAACTTCATCGAGGATGGCGCGCTGGCGGTGAAATGGGCCCGCGCTCATGCGGCTGAGTTTGGCGGCGATCCCGCCAGGATCACGCTCGCCGGTCATTCGGCGGGCAGCTACATCGGTGCGATGATCGCGCTCGATCGCCATTATCTCGTCGCTGCCGGGGTTGATCCCCACATCATTCGCGCCGCCGCCTTTCTGTCCGGGCCCTATGACTTCTATCCGTTCACCGAGCAGCGCGGGCGCGATGCGCTGGGTAATTGGCCGCGGCCGAGCGAAACCCAGCCAATCAGCTTCGTCCGGCGCGACGCGCCGCCCATGCTGCTGGTCACGGGGACCGCCGACACCGTGGTTCGCCCATACAACAGCGAACATCTCGCCGCCGCGCTGGCCAAGGCCGGAGCGACGGTCGAGCTCAAACGCTATATCGGGCGCAGCCACGTCGACACGGTCAAGGCGCTGTCGCCGATTTTCCGCCGTTCGAACCCGGCGCTGGCCGACAGCGTCGCGTTCCTCAAGGCCCATTCGCAATGAAGCCCGACCGCCTCAATGCGCTGACCGACGGGGTGGTGGCGATCGCCATCACGATCATCGTGCTCGAGCTGCCGCTGCCTCCCGAGCCGACCTTCGCCGGCCTGCGGGCGGTGTCGCCGATGCTGCTCGCTTATCTGTTCAGCTTCATCAACATTGGCATCTTCTGGAACAACCATCACCACGTGCTCAGCACGGCGACGCATGTCGACGGGCGGGTGCTGTGGGCCAATCTCGCGCTATTATTCTTCCTGTCGCTGATGCCGTTCGTCATCCGCTGGACGGGTGAGGCGGGTTTCTCGGCCTTGCCGACCGCAGCGTACGGCATGGTGGTGGCCGGGGCTGCGCTGTCTTATCAGCTGCTCGAGGCAGCGATCATCCGCCTCCACGGACGCGACGGCGCGCTCGCCAAGGCGGTCGGCGGCGATGTGAAGGCGAAGCTTTCGGCGCTCGGCTATCTTGCCGGGATCGGGCTTGCCTTCGTCGATCCGCGGCTGTCGCTTGCCATCTACGTCGCGATCGCGATTGTCTGGCTGGTCCCCGATCCGCGGATCGAGCGGCAGCATATCGCCGAGCATCGCGGCGAGCGGCCCTAGCCCGCAAGCTTGCAAGCCCGCCGCCCGCTACCCACCTTTGCCGACGAAGGAGCGGGCATTTGGAAAGCTGGCACGGAACAACCATCCTCGGGGTGAAGACAGGCGGCCGCACGGTGATTGCCGGCGACGGCCAGGTGAGCCTCGGCAATACGGTGATCAAGCCCAACGCCAAGAAAGTGCGGCGATTGGGCGCGGACGAGAAAGTCATCGGCGGGTTCGCCGGTGCGACCGCCGACGCGTTCACGCTGTTCGAGCGGCTGGAAAAGAAGCTCGAGCAATATAACGGCCAGCTGATGCGCGCCGCGGTCGAGCTCGCCAAGGATTGGCGGACCGACAAATATCTCCGCCAGCTGGAGGCGATGATGATCGTCGCCGACGCCGAGGTGATGCTGATCCTAACCGGCAACGGCGACGTGCTCGAACCCGAGGGCGGCATTGCGGCGATCGGGTCGGGCGGCAATTATGCGCTCGCCGCAGCCAAGGCTCTGGTCGATTACGAACAGGATCCCGAAGTCCTCGCCCGCCGCGCGATGCAGATTGCGTCGGAAGTCTGCGTGTTCACCAACGACCGGCTGACCATCGAAAGCGTCGAGTCTTCCTCCCCTCCCTCATGAGGGAGGGGATTGAGGGGTGGGTGCGAGCGAAGCGAGCATTGGCCCCGAAGCAGTTAAGCGAAGTCGACGGCATCGAGCCGCCGTCTGCGCCACCCACCCCCAGCCCCTCCCTTGAACGGGAGGGGAGGAGATAGAATGAACGACCAACTTACCCCCAAGGCGATCGTCGCCGCATTGGACGAGCATATCGTCGGGCAGGACGACGCCAAGAAAGCCGTCGCGGTGGCGCTGCGCAATCGCTGGCGGCGGCAGCAATTGTCGCCCGAGCTGCGCGAGGAAGTGACGCCCAAGAACATCCTGATGATCGGGCCGACGGGCTGCGGCAAGACCGAGATCAGCCGGCGACTGGCCAAGCTGGCCGACGCGCCGTTCGTCAAGGTCGAGGCGACCAAGTTCACCGAAGTCGGCTATGTCGGCCGCGACGTCGAGCAGATCGCCCGCGACCTCGTCGAGGAAGCCGTGCGGCTGGAGCGCGAGCGGCGGCGCACTTCGGTCAAGGCGGCGGCCGAGGATGCGGCGATGGAGAAATTGCTCGACGCGCTGACCGGCAAGGGATCGAGCGAGGCGACCCGCGCCAGCTTCCGGCAGCGCTTCACCGACGGCAGCCTCGCCACCGCCGAAGTCGAGATCGAAGTCGAGGAAGAATCTTCGATGCCGTTCGAAATCCCCGGCATGGGCGCCCAGGTCTTCGATTTGAAATCGATGATGGGCAAGGCGATGGGCCAAGCCCCCAAGAAGCGGCGCAAGCTCAAGGTACCCGACGCATTCGCCCGGTTGACCGAGGAAGAAGCCGACAAGCGCATCGACCCCGACGACATCAACCGCGTCGCGCTCGCCGACGCGGAAGCCAATGGCATCGTCTTTTTGGACGAAATCGACAAGATCGCGGTCAGCGACGTGCGCGGCGGATCGGTCAGCCGCGAAGGTGTCCAGCGCGACCTGCTGCCGCTGATCGAGGGCACCACGGTCGCGACCAAATACGGGCCGTTGAAGACCGACCACATGCTGTTCATCGCCTCGGGCGCGTTTCATCAGTCGAAGCCCGCCGACCTGCTGCCCGAACTCCAGGGGCGGCTGCCGATCAGGGTCGAATTGAAAGCGCTGACGCAGGCCGATTTCGTCCGCATTCTGTCGGCGACGCGGGCCAGCTTGACCGAGCAATATCAGGCGCTGCTGGCGACCGAGAATGTGACCGTCAATTTCACCGACGACGGCATCGAGTCGCTGGCCCGGATTGCCGCCGAAGTGAATGAGTCGCTCGAAAATATCGGTGCGCGGCGGTTGCAAACGGTGATGGAGAAACTGCTCGAAGACATCAGCTTCACCGCCGAAGACCGCGGTGGCGAAACGCTGACCGTCGATGCGGCGTTCGTCGACCAGCAGCTAGCGAGCATCGCCAGGAACGCCGATTTGTCTAGGTACGTGCTTTAGGGTGTCTCCCGATAGCGCCACACCAGGCCCTGGACAAACGGAGGCCACAGGCTGGTTTTGACGCCTGCGAGGCGGAGGCGGTCGGCGATCCAGCTGTTGCACGTGCGGATCGCGCTCGCCTTGCCCGTCGCGCGGTAAAAAGCATCGGTCGGGCCGTAGCCGGGGTGGGTGAGGTGTTGCGATCGGCCACGGACATCGAGCGCGAAGTCCGAGCGGATCGCCGCCCACAGCCGGCGGTATTCCTCGGGCCGCAGGCGGATGGCGCGCACCGCGTAGCCCGGATTGTCGACCCATTCGACGTGCATCACCCGCCGGCCGCCGACCAGCCCCGACCAGATCGTCTTTGGCTTGATGTCGCGCCACCGCGGTGTTTCGAGATAGACGCGCTCCTCGCCCGATCCGAACGCCACCCAGCGCGCGGCGGGGTCGGGCGCGGCGAAATCGCGCTGCGGCACCAACGGATGCCAATCGAGCCCCGCGGCCGCCGCCGGCAAGATGAGGTCGCTGTGGATGCCGTTGTCGGCCAGGTAAATGGTGACGCCCTGGTCGGGCTCTTGCCAACCGCGATTGACCGGTATCAGTGAGCCCAACAGCGCCGCGAGCAAATAAAGGGCGGGGATTGCCGCCAGTGTCAGTACCGCCCGGCCTAGCCATCGCTGCGAATTTTGCCGTCGCCGTGCCACTCGACCTCCTGCTTGCGCCTTGCCTTGAGAGGCCCGGCTGACTAGATGCCCCGTCGCCGCCCCTACGGATGTCCCCGGACATTCTAAAGCGGCAAACGGTCGGGGCGTAGCGCAGCCTGGTAGCGCATCACACTGGGGGTGTGGGGGTCGCTGGTTCGAATCCAGTCGCCCCGACCATCCCGTCCATTGGAAAGTCGGCGTCCTTTATGTCCACCACCTCGCTCCTGATGCAGAGCACCGCCATGTCGCCCAACAGCCCGTCCGGGATTCTGGTCGGGATCATGCCATGGCTGCTGATCTTCGTGATCTTTTATCTGCTGATGATTCGCCCGCAGCAAAAGCGGGTGAAGGAGCATGCAGCGACCATCGCCGCGGTCAAGAAGGGCGATGACGTGATCACTGGCGGCGGCATCCGCGGCCGGGTTACAAAGGTGATGGACGACGAAGCCGAGGTCGAAATCGCCAACGGCGTCAAGGTCCGAGTGATCAAGTCGACGCTGAGCCAGGTGGTCCGGCCGAATACCAAGCCGGCCAACGACTGATGCTCGAATTCCAACGGTGGAAAGTCTGGCTGATTTCGCTGGTCATCGCGGCCGGCGTATTATTTTCCATCCCCAGCCTGATTTCCGGAACGTCGCTCGCCAGCCAATGGCCGGCCTGGTTGCCGCACGCGAAAATCAACCTCGGGCTCGATCTCGCTGGCGGTAGCCATTTGCTGCTCGAGGCCGACGCCGCCGATGCAGTTAAGCAGCGCCTGCAGTCGATGGAGGATTCGGTCACGACCGAGCTGCGGCGCGATCCGAGGATCGAGATCGGCGATGTGTCGACGACCGGCGGACGATTGTCCTTCATGGTCCGCAATCCGACCCAGCTCGACGCCGCGGTGGAACGGATGCGCACCCTCACCCGGCCGGTCCAGCTGACCGGCAATCGCGACTGGGACGTCCAGGTCGTCGATTCGACGCGCGTCGTCCTGATCCCCACCGCCAGCGGCTCGGCCCAGGCGCTGAAGAACGCGATGAGCGTCGCCCGCGATGTTGTGCGCCGCCGCATCGATCCGGGGGGCACCAAGGAAATTACGGTCATCACCGAAGGCACCGACCGCGTCCTCGTCCAGGTTCCGGGCGTCGAGGATCCCGAAGCGCTCAAGAAGCTGATCGGCCAGACCGCCCGACTGGAATTCAAGCTGGTCGACCTGACCGCCGATCCGCAGCAGGTCGCCCAGGGGCACGCCCCGGCGGGCGCGCAGGTCCTGCCGCTGGCTGACGGAACGGGCATGATCGCGGTCAAGCGGCGGGTGATGGTCTCTGGCGAGCAATTGACCGATGCGCACCAGGACCGCGACCAGGACGGGCGTCCGGTCATTTCGATTACGTTTAACTCGGCCGGCTCGCACCGCTTTGGCCGCGTCACGCAGGAAAATGTCGGCAAGCCGTTCGCCATCATCCTCGACGACAAAGTGCTGTCGGCACCCAACATCAACGAACCGATTTTGGGCGGCAAGGCGCAAATCAGCGGCAGCTTCACGGTCGAAAGCGCCAACGCGTTGGCGATTTCCCTCGCCTCGGGCAAATTGCCGGTTAAGCTCAATGTGATCGAGGAGCGCACGGTTGGACCCGACCTCGGCAAGGATTCGATTCACAAAGGCGTCATCGCCAGCATCATCGGGACGCTGCTGGTGATCCTGTTCATGCTCGTGACCTACGGCCGCTTTGGCATCTATGCGACCGCTGCGCTGGTCGTGAACGCGTTCCTGATCCTCGGCACTATGGCAATTTTCAACGCCACCCTGACGCTGCCTGGAATCGCCGGTTTCATCCTCACCATCGGCGCCGCGGTCGATGCCAACGTGCTAATCAACGAGCGCATCCGCGAAGAAGTGCGGCGCGGGCGCAAGGTCCTCGACGCGATCGAGAACGGCTATCGCGAGGCGTTCCGGGCGATTTTCGACGCCAACGTCACCCACGTCATCTCCGCCGCCTTGATGGCCTTTTTCGGATCCGGCCCGGTGCGCGGTTTTGCCGTCGTCCTGTTGATCGGCGTCGTCACCTCGGTGTTCACCGCGGTTTACTTCACCCGGATGCTGGTGGCGCTGTGGGTTCGGCGCGCCCGTCCGCGCGTCCTTCATATCTAAGGCTGTCCGATGAAACTCCTCAAACTTGTCCCGGACAACACCAACATCGACTTCATGCGCTGGCGCAACGTCGCGCTGGTCTTGTCGATCGCGCTGACGGTCGCGTCGCTCGCCTTCACCGCCTGGCGCGGCCTCAATCTCGGCGTCGATTTCGTCGGTGGCCAGATGATTCGCACGACCTTTCCCCAACCGATCGACGTCGAGCAGCTGCGGACCCGCGTCGACCAGCTCCAGCTCGGCGAAGCCAGCATCCAGGAGTTTGGGGGTCCGAAGACCTTCCAGATTCGGCTGCCCAAGCCAGCTGGCGGGGACGCGGCCGCGAACGTTGCCGCGACCCGGGTCAAACAGTTGATTACCACCGGATATCCCGGTGCCCATGTCGATTCGGTAGATACGGTGTCGGGCAAAGTCAGTGAGGAGCTGGCGAGCAACAGCGCGCTGGCGATCGCCCTCGCGATGCTGGGCATTGCCGTTTACATCTGGTTCCGGTTTGAATGGCAGTTCGGCGTCGGCGCGCTAGTCACTTTGTCGCACGACGTAGCGATGACCCTGGGGTTCTTTGCCTTCACCCGGTTGCAGGTCGATCTGAACGTCGTTGCCGCGTTCCTCACCATCGTCGGCTATTCGCTCAACGACACAGTGGTCATTTACGATCGTATTCGCGAGGATTTACGCAAATATCGTAAAATGGCGATTCTGCCGCTCTTGAACCTGTCGCTGAATGAAACGCTGGCGCGAACCGTCGTCACGTCGCTGACCGTGCTGATTGCGCTTGGGGTGTTGATGTTGATCGGCCCCGAAGTGATTTTCGGCCTTGCCATCGCAATCTTCCTGGGCGTCCTGATCGGCACTTACTCGTCGATCTACATCTCCGCGCCGATGCTGGTATGGCTGGGGATGGAGCCCGACAGTTTCCTAAGGTCGGCCGATGAGCGTGACGCGCCTGATCCGCAGGCGGCCTGACTATCAATTTCATGAATTGCAGCGTTCATCTCAGGTTCGTCATAGCGACGCGAAGAGAAGATGCGCTGCTTGGCCTCAGCCGGGGGCCGCGCTAATGAGGATGCCATGTCAAAAATAATCCGCAGTGCCGCGATGCTTGTCGTCTGCGCAGCTATCCTTCCCGCCGCCGGTTGCGCCCGCAACAAGGCGAAGGGCGACACCGCCTATGTCGCGCGCGACGTCAACACTCTCTATGCGCTCGCCAAGCGGAGCATGGACCAGGGTCGCTACGAGGAATCGGCCAAGATGTTCGACGAAGTCGAGCGCCAGCACCCTTATTCAGTATGGGCCCGGCGGGCTCAGCTGATGAGCTCCTTCAGCTACTACCTAGCTAAAAAATACCCCGATGCAGTGAGTTCCGCGCGGCGCTTCCTCACCATCCACCCGGGCAATAAGGAAGCGCCCTACGCTCACTATCTAGTGGCGATGAGCTTTTACCAGCAGATCGCGGATGTGACTCGCGACCAGGGCATCACCCAGCAAGCCGCCGACGCCTTCGGCGAGCTCGTTCGTCGCTACCCCGAGAGCCGCTACGCCGCCGATGCGCGGTTGAAGCTCGACCTTATCAACGACCATCTGGCCGGCAAGGAAATGGAAGTTGGGCGTTTCTATCAGCGGTCAGCCAATTGGCTCGCCGCAGTCTCGCGGTTCCGCGAAGTCGTCGACAAATACCAGACCAGCAGCCACACGCCCGAAGCGCTCGAGCGCTTGGTCGAATGCTATCTAGCGCTCGGCATCCCGCTCGAGGCGCGCAAGGCGGCGGTGGTCCTGGGCGCCAACTATCCCGGCAGCCCGTGGTACAATCGCGCCTATCGGCTGATCTATTTCAAAGAGCCCAAGGGCATCCGCAGCTAGACGCCTTTTCCAGCACCCATCCGGGCGAGCAGTGGGCGATTGGCCGCACTGCACTGATCCACTAGACAGGCGCGATGCTAAGGCAACTCGCCATCAGGGACGTCGTCCTGGTCGACCGGCTCGAACTCGAGTTCGAGCCCGGCCTTGGCGTGCTCACCGGCGAGACCGGCGCCGGCAAATCGATCCTCCTGGATGCGCTCGGGCTGGCGCTTGGCGCGCGGGCCGATGCCGGGCTGGTGCGCAGCGGCGTCGAAGCCGCCTCCGTTTCCGCCGAACTGGAGATGCCACGCGACCACCCAGTCCATCTGCTGCTCGCTGAACATGGCGTCGAATGTGAAGCGGGCGAGCCGTTGTTACTGCGGCGCACGCTCAAGGCCGACGGCGGCAGCCGCGCGTTCGCCGGCGCCACTTCGGTATCCGCCGCGGTGCTGCGCGACATCGCCGCGGTCAGTATCGAGATCCACGGCCAACACGATGATCGCGGCTTGCTTAACCCTAAGGGCCACCGGCAGTTGCTCGACGCGTTCGGCCAGCTCGACGCGAGCCTAGTGGAAAAAGCGTGGGTTGGCGTTACCCAGCTCGAACGCGAACTGGGCCTAGCCCGCGCCGCCGCCGACGAAGCCATTCGCGATCGCGACTGGCTGACTCACGCCTCGGCCGAGATCGAGGCGCTGAGCCCCGAGACTGGTGAGGAAACGCGGCTGGCCGAAGAGCGGGCGGCGATGCAGGCCGGCGCCAAGGCCGGCGAGGCGCTGACCGGGCTCGACGAATTGCTCGGTGGATCGGACGGCGCGCTGGCCCAGCTGCGGCTGGCGGCACGGCGGATCGAGCGCGGCGCGACCGATCATCCGCTGCTGGCCGAGGCGCTGGCGGCGCTCGACCGGGCGCTGATCGAAGCCTGCGACGGCGAGGACAAGATCGCGCGGGCGGCCGATGCATTGGCGTTCGATCCGGCGCGGCTCGAAGCGGCCGAAGCCCGATTGTTCGACATCCGCGCGCTCGCCCGCAAGCACCGTGTCGAGGCCGATGCGCTGGCCGCGCTGGGGACAGAAATGCGCGGGCAACTGGCGCTGATCGAACAAGGCGGCGAGCGGATTGCACAGCTAGACGCCGAGTTGACGATGGCGCGCGAAACCTATGCAGGCGCGGCCGCGGCTTTGAGCGCTGCCCGGCAGGCGGCGGCCGAAACGCTTGACGCGGCGGTTGCCACCGAACTTGCCCCATTGAAGCTCGATTCGGCGAGGTTTCGTACCGCCATGGCCACGGCAGAAGCAGGGCCGTCGGGTACCGACCGGGTCGAGTTCGAGGTTTCCACCAACCCCGGCGCGCCCCTCGGCCCGCTGACCCGGATCGCCTCGGGCGGCGAATTGTCGCGCTTCATCCTCGCGCTGAAGGTCGCGCTCGCCGAGGCCGGCACGGCATCGACCATGATCTTCGACGAAATTGACCGCGGCGTCGGCGGCGCGGTCGCCAGCGCGGTCGGCGAGCGCCTGGCCAGGCTGGCGCAAAATTCGCAAGTGCTGGTAGTGACTCACTCTCCCCAGGTGGCGGCCCGCGCGACGCACCATTACCGGATCGAGAAAAGCCATGGCCCGGATGGCACCCGCACGACCGTGCGCCAACTGAATGAGCCCGAGCGGCGCGAGGAGATTGCGCGAATGCTGTCGGGCGCCTTGGTCACCGACGAAGCGCGGGCGCAAGCGGCGCGATTGATGGAGGCGGCATGACACGCGAAACACCGGTAGCTCTGCAGTTTGACGGCGAGGCGCTTGAAGGCGTGCTGGTGGCGCGGCGGGACAATGCGCGGCGGCCGGGGATCATCATCTTCCCGACCGTGATGGGGGTCTCCGAGCTCGAATTGGGTTTTGCCCGCCAGCTCGTCCATTTGGGCTATACCGGCTTTGTCGCCGACCTGTTCGGCAAGCCCTTCCACGGCGCGCCGCGCGACACCTGTTTCGGCGAATTGAAGCGCTTGCGCAGCGATCGGGCCAGCTTGCGACAGCGGCTTCTGGCCGTGCTCGAGCAGGTCCGCGAACTCGACGCCGTCGAGGCAGACCGGATTGTCGCCATCGGTTATTGCTTCGGCGGGCAGTGCGCCCTGGACCTGGCGCGGAGCGGGGTCGACATCATGGGCGTCGCCAGTTTCCACGGCCTGTTCGACCCGCCCGGCCTCGAGCCGCAGCCGATCAAGGCCAAGGTTGTCGCTTTCCACGGCTGGGATGATCCGATGGTGCCGTTCGAGGCGGTGGTGGCGCTTGGCCAGGAGCTGACCGAGGCCGGCGCCGACTGGCAGATCCACGCCTACGGCAATGTCGCTCACGGCTTCACCAACCCCGACGCGGCGAGCCTGGAGATCGACGGGGTGCGCTACAACGCCCTCGCCGCCGAGCGGTCGTGGACCAGCCTGATCAATTTCCTCGAGGAACTGTTCGGCTGAGATGGCGGGCAAACTGACCGAAGCCGAAGCGGCGGAGCGGCTGGCGTCGCTGGCGGAAGAAATCGCGCGCCACGACCGGCTGTATCACGACCAGGACCAGCCCGAGATCAGCGACGCCGACTATGACGCGCTGGTCCGCGAGAATGCGGCGCTTGAGGCGCTATATCCAAAGTTGGTGCGGGCCGATTCGCCGTCGAAGCGGCTCGGCGCGGCGCCGACGTCGTCGCTGGCCAAGGTCGCCCACGCCCGGCCGATGCTCAGCCTCGAGAATGCTTTCTCGGCAGAGGAAGTGGGTGAATTCGTTGCGCGGGTGCGGCGGTTCCTGTCGCTCCGGGCCGACGAGCCGGTGGCGATGACCGCCGAGCCCAAGATCGACGGGCTGAGCTGTTCGCTACGCTACGAGAGTGGTCAGCTGGTGCTGGCGGCGACGCGCGGCGACGGCGCGGTTGGCGAAGACGTCACCGCCAATGTGCGGACGATCGGCGACATTCCGCAACGTATCTCTGGCGCGCCCGATATCCTCGAAGTGCGCGGCGAGATATATATGTCGAAGGCCGACTTCGCCGCCCTCAACGCGCGGCAGGAACTGGCGGGCGGCAAGGTGTTCGCCAATCCGCGCAATGCGGCGGCTGGTTCGCTGCGGCAGAAGGACCCAAGCATCACTGCCGCGCGGCCACTGCGATTCCTCGCGCATGGCTGGGGGGAATTGTCCGAGCCGCTTGGCCACACCCAAGGATCGGCGATGGCGCGGCTTGCCGGTTTCGGCTTTCCGGTCAGCACCCTATTGCGCGCGGTCGAAACGATTGACGAAGCCTTGGCGCAATATGCCAGGATCGAGGCGATGCGCGCCGAGCTTCCGTTCGACATCGACGGGGTGGTCTACAAGGTCGACCGGCTCGACTGGCAGGAGCGGCTGGGCCAGGTGGCGCGGGCGCCGCGCTGGGGTTTGGCGCACAAATTCCCCGCCGAGAAGGCCGAAACCACGCTCGAGGCGATCGACATCCAGGTCGGCCGCACCGGCAAATTGACTCCGGTTGGGCGGTTGCAGCCGGTCGGGGTCGGCGGGGTGATGGTCGCCAATGTCACGCTGCACAACCGCGACGAGATCGCCCGGCTTGGGCTTCGGGTCGGCGACCGGGTGCGCATCCAGCGCGCCGGCGACGTCATTCCCCAGGTGGTCGAGAATTTGACGAGGGAGGAGAAGCGGCCAGCTTATGTGTTTCCCGATCATTGCCCCGAATGCGAATCGGAAGCAGTCGCCGAGGAAGGCGAAGTCGACGTCCGCTGCACCGGCGGGCTGATCTGCCCGGCCCAGCGGATCGAACGGCTCAAGCATTTCGTCAGCCGCGGCGCGCTCGACATTGACGGCCTGGGCGAGAAGAGCATCGTCGAATTCGTCGAACTGGGCTGGCTGCATTCGCCCGCCGATATTTTCCGCCTGCACCGGCACCGCGACGAGTTGCTGACCCGTGAGGGCTGGAAAGAGAAATCGGTCGATACTCTGTTCGCCTCAATCGACGCGCGGCGCGCGCCGGAGCCGGCGCGGTTCCTGTTCGCGCTCGGCATTCGTCATGTCGGCATCGTCTCCGCCAAGGATTTGATGCGCGCGTTCGGGACGGTCGAAGCGCTGCGGAGCGCCGCGACCGGCGACCAGGCCCAAGCCGAGCTGCCGGCGGTCGATGGTGTTGGCCCGGTGGTGGCCGAGGCGCTGGTCGATTTCTTCCACGAGCCGCACAACCGCGAGGTACTCGACGATTTGCTGTCGGAGGTCCGCCCGCAGTCGTTCGTCAGTTCGGCGCGCGCGACGGAGTGGAGCGGCAAGACCATCGTCTTCACCGGTAGCCTCGAAACCATGAGCCGCGACGAGGCCAAGGCCCAGGCCGAGCGATTGGGCGCACGCTCGGCGGGATCGGTGAGTGCGAAAACGGATTTGGTGGTAGCGGGGCCGGGCGCGGGGTCGAAACTCAAGAAAGCGGCGGAGCTTGGCGTGCGGGTGATCGATGAGGCGAAGTGGGCTCAGATTGTGGCTAGGGCTTAAGAGCTAATGCCCGTTTTGGGTGGAAAGAGGACATTGCCCTAATGCTGTGTTTCGACGATCTCAGTATCTGAAATCCCCAATCCATTTGCCTGTGCCATCTGAACAAGCAGGACAATCGTTCCCACGTCGTTCGGCGAAGGTCGACTGGGCCACCTTAATCGGACTGCCTGTGAGCCACGGTCCCTCGGCCACCGCCTCTCCACGACCCATTTGTGCGGTACAGCATCCGCCGACAAGAGAAACGCATCCAGTGATTTACGTGGGCCGCTGATTGTTAAACCCGTCGTTGGGTCGTCAGACGCTGTCGGCTCCGTCATACATCCTGACAGGAGAAGAAATACTGCTCCGAGTGTCGCCCGTACGCTCATGGACTACTTCTGCCGCGTAGCTCTAATGTCCGCAATGGGTCGAAAGCGGACTTTCCGATTGAGGGTCAGTTCGCACTTTCCAGCGTCAGCACGGGCCATTCCCCATTGCCGCGTTCGCTGACGGTCATCCCCTCCGCCTGATAAGCCGTGATTACCGCGTCCGCCTGAGTGTCGAGTAGGCCCGCCAGCACCACGTTCGCACCTTGCGTAGCGCTGGCTGCGAAAGCCGGCGCAAGCTCTATCAGTGGCCCCGCCAAAATGTTGGCGATGATCAGGTCGAAGGGGGCTCGGGTGGCGAGCATCGGGTGATCCATGCCGTCGGCGACCGCGAGCAGGAGTTCGCCCGGGGCGTGGCCGATGGCGACGTGGTTGATGCGGGCGTTGTCCAGCGTCACGTCGATGCTGATCGGGTCGATGTCGGTGGCGATGCAGCGCGCATTGGGCCACAGCGCCATGGCGGCGAAGGCCAGCAGGCCGGTGCCGGTGCCGATGTCGGCGATATTGGTGAAGCGCCGCCCGTCACGCTCGAGCCGGTCGAGCGCTTCCAAACAGCCCGCCGTGGTCGCGTGCTGGCCGGTGCCGAAGGCGAGGCTGGCGTCGATCTCGAAATTGATCGCGGCCCCATCGGGTGCGTGGGTCGGGGTGTGAACGAAGAAGCGGCCGGCGCGGATCGGTTGCAGGCCAGACTGGCTCATCGTCACCCAATCGTCCTCGCCCAACTGCTCGATGGTGGCGGGGCCGCTGCCGAGACGGGCGAGAGCCGCGAGGTCGTCCGCCGTCGGTTCATGGTCGAAATAAGCGTGGAGCAGCCAGGCGTCGGGTTGCGCCGGATCGGGCTCGTCGGCGACCAGGACGGGTGGGACGGCACCGAAGTGGTCATCCGCGTCGGGCAGCCCCTCGGCCTGTGCTCGCGTGCAGGGCAAAGTCGCCCGCCAGCTCACTGTCAGTTCCTCCCTGCCACATGGCGGCGGGGAGGGGAACCAGCGCAGCTGGTGGAGGGGTAAATGGCGCCGCGCCTCATACCCCTCCACCATTCCCTCTGCGGTGAATGGTCCCCCTCCCCATGCTTCGCATAGGGAGGAATTTCAGCGAACATAGCTGGCGCCGTTGACGTCGATCACGGTGCCGGTGGCGGCCGCGGGGGCGTCGACGCTGAGCCAGCGGATGGCCTCGGCGACTTCGTCGGTGGTGGCGACGCGGCCGAGGGGAATTTCGGCGATGACCTGCGCCCCGCCGCGACCTTTCAAATATTCCTCGGTCATCTCGGACACGGTGAAGCCGGGGCAGACGGCGAAGGCGAGGATCTGCTCGGCGGCATAGCCGCGGGCGATGGTCTTGGTGATGCCGATCATGGCGGATTTGGACGCGGCATAATGCCAATGCTGGGGCGAATCGCCGCGATAGGCAGCGCGGCTGGCGACGTTGACGATTCGCCCGCCACCATCGCGTCCGCGAAAATGCCCGATAGCGAGGCGGCTCAAATCGGCTGGAGCTTGCAGGTTGATGGTTAGCGTTCGCGCCCATGACGCGTGCCATTCGGAGTCGGCCGCGTCGTCGGCGACGGCTTCATAGATGCCGGCATTGTTGACCAGCACGTCGATACGGCCGTCCAATCGCTCGAGCGCGGCATTCCACAAGGCGCGGGGTGCCTCGGGATCGGCAAGGTCGGCGGCGATCAATTCGTCGCTGCCACGCGTGGAATGGCCGATGACCTGATGGCCGGTCGATTTGAGCAGTGCGAAAGCGGCGGCGCCAATGCCGCGGCTGGCGCCGGTGACGAGAATGTTCATGGGGTGCCGTTAGCGCATCCTCCCCGGAACGGGGAGGGGGACCACGAAGTGGTGAGAGGTCGTGTCGTGGGGCTCCGAACCCCCTCCGTCAGGCCTTCGGCCTGCCACCTCCCCGAAAACGGGGAGGAGACTAGGCGGCGATGCCGCTGACGAACTCCTTGGTGGTCGACTTGAAGTCGGCGATTTGCTCACTGAAGCGGCCGAAGCCGGCCTCGACCTGGTCGATGTCCTTGGCGACATTTTCGGTGTCAGAACGGATCGCGGCGATGGTCGAGCTCATCGAATCCGCCGCCAGCGCGGTTTCATCGACGGCGGCGGTAATCATGGTCACGGTCTGGGCCTGCAATTCCATCGCTTCGCGAATGCGGTCGGCGGAGACCTGGACTTCCTCGACGGTGCCCTGGATCGAACTGTTGGCCTCGACCGTCTGGCGGGTCGCCTGCTGGATGGCGGTGATCTTGTTGGTAATGTCGTCGGTCGCCCGCGCGGTCTGGCTGGCGAGGCTCTTCACTTCCTGGGCAACGACCGCGAAGCCGCGGCCGGCGTCGCCGGCGCGGGCTGCCTCGATGGTCGCGTTCAAGGCCAACAGGTTGGTCTGGCCGGCGATGTCGCGGATCAGGCTCAAAATCGATTCGATCGCTTCGACGTGGGACGACAGCGCTTGGCTAACCTTGACCGCTTGTTCGGCCTGACCGCCAGCGCGGACGGCAACGCCCGCCGCGGTTTCGACTTCGGTTCGAGCGTCTTCGATGGCGCGAATCAGGCCGGCGGCGGTCTGGGCGGCTTCGCGCATGGCAACGGCGGATTGTTCAGCGGCGGCGGCGACTTCGCTGGTCTTGCCGAGCATGCCACGAGCCGAAGCGGCGGTTGCCCGAGTGCGCTCGGTCAGCGCCTTGGATTGCTCGGTGCTGCTGCGCACCAAGTCGGCAACGCGGCGCTCGAACTGCTCGCTCTGGCGGCCGCGCTGATCGGCGGCGTCATTGGCTTCGAGGAGCGCGATCTGGGCCAGCATGATGTCTTCGGAAAAGCTCAGCACGCGATAAAAAGCGTCGATCGCGTCGATCCGGTCGTCGGCGCGGCCGGCAAAGCATTCGTCGAAATTGCGGATCACTTCCTTGGCCATACGGGCGCGGGCGGCGATGAATTCGGGCACGCTGCGCTTATTGGAGAACATCCGGACGCCTTGCTCGGCGAAGCCGCGGACCCATTCCTCGTTGACGGCCTTGGTGAATTGATCGGCGCCAAGGCTGCCGACATCGTCGCCGAAATGGCTGAGCGATGCCGCCGCGATGACCTGCCCGGCATCATTCCACAAGCGGCGGAGCGACGCTTCGAAGTGGCCGTCCTCGCCATATGAGGAAAGCCGCGACGCGACCTGCTGTTCGGTCAGGCGCTGCAGATGTCCAATGTCGCCGCTCATTCGTAGGTCTCCGTCTTGAATCGCGCTGCAAATCTTGATGCGAGCGCTGTTTGCTCCGGCAATGGTTAAGACCGGGTTAGGGGACGGCCTGAATCTTGCCTCGGAACGGTCAGCGCCCTAAGCGGACGACACTCGGCGCCGCCCAGGGCGGTGCCGGTCAAGCTTAACCCGAGAAAGGCCCCGCCGCATGGCCAGCCAACATCCCCGGCCCCTGTCCCCGCACCTCGGCGTCTGGCGCTGGGGGCCGCACATGCTGGTTTCAATCCTGCACCGGATGACCGGCGCGGCCTTGACCTTCGCCGGACTTGCCATCCTGGTGTGGTGGCTGATGGCGATTGCGGGCGGCGCCGACGCTTATGCGAGCTTCGCAAAGGCCGCGGCGAACCCGATCGGATTGATTGTCCTGGTCGGCCTGACCTGGGCCTTTTTCCAGCATCTCCTGTCGGGTATCCGTCACCTGGTCATGGATAGCGGCGCCGGTTTCGCGCTTGAAACCAACAAGCGCTTCGCCGTGCTGACCCTGGCTGGGTCGCTGTTCCTGACGTTATTCGTCTGGATCCCCAATTTGGGAGTAATTCGATGAGCCTGGGTCAAAGCGCGACTCCATTGGGCAAGGTCGCTGGTCTGGGATCCGCGCATGAGGGCGGTGGGCATTGGCTGACCGAGCGCGTCACCAGCGCGGCCCTGTTGCTGCTCGGTGCGTGGCTAATGGCATCCTTATTGTTCTTGCCGTCGCACGATCAGGCGACGCTGTCCGAGTGGCTCGCCGCCCCCAGCGGCGCGGTGCCGATGGCACTGCTCGTCATTGTCGCGTTCAAGCATGGACTCGATGGGATGAAGGTAGTGGTCGACGATTATGTCCATGACGAAGGCAACCGCTTTGCCCTCAACACTTTGCTGCTGTTCATGGCGATCGGCGGCGCGTCGCTGGCCCTGTTCGCCTTGGGCCGGATTGCCTTCGGAGGCGTGGCTTGAGCACCTACAAGATCATCGACCATGACTATGACGTGGTCGTCGTCGGCGCCGGCGGCTCCGGGCTCCGGGCGACCATGGGCGCGGCCGAAAAGGGACTGAAGACCGCCTGCATCACCAAGGTCTTCCCGACCCGCAGCCACACCGTCGCCGCGCAAGGCGGGATCGCCGCCAGCCTTGGCAATATGGGGCCGGATCACTGGACCTGGCACATGTACGATACGGTCAAGGGCTCCGACTGGCTCGGCGACCAGGACGCAATTGAGTACCTGTGCCGCGAAGCGCCGGCCGCGGTCTATGAGCTCGAACATATGGGGCTGCCGTTCAGTCGAACCGCCGACGGGCGCATCTATCAGCGGGCATTCGGCGGCATGACTCAGGATATGGGCGAGGGCCCACCGGCGCAGCGCACCTGCGCCGCCGCCGACCGTACCGGCCACGCGATGCTCCACACGCTCTATCAGCAAAGCCTCAAGTATGACGCCACCTTTTACATCGAATATTTCGCGCTCGACTTGATCATGGTCGACGGGGTGTGCCGGGGCGTCGTTGCTTTGTGCCTCGACGATGGCTCGGTGCACCGGTTCAGCGCGCAGGCGGTGGTGCTTGCGACTGGCGGTTACGGGCGCATCTTTTATACGTCGACCTCAGCCCATACCTGCACCGGCGACGGCAATGCGATGGTGCTGCGGGCCGGCCTGCCGCTGCAGGACATGGAGTTTGTCCAGTTCCACCCGACCGGGATCTACGGCGTCGGCGTCCTGATCACCGAGGGCGCGCGGGGCGAAGGCGGTTATTTGACCAATTCCGAGGGCGAGCGCTTCATGGAGCGCTACGCGCCGCACGCCAAGGATTTGGCCAGCCGCGACGTCGTGTCACGGTCGATGGCGATGGAAATCCGCGAAGGTCGCGGGGTCGGCGAGCACAAGGACCATATCTGGCTCCATCTCGACCATATCGACCCCAAGATCCTCGCCGAGCGGCTGCCCGGAATTACCGAAACCGCCAAGACTTTCACCGGCGTCGATCTGACCCGACAGCCAATCCCGGTCGCGCCCACGGTCCATTATTCGATGGGTGGCATCCCGACCAATTATCACGGCGAAGTTGTCACCTTGAAGGACGGCGATCCCGAGTCCGTCGTGCCGGGGCTGTTCGCGGTCGGCGAGGCGGCGTGCGTCAGCGTCCATGGCGCCAATCGGCTGGGGTCCAACAGCCTGATCGACCTGGTCGTGTTCGGCCGCGCCGCCGGCCTGCGGCTGGCCGAAGTGATCAAGCCCAATGCACTGAAACACGCCCTTCCCAAGGACGCCGGCGACCTCGCGCTTGCCCGGCTCGACCGATTTCGCCAAGCCGACGGCAAGAGCCCGACCGCCGCCGTCCGCGAGGCGATGCAGCGGACCATGCAGTCCGACTGCGCGGTGTTCCGCACTGGCAAGACGCTGGCCGAGGGCATCGCCAACATCGACGGAGTGTTCAAACGGATGGCCGACGTCAGCGTCACCGACCGCAGCCTTATTTGGAACAGCGACCTCATCGAGACGCTCGAGCTCGACAACCTCCTCGCCCAGGCGGTGGTGACGATGCATTGCGCCGCCAACCGCACCGAGAGCCGCGGCGCCCATATGCGTGAGGATCATCCCGATCGTGACGACAAAAGATGGATGAAGCACAGCGTCGCCTGGCTCGACGGCTGGGGTGGCGCCGGCGGGGGCGTCAAAATTGACTACCGCCCGGTGCACGAGTTCACGCTGACCGACGAAATCGACTACATCAAACCCAAGGCGCGGGTTTATTAAGCGACCGTTCGTCGCCGCCACGTGACCGGTTGCCGAGTTCCATTTCACCGCAGTGACGCCGCCGCTACCCTGCCCGCTACAGGATCAGGGGAGACCGACATGCGTTGTCACTTTGTTGCGCTGGGCTTGCTGCTTGCCGGCTGTGGCGTTTCGGGCTTTGCCAAGGCGCCCGCTTATCATTTCATTCCAGGCCAGATTCCGGCGGATAAGGGGCCGGACGGCAACACCATCATCCTCGATGCGCCGAAGGGGCTGATTGTGGTCGACACTGGCCGCCACCCCGAGCATTCAGCGGCGATCCTCGCTTTTGCCGAGGCGCGTGGGCGACCGATTGCGGCGATCATCAATAGCCACTGGCACCTCGACCACACGACTGGCAATTATGACATCCGCCAGGTTTATCCGCACGCCGACGTCTATGCGACCAATGCGATCGACGGTGCACTCGCGACCTTCCTTGCCGATGGGCGCAAAGGTGCCGAGTCCAGGCTTACCGATCCCAAGACTCCGGCAGCGCGATTACCGGAGATCAGACGGTTTCTGGCCCGTATGGATCAGCCCGACAGCATCCGCCCGTCCCGGCCCGTGCTCAAATCGGCCAAAATGAAAATCGCCGGAAGGACGCTCGACGTCCGCGTGGCGCCGTTCGCGGCAACCGAGGCCGACCTGTGGTTCTACGACCCCAAGATCAAGCTTGCCGTCGTCGGCGACCTTGTTGTTGGCATCGTACCGTTCATGGACACGGCTTGCGCCGACGGCTGGGCGAAAGCGCTCGATGCGATCGCCAAGGTTCCGTTCACGACGCTTATCCCCGGCCACGGCGACCCGATGACCAAAGCCGATTTCCTGCAATGGCGGACAGCGTATAACAACCTGCTCGCTTGCGCCCGGTCGGCAGCGGACAAGAAGCAGTGCATCGCCGGCTGGGATCGTGACGCGGCGAAGTTCATCGACACCGGCCACAAGGCCTATGTCGACGAGGCGGCCGATTATTACATCGACAGCCGGCTGCGCGCGTCGCCGGCAGAGCAGCGGCATTATTGTAAGCCGCTGAAATAGAAAACTTGACGACGAACCGTGCATTTTCGTTACATCTTTGCGTCATAGACCACGACTTCGTAGATCGAACCCTTGCGCCGCTCGGGCTTGTTCGCGGTGGTGAAATCGACCGTCTCGGGCGAAAGACTCAATTCCTGGACCACATCGCGGCTGCGAGTGACGCTTTAGCCGTTTTCCACCACGGTCTCGGTTGCGGTCGGGATGACCAGCAGCGGGCCGGACACTGGTCTCAACACCGCTTATTCTGCCGCAGTGCTCAAGAGCTGGCGTCGGGCAGGGTTGATCGGCGGGTTGCTGATCGCCCTCTATGCAGTGCTCTATATCCTCTTGAACCTCGAAGCTTATTCGCTGCTGATCGGCTCCTTGCTACTCTTCGCGGCGCTGACCGGGGTGACGTACGACACCTGGCGCATCGACTGGAGCGGCATTCGGGGCGAGGCCGCGGCCAGCTGAGCGATCGGTGCCTGACAGATATTGGGTAATGCGTTCGGCTCGGCTAGACGCCTCGTCATGACTGACAGTGTTCCGCCGAAGCGGATTTTCCCCACATCCAAGGTCGACGCGCAGTCTGCCAAACATGTGCCGTCGAGCCCGCAAACCGAAAGCGCCGCTTACAAGCTGGCTTTCCAGGACACCGATTTCCTGCTGCGCGAGGATTTGCGCCCGGTGCGCTTCCAGCTCGAACTGTTGAAGCCCGAACTGTTCCTCGAAGAAGCCAAAATCGGGTCGACGATTGTCTTCTACGGTTCGGCGCGGATTCCGGAACCGGCCGCGGCCGATGCCCTAATCGCCGCCGCGACCAACGACTCGCAACGCGCGGTGGCCGAGCGGCTCAAGGCCAAATCGCGTTATTACACGGTCGCTTATGACCTGGCGCGGCTCGCTAGCCAGTGTGACGTGGACGAAGACGGCTGGCGCCATTTCGTCGTTTGCTCGGGTGGTGGTCCGGCGATCATGGAAGCCGCCAACCGCGGCGCGTCCGACGCAGGGCGCGACAGCATCGGCCTCAACATTGTCCTGCCCCACGAGCAATTGCCCAACCGCTACGTGACTCCGGAACTGTCCTTCCAGTTTCATTATTTTGCGTTGCGGAAAATGCATTTCCTACTTCACGCCCGGGCCGTTGCGGTATTCCCCGGCGGTTTCGGCACCTTTGATGAGATGTTCGAACTGCTGACGCTGATCCAGACCGGCAAGGTGCGGCCGCTGCCGATCCTGCTGTTCGGCCGCGAATTCTGGAACACGGTGGTCAATTTCCAGGCGCTGGTCGACGAAGGGGTGATTTCGCCCGGCGATCTCGACCTTATCCACTGGTGCGAAGAGGCGGAAGAAGCCTGGGATTTCGTCCGGCGTTACTACGAAAAGGACTAAGCGTCAGGGCTTCTTGGAGTCTGTCGGCGCCGCTGGCTGCCCAAGGGTAACCGGCGGTTTTGCATCCTTGCTGGCGCCCGCGGCGGCGGCACCGACAGGAGCTGCTGGGGCCGCAGCGGCGGGAGCTGCGGGCAATGGCTGCGGCGAATCGCCGTGAGCGTTTAGGAAAGCAATGACGTTGGCGCGGTCTTCGGATTTGCTCAGACCGGCGAAAGTCATCTTGGTGCCGGGGGCGAATTTCTTGGGGCTGGTCAGCCACTCGCTCAGATTGGCGAAGTTCCAGGCGCCGCCCTTGCCAGAAAGTGCGTCGGAGAAAGCGAAGCCATTGGCACCCTTGCCGATCTCCTCACCGAGGACGCCCCACAAATTGGGGCCAAGCTGATTGGCACCTCCCTTGTCCGCATTGTGGCAAGCAGCGCATTTCTTGAACACCTGCTCGCCCGCGGCAGCGTCGGCGACGGAGAAATCGATCGGCTTTTCGGCCGCTGCGCCGCCTTCGCCTTCGACCACGACACCCTCGATCGGAAAGCCCATTTTCTCGGGCCGCTCGTCATTGAAATACAGGCCGCTGACGATCGATGAGCCAAGCGCGACAATGCCCGCAAAAAGCACCCAGCCGGAAATGGTCGAGAAACGGTCGTTCATTCAGATCTCCGCTCGGCCGAGCCGACGAATGTCTTGGAGTGGCTTGCCCTTTAGGCAGGAGTTGGGGCTTCTTCAAGCAGGCGGGTTGGCAGGCTCGCAATGGCCGTGGAGCGCTCCCCGGCCCGAGCAAGGACTTGCTCCGCGGCTCGGCGGTAGAGCGTCGGTAGGCCGGCCTGGTCGAGCTGCTCGACCGGGTGCCACCAGCCATCACCCGCCATTTCCACCGCCGCCACCACCGCCAGATCAAGGGCGAAATGGGTGAAGACGTGGCGGACTTGGGTGAGCGGCTGCCTAGTCAGCTGCTGCGGCCGGCCGGTCCAGGCGGTGCCCGGCAGCGCCGCCATCCCGCCGAGCAACCCGTTTGCCGGCCGTCGCACCAGCCACACTGCGCCGTCGCGTTCGATCCAATAAGCGATGCCGTGGCGCTGCGGTCGAACCCGCTTGGCCTTCGGCTCCGGATAGGTTTCGGGCATTCCGCTGGCGAAGGCCGCGCAGTCACCGCGCCATGGGCAGGCCGGGCAGTCCGGCGCCCTCGTTCGGCAGATCGTCGCGCCCAGATCCATCATCGCCTGGGCGAAGTTGCCCGCCTGCCCAGGCGGAACAATGGCTTCGACGAGCGCACGGATGGCGTTCGCGCTGGGCTGTTTCAGGCCGTAAAGCCGCGCCATCACGCGAGTAACGTTGGTGTCGATGGGGGCTGCGTCGTGGCCGAAGGCGATCGCGGCGATAGCGGCGGCGGTATAGTCGCCGATCCCGGGCAATGTTCGCAGCTCGCGCTCGGTGGTCGGAAAGCCGCCTTTGGCCGCAACTTGCCTGGCGCAGGCGATGAGATTGCGGGCCCGGGCGTAATAGCCGAGCCCTGCCCACTCGGCGAGAATGGCCTCGTCGCTCGCTTCGGCCAATGCGTCGATAGTCGGCCAGCGGGCAACGAATTGCTCGAACCGTGGAGTCACCGCGGCAACCGTTGTCTGCTGAAGCATGACCTCGCTCAGCCAGACCAAATAAGGATCGGTGGGCGCTTGTCCCGGGAGCGCGCGCCATGGCAACCGCCGCGCGTGTTGCAGATAATATGCAATCAGGCGATTTGCGGCATTGGCGGGCACGCTCCGGCTATGGCATGGTCGTCGGCGATGTCGAAGCCCCACCGACCGACCAGCTCAAATGATGCGCCGCGCGGCGGCCGCGCCCGCTCGGCCGGGGACATTCTCGGCAAGATCGGCGATACGGCGTTCAAGCGCTTCGGGTTCGTCCAGGGCGCGGTGGTCAGCCGCTGGGGCGAGATCGTTGGCGAGCGCTATGCCAAGGTCTCGTCGCCGGAATCGATCCGCTTTCCGGCGGGCCGCAAATCGGGCGGGGTGCTGACCTTGCTGGTCGAAGGCGCCCATGCGCCGTTGATGCAACATTTGACCCCACTGATCATCGATCGGGTCAATCGTTTTTTCGGCTATGAGGCGGTCAATCGCCTGGTGTTCCGCCAGGGCCGCCCGCCGGCATCGCCGCCGCCGCTTAATCGGCCCGCGCTGCGGGCCGTGCCCAAGGAACTTGGCGAAGGCTTGCGGCAAATTGTTGACCCCGAGCTTCGGGCATGTCTTGAAGCGCTCGCCGCGCGACTGGAATCGAGCAATGGGCCGCCGTTGGTCGACAAACCCGAAGATACCCCCGTCCCCGTCATCATCCGGAGTGAATGAGCTCATGAAGTCCACCTATCTCCTGGTCGCCGCCGCGGCCATATTCGCCACCGCTGCATGCAATGCGGTCAAGACCAGTGACTCGAGCGGTTCCAACGCGACCGAAGCCAAGCCCGTCCCGGCGCCCAAGGGTGGCGACTGGACTCAAACGGTCACCGCGACGGCTGCCGGCGGGTTCCAAATGGGCAATCCCAACGCCTCCGTGAAGCTGATCGAATTCGGCTCGATGACTTGCCCGCACTGCCGCGAGTTCGATGAAAAAGGCGCCGGGCCGCTGATCAACACTTTCGTGAAGACCGGCCGGGTTGCCTATGAATTCCGTAATTATGTGCGCGATCCCTATGACCTTGCCGGAGCACTGATTACGCGCTGCAATGGACCCAAGGGCTTCTTCCCGCTGACTCGGGCGATGTACAAAGATCAAAACAATTGGATCGCCAAGCTGCAGGCGGTGCCGCCGGCCCAACAGCAGGCGCTGGGCAATTTGCCGCCGAACCAGCAATTCGTCGAAATCGCCAAGCTCGCCGGGTTCCAGCAATGGGCGGCGATGCGCGGGGTTCCGTCGGCCAAGGCCAATGCCTGCCTGGCCAACGAAGCCGAGGTTAACCGGCTAGTCCAGATGAACAGCGATGCCACGACCCAGTTCCCGGATTTCCAGGGCACGCCGACTTTCATCATCAACGGCAAAATGCTCGACAAGACGGCAACCTGGGAAGCGCTTGAGCCGCAGCTGCGCAAGGCCGTCGGCGGCTAGCGCCCGGAGGGGGGACCAAGTTGCGTATCCGGCGGCTGAAGCTCAGCGGATTCAAAAGCTTCGTCGAGCCGTCTGAGCTGCGTGTCGAGCCGGGCCTGACCGGGATCGTCGGGCCCAACGGCTGCGGTAAATCGAACCTGTTGGAAGCCATTCGCTGGGCAATGGGCGAAGGCAGCCCGAAATCCCTGCGTGGCGGCGGCATGGACGACGTCATCTTCGCCGGTACCGAGACCCGGCCGCCGCGCGATTTCGCCGAAGTTTCGATCCTGGTCGAACGCGAGAATGACGGTGGCGCCGAAGAAAGCGAAGTCACCCGGCGGATAGAGCGCGGCGCCGGCTCGGCATACCGGATCGACGGCCGCGATGTGCGCGCCAAGGACGTCGCATTACTTTTTGCTGATGCCGCAACGGGCGCGCACTCGCCGGCGTTGGTCAGCCAGGGTCGGATCGGCTCGGTCATCGCGGCCAAGCCGACTGAGCGCCGCCAAATGCTTGAGGAAGCCGCCGGCATCTCGGGCCTGCATTCTCGTCGCAAGGACGCCGAACAGAAACTTCGCGCGACCGAAGCCAATCTCGCGCGGCTGGGCGAACTCCTCGCCGAGCAGGAAGCACGGGCCGGGGCATTGCGCCGCCAAGCCCGGGCGGCCGAACGCTATCGCCAGCTGAGCGACAAGATCCGCAGCGTTGAGGCGCGGCTGGTCCACACCCGCTGGGCCGAGGCCGACCGCGCAGCCGAGAGCGCCAATCGCGAAGCGAACGCCGCGGGCGAACAGGTTACGGTGCTGCAAACCGTCGTGGCCGACGCCTTGGCCAGGCAAAGCGAAGCAAACGCGCAGCTGGCCGAGCGCCGCGCCGCGCTTGGCGCCGCCCGCGACGCGGCGCTCAATCTCGCCCACCAGCTGGCTTCGGCGAGGGCGCGTCGGGACACGGTCATGCGCCGGCTCGAGGAGCTCGAGCGGCTGGATATTTCGCTCGCCGCCGACATTGCGCGCGAGGAAGCGCTGCAGGGCGACGCGGCGCGGGCCATTGCCCAGCTCGACGAAGAGCGTGGGGTCATCGAGCGGCGGCTGGTCGATGCCGAGGCGATCGCGGGGCGTATCGCGGCCGAACTGGGCAAAGTCGAGACCGGGTCGCGCAATGCCGAAGCGGGGCTGGCCGAACTGCTCGCCCGCCAGGCGGCGATGCGCGCTGAGCGCCGGGTCGGTGAGGCGGCGCTTGAGGCGGCGCAAGCGCAGGTCGCGCGCACGGGGCAAGAGCGGCAGCGGCTGGCGGCCCAGCTCGAGGAGCTCGGCGATGGGAGCTCGCATCGGGCCGCGGGTGACGATGCGGGGCGCAAGGCCAAAGCCGCGGCCAAAGCTTTGGAAGAAGCGGACGCGAGCCGCGCCGAGGCTGAGCGAGGACGCGCCGAAGCGGCTGACCGGCGCGATGCCGCCGAAAGCGTCCTCGCCGCCGCTCGGGCCACACTGTCCGCGGCCAAGTCCGAACATAGCGCGCTGGCCCGTGCGCTCGACCGTGGCGGCGGCGCGGCAATCGTCAGCCTGTCCGCCGATCCCGGCTATGAGCGCGCGCTGGCCGCCGCGCTGGGCGAGGATGCCGATGCGGTGGTCGGCGGCGATGGGCCGCGCCGCTGGCAGGGAAGCAAGGCATCGGCCGGCGACCCGGCCTTAGCGGACGATCTAACCCCCTTGTTTGACCATGTCCGGGCGCCGCCCGAGCTTGAGCGAAGGCTCCGCCAGGTAGGCGTCAGCGATTCGGACGAGGGTCAGGAGCTTGCGGTTGGCCAGCGGCTGGTGACCCGCGATGGCCAGCTGCGCCGCTGGGATGGGTTTGTCTCGACTGGTGGCGGTGCAGCGGCGGCCGAGCGGCTGATCCGCTCGAACCGACTGGTTGAACTGGCGCGTGAGCTGCCGGTCCTCGAAAAGGCGCTTGCCCAAGCCGAGCAGGAACGCGATGCCGCGATCCAGCAGGTCGAGCAATTTCGCGCTGCCGGAGAAGCAGCCCGCGTGGCCGCGACACGGGCCGAACAAGAGGCGCGGGAGGCGACGCGCGCCAGCGATAGCGCCGCCGCCGCAATCGAGCGGCTGGCGGCGCAGCGCACCGCGCTTGCCGAGCGGCTGGGCGATCTATCCCCGGTTATTGCTGCCGCGGCTGAGGCCGTGACGGCGGCGGAAACGGCGCTTGCGACGCTGCCTGATCCGGCGGTGCTCGAACATGAGCTGCAGGCCGCACGCGACATTGCGGGGGTGGCCGCTGCGGCCGTCGCCGACAAGCGCGCCGAGGCGGCGACGCGGGCGCGGGAAACCGCCACCGATCGCGAGCGCCATGGCGCTGCCGCCCGCGAGCAGGGCGAATGGCGCAAGCGTCAAAGCGACGCCGAAGCGCGGCTGCTCCAGGCGGTCGAGCGGAGCAAGAGCCAGGCAGCCGAGCGCGCCGAATTGCACGGCGATCCCGACCGGCTGAGCAGCGAGATCGATCAGCTCGAGCTGGCGATCGCCGACAACCAGACTAGTGTCGCCAAGGCCACCGCAGCCGAGCAGAATGCCGAACGCCAATTGGCCGAGGCGGTCGGCGAGGTCGGGCAGGGGAATGAGGCCTTAACCGCCGCGCGCGAGACCCGGGCGGCGGAAGCGGCGCGGGCCGAGGCGCAGCAAGCGCGTAGCGCGGAATATGCGCGGATCTGCGTCGAGCGCTTCGAATGCGTGCCCCAGCGGCTGCCCGAAAAGCTCGGCTTCGACCCCGACGAAGTGCGCGATCCCGACGCCGAATCGGCGCAGCTTGAGCGCTTGACCGCCGACCGTGAGCGGCTGGGGCCGGTTAACCTCGTCGCCGAGCAGGAGCTGGCCGAGATCGACGAAGCGCGGACTTCGGGCGCGGCGGAAGTCGAGGAACTGACCCAGGCGATCCACCGCCTGCGCGGCTCGATCGGCAGCCTCAACCGCGAAGGCCGGGTGCGGTTGCTCGCCGCCTACGAGAAGGTTGACGCCCATTTCCGCAGCCTGTTCCGGACCCTGTTCGACGGCGGCCAGGCACACCTTGAGCTAGTCGAGAGCGACGATCCGCTGGAGGCCGGGCTGGAGATTATGGCCCAGCCGCCGGGCAAGCGCCTGTCAACGCTGACCTTGCTGTCCGGCGGCGAGCAGGCGCTGACCGCGATCGCTTTGATCTTCGCTCTGTTCCTGACCAACCCGGCGCCGATCTGCGTGCTCGACGAGGTCGACGCGCCGCTGGACGACGCCAATGTCGAGCGCTTCTGCGACTTGCTTGAGCGGATGACGCAGGAGACCGATACGCGCTATCTTATCGTCACCCACAATGCAGTGACGATGAGCCGCATGCACCGGCTGTACGGCGTGACGATGATCGAAAAGGGCATCAGCCGCTTGGTCTCGGTTGACCTGAGCGCGGCGACTCTGCTCGCCGCGGAATAGCCGTTTGTCCTAGAATTCGTAGCCGACCTTGAGGCGGAATTCGCGCTTCTCATTGTCGTCGAGCTGGAGGGCGGAGCCGCCGCGGTTGGGGGACCCGAACAGCTGCGGCAGATAGGTCGCGGTGACGCCGAGTTTCCCGGCGGAATAATGGACCGTCGGACCGGCGAATACCGCATAATTCTCGCGGCGCAGACCGCTGGTCCAGTCGGGATATTGGCTACGGTAACGGCCTTCGAGACCCAGCGACCAGTGCTCCGCGACACGATAGGCAAGGCCGGTCGTTGCCTCGAACGCGAGCTCCTTTTTCCATGTCTTGTCGCCCGCGCCCGGTGCGATCACTTCGTCCTCGCGTTCCCACTCGGGCTCCAGCGTCAGATTGGTCGCCCAGACCAGCCGGCCGTCGAGGAAATTCTTCTGCATGATCGCCTTGAGCTCGAGCTCATATTCGGTGACGTTTTCACCGGCGATCTTGTGCACCCGCGTCCAGCCCGGTTCGACGTAGAAGGCGAGGCCGATGCCGTGCTTTGACGGGTCGAGCGCCTTGATCTTGAAGGCCGCTTGCAGGCCCTGGAAGGCGAAGTCACGATCGACATCGGCGAATTCAGGCGCGAGCCCGCGGATGTGGTGGCTGGCGAATTTCGCATAGAGGGACACCTGGATATTGTCGGTGATTCCGCGCTCGACTTCGAATTTATAGTCCTGGGCATCATAATGTCCCTGCGACTTGCCGCGCCGGTCAGTTGCCCAAAACGTCAGTTCGGTCTCCCCGGCCTCGAGCGTCTCCGCGCCGTAAACATAGCCGAAATCGACCCCCTCGGCCCGAGCCGGATTGGCCCAGAGAGCAGCAATTCCCGCCGCGGCGAGCGCGGCGGAGCGACGATTCATCATGGGAAATCCTTATCAATGCGAATTACAGCCTCGCTAATGCGAGTTATTCGCAATTGCAATAAGGCAATATTCAGACGTTGGCTAAAGCACTCTTGAGCGGCGCTAGGCCGCCGCCGGCTCGGCGGCGTGGGCGGCGTTCATGCGGTCGTTGACCAGCACCTTGAACAGCACGAACGCGACCAGCCCGACGCCGGCGCTGGCGACATGGATCAGCCAGAAGGTCGTCGTCGGCAGGCTCGAATAAAGCCCGCCGACATAGCCGACCATCTTGTTCGCCGAGAAGAAGGCCAGGTAATAAAGCCCGATGACCGTCGCGTTGATCGCCCGCGGCGCGATCTTCGAGAATAGAGCGAGGCTAACCGGCAGGATGCACGAGAAGCCGATGCTGTTGAGCAAATGAAACATCAGCGGCCAGAACAGGCCGATCTTGCCGTCGCCCTGAGTCAACGCGGCGATGTACAGGCACAGGCCGCCGGCGATGGTGAAGAAGCTGCCGATGATCATCTTGCCCATTTCGTCGGGCTCCTTGTGATCCTTGCCGTACCATTTGAAGAAAGCCGCGACCGCGACCAGCATCGTGAAGCTCAGGGCCGCATCGATGGTGATCATCCAGCTGGTCGGCAAAGTGGTGCCGAAAAAGGTTAGCTGGAAATGCTGGTCTGCCCAGACCAGATAGGCGTTGAAGATTTCCTGGTTGGTCAGCAGCGCCACCGCCATCGCCGGGATCAGCAGGACCAAAGCCAGCACCCGGGTTTTTTCCTCTTTGGCGAGGCGATGGGTAAGGACAAAATACAGCGGCACCAGCGCGACCAGCGCAATCAGGATGCCGACCGCGAACACCACCCCGATCACGACCAGCGTCGCGACCGCTGCCAGCGCCGATGCGCCGAGCGTCTTGCCGGCTCGAATGGACTTGTCTTCACCCTCCTCGACCGGGAGGTGAGGGCGGGCCTTGAGGAACAATAAGACCCCGAGCACCATGACGATACCGGCGGTACCAAAGCCGTAATGCCAGCCGACTTTTTCGCCCAGCGTACCGCTGATCAACGGCGCGATGATCACGCTGACATTGATGGCGATGTAGAAGATCTGGAACGCCATCGCGCGCCTGAGGTCGTTCTCCTTGTACAGCGCGCCGACCTGGCTGGCGATATTCCCTTTGAACAAGCCGACGCCGATGATCAGCGCCAGCAGCGCGAACAGGAACGCGCCTTCGATCGCCATCAGGAAATGGCCGATCGACATGATCACGCCGCCAGCGAACAACGCCACCCGGCGCCCCGAAAATCGGTCGGCGATGATGCCGCCGAGGATTGGCATCAGGTAAACCAGCGAGGTGTAGTCGCCGAAAATCGCCGACGACAGCGGCTGTACGTCGAGGCCCTGATAGTGCCATGACCGCAGCCAATCGAGGCCGATGACGCCCTCGATATGACCGGGCAACAGCAGATATTTGACCATGTACAGGGTCAGCAGCGTCTGCATCGAATAGTATGAAAAGCGCTCGCAGCCCTCAATGAAAGCAAGGTAGCCGAGGCCCCTAGGGTGGCCGACGAAGGCGCGGTCATCGCGGTCGAAATGTTCGAAATCGGGTTCGACGTCGGCTACACTCATTGTATCGTCCTTGTCTCTGCGCTTGGCTTTAAGCCTTCGCGTCCGGGTGCGGTTCCAAAGCTCGCGCAATGGAGCGGTTGAGGGTGAGGACGATCAGCGCCCCGGCAAAGCCGATCGCGGCGTCGAGCGTCCAGAACGCGGCGGGGCTCATTGTATCGTAAAAACTGCCGACCCAGCCCATCAGCACGCTGCCGACGAACAACGACAAAAATGCCCCACCCATCATTGTCGAATTGACCTTCGGTGGCGCGGCTTCGGAGATCAAAGCGAGCAGCACCGGCCAGTAATAAATGAAGGCAAAGCCCATCCCGAAGTAGCAAAGCAGCGCCCAGATCACCGAGACCTTGCCGGCAGCGTCGGGCAACAGGCAACCCACCACCAGCAGCAGAGCCGACGCCCCAACCATTGCCGACCCGATGCCGATCTTGGCGATTGCCCGCGGCTCTAGCCCGCGTTGCGCCTGCCAGCGCCACAACGCGACCAGAGGTGGCACGGCGACAATGCTGCCGAACGCGTCGACCGAGTTGAACCACGATGCCGGTACGGCGCCGAACGGCGTTGCCAGGCTGACGTGGCCGTCGATCCAGACGATGCCGATATTCCAGATCATCGGGTAAGCGACGTTGGGCAGGACGGTTAGTGCGATGACTCCGATCAGCAGCCACGTCCGGCGCCGTTCGATAGCGGTCAGCGGCGGCAGCGTCGGCGAGTTTGCGCGACGTACCCGGCCATCGGGCAGGTGACGCTGGCCAGAAAGATAGATGATCAGAGCGACGATCATCAGCGCCGCGGCGAGGCCAAAGCCGGCGTGCCAGCCGTAGACCGCCGCCACGCCGCCACAAGCGAGCGGCCCGGCCACCGCGCCGATGTTGATCGCCGCCGAGAAGATCGTGAAGCCCTGCGTGCGTCGCGATTCCGCGTCGAGCGGATAGAGCTGGCCAACCTGAGCTGAGATATTCCCCTTGAGGCAGCCCGAGCCGACGATCAGCAGCGCCAAGGCGATCAGGAAGCTCTGGTCGAATGACATGGCAATGTGCCCGGCGCTCATCAGCAGCGCGCCGAGGACGACGGTCGCCCGAGTGCCCAGCCAGCGGTCGGCAATCATGCCGCCGAACAGCGGCGTGAAATAAACCAGACCACTGTACCAGCCGTACACCAGCGAGGCGAAGGCCTGGTTCGACATCGGCCCGCGAACTTCCATCGCATGGCGCAAGCCGCCGAGGCCAAGCACATGCTCGGCGTGGCCCGGGAGCAGTAACTGCTGGCCCATGTAAAGCGCCAGGAGCGCGGTCATGCCGTAATAGGAAAAGCGCTCCCACATTTCGGTGAAGCCGAGATAAGCGAGGCCGCGCGGATGACCGAGAAATGCGTGCTCGTCGTCGACAGCGGCGGGAAGCGCATCGAGAGTGGCTTCGGCCGACGTCACGCTGGCACTCTCCCCAAACCTCCGGCAACTGGCTAACAGCTGCAACGGGCAGCACAAGCGCAATTGCCAAGTTTGTCGGCGAAGCTCACATAATCGTCGACGGAAATGACAGGACACAGGCGTCAGGTTTTGCTTGTCGCAGCTAAGCGATGGGGTCGCTAATGTCGCCTGCCTGACAAGGGGAAACATTCATGCATTATCGATCGTTCGCGCTGACCGCCGCCATTTCGCTGGCCCTCGCATCGCCGGCGCTGGCCGGCCCGACCGAAGACTTCCATTCGCTGATGGACGCCGTGTGGGCGGCGTATCTGAAGGACAATCCGGTGTCCGCGAGCCAGGCTGGCGTGACCACCTACGATCGTCAGCTGGGCGTCCTGACCCTGGCCGAATTCGATCGCCAGGCGGCCGAGGCACAGGCGTTCTTGGACCAGCTCGCCCGCATCGACGTCGCCACCCTGTTGCCGGAAGACCAGGCCAATTACCGCATCTTGAAGCGAGCGCTGGCCGACGTGGTCGAGGGCAACCGGTTCGGTGAGCGGGCGATGCTTTACTCGACGCTGGGCAGCTTTCACCAAAACTATGCCGGGCTCGGCGAAGGCCTGCCGTTCCGGACCTTTGCCGATTACGACAATTATCTCGCGCGGCTTGACCAGGTGCCGGCGCAGATGGCCAATGGCGTGGCGATCAGCCGCCAGGCCGCGGCGCAGGGCTTTGTCCAGCCGTGCGTCACGCTGACCAGTTTTCCCCAGACGATCACCGGCGTGATCGCGGCCGACGCGACGAAATCCCGCTTCTATGAACCGTTCGCTGCGCCGCGCCCCGGATCGATTGCCGAGAATGATTGGGCGGCGCTGCAGGGCCGCGCCCGGGCGGTGATCACGGGCAAGATCAACCCCGCCTATCAATCCTGGGCCGAGACCTATCGCAGCGAAATCGCCGGCAAGTGCCGCCAGTCGGTCGGCGTTTCCGCACTGCCGAAGGGCAAGGAATATTACGCCTTCCTGGTCCGCCAGCAGACCACCACCGATATGACGCCCGAGCAGATTCACGCGCTCGGCCTCAAGGAAGTCGCGCGAATTCGCGCCGAGATGGTCGATGTCGCGCGCCAGGCGGGCTTCGCCAGCCGCGAGGCCATGATCGCCGAGATGCGGTCCAACCCGAAATATTTCGCGCACTCTCCGACCGAACTGATGGGCGCGGCGGCGCTGACCGCCAAGACCATCGACGGCAAGATGCCAAGCCTGTTCACCCGGCTCCCGCGCCTGCCTTACGGCGTGCGCGCCATCCCGGCCGAGACAGCCGAAGGGACCACCACCGCTTATTACCAGCCGGGCAGCCCTGATGCAGGCATTGCCGGGACCTATTACGTCAATACGTCGAAGCTTGATCAGCGCCCGTTGTGGGAGCTGCCTGCGCTGACCGCGCATGAGGCGGTGCCCGGGCACCACATGCAGATCGCCACCCAGCAGGAGCTGAGCCTGCCCCCGTTGCGCAAATATGCGACCTTCTTCACCGCCTTCGTCGAGGGCTGGGGCCTCTATTCCGAACGGCTCGGGATCGAGCTTGGCATTTACGATACGCCCGAAAAGACCATGGGCCGCTTGAGCTACGAAATGTGGCGGGCGTGCCGGCTGGTGGTCGACACCGGCCTCCATGCCAAGGGCTGGTCGAAAGAACAGGCGGTCGCCTTCATGAAAGACAATACGGCGCTGACCGACGCCAATATCGACGCCGAGGTCAATCGCTACATTTCCAATCCCGGGCAAGCCCTGGCGTACAAGATCGGCGAGCTCAAAATTCGCGAGCTGCGCGCGCGGGCGGAGAAGGCGCTCGGCGGCAAGTTCGACCTGCGCCGTTTCCACGACGCGGTGCTGGGCCAGGGGGCGGTGCCGCTGGACGCGCTCGACGCGCAGATCAACGCGTGGATCGCCGCGGAGAAAGTCCGAACTTAAACTGCCTACTGTTCGGGAGCGGTGCTCTGAGCAGTATTGTCTCGGGCGTCGGCGCGGGCCTGCTTGATCACCTGCGTCATGCAGCCGGTGAATCCGGCCGGTCCGACTGGCGAACAACTGTTGATTCCGGTCGCGCCAACGGTTTCCAGGGCGCGGGCGCGATTGGCCCAGGCCTGGCGGCTCTGGCGCGACCCGGAGCTGCGGAGCTTTTCCGGGATCCGGTAACGCTCGCCTTCAGGCTTGCGCGCGCAGACCACGATGGCGTCGTCGGTCGACCGTGGGCACGGATCGTTGCCATAGACGATAATCTCGCTGACGCTGTCGCTATTTTGGGCCAGCGCGGGTGCGGGCAGCGTGGCGATGCCACCCGTCAGGACAGCGGCCGCAGCGAGCGGGAAGAGCAATTTCGTCATGTCCAACGACATCCTTTCAAGCGTTTAAAGCGGGCGAGAGCCCGCACAAGTTCCTCAGATTCGTTTCGAAAGGCCGATCGCCACCCGGCATGCGGCACGGATCGTCGCGGTCAACACGGGATAGCCGAATGCCTGGGCAGCGCCAGCCGTGCGGGCGGCATCGCGATGCTCGAGCTCCTCGGCGCGGAATTCCGTGATATCGGCGGCGAATTCGGGGTCGTCGTCACCAAGTTCGTCGAGCTGGTGGCCGTAATGGCGATCAATCTCGGTCTCGACCGCGTCGGTGCAAGCCATCGCCGCTTGCTCGGACAACAGGGCCGTGGCCGCGCCGAGCGCGAATCCGGCGATATTCCACACCGGCTGCAACACGGTCGGCCGCACGCGCCGCTCGGCCATCAGCGCGTTGAAGCGAGCCAAGTGGCGCTGTTCCTGCCCGTCCATGCGGGCAATCAGCTTGGATGCCGATGAATTGCGGCGGAGCACGGCCAGCTGGCCGGCGTAAATCCGCGTTGCGCCATATTCGCCGGCCTGGTTGACCCGCAGCATCGACGCGCGGTCGAAACGCCGGTCACCGGGACGCCAGCCGCTCATGCGCCGCGCCGATGGAGCGTCAGCCAGGCAATCGTCGCGGCGCCTCCAAGGGACAGGATTGCGTTCCAGCCGGCCATCGAAACGCCAATAAACGCAAATTGCACCTGATCGCAGCGCACCAAAGGTGTCTTCATGATCGCCTTCAGAAGGTCCACCGCTGACGCGGCCTTGGCGGTCGAAGCGCAGGTGGTGATGCCTTCAAAAATGCCCAGTTCGACGCCGGTGTGATAGACTCCGATCGCGCCAGAGATCGCGATGGCGACGGCGGCCAGCAAGGTCAAAGAGCGCGTCCGTTGGGAATCCGTCGGGGCGGTAAAGGCCAGGGCGGCAAGCAGGATTGCGGCACCGTGCGGCCAGCGCTGCCAATAGCACATTTCGCACGGGTACAGTCCGCCGAGATATTGCGATCCCAGCGCACCGCCGAGCAGCGCCACGGGGAGCAGCAGCGCAATCCAGCGGCCGATCACCGGTCCGGTCATGGCAGTGGGCGCCGGCTGGCGGGCAAGTGCGGCATCGCTCATCAAGCCGCTTTCGGCTTAGCGCGACTTCGGCCGGCTATCGACCGAGGCCATTGCGGCACCGCCCGGAGCAAGCCGTCGCAGCGTCTTCACCGCATAATCGAGTTGGAAATCCTTGACGCCCTTCTTTTCGAGCTGCTCGGCGCTTGCCGAGAAGCGCGGGTCGACCGCATCATCATGCTCAAGCAATTTGTCGTCGGCCTTGGCTTCGCTCAGCAAATGGCGGCGAAGATCCGCTTCGCGCACTCGCGGACGATCCTTGTAATCGGCGTCGGATAACTGCGGGACGGCGATGTCGGGATCGATGCCGCCGGCCTGAACCGAACGGCCTGACGGCGTATAATAGCGGGCAGTGGTTAGCCTCAGGGCGCTTTGCGGGCCGGTCTGGACGACCGTCTGCACCGAGCCCTTGCCGAAGCTGCGCTCGCCCATGACGATGGCGCGGCGTTGGTCCTGCAGCGCTCCGGCGACAATTTCGGCCGCGGAAGCGGTGCCGGCATCGACCAGGACGACGACCGGAAGGCCGTGCGCCAGGTCGCCTGGCTTGGCGTAGTAGCGCTCAATGTCGTCCTTCTCACGACCGCGTTGCGAGACGATTTCGCCATGGTCGAGGAACGCGTCGCTGACGTCGATCGCCTGGTCGAGCAAGCCGCCCGGGTTCGAGCGCAAGTCGACGACATAGCCCAGCGGATGGCCGCCGGTTGCCTTGTCGATCGCCACCAGTGCCGCCTTGGTAGCATCGCCGGTGTTGGCGGCGAAGGTATTGATGTTGATATAGCCGACGCCGTCCTTAATCTCCCATTTGACCGGGCGGAGCTCGATGCGCTCGCGGACCATGCTGACGTCGAACTGCTTGTCGCGGCCCGGGCGGACGATGGTCAGCTTGATTGCGGTGCCGGGCGCGCCGCGCATCTTGTCAACCGCTTCGTCGAGGCTGAGACCGTAAAGCAGCTCGCCATTGATGTGGGTGATGTAGTCGCCGGCCTTGATGCCCGCGCGCCACGCCGGCGTGTCCTCGGTCGGGGTGATCACCTTGACCGCGCCGTCTTCGGTCGAAACGGTCAGGCCGAGCCCGCCGTAATTGCCGTCGGTGGTCGTCTTGAGCGTCAGGAAATCCGATGCTTCGGCATAGCTTGAATGCGGGTCGAGCGCGGCAAGCATGCCGTCGATCGCACCCTTGATCAAAGTATGATCGTCGACCGGGTCGACATAATTGGCCTTGACCCGCTCATAGACGCTCATGAACGTCTCCAGCTCGCGATAATTGGCGACATCCGCGGCTGCGAGCGAACTGGTGGTCACCGGGATCAGCGCGAGCGCGCCGACCAGGGCCAGAGGCGGAAGCAGTTTTCGGGTCAGGGTCATGGTTGATACGTCCTGTGGGGGCAGTTCCAGATTAGCCGCCTTTTGCGTCTTTTGACAGTGGTGCAGATGAACCTGCGATTAGGGCCGGCGAGGCATGTTGCCCATTATGGGACAGTTCCACGCCTAACGGTCCCAGTGCGCGGCCGAGCCGATCGCCCGCCGCGACCCTCGCCCCGGGCCGCAACGGAGAAGCGAGGTTGATAATCAGGCTCATCCAACCGCCGCCATGGTCAATGATGACTATGCCGTCATAATCGCGAAACGGGCCGGCAAAGCGGATGATTCCAGTGGCCGGACTGACGACCGTGGCGCCGCGTTCGGTGCCCAGGGTCAGGCCGCGCGCCTTGACGCCGCTCGCATTGACCTCCCCCAGCCCGCCAATGACGCGAGCGTCGGCCGGAAGCCGATAATCGAGCGGCGGCCGCGGGACCGGCCCTTGCGGTGCCGTCGGCCGCGGCGGAGCGGGGCCGAGCGCGACAAGTTCAGCGGCGATTTGCACGGCCGAGCGGTGGCGCTGCGCTTCGCCGGACAATTTTTCGATATCCTCGCCCCGGGCGAGCGCGACGTCGCCGACACCGACCGCCGCGCTGCCGCTCAGCGCCGCCGACTGCAGGGCACGCGCTTCCAGTTGCGCGAATTCGCGCCGCCGCGCCGCCAGCTCGTCGCGGCTGCGGGCGGCGGCCTGGCGGGACGCCAGAGCGGCGCGTTCCAGACGTTGTCCTTCGGCCAGCTCCGCCGTCAGTGCCGCGGTGCGCTTGCGGATCACCGGCAGGCTGGCATCGAGGAGAAGACGCACCCGAACGAACTCCTCCATGCTCGAATCGCTGGCCAGCGCGAGCAATGGCGGGCGGCGCGCCATCATCGCCAATCCGGCCAGCAGCGATGATACCGGCCGCTGCTGTTCCGCAAGATGCTGGCGGCGAGTGGCCAGTTGAGCAGCGATAATTCGCCGTTCGGCGTCGGCGGCGCTGATCCGCGACTCAGCCGCGGAAATCGCCTCGGCCGCCACGGCCTGCCGCGCCTGCAATTGCGCCGCCTCGCCACGAGCGCGACCTGCCGCCTGTTCAAGCTGTCTAACGCGAACGTCGGCGGTCCGCGCTTCGGCGCGCGCCGCGCTCAGCGCCTGGTCAACGGTTTCGGACTCTGGTTGCACCGGCGCGCTGGCCGCCAGCAGTAGAGGCGCGGCAAGCAGCAAGGGCGCTAAGCGGTTCATCCGTCGCGATGATAGGGATGGTTCGCAAGGATGGAAGTCGCCCGGAACAATTGCTCGGCGAGCATCGCCCGGACCAGCAGGTGCGGCCAGGTGGCCGGCCCGAAGGAGAGCAGCAGGTCGGCGTTGGTGCGCTCGGCTTCGGTGTGGCCGTCGGCGCCGCCGATCAGGAACCGTACCTCGCGCTTGCCGGCGTCGCGCCAGCCTTCGAGCTTGCGCGCCAAGTCGGTTGAGGACAGCGCCGGGCCGCGTTCATCGAGGACAATCGAAATGCAGTTGGCGGGCAGTGGCTGAAGCGGGGTGCGTTCGCCAAGCTCGGTGACCTTGGACGGCCAGGCAATGCGTTTCAAATAGCGCTCGACAAGCTCGGCTTCCGGCGACCCACCGATCTTGCCGCGGGCAACGATGTGCAAAAGCATCTAGCGCGAAAAGGTCCCGGTCGTGAAAGGCCGGGCAATCGCGCTCGCAAAACCGTCGTAAATCGCGCGAGCGGCCTCGGCGATAGTCCGCGGCCGGTTCGTTCCACCGCGGGCGAACACCGCAACCACGATCCGGTGGCCGTCGGGCATGGTGATGAAGCCGACATCGTCGGTCAGGCCGTCCAGCGTTCCCGTCTTATGCTCGACCGGCGTGCCGGTCGGCAGCAGCGCCCGAATGCGGTTCTTGCCGGTCTCGCATCGGCTCATCAGGCCCAACAGATAGTTGCGGCTTTCGGGTTTGATCAGATCCGCCTTGTAAATCCGCCGCAACAGCTCGACCATCGCTTGCGGCGTGCTGGAATCGCGGCGGTCCCACAAATCGCGTGGGTCGCTCAACAGCTGGGCAATGGTGCGATCAACTCGGACGCCGGTCACGCCATTCTGTTGCAACCAGTCATGGACCGACCGCGGCCCGCCGATGTTCTTTAACAGAATATCGGTCGCCTGATTGTCGCTGTGGATCAGCATCCGTTCCATCAGTCCGCGCGCCGATTGGCCGCTTATGGTATCGTCAAGCGAGCGCCGTCCATGATCGACCTGCGAGAGGTAGAGCGCCGCAACCGCTACCTTGACCGTGCTGGCCATCGGGAAGGGTTCATTGCCACGAATGCTGACGCTGGTGCCGTTGTTGAGATCGAGCGCGGCGATGCCGACGTCCCCCGAAGACCCGGCCACCAGAAAGGATAGCTGCCGCTCGAGGTTCCACAGGCTCGGTGAAGACTCTGCCGCCGCCGGCTGGGCGGCAAAGGCCAGAAGCGACAGGAAGACTGCAGTTAATCGCATGTTCTCACCCGCGTTGAGCCGTGGCACCCAGATTGGGTTCGTCACCGAACGCCCACATACGTTCTAAATTGTAAAAACTTCTCACTTCGGGGCGAAATAAATGCACGATGACGTCGTCGGCGTCGATCAGCACCCAGTCCGCCGCGGGCAGCCCTTCCAATCGCGGCGAGCGGCCGACGCGGTCCTTGATCCTTTGGGCGAGCTTGGTGGCCATCGACGCAACCTGACGCGTCGACCGGCCCGAGGCAATCACCATATGGTCAGCGATGCTCGATTTGCCGGCCAACGGGATCGAGATGACCTCGACTGCCTGGTCGTCGTCGAGCGACTGGAGGACCAGGCGATGCAAATCCTCGACGTCGATCAAAGGGCGGCCGTTGGCGGTCCCGCTGCTCGGACTAATTGGGGGACGATCGGACAAGTGTTCTCCTGACTGAAGATGGCGTACCGTCGACCCGGGGCTCGGAACGACGAGCTTGCGGGCGGCGGTGCCAATTGGGGTCGAGCGCGCGAAGGGCTGTGGCGGAAGTCGGATCAGGCGGCAGGCGAAGCAGCAAAATCGCCGGTGCACTCCAATCCGTCCAGTTGCGTGCCTGGCTCGAAGGTCGGACGAACCGTCGCAGCCAGCCCATCGCGCGGGCCGCGCGGGCAGAGCCATCATAGCCCGGGCGGGCAATTACCGCAATTGGAACGATTTTCGCCATTCGGCGCCATAATTTCCAGTGATGGAACTGGGCCATGATGTCGGCACCCATGAGCCAGATGAACCGGTCGCCGGGATGGCGCCGCAAGAGCTTGGTCAGCGTGTCGATGGTGTAGCGGGTGCCCGCCCGCTCCTCGAAGTCGCTGACCCGGATCGGCGCGAGGCGGGCCATCCGCTTGGCGGAAGCGAGGCGTGCGGCATAGGGCGCCATGCCGGTGGTGGATTTCAGCGGGTTGCCGGGCGAGACCAGCCACCACACTTCATCAAGGTCCAGCGCCTGCAACGCGGCAAGGCTGATCCGGCGATGGCCGCGGTGCGCCGGATTGAACGAGCCGCCGAGAAGTCCGATGCGCTTCATCGGCCCGAGCAGCTAGCATGGCCGATGCGGTGTGCCTAATATGGGCGGTCAGGGGGGAGCCGTATGCCTGATCTGGAGGCTTTGGGGGACGCAGTAACGGGAGCGGTGCTGGCCGGAGCGGTTGAGCCGCGCGCCGGCCAAAGTGCGAGCGACCATACGCACGAAGCCAATTGCCTCAATTGCGGGACCAAACTGGCCGGCGCTTATTGTGCGGTCTGTGGGCAAAAAGCTCACGTCCACCGGTCGCTGCGCGGCTTTTTCCAGGACATGGTCCAGGGTTTGTTCAATTTCGAAGGCAAGATCTGGCGAACGCTGCCCATGCTCGCCTGGCGGCCGGGCGAGCTGACCCGCCGATATATCGCCGGCGAGCGCGCCCGGTTCGTGTCGCCAATCGCGCTTTATTTATTCAGCGTCTTCCTGACGTTCGCGGTGCTCAACTTGACCGGCACGCTTGACCATAACGCGCCGAGCGCGATCGATACTGGCATTGGTACCGCGGTCCGAGAGCAGAAAGCCGGCATCGCCAAGCTCGAGAAACAGCGCGCCGCGACCGCTGCCGGCGCGGCCGTCGCTGCTCTCGACCGCAAGATAGCTTCGGAAAAGACGGGCCTCGCGCAGCTGGAGAATGTCCGTCACGGCGGTTTTACGACGAAAGCGGGTAGTAATGACCAGACGCCGGCCTGGCTGCGCGAGGTGATCGGGAAAGCGCAAAAAAACCCTGAGCTTGCGATTTACAAAGTGCAGGATGCGGCCTCGAAGTTCAGCTGGCTGCTGATCCCGTTGTCGATCCCTTTCCTGTGGCTGTTATTTCCGTTCAGCCGTCGATATCGCCTCTACGATCACACCGTCTTCGTGACCTATTCCCTGTCCTTCATGATGATGCTGGTGATAGCCGGCGGCCTATTAGTCGTAGCGGGTTCCTCGGGGATTGCCGGCCTGCTTTTCCTAGTGCCGCCATTTCACATGTACCGGCAATTGAAGGGGGCCTATCAACTTGGGCGTTTTGGCGCGCTGTGGCGGACAACCGCACTGACTATTTTCGCCTTTGTCGCCGCGCTTCTTTTCTTCATTCTGTTGGTTGCCCTGGGCGTGCTTGGCTAAGCTGGACAAGGGTATTTGCGCTCCAACAAGGTCCGCAAGACATCTTTGGTATCAGTCGTCGCGCGTTGGTCCGCCGCTACTGCATCCAGCTGGGCAAGGAATTCGTCCTTGCTGACTCGGGGCTTGTCCGCCTGGGGCGGGCAGAAATGGGTCGGCCGGCGTTCCGTTTTGGCCAGCTCATATTCGGCCTTAAGCGATTCTCCATCCGCTTCAACCAGATGCTTGAGACGATAGAAATCGGGCGTCAGCAAGGCGAACGGGCCAAGCCGCTGAAGCGAGTGAACGCGCACCAGGAAAGTGGCAACATCTTGCGCACCGGCGGGGGTCAAGGGGGCCATCGCGAACGCCGCCCCCAACATCAATTTGCGCAAGTGAACAGGCTCCTTCCGGCATGCGCGGCGACCGCGGCCAAACCGAATTTCATGCCAAATCCTTAACCGCTTAATCCGCCGCCGCGATTGCCGGCGGCGGGTGAATGGCAGGTGAATCGGGGCTCAGGCGACAGCTGGCGCGGGGCCGCCCAGGCCCTGCGGCTTGCGTCGAGCCTTCGGTATCGAGGAGCCAGCCGTCGGGATACTCGGTTGCGCGGCACCGCCGCGGTCGATCAAGCCGCCGGCGAGGACGATCTTGATCTCTTCGCCCGACAGCGTTTCATATTCGAGCAACGCCTTGGCCAGCGAATGCAATTCGTCGATGTGTGTGTTGAGCAAATGTTTGGCGCGATCGAGGCCTTCCTCGACGAATCGGCGGATTTCCGTGTCGATCACCTGCGCCGTCTCGTTAGACATGGTCTGGCGCTGGGTCTGCGAGTAGCCGAGGAAGGTTTCGCCCTGCTGCTCTTCATATTGCAACGGGCCGAGTTTCTCCGACATGCCCCATTGGGTAACCATCGAACGGGCCAGCTTGGTCGCCTGCTGGATGTCGCTCGATGCGCCCGACGAAACCTTGTCGTGGCCGAAGATGATTTCTTCGGCGACCCGCCCGCCCATCGCAATCGAAAGGTTCGCGTACATCTTATCGCGATGATAGCTGTAGCTGTCCCGCTCAGGCAGCCGCATGACCATGCCCAAGGCGCGGCCACGCGGAATGATGGTCGCCTTATGGATCGGGTCCGACGCGGCTTCGTGGATCGCGACGATCGCGTGCCCCGCTTCGTGGTAAGCGGTCATTTTCTTCTCATCATCGGTCATGACGAGCGACTTCCACTCAGTCCCCATCATCACCTTGTCCTTGGCGGATTCGAACTGGGCCATCGCCACCAGTCGCTTGCCTAGGCGCGCGGCAAGCAATGCCGCTTCGTTGACTATGTTCGCCAGGTCGGCGCCCGAAAAACCCGGTGTGCCGCGCGCGATTACCCGTGGATCAACGTCGGGCGCCAGCGGCACCTTCCGCATATGCACCTCAAGGATTTTTTCGCGTCCCTCGATGTCAGGCAGCGGGACGATGACTTGGCGGTCGAAGCGGCCTGGCCGGAGCAGCGCCGGATCGAGCACGTCGGGGCGGTTGGTCGCCGCCACGATAATGATGCCTTCATTAGCCTCAAACCCATCCATCTCGACCAATAGCTGGTTCAAGGTTTGCTCGCGCTCGTCATTACCATTGCCGAGACCGGCGCCGCGATGGCGGCCGACCGCGTCGATTTCGTCGATGAAGACGATGCACGGCGCAGATTTCTTGGCCTGGTCGAACATGTCGCGGACACGGCTGGCGCCGACGCCGACGAACATCTCGACAAAGTCCGAGCCTGAAATCGTGAAGAACGGCACACCCGCTTCGCCAGCGATGGCGCGGGCCAGCAGCGTCTTGCCGGTGCCAGGCGAGCCGACCAGCAACGCGCCCTTGGGGATCTTGCCGCCCAGCCGCGCGAATTTGCCCGGGTCCTTCAGGTATTCGACGATTTCCTGCAGTTCTTCGCGAGCCTCGTCGATGCCGGCGACGTCGGCGAAGGTCACGCGGCCTTCCTTCTGGGTCAGCATGCGCGCGCGGCTCTTGCCGAAGCCCATGGCGCCGGAGCCGGCATTTTTCTGCATTTGGCGCATGACGAAGAAGCTGATGCCAAGGATCAGCAGGAACGGCAGCGACTGGTAAAGCAGAATCAGCCAGAAAGAGGATTGCTCGGCTTCTTGGGCTTGGATTTGCACGCCGCCTTTCAACAGTCGATCGGTCACTTGAGCGTCGGCGGGCGCCAGCGTGCGAAACGTCTCGCCGCTGGCAAGCTTGCCGGTGATGACCTGGTTGCCGGTGGCAATTGTCGACGTCGTGACGGAGCGGACGCTGCCCGAGTCCACTTGGCGGACGAATTCAGAATATGGGATCGCGGGGTTGGCAGCGGCGCGCGGGCCTTCGATCATCTGCACGAACAGGACCAGGCCGAACAGCACGCCGACCCAGATCAGCAAGCTCTTGGTCCAGGGATTGCCGGGTTTCTTCTCGCTCATAATCTCTCTCGCGCCTCGACCGCCATGGCCGTTGCCTTAAAATAGGCCTTCGAGCCCCAATAACAATCCAATGCTTAGAAGCGGGTGAACGAAACTCAGCGGCGGGGCGGAGCGGCCCGCAATCGCCAGGTTGGGCCGCCTTCGATCTTAAGGCCCGAAAGTGTCGTCTTGCCGCCCTTGCGAAGCGTGTCGAGGGCCCGGGCGAGTTCCGGCCCGCGTGGTTTGGCAGCGCCTAATTCGGCGAAGGCAGCCAAAAGCAGCCGACGTTGCAGCTCCCGCGGCATTTCGGAGGCGTCGACCGACAGTGTCGCTTGGTCGCGAGTAACTCGCGCTTGGACAAGTGGGGCGAGGGCCCAGTCGAGCGCTTCGTCGGCTTCGTTGAGCCAATTGGCGCTGGCCGCTAGCCGCTCCGGGTCCGCCCAATCGGCGCGCTTAAGCCATTCGCGCATCCGCACCCGGTCGTGCCGCGGGTCGCGATTGGACGGGTCGTCGACCGGCGTTACCCCGGCGTCCGCAACCACCGCCGCCAAGTCCGCCTTGCGCCAGCCGAGCAATGGACGGACAATCTGGACATTCGCGATAAGTGGCCGGCTGACGCGCGTTGCACCGAGCCCGCCGATGCCGGCCCCGCGGGCCAGCCGCATCAACAGCGTTTCCGCCTGGTCGTCGAGATGGTGGGCCGTGGCAATCGCACCTAGTGCGCTTTCGAGCGCCCAATTGCCGAGCAAGTCGTAGCGGGCCTCGCGGGCGCGCGCCTGCAGGTTGCTTTTCGGTGGTGCCGGCCAGGCGACCGTCAAGATGCTGTGGGGAACGTCGCGCTGCGCACACAAGCTGGCGACCATCGCGGCCTCGGCGCGGCTCTCCGGCCGCAGACCGTGATCGACCGTCGCGGCTGCGATGAGCTGCGGACGCACTGCCGCAGCCAACAATAATAGCGCCAGGCTGTCCGGCCCGCCCGACACCGCGACGCCGAGTTTCGACCCCGGCGCGACCAAGGCATCGAGGTCGGCGGCGAAGCGCGCCATCGTCGCAGCATCGAGAATCTTTGAACTGGTCACGGCATCGTTCGCCCCGAGCGTGTTGAAGTGTAGTCCTTACCCTTCGCAATCGAGGAAGGGCAGGGCTTCGTCGAGCCCGCCCCGAACGAGTCGTGGAATGGCGACCTAGCTACAGCGTGCGTCGGCCTTGGCGGGGGGGAGCAGGCGCTTCAATTCCGCGCGCAAAGTCGTGCCATAGACCGCTTCAAGCTCCGAATAGGCCTTGCACGCCTGTGTCGGCTGTTTGAGCTGCATCAGCGCCTGACCGAGATAATAGAGGCTGTCGGGCGCCCGCTCGCCCTTCGGGTTGGAGCGATAATTGGCCAGCAGCGCTTCGGCCGCCGCGCGCGGTTCGCCCTTGTCGAGCAAGGCGCGCCCGGCAAGATTATTGGCCCAGCTTGTCCGACGATGCTTGGGATAAGCAGAACTGAATGCCTTGAGCGACGCAATCGCCGCGTCATATTTCTCCGCCCGCCACAGCTGGAAGCCCTCGTCATAGGCAATTTCGGCGGGGTCGTTGGCGGGGTCGAGGGCAATGGTCGCAACTGGCTGCGCCGGTGCGGGTTTCTGGCCTGTCGTAACCAGGGGTTTGGGTTTCTGGACGAGCTCGGCCGGTTCCGCGACTGGCACCGACACTGGAACCTGGGTTGCGGCAGCGGCGGCCCGTTCGAGCGCACCGATCCTTTGTTCCTGGTCCGACCGCAGTTGTCCAAGCTCGGTTTCCATGACCACGACGCGATGGCCATTCTCTTCTGACTGGCGCAAGACGTCGGCCAGCTGCCGCTCCAGCCCGTTGAGGCGCTCGTCAAGCGTCCGGAAAGACGATTGGGTCGCCGCCGGCTCATCGGAAAAACTCGCTGTGTCCGCCGGTTGCCCCTTGGGGAAAACCTGCCGCTGGACCTGGCGCAACTGCTTTTCGAGTCGCTCGATGCGCTGCTCGGGCGTCGCTTGTTCGCGCTGCGCCAATGCTGGCGTTACGCCCACTAGAAGGGCCGTGATCGCGATCGTCGAGCGGAGCCGCGTGGCTGTCATGGTGCTCCCAAATCTGAACAGTTGCGTCACCCTGCGGAACTCCAGCTTTCGCGGCGATGAATCTGGCTAAAGGGTCGTGTTTTCAACGACCGGCGGAGTGGCTGGCGCGGGTGGATTGCCAGGTGGGGCCTGGCGGACGGTCGGCGCGGCAGCGGCAGGCGTTGGCGGGCCGCGCATCAGATCGGCAGCCAATAGGCTGACGTTGCGCACGGTAGTCGCGGCTGGCCCGACCGGCGGAGCATCGGCGGTCCCGACCGCAATGCGCAAGCCTTCGGGCTTGCCGGTGGTCAGCTTGGGGGCAGTTGCAGTGGCGGGTATTTCAAAGCTTTGCCCGGCCTCCAATACTCCCGCCTTGAGCGTCGTCGCGCCGTCCTTGACCTGGATCCACACCGGCTCGTTGGCGGTGATCACCACCGCACCCTGCGCGGCCGGCTGGGCGACGGCAGGAACAGCCTCGGAAGGGGCGGCCGAGGCGAGGGCCGCGGCATTGTCCGTGGCCGTCTCGTCCGATCCCTGGACCGATCGCTGGCTGAGCCAGCTCATCACCGCCACCAACAGGACTACCGCCGCAATTGCGCCGAACACCAGCCACTTGGGCATGGTCCGCGCCGGGTCGGCGGGTTCGAATACCTCTGCCATCGTCGTCGGGCGCATGCCGCCCATTTCGCCGCGGAGCTGCTCGCCGATCTCGACCCGGTCGAGCCCGACTACAGTGGCATAGCTTTTGGCAAAGCCGTTGGTGTAGGTCGGCGCCGGAAGCCGCTCCCAATCGCTGGTCTCGAGGCTTTCGAGATGGCGCCGGGGGATCCGGGTTTGGGCCGCAACATCCTCGAGCGACAGGCCTTTTTTCTCTCTTGCAATGCGCAGGCGCTGACCGACGGTCGCGACCTCCGCCTCAGCCAGATCGTTCACCGCTTCGTCGGTCGTCTCGACCATTGCCTGCCCTTTTTTGCGTGCCATCGCCGATCACCTTCGAAGGGTGCAGGCGGAGTGTCAACTGCCGGTGAAGGCCTCACCCGACGATCCTAATCAGGTAATCGCCACCGAATGGCGCCGCGCCCAGTCGGTCAGCGCCTTCCTCAAGTTGCGCGGCGGGCGCTTGAGCAAATGGTCGAGGCGTTGGCGAACCGCACAAGCGTCGAGCGAGCGGACCATCGCCTTGATCGGACCGACGGCCGCTGGCGTGATTGAGAAACTTTCTGCGCCAATTCCGATTAAGGCCATCGCTTCCAGCGGCAGACCGCCCATTTCGCCGCACAAGCGCACCGGGACCTTGGCCTCACGGGCCGCGTCGATGACGCGTTTGAGGAATCGCAGGATTGCTGGGCTCAGCCAGTCATAGCGTTCGGCCAGCCGTGGGTCGGCGCGGTCGGCGGCGAACAGGAACTGGGTCAAATCGTTGGTGCCGATCGACAGGAAATCGATGCGCGGCAGCAATTGGTCGAGCATTTCGGCCAGGGCCGGCACTTCGAGCATGGCGCCATATTCGACCCGCGTCGGGAGCTTGCGTTTGGACTTGCGCGCCCATTCGAGCTGTTCTTCGATCAGGCTGCGCGCCTCCTCATATTCCCACGGTTCGGAAATCATCGGGAACATCACGCGCAGCACGCGACCGCCGGAGGCTTGGATCAGGGCCCGGGCCTGCGCTTTCATTAGCGTCGATCGGTCGAGCGACAGGCGCAGCGCGCGCCAGCCCATTGCCGGATTCTCGGCCTCATCTTTGGCGTCGGCGAGATAAGGCAGGGCCTTGTCGCCACCAATATCCAGCGTGCGGAAGGTGACTGGCTTGTCGCCGGCGGATTCCAGCACTTTGGTATAGAGTCGCTGCTGCCGTTCGCGGCCGGGCAGGGTGGCCGAGACCAGGAACTGGAATTCGGTGCGGAACAGCCCGATGCCGTCGCCGCCGGTCAATTCGAGCGCGGCGGCATCTTCGGCGAGGCCGGCGTTGACCATGACACTGATCGGAACGCCATCTCTGGTCGATGCCGGCAGCTGGCGTATCGCGGCGAACTGGGCGCGGCGCTTCTGGCTCAAAGCCATGCGATGATCGAAGCCGGAGGTCAGCTGGCGATTGGGACGGATAATGACGCTGCCGTTGTCGCCGTCGACCAGGATCACTTCGCGGTCATTGACGCTATGGCGGATGTCGGCGAGGCGACCGACGACTGGTACGCCCATGGCGCGAGCGACGATGGTCATGTGTGCGGTCAGCGAACCTTCCTCGAGCAGTACTGCTTTCAGGCGCCGGCGGTCGTATTCGAGCAGCTCCGCTGGACCGAGGTTGCGGGCGATCAGCACCGTATCGCGGGTCAGTCCGGTCTGGGCGGCGGTGCCCATCCGTCCCGAGACGATGCGCAACAGCCGGTTCGATAAATCCTCGAGGTCGTGCATCCGCTCCTGGAGCAAAGGATCGTCGATTTCCCGCATCCGCGACCGGGTGCGTTGCTGGACGCGCTCGATCGCCGCTTCGGCGGTCAGGCCGCTGTCGATTGCTTCGTTGATTCGCCGCGACCAGCCCTCGTCGTAAGCGAACATGCGATAGGTCTCGAGGATCTCCTGATGCTCGCCGACGGTGCCGAATTCGGCTTCCTTGGTCATGGTGTCGATCTGTTCGCGCATCCGGCGGAAGGCGGCGTAAACTCGCGCCCGCTCGGCCTCGGTATCCTCGGCGACGGTGTGCTCGACGATCACTCGCGGCTGGTGAAACACGGCTTCGCCCTTGGCCATGCCGGCGACCAGCTTGAGCCCGGACAGGCGCAGTGGGCCGGCGCTGCGCATGCGGCCGCGGCGCGCGCCGTCGACCAGCCGGGCGGCGGCGATCATTTCCGACAGCACCATCGCCACCGTCTGCAGCGCTTCGATCTCGACCTCTTCGTAGCGGCGCGGGTCGGCATGCTGCACCGCCAGCACGCCGATCGGGTTTTCCAATCGGATGATCGGCACGCCAGCAAAGCTGTGAAAACTCTCCTCACCAGTTTCGGGCCGGTAAACGAACTGGGGGTGGCTGGCGGCCTCGGCGAGGTTGAGGATGCGGCCTTCCTCTGCAATGGCGCCGACCAGTCCTTCACCCATTGCCAGGCGAGTGACATGGACCGCTTCTTTCCGAAGTCCATGGGTGGCGTACAGCTCAAGCTTGTTGTCACGCAGCAAGTAAATCGAGCAGACTTCGCTGGTCATCGCCTCGGCGATCAGGTCGACGACGCGATCGAGCTTGGACTGCGCATTACCACGCGCGGCCATCACCTCGTGCAGCCCGGTGAGGATTTCGCGGGCGGACGTGGCGGCGGCTTGCGGCATCCCCGGACCGCTATCAGATGGGGCCGCGCGGCGCCAATCGGCTCGCGGATAGTTGCGGTGACGTCCGCCATCGGTAGAAGGGGGGCCTCGAACGGAGTTGCGGGTGAACCGAAGCTGTGCATCGGGCGTTGAGCGAAAGTTAGGGGTTGCCCGCTGGGAACTATTCTGCGCTGGCCAAAGCCAAGAAACTTCGATCCTCGAATTTTTAGAAGAGAAGGAGCATTGATATGCCGATCGGCACGGTAAAGTTTTTCAACCAACAAAAAGGCTTCGGCTTCATCCAGCCTGAAGACGGCGGAGCGGACTCATTCGTCCATATCTCCGACGTCGAGCGCTCCGGCATGAGCACGCTGAACGAGAATCAGCGGCTGTCCTACGACATCGAACAGGACGAGCGTGGGAAGATGAGGGCCACCAACCTGAAGTCGGCCGACGCCTAATAGCCGGCGGGCGACCGCCTGCAATCACGCCGTATGAATCAAATAACCGCCCCAACGGGTCGCTTGCGACTCGTTGGGGCGGTTAGCGTGCGTTCGCATTTAGCCCCGGCTCTCTAGCGCCGCGGCGGCTTCGTCGGCGAGCTCTTTAATGATTTCGGCGACCGGTTTCTCGCGCGTCACCATGCCAACCGACTGCCCAGCCATCACCGATCCCGTTTCGACGTCGCCGTCGATGACGGCGCGGCGGAGCGCGCCGGCCCAATAATGCTCAATCTGCAGCTGCGCTTCGGCCATGGCGATCACCCCGTCGTCGAGCTTTTGCGCGACCTCGCGCTGTTTGGCGGCGAAATTCTCCATCTCACGGTTCTTCAAGGCGCGGACCGGAATTACCGGCAGGCGCGGATCGATCTGGACGCTCGGGATGGCGTCGCGGGCCGAGGCGCGGATGAAGACCTTCTTGAAATTGGCGTGGGCGATGCTTTCGGTCGCGCAAACGAAGCGGGTGCCCAGTTGAACCCCGACCGCGCCCATCTCGAGGTATGCGGCGATCGCTTCGCCGCGGCCGATGCCACCGGCGACAAACACCGGGATGTCGTGGGCGACGTGGGGCAGTATCTCCTGCGCCAGCACCGAAGTCGACACCGGGCCGATGTGGCCACCGGCTTCCATGCCCTCGATGACCAAAGCGTCGGCGCCCGAGCGCATCAATTTCTTGGCGAGGCTGAGGGCGGGGGCGAAGCAGACGAGCTTGGCCCCGCCCGATTTGATGCGGTCGATCGAGCCGCTTGGCGGGAGCCCACCGGCGAGGACGACGTGAGTCACCTGATGCCTGGTGCAGGTGTCGATCAGCTCGTTCAATTGCGGGTGCATGGTGATCAAATTGACGCCGAACGGCTTGGCCGTGCGCTTTTTGGTTTCCGCGATCTCGGTGTCGAGCAGGTCGGGCGACATCGCCCCGCAAGCGATGACGCCGAAGCCGCCGGCGTCGGAAATGGCCGCGACCAGATGGCGTTCGCTAAGCCAGCTCATTGCCCCGCCCATGATGGCGATGTCGCAGCCGAGGAACGCGGTGCCGCGGTGCATCAATTGCTTCAAGCGCTTATGGCCGCGGCTCATGCGTCGGCGTCCAGCCCGAAGGCGGTGTGCAGCACCCGCACGGCGAGATCGAGCTCGGCTTCGGCGATCAAGGCGCTGACCTTGATCTCGCTCGAAGAGACAGCGAGCAGGTTGATCTTGCGCTCAGCCAGCGTCTCGAACATTTTCGACGCAAGGCCCGGGTTGGAGCGGATGCCGACGCCGACGATGCTGACCTTGGCGACCGCGTCGTCGTGAATCAGCTCGGCAAAACCGATCGTGCCTTTGCGCTGCTCGATCACCGCAATCGCCTGCGACAGGCTGGCGCGCGGGACGGTGAAGGTGAGGTCGCTCGACCCGCTGTTGGGGGTCGCCGCGTGGACGATCATGTCGACCAGGATGCCGGCGTCGGCGAGCGGGCTGATGACCTGCGCGACCATGCCCGGCGCGTCGGCGATGCCGGTCAACGTGACTCGCGCCTCGTTTTTGTCGGCGGCGATCCCGGCGATCTGGTTTCTCTCCATGTCCGCTCCTGAAAGCTGAGCCACGACGCGCGTCCCGGGCTTGTCCTCGAACGCCGACAGCACGCGGAGCGGCAAATTCTCGCGCATTGCAAGCCCGACCGACCGGGTCTGCAGCACCTTGGCGCCGACCCCGGCGAGCTCGAGCATCTCCTCGAAAGTGATGGCATCCAGCTTGCGCGCCTTCGGCACGATGCGCGGGTCGGTGGTGTAGACGCCGTCGACGTCGGTGTAGATGTCGCAACGGTCGGCCTTGACCCCGGCGGCGATGGCGACCGCCGACGTGTCCGATCCGCCGCGGCCGAGCGTCGCCAGGCGACCGTCGTCAGACATGCCTTGGAAGCCGGGGATTACCGCGACAATGCCGCTTTTCAGCGCATCGTCCAACATGCCGGATTCAACCGCATCGACGCGGGCGTTGCCGTGGACGCCCGACGCCCGCACCAGCTGCCAGCCCATGAAGCTGCGCGCGTTCACGCCCATGTTCTGCAACGTCATCGCCAGCAGCCCGGCAGTGACCTGCTCGCCGCTGGCCACGACCACATCATATTCGGTCGAATCGTGGAGCGCGGTCGCTTCGCGGCACAATTGCACCAGCCGGTCGGTCTCGCCGGCCCTCGCCGACACCACGACCCGCACTTCGGCACCGTCGGCCGCTTCGCGCCGCACCCGCTCGGCGACGTGGCGGATGCGCTCGATCCCGGCCATCGACGTGCCGCCGAATTTCATCACGATACGGGGCATGCGGCTCCTTGGGTGAAAGGCGCGGTCCTGTTAGGAAGCGCGCATGGCGAAGACAAGCATCCTGGCCGAGGAGGCCGCGCACTTTGGGGCGATGGCCGGCGATTGGTGGGACCCGGACGGCGCCTCGGCG
>NZ_JANMCO010000078.1:0-2249 GCF_031361285.1 Sphingomonas sp.
TGCGTCGCAGCCGCGGCGTACAGCGTGAAATTGACGATGGGAATTCGCCACCACCAGATGTGGAACCACAACCACGCGTCCATGGTGGCGTAGGAGATGTTGCCGAGCGCGTGATTGAAAAAATGCGAGAAAATGTACGAGAACATGACGAGGCCGCAAGCGATGCGCACCTGCCGCACGCCAATGCCGCGCAGCCACCTCGCCACTTCGGACGTCGAGTCAATCCCGCTTGCGCGCACGTCAATGATCGCAGGTGCCTGTAGCGTCATGCATGACCAGCTTTCGCAGACGGGCCAGGGTGATGATGTCCAGAGGAAGGTTGGCGCGACGTCCCCAAAATGCTGCCCTTCCGTCGCGCGGTCACAGCATACGGGCGATTCTCCTTTGGCTGCAATGAGCCAATTTTGCTGAGCAAACCCGGTCCGCAGGCATCAAGGCCAATCTGACAGAGAATCAGAGCAATCTTGCGGGGCCGATCAGCGCTGCGCAGGCTTGCGATATTGCTCGTGGCAGCCGTCGCATGCTTTTCCCACGGCGCCAAGGGCGATCTTGAGGTCGTCGACATTCTTGGCCTTGTCGCGGTTGTCCGCCACGGCTTTGGCGAAGGCTGCAACCTTTGCGTCGAAATCGCTGCGGGTCTCCCAGATCTTCGCGGTGGCCCTGGTCTGGTCGCCTTCCTTCGAATTATCCGGGAACAGGCTGGGAAGTTTCTGGGCCGTGTCTGCCCATTGCGCGAACGCCGCGTTCACCTTGGCCGCGTCGTATGGTTGTTCGCCGCGTGTCATCTTCACCAGATTGCTGGCGTTGTCGTTGTTCCCCTTCATCAGCGCCTTGCGGGCGGCGATCGGGTTGCTCTGAGCCAGCACGGCAGTCACGCCGAGCGCGGCAAGAGCTGCGGCGAGAACGATGCGTTTCATTACGACTTTCCCTCGTTTTTGGTCGCGCGGCCCATCTCGGTCGGAACCTCAGGAGCCACGGGGCGGTCTGTATGAAACACCCTATGGTGTCCCTTAATCCGAGCGACCTAGTGGTCTGATTCATTCGGGCGATTCCCAAATCGTCCGAAGCGGTTCAAGCTCTCGGCATGAGAGCAGGAATTGTCGTTACCGTCACGCGCGGCGACCGCCGCCGGCTTGAGGCGATCGTGGCGGACCGCGGCGCGCCGCAGAAGCATGTGTGGCGCGCCCACATCGTCCTCGCCACCGCCGACGGCTGCGGCACCGCCGAGATCATGCGCCGCTCGGGCAAATCGAAGCCGGTGGTGTGGCGATGGCAGGCCCGGTTCATGGCGGAAGGTGTCGATGGGTTGCTGCGCGACAAGACGCGCAAGCCCGGCAAGCCGCCGCTTGCGCCCGACACCGTGCAGCGGGTCGTCGATCTGGCGCTTGGGCCGCCGCCAGGGGAAACAACCCATTGGACGGGCCGGATGCTGGCGCAGGCGGCGGGCATCAGCTTGCGTTCGGTGCAACGCATCCTGGAAGCTCACCGGATCGCGCCGCACCGCATCCGCACGTTCAAGCTGTCGAACGACCCGAACTTCGCCGCGAAGCTCAAGGATGTCGTCGGCCTCTACGTCGATCCGCCCGACCATGCCGTCGTGCTCTCGGTCGACGAGAAGAGCCAAATCCAGGCGCTCGACCGCACCCAGCCGGGTCTGCCGATGAAGCCCGGCCGCGCCGGGACCATGACGCATGACTACAAACGCAACGGCACGACGACATTGTTCGCGGCCCTCAACGTGCTCGACGGCACCGTCATCGGCCGCAACATGCAGCGCCATCGGCACCAAGAGTTCATCCGCTTCCTCGACACCGTCGAGGCGCAGGTGCCGGCCCGAAAGGCGATCCACGCCATCGTCGACAACTATGCCACCCACAAGCATCCGAAGGTGCGCCAATGGCTCGCCCGGCATCCGCGCTGGACCTTCCACTTCACGCCCACCTCGGCGTCATGGCTCAATGCCGTCGAGGGCTTCTTCGCCAAACTCACCCGGCGCCGCCTCAAGCGCGGCGTGTTCCGCTCGGTCGACGATCTCAAGGCCGCCATCGACCGCTTCGTCGCCGAGACAAACGCCGATCCCAAACCCTTCGTCTGGACCGCAAAGCCAACCCACGTCCTCGCCGCTGTCAAACGAGGGAAGCAAACGTTAGAGTCGATCCACTAGCGTGGGACAGCTCGCCGGGCTTGGCGCGCGCGGTATCGAGCCATTCGGTGAGCGTCTTATAGGGCGATGAGCTGTTGACGACGAT
>NZ_JANMCO010000095.1:0-2153 GCF_031361285.1 Sphingomonas sp.
ATAGAGGCCGGCCGGACCCGCGCCGATGCATGCGATTTTCATGTGCGCGCCTCTACGCCCTCGACGAAGGTTTTTGCCACAGCGTTGAATTCGACCGGCCGCTCGAGATTGGACAAATGCCCGGCACCCTCGATCGGCTCATATTGCGCGCCGGGAATCAGGTGCGCGAGCTCGCGCGACAGCGCCGGCGGAGTCACATGGTCTTCCGTTCCGCAAATGATCAGGGTGGGCACGCGGATAGCGGCTGCACGGTCGCGCTGGTCGGCGAGCCACACGGCTTCGGCGCCGATGCGGAAGGCGGCAGGATCGATCTTCGCCATGGTCTCGATCACTTCGCTGCGTACTGATGCGTCCGCCGGTTGCGCGAGCAGGGCATCGACGCGGCCTTCCGCCAGGGCCCGCATGTCGGCGCTTGCGGCAATCGACCGCTCGTAGATCGCCGCACCGTCGGGGTGCACGGCGAAGCTGTCGGCGAGGATCAGCGACACGCAGCGTGCCGGCGCCGCGGCGTACATGGCGATGGCGATCACGCCGCCGAGCGACAGGCCGCAGACATGCGCGCGATCGATGCCCAACGCATCCATCGCGGCCAGGATCGCCGCGGCGTAATCGTCCCGCGTCGTGCCCGCCGTCGCTGGATCGCTCTCGCCATAGCCCGGATAGTCGAAAGCGAGCGCCCGGCGCTGCGCTCCGAAATGCGCCAGCTGCGGCGCCCACACCGACTTGTCGGACCCGACGCCGTGCAGGAACAGGATCGGCACCGCGTCGCCGCTTCCGGCTTCGTCAAAGCCGAGCCTGATGCTGGTCGAGATCAATATGCGCGCCATAGTTCACCCGTCATGCTGAACTTGTTTCAGCATCCATTGTGGAGACGAACGCCGCCCTTCATGGAAATGGACCCTGAAACAAGTTCAGGGTGACGGAAAAAAAATGAAACAGCCGTGCGTCTATATTCTGGCGAGCCGAGAATATGGGACGTTGTACGTCGGTGTGACCTCGGACCTGATCGCCCGGCTATGGCAGCACCGCAGCGGCGACGTGAAGGGGTTCACCTCAAGGTACCGCGTCTATCGGCTTGTGCGGTTTGAGCAATTCGCGACCATGTACGAGGCTATCGCCCGCGAGAAGCAGCTCAAGCGCTGGCACCGGCAGTGGAAGATCAATCTGATCGAAAGCGAGAATCCGCAGTGGGTTGATTTGGCGCCGGGCTTCGGATTGCCGCCGCTGCCGCCACCCTGAACCGTTTCAGGGTCCATTCCGGAGACCGCGCCGCCCGACGAACAGAATGGATGCTGAAACAAGTTCAGCATGACGGGCGCAGCGTGCCTCGCTACGCTGCGGCTATGACCCGAATGACCGTCAACGGCGAGCCGATCCATTATCGGCTGGACCCGCAGACGCCCTTGCTGTGGGCGTTGCGCGACGCGTCGAACCTGACCGGGACCAAGCACGGCTGCGACAGTGGTGACTGCGGGGCGTGCACGGTCATGGTCGATGGCCGCGCGGTCAAGAGCTGCACCGTCACCATTGCCGCGCTCGAAGGGTCGGAGGTTGTCACCATCGAAGGCCTGTCCGCCAACCGCATGCACCCGGTGCAGCAGGCGTGGGCGGCCGAGCAGGTCAGCCAGTGCGGCTATTGCGAGCCCGGCTTCATCATGGCCATCGCCGCGCTGCTCCGGGCCAGCCCGAGCCCGAGCGCGGAAGCGATCGACGCCTTGCCCAACATCTGCCGCTGCGGCGCTTACCCACGCATCCGCAAGGCGATCGCCCGGGCGGCGGCGACGGCCGCGCCGCTCGTTCCCACCGCCCCGAAAGCTGAACAATCGGGGTCGGAACGGTTAAGCAACGGCTCATCTGCGCAAGAGCACATCCCGTCGGGTAACCCACCCTGATTCCAAGGGAATATTGTCATGCGGACCAGCCTTGTTTTCTTGCTTCTTGCAAGCGTCGCCGTACCCGCCTTTGCCGCCGACGATCCCTCCAGCGGAGATAGCGAACGCGCCGCCCGCCACGAAGCCCGCGCCGAGGCGCGTGCAGAGCGCCAGGCCGAACGGGCGCAGCAGCCCGAGCAATCGGCGCCCCAGGCGCAAGCCCGCTCGATCGAACCTCGCCACGAGGATCGTCCACAAATCGTCCAGCAGCAGACCGAAGTC
>NZ_JANMCO010000115.1:0-4417 GCF_031361285.1 Sphingomonas sp.
AGCTTCGGCGCGACCACGTTGCGCACCCGCCATGTCCGCCGCACCGGCGCCAAGCTGATGATGCGCTTCGTCGGCAAGCACGGCATTGTCCACGAAGTGAAAATTAGCGACAGCCATTTGAAGCGCGTCGTCAAGCATTGCCAGGAATTGCCGGGGCAGATGCTGTTCCAATATGTCGATGATCATGGTGAGCCGCGGCCGATCGCTTCGGACGACGTTAACGAATATATCAAACAGGCCAGCGGCGGCGATTTCACCGCCAAGCATTTCCGCACCTGGAGCGCGAGCGTCATCGCCTTCGACCAGCTGCTCAAGAAAGCCGACGACGCGCGGATCACGGTCAAAACGGTGGTCGAGCCGGTCGCCGAAGCGCTCGGCAATACGCCGGCGATGAGCCGCAAGTCGTACGTCCACCCGGCGCTGCTCGAAGCGGTCAAGGACGACCCCCGCGATCCCTTGAACGGCCTCGAACGGCCGCGCGCCAAGGCCCGACTGTCGTCGACCGAGGTCGGCCTGCTCGACTATCTCGGTCGCGCCGGCAAGCCCGCCCGGCGCCGCAAGGCCAAGGCAGCCGAGGACGCGATTGTTACAGCAGCGGAGAAAGCCGCGGCTTGATCGCTCCCGCCGCTGCCGCCATGACGGCGGCGATGCGCGACCCATCGCACCCATGGACCGGCTTTGTGCTGTGGCTCCAGGCCAATAGCGAAGCGCTGCTGGTCGGCAGCCTGGTCGCGGCGGCGCTGATCGCTGTGATGCTGGTCCTGCGCCACATCGGCGAGCGGGTCACCGCCTCCGCCCCTGGCTACACCAGCTGGAAATCGGTCGTCGGCCGGGTGCTGGCCAAGACCAGCCTTGCCTTCATGATCCTCGCCGCGATCGAAATCGTCGCCAATTTCGCCGAGCCGCCGAAACGCATCGCCCGCTTGAGCGACATCCTGTTCATCATCGCCTTCGCGCTTCAGGGCGCGATGTGGGCGCGTGAGCTGATCCTCGGCGTCATCGGGCATCGCGTCGGCGACGATCCGCGCGAAACCACGCTCGGCAACGCGATGGCGGTGATCCGCGTCCTCGTCAGCATTGCCTTGTTCGCGATCGCGGTGATCGTCATCCTCGACAATCTCGGCGTCAACGTCACGGCGCTGGTTGCCGGCCTCGGCATCGGCGGCATCGCCATCGGCCTCGCCGCGCAGGGTATTTTCTCCGACCTGTTCGCCGCCCTTGCCATCCTCTTCGACAAGCCGTTCCGCCGCGGCGACACCATCCGCTACGACAATAGCGTCGGTACCGTTGAGCGGATCGGTCTCAAGACGACGCGGATGCGCTCGGTCACCGGCGAGCAGATGATCATGGCCAACACCAAGCTGCTCGAACGCGAGATCCACAACCTCGCCGATGGCCGCAGTCGTCGCTCGACCCTGACCTTCGGCCTCACCTACCAGACACCGCTCGACACATTGGAACGCGTGCCCGAACTGGCCCGGGCGGCGGTCGAAGCGCGCAAGGGCTGCAAGTTCGTGCGCTGCACCGTTACCAACCTTGCCCCATCGAGCCTCGAGCATGAGCTCTTGTTCGACATCGCCAGCCGCGACCAGGACGTCATCGCCGCCGATCGCTCGGCCGTGATCATGAACCTGCTCAAGACTTTCGCCGAAGAGGGTGTCGAGTTCGCCTATCCGACCCAGACCACCTTTACCGCAGGCCCCGACGGCACGCTGGTCATGCCCTATGCGGCGCCCATTACGCCGGCCAAAGCCTGATGCCCCTCGTATCGCTGAAGGAGCTGCACAGCCGGGTCGGCAGCGAAGTTGGCGTTTCCGGCTGGCTGACTATGGATCAGGCGCGGATTGACGCTTTCGCCGATACTACCGAGGACCGCCAGTTCATCCATATCGACCCCGAGGCGGCAGCTCAGACCCCGTTTGACGGCACGGTCGCGCATGGCTTCCTGTCGCTGGCAATGCTGTCGCGCATGGCCGTCGAAGGGATGCTCGTTCCTGATACTCTGAAAATGGCGGGCAATTACGGGCTCGACCGGGTCCGCTTCATCGCCCCGGTGCGGTCCGGCCAGCGCATCCGGGGCCGGTTCACGCTTGATTCGATCGAGGAAAAGGCACCGGGCCAGCTGCTGTTCCGCCATACCGTCACGGTCGAAATCGAAGGCGTGGACAAGCCGGCGCTGACCGCGCAATGGCTCGGATTGCTGTTCGTCTGAGGAGACAGTCATGACCACTCGCGACGCCGTCATCGTCTCGACCGCCCGCACCCCGATCGGGCGCGCCTACAAGGGCGCGTTCAACGCCACCCCCGGTCCGACCCTGGGCGCATTCTCGTTAAAGCCGGCGATCGAGCGCGCCGGGATCGACGCGGGCGAAATCGATGACGTGGTGTGGGGCGCGGTGCTCACGCAGGGCACGCAGTTCGGCAATATCGGCCGGATGGTCGCGCTTCGCGCCGGCTGCCCGGTCGGGGTGTCGGGGATGACGATCGATCGCCAATGCGCGTCGGGGCTGATGGCCATCGCCACCGCCGCCAAGCAGATCATTGTCGACCGGATGGAGATTGTCGCGGCCGGGGGACAGGACAGCATTTCGATGGTCCAGACGCCCGAAATGCGGATCGCCCCCGATCCGTCGCTGATGGCAATGCACCAGCACGTCTACATGCCGATGCTGCAGACCGCCGAAACGGTGTCCCAGCGCTACCGCATCGGCCGCGATCGCCAGGACGATTATGCGCTCAAAAGCCAACAGCGCACCGCCGCCGCCCAGGCCGCCGGCCGCTTCGATGCCGAGATCGTGCCGGTCACCACGACGATGATGGTCAAGGACAAGGAAACGGGCGAAGTCTCGCAGCGCGAAGTGACCATCGCCAAGGACGAAGGCAATCGCGCGGACACCACGATCGAAGGGCTCAATGCGCTCAACCCGGTGCTCGGCCCCGACACCTCGATCACCGCTGGCAATGCCAGCCAATTGTCCGACGGCAGCTCGGCATCGATCCTGATGGAGGCCAGGGAAGCCGAGCGCCGTGGCATCGCGCCGCTGGGCCGCTACGTCGGCATGGCCGTCGCCGGCACCGAGCCCGACGAAATGGGCATCGGCCCGATCGACGCGGTCAACAAGCTACTCCGGCGCTTCGACCTCAAGGTCGACGACATCGGGCTATGGGAATTGAACGAGGCGTTCGCGGTCCAGGTGCTGTACAGCGCTGAGCAGCTCGGGATCCCCGCGGACCGACTGAACGTCGACGGTGGGTCGATCTCGATCGGCCATCCCTACGGCATGTCGGGCGCCCGCCTAACCGGCCACGCTCTCATCGAAGGCAAGCGCCGCGGCGCCAAATATGTCGTCGTCACCATGTGCGTCGGCGGCGGCATGGGCGCAGCGGGCCTGTTCGAGGTGCTTTAGAGCGCTGTCTCTGTCGAGGACTGAAGCCAATGCTGATCTCATCCGGAATCCTGATTTTCATCCTGCTGGTGGCCCTGATTACCTCGCTCAAGAGCTTTGGCATCAATCAGGAATATCAGCGCGGGGTCCTGTTCCGGCTCGGACGGTTGGGCGTGATGAAGGGGCCGGGTTGGTATTGGCTGATCCCGTTCGTCGACCGCGTCGTCCGGGTCGACATGCGGACCATTACCTATCAGCTCGAAACCCAGGAAACGATCACCCGCGACGGCGTCGCTGTGCGCGTCAACGCGGTCCTGTGGTTCCGCGCCGATTCGGCGGTCAACGTCATCACCTCGGTCGAAAATTGGGTAACGGCGACCGTCCAGGCGGCCGAAACCGCGCTGCGCGATGCGATTGGCCAGAGCGAGCTCGACCACATGCTCAAGGACCGCCTGTCGATCAACGCGCGGATGCAGGAACTGCTCTCCGCCGCGTCGATGAAATGGGGCGTCGAGATCGATTCGGTCGAGATCAAGGACGTCGACATTCCCGAACAAATGCAGCGCGCGATCGCCAAGGAAGCCGAAGCGATCCGCGAGAAGCGCGCCCGGATCATCCGCGCTGAAGGCGAGCAGGAAGCGTCCCGCAAATTGTCCGAAGCCGCCGACATTATCGCCGCCTCGCCCGGCGCGCTGGAGCTGAGGCGCCTGCAAACCCTGACCGAGATCGGCGTCGAACATAATAGCACGATCATCGCCATGCTGCCCGTCGAGCTTCTCCACGCCGCGCGCAAGATCGCCGGCATGCCCGCGATCGACGAATAAGCGGCAGTGTCCGCGATCCAGCTCATCGCCCTCGCCTCTTCGGTCAGCCTGCTGGCCGGCTGGCGGCTCTACTTCGTCACGCTCGTCACCGGCCTGGCGATGAAGCTCGGCTGGATCGCCCTGCCAGAGCAACTCCACGCGCTCGACGTGCTGGCCAGCAACTGGATCCTCGGCATTGCCGCGGTCGGTACCTTCGCCGAATTCTTC
>NZ_JANMCO010000010.1:0-2271 GCF_031361285.1 Sphingomonas sp.
GCTTCAACGCAGACGTGCGAAAACGGCGGGCCTTGGATGGCGTAATGGACACCGCCGGAGGCGCAGGTCGGGGTTCGTTCAACCACCGCTATGCCCTTCCTGGCCAGGCAGGAAATTCAGTTGGCAGTGTCCTTCGGGCGGTCGATCTCTATCCGTTTTCAGACCTTCCAACGACAGACATCGACGGACGCGGCCAAGAGGGGCTACTGGATCGGGTCCGGCGCGATAAAGTGCAACCACGCATCTTCCATATCCTAAGCGGTTCGGAATATTGGGCACGCGCAGGATCGCTACTACACACTAGTACTGATGGCCGACGCGCGCTCTTGGAGGCTGAGGGGACGCGAACTTACGCCTTTGCGGGCACTCCACACGGGGCTCGTCGCCACACCATCTTCCTCGAAAAGGCTACCGCTGCCGATTTGCCATACAATGACAACAGTGACCTTTCGTTGGCGCTGCCGGCTTTGCTCATTGCCCTAGACAGGTGGATAACGGGTCAGGCCGCGCCGCCGGTTTCGCGATACCCGCGGCTTGGCGACACCCTAGTCCCGCCTGCGTCTCTCCACTTTCCCAAGCTACCGAATGTTGTCGTGCCCGCCGGTCCGCCGCCAGTCTGGCAGCTACGCTTTGGACCAGCATACCGCAGCGAAGGCGTCATGTCAGAACCACCGCAGTTGGGGCCGCGTTACCCGCTGCTCGTTCCGCAAGTAGATGATGATGGGAATGAGCTGGGCTCATGGCGCGGCATGGCGATGTCGGTGCCACTAGGAACCTACACGGCTTGGAACCACCAGAATAGTGGAACAGAACCTTTCGGCATTTTGTCGGGGCTACAAGGTGCCTTTATCCCGTTTCCGGTAACGCAGGCCGACCGTGCACGCTCGGGCGATCCGCGACCCTCGGTTAGTGAACGTTATGGTGGCCTCGGTGGCTATATGCGAGCGGCTGAGAGGGCTGCCGAAGCACAAATTGCCGCCGGGTTTCTTCTTCCTGAGGAGCGGGAACGTGCCCTGACCTCCATGCGGCTCAACTGGGACCGTGCCGTAGGATTAAGGGGGCACTGGCCTCGACCCAAAAACTTAATAGGTAGGCGCGATCTTCGTCGAATTCGGCCGCACCTTTCGAGCATCGACCTGCCTAATGTCCGCTTTGGGTCGAATGCGGACATTAGCGCTGAGCGTCCGCCGCCGCGCAGGCGAGATCGTCTACCCGGTCGTTCTCTGGATGGCCGCTGTGGCCTTTGACCCAGTGCCATTCGATCCGGTGCCGCGCGACGGCTTCCAATAGCAGCTGCCACAAATCGGCGTTCTTGACCGGCTTGCGGTCGGCGGTGCGCCAGCCATTGCGCTGCCAGCCGTGGATCCAGCGGGTGATGCCGTCGCGGACGTAGACGCTGTCGGTGGTCAGGCTCACCCGGCATGGCCTGGTGAGCGCGTTCAAGGCCTCGATGGCGGCCACCAGCTCCATCCGGTTGTTGGTGGTCAGCGGCTCGCCGCCCGACAGCTCGCGCTCGCGCGCGCGGGTTCCTTTTGATGGAACCGTGCGAATCAACGCCGCCCAGCCGCCCGGGCCGGGGTTGCCGCGGCACGCCCCGTCGGTGAAGATCTCGACCTTCGGCAGTTCGCCCGGCGCAGTCAGGCGACCAGCTCCCGCGGCAGCTTGAAGCTCATCCCTTCGGCCGCATGCTCGGCCTGGTCCTCGGTCACCTCGAACCGCGTCCGCAGCGCGTCGATCACTTCGCGCACCAGGAGCTCCGGCGCCGAGGCGCCGGCGGTGACGCCGAGCGTGCTTGGGCGCCCAAGCCAGTCCCAGTCGATGTCGGTCGCCCGTTCGATCAGCCGCGACGGCACGCCCAGGCGCTCGGCGACTTCGGCCAGGCGCAGCGAATTGCTGCTGTTGGGGGCGCCGATCACCAGCATCTTTTCGCACTGGGGAGCAATCGCCTTGACCGCCGCCTGGCGATTCGAGGTCGCGTAGCAAATGTCCTCGCTGCGCGGCGCCTCGATCCCTGGAAACCGGGCCTTCAAGGCATCGACGATGGCGGCGGTGTCGTCGACCGACAGCGTGGTCTGGGTCAGGAACGCCAGATTGGCCGGGTCGGCAACCGCGATCCGGGCGACATCGGCCACGGTCTCAATGAGGGTGATCGAGCCCTCCGGGACCTGGCCGAAGGTGCCGATGACTTCGGGATGGCCGGCGTGGCCGATGAACAGGATGTGCCGCCCCTCGGCAATCTGCCGCTCAGCCTGGCGGTGGACCTTGGACACC
>NZ_JANMCO010000059.1:0-4114 GCF_031361285.1 Sphingomonas sp.
ACCTTGTGGCTGCCGGTCGGGAGCAAGGTCGACGTCGCGGCCAAGCAGGACGGTGACGCGGCCAGCGAGGGACTGGTCGAACAACTCAAGGCGAAAACTGCGCTCCGCCGCACGATCAACCGCGACTTCCTCACCGAATCCGACGCCACCGACCCGTCCGCGGTCGGTATCTGGGGGGCGCTCAAGGGCACCTTCCTGACCATCATGGTGACGATGCTCCTCGCCTTTCCGGTCGGCGTTCTGGCCGCCGTCTATCTCGAGGAATTCGCGACCCGCAACCGCTGGACCGACGCCATCGAGGTATCGATCAACAATCTCGCCGCCGTGCCGTCGATCATCTTCGGGCTGCTGGGCCTCGCCGTCTTCCTCAACTTCATGCACCTGCCGCGCTCGGCGCCGCTGGTCGGCGGGCTGACGCTGGCGCTGATGACCATGCCGGTGATCGTCATCGCCAGCCGCAATGCGATCATGTCGGTGCCGCCCTCAATCCGCGACGCGGCGCTGGGGGTCGGCGCATCCAAGATGCAGGTCGTGTTCCACCACGTGCTGCCCCTCGCCCTCCCCGGCATCCTCACCGGCACGATCATCGGCATGGCCCGCGCGCTGGGCGAGACCGCGCCGCTGCTGATGATCGGCATGCGCGCCTTCATCGCCGCGCCGCCGACCGGACTGATGACTCCGGCGACGGTCTTGCCGGTGCAGATCTTCCTGTGGTCGGACGAGGTCGACCGCGGGTTTGTCGAGAAAACCAGCGCCGCGATCATTGTGCTTCTGCTGTTCATGCTTTTGATGAACGGCCTCGCCATCTATCTCCGCAATCGCTTCGAGCAGCGCTGGTGACCAGGATGAAAGAAAAGATGCCCCTCACGCCGACGCCGGCGCCTTCAGCGGTCATTGCCGCCGATGCCCATCGCGAAGACCCGTTCGCAGACGAGCAGGCGGCGGAGGACAATGCCCCACCGCTGCAAACTCACGTCGAGGCTCCGGCGGCGGACCCGGCCGACATGGCCGAGCCCAACGCCGGCCGAACGCCCAAGATGCGCGCGCAGGATGTCAGCGTCTTCTACGGCGACAAGCAGGCGCTGAAGGACGTCTCGATCGACATCCATGACGACCGCGTGACCGCCTTCATCGGCCCGTCGGGCTGCGGCAAGTCGACCTTCCTGCGCACACTAAACCGTATGAACGACACCATCCCGTCGGCACGGGTCACCGGTCATATCGAGCTCGACGCGGAGGACATCAACAGCCCGGATATGGACGTCGTCCAGCTGCGCGCCCGGGTCGGCATGGTGTTCCAGAAGCCTAATCCGTTCCCCAAGTCGATCTTCGAGAATGTCGCCTATGGGCCGCGCATTCACGGCCTTGGAAATTCCAAGACCGAGTTGGCGGAAATCGTCGAGAAGTCATTGAAGCGCGCCGGGCTGTGGGACGAGGTCAAGGATCGCTTGGGCGAAAGCGGAATTTCCTTGTCCGGCGGCCAGCAGCAGCGGCTGTGTATCGCCCGCGCGATTGCCGTCGACCCCGAAGTGATCCTGATGGACGAGCCGTGCTCGGCGCTAGACCCGATCGCCACCGCCAAGATCGAGGAGCTGATCCACGAGCTGCGCGGTCGCTACGCGATCGCCATCGTCACTCACAATATGCAGCAGGCCGCGCGGGTCTCGCAGCGGACCGCTTTCTTCCATCTCGGCGAGATGATCGAGTATGGCAAGACCAGCGAAATTTTCACCAATCCTACGCAGCGGCGCACGCAGGATTACATTACCGGCCGCTACGGCTGATCGGAGCGAAAGCCATGGAACAACAGACCGGCGGGCATACGCTCAAAGCGTTCGACCAAGACATCGACCGGCTGCGCGCGCTGATCAGCCAGATGGGCGGCCTCGCTGAACATGCGATCGGCGAGGCGATGCGCTGCCTTGCCCAGCACGACACCGAAGGCGCCCTGCAGGTCGTCGCCAATGACAAGAAGCTGGACGCGCTCGAAGTCGAAACCGAACGCCGCGCGGTGCAGCTGATCGCCCTCAGAGCGCCGATGGCCGGCGACCTTCGCGATGTCGTCGCGGCGCTCAAGATTTCGGGCGTGGTCGAGCGCATTGGCGATTATGCCAAGAACATCGCCAAGCGGGTCCCGCTGATCGAAAGCGCCAACAAGATCGAGCCCATTTCGCTGCTCCCGGAAATGGCGCGGATCGCGACCAGCATGGTTCACGACGTGCTCGATGCGTTTGTCCAGCGCGACGCCGATGTCGCGGTCGAGGTGTGCGAGCGCGATGATGCGGTCGACGACTTCTACGATTCGATTTTCCGCGCCTTGCTTACTCACATGATGGAAAACCCGCACAACATCAGTCACGCGACCCATCTGCTGTTCGTCGCCAAGAACCTCGAGCGCGTCGGCGACCACGCCACCAATATCGCCGAAATGGTCTATTATGCGGCCACCGGGGAGCACATGACCGACCGCAGCCGCACCAGCACAATTCCCGGCTGACCATGGCAAACCACGGCACCAAGCGGCTGTTACTGGTCGAGGACGACCGGGCGCTGACCGAACTGATGACCTTCCATTTCGGCCGCGAGGGATTCGCCGTAACCAGCACCGCGGCCGGCGACGAAGCGCTGATCCTGGTCGACGAGGTCAAGCCCGATCTGGTGATTCTCGACTGGATGATCGAAGGCATTAGCGGGATCGAAGTCTGCCGCCGGCTGCGCCGAAGCCCGGCTACCGCCAATCTGCCGATCATGATGCTGACCGCGCGCGGCGAAGAAGACGACCGCGTGCGCGGGCTGGAAACCGGCGCCGACGATTTCGTCACCAAGCCGTTCAGCCCGAAGGAATTGATCGCCCGCGCCAACGCCCTGTTGCGCCGCTCGCGACCGCATCTCTCGGCCAAGAAACTGAGTTACCACGGGATCGATATGGACCTTGTCGCCCACCGCGTTCGGCGTAACGGCATGTCCGTTGCGCTGGGTCCAACCGAATATCGATTGCTCCGGCACCTCCTCGAGAACCCCCAACGGGTTTTTTCCCGGCAGCAGTTGCTCGAGGCGGTGTGGCCGCACAGCGAAGAGATCGAGCTTCGCACGGTCGACGTCCATGTCCGCCGGCTTCGCATCGCACTGGCCAAGAGCGGGGAGATCGACCTCATCCGGACGGTCCGCTCGGAGGGTTATTCGCTGGATGCCGACGGCGCCGCCTGAGCAACCAACGCTGATGCGAAGGCTCGCGGCGGAAGGGCTCGGAAGCTTCTTCCTGTTCGCGACCGTTATCGGTTCGGGCATCATGGCCGAGAAGCTGTCGGCCGGGAACGATGCGGTCGCGCTGCTCGGCAATACGATGGCGACCGGCGCCATGCTGTTCGTGCTGATTACCATGCTCGGTCCCATTTCCGGTGCGCACATGAACCCGGCTGTGTCGCTGGTCGCTGCGTCCCGGGGCGAACTAAGCTGGCGGGATGCGGCAGCCTATATCGCCGCGCAATTGGCATTCGGACTCCTGGGGGCGTGGGTCGCGCACCTCATGTTCGACCTGCCGGCTTTGCAATATTCGGTGAAAGCCCGGACCGGCGCGGGACAGTGGCTCGGCGAAGCGATCGCCACTTTCGGCCTGATCCTCACCATCCTTGGGACCGTCCGCTATCGGCCCACAGCAGTGGCGGCCAGTGTCGCGCTGTACATCACCGCGGCCTATTGGTTCACGTCGTCGACCAGCTTCGCCAATCCGGCGATCACCATCGCCCGCAGCCTGTCCAACACCTTCGCCGGAATTGCACCGCATGACGTGCCGCAGTTCATTATCGCGCAATTGCTGGGTGCCGCTTGTGCGGCGCTGGTATGCAAAGCCTTGTTCGATGATTCAACGGCGGAGCGTGGTGGGCGCGGCAAGGATTGAACTTGCGACCCCTGCGGTGTGAACACAGTGCTCTACCACTGAGCTACGCGCCCACGCCCCCGACCAATTATATGGCGCCGGAACGGGGCGCATAAAGCCGCCCTCGTCCGCTGTCTACTGGACGGCGTCCTTGAGGCCTTTGCCAGGACGGAATTTGGGCTGCGAGCTGGCCTTGATCTGGATCGGCTCGCCGGTCCGCGGATTGCGTCCGGTCGA
>NZ_JANMCO010000064.1:0-84011 GCF_031361285.1 Sphingomonas sp.
CCGAGCTGCTCCATATTCTTGCCCTTGGTCCGGGCTGCCAGCAGTAGCTTGGCGAGGATGTCGCTGTCGCGCTCGCGCTCGGCGCCTTGGGTGGTCAGCAGGACTTCGCAATGTTCCTCGAAGTTCATCAGCCAATAAGGCAGTTGCAGATTCTCGACGTTGAACAGCTCGCCGCAACCCTTGAACGCGGCGCTATATTCGCCGTGCGGGTCGATCATGACGATGTGACCTTCGGGCGACAGCTCGGAAATCCGGTGCAGGATCAGCGCAACCGCGGTCGATTTACCGGTACCGGTGCTGCCGACAACCGCGAAATGCTTCGACAGCATCGGGTCGATGTACAAAGCGCCGCGGATATCGTCCGTCGGATAAACCGTGCCGATCTCGATATGGGCGCGATCGTCGGCGGCGAACACCGACCGAAGATCATCCGACGTGACCGGATGGACCTGCGCCCCCGGGATCGGGAATTTGGTGACACCGCGGCGGAAATTGCTCAGCTTGCCGGCGGAATCGCGATTGCCTTCACCAAGGAAATCGACATGGGCGACGATGTCGGACGTGTCGTCGGCGCGCATCGTCCGGACGTTGGCGATCAGCCAGCTCGAACCGACATTCATCTTGACCTGGCTGCCGACCTGGCCGGACATCGCCACCGAGAGATCGGCGTGCGAAGAGAGTGTATTCAGCACCGCCGGGTCGAGGCGCACTTGCGATCCCGAGCCGGCGATTTCGACGACATGCCCAATCGGCGGCAACGCCTTGCCGGACGCAGCAGACCGGCTGGCAGCGCCATCCTGTTCGGTGAAGCTGCCCATTTCGTCGAGGAATTGCTTCAGATTTGGCTGATCATTCATGCGTGCGCGGCCCTACGGTTTAACGTCGAGGGCAGTGGTAAAGCCAAGCGGTTAAAATTTGCCTTAGAAACGCCGCTTGAACAGCATCGCGGCAGCATAGCCGAGCGCCAACGACAGAAGCACGGAAATCAGTCCGTAGAGGACCGCATGGCGGCGCGCGGCGAGCGCGACATAACGCTCGAACCCCGACTTGCCGATTTCGATCTCACGCGTGGCCGCCGCGAGCACCCGGCCGCGGTCGACCAGGAAGGTTTCCGCGGTGTAGGTTCCAACCGGCACCTGGCTCGGGATGGCGATGGTGGCGCGGTACAGCACGCCCTGATTAATTTCGACGCCATTGGAATGTTCGGCGTACAAGCCCTGGCGGCGGCGAAGCTCAAGCAGGCCGGCTTCGAAGCGCCGCTCCTTGTCGGGCAGCGCCCCCCCGCTAGGCGACAATTGCAGGTTCTGCAGGCCCATTTCATAAATTGCGGCGGTGCGTTCATCGACCAATTGCTTGATCGGCCGCGACGACGCCACCGCATAGAATGACGGGGCCGAACGAAAGCGATTGGAATCAGCGTTCATCCAGATGCCGGCGATCTTTTGCTTTTCGCGGACGACGATCGGCTGCACCGGCCCGCGCAGCACGACGACGATGTCGGCCGGACGCGCCGGCGCCCGCCCGCCGGGATAAAGGATGGCGCCGAACAGCAGCAGCTGGGCGCCGGTGAAGCTGTAGCGGATCTCGACCTTGCGCGAGGAAATGTCGGGGACCAGGACCGGCGCCGCTGGATAGGTCGCGGCAATCAGCGACAGCGCCGCGATGCCGAGCGATGGCAGGCGCCCGCTCACAGATATTCGATCGTATAGATTTCGTCGGGTCGCCAAGCCAGGCCGAGCGCCATGCGCAGGGCGACCAGCAGGATGATCACGCCAAGCGCGAGGCGCAGCAGGTCGGGCTTGAGCCGCGTCGTCAACAGCGCGCCATATTGCGCGCCGATGACCCCGCCGACCAGCAGCAGCGCCGCCAGCACGATGTCGACCGACTGGGTGGTGACGGCGTGGATGAAGGTCGCCGCGGCGCTGACCGCGAGGATCATCACCAGGCTGGTGCCGATGACGACGCGCGCCGCCATGCCGAGCAGATAGATCATCGCCGGGACGAGGATGAAGCCGCCGCCAATGCCGAGCAGCAAGGTCAGGACGCCGGCGACGAAGCCGAGCGCCAGCGGCGCCAGCGGCGATACGTAGAGGCCCGATGTATAGAATCGCCAGCGCAACGGCAGCGAGGCGACCCAGCGGTTGTGGCGGGGCCGTGCTTCCGTCTGCGGGGCGGGGACGTAGCCCAGCGCGATCAGCGCATCCTTGAGCATCAACCCACCGATGCCACCGAGCAGGACGACGTAGAGCGAGCCGATCACCAGGTCGATCTGGCCGGTCGCCTGGAGCATGCGAAACAGGCCGGCACCGGTCAGCGACCCGAACAGCCCGCCGACGATCATCACCAGGCTCATTTTCAAATCGACGCCACCGCGGCGCCAGTGGACCATTGCGCCCGATACACTGGCGCCGGTGATCTGGGTCGCGGCGGACGCCACGGCGACGGTCGGCGGGATGCCGTAAAAGATCAGCAGCGGCGTGGTCAGGAAACCGCCGCCGACGCCGAACATCCCCGACAGCACGCCGACCAACAATCCCAGCGCGACAATGAACAGCGCGTTGACCGACTGGCCGGCGATCGGAAGGTAAATGTCCATAGGCTTAGGCGAATGCCTAGCCGCAAAGCATAGGCAAGGCCAAGCTAGGGCAAGTTGGGGAGTCCGGCTTTAAAAGTCGGCGGCAAGCGTAAGGGCGGGGCCGGACCCCGGCTCGGCATTGCCGGCAAGCCGCTGCCGCCAGTCGAGGTGGACGCGCATAGTGTTGCGAACGCGCATCGACACCCGCGGCCCGACGTCGACGCGATAAATGCCCGGCTGGACGCCGCCCCACATGCCAAAACCAGCCGAATAGCGCCCGAACAATGGTCGCATCAGTGTGAAGCCACCGTCGGCGAACAGGTCGCGGCGCCGGGCGCCGACGACGCCGGCCTGAGCGTAAACGTCGAGCTCGAGTCCCCAAACGATGGGACGATGATAAACGCCGCCTTCCAGGAACATGGCGAAGGCCGATCGCCCGCCGCCAGTGCTGCCAATGGCCTGACGGCGCTCGGCGGTCAGCGAAATCGGGATCGACCTGAACGGCGTGACGCGCAGGCCGGCGCCAATTTCTCCGCCGCGGGCGCCGCCGACCAGCGTGCTGCTGCGCAACGTCGCGGCGAACATCGGCGTGACATAATAGGTCAGCCGAGCCCCCGCCTGGCTGCCGCCCAGGGTTCCGCCCGTGGACAGCGACGCCGGGCCCGGGCGGCCGCGCAGCAGCGCCCAGGCGGACAGCTGCAACCGGTCGAGGCGCGCCTTTAGCAGCGCCTGTGGCTGGCTTTGCTGGGGTGCGGTGGTCGACGAACGCCGCGCCGGCATCGATGCCGAGGCCATGCGCGACAATGGCCAATCATCAAGCTGCGGGATCGGCGCGTAGAACACCGCGGCCGGCTCGGGGGTGATGTCCGTGAGCCGACCGCGCCGGGGAGCAGGGAGCGACGCTTGAACAAACGGCGCCCCCCCGGGGGTGCTCACCGGATAATAATAATAAGGGACGGCAATCGGCCGCAGCGCCGCGACCGACAGAGCGCCGGTCGTTGCGGTCGCCGCTGCCGGCAGCATCTCCGTGCCGGCCGGCTCGATCGCCGGAAATTCGGTTGGCACGATGACTGGAACGTCCGCCGTGGCCATCGCGCGCGGCGGCGCTGCGTCGCGCCCAAGGGTAAAGGCTTCGGTCCCTGGCAATATGCCGAGCGTGGCCGCGCGCAACGTGGTCCAGCCGATCACGGCCAGCGCCAGAAAGCGTAGCGAGGCGCTCATTGCGCAAGCTCGGTGGGGAAAATGTGGACGGTCTTGTCCCAGCGCCGCGGGCCGCCGCTAAGGTGCAGGGAAATCGCCCGCCCGGCAGCCAGCACGGCAATGACATTGCCGACGACCATGCGCGGCACCGACAGCAGGCCCTGGACCCAGCCGTAGGCGGCGGTGGTGAAGCTCGCGCGCATCAGAATCCGCCAGGCGAGCAACCAGGCGTTGATTTGCAACAAGATCACCAGGGTCGGATTAAGCCGCGCTTGGACCGGGGCGCCAAGCGCCTCGGCCAGCCATAGCTGCGACCATAGCAAAGCCGCTCCATAGGCCGCGATCAGCAGCAACGCGGCAAGCGGGCCGCGGCGATCGCGCATCCGCATCCAGCGCTCGCCAAGCCCGCCCCGCCAGCCAAGCCGGTCCCAGCCGACCAAGGCAATGCCGCCCAGCCAGCGGGCCTTTTGCCGCACGGCGACGTTCAAGCTCGAGGGAAAGTGACCGCGGCTGGCCACCACCGACCGATCGCCGGGGGTGGCGGGAATGCGCACGAACATGGTTTTCAAGCCCAGCGCGCCGACCCGCAAGCCAAGCTCATAATCCTCGGTCATGCTGCCGCCGACGAACGGCTTGCCATCGTGCATGGCGGCGATTCGCGCGAGGGGTTCGCGGGCGATCGCGCAGCCGACACCGGCGAGCGGGATTGACGCGCCGACCGCCTCGCGCACCACCATCTCCTTGGCGTGGGCCTCGGCGAACTCGTCGCAATAATGGCCGCTGATCCACTGCGAGCTGCGGTCGATCAGCGGCAAGACCGGAAGCTGGATGACGCCGGCGCGGTCGATCAGCCGGTCGAACAGCGCCAGCTCGAGAGGGTGGACGAGATCCTCGGCGTCGTGGAGCACGATCGCCCTGGCCGCTTGGCGTGTCGTTTGCTCGTAGTTCGTCAGCGCTTCGTAGAGGTGGTTGAGGCAATCGGCCTTAGTCGTCGGCCCATCGGCTTCGACCAGCACCGGCGCGATGCGCACATCGGTCACACTGGCGATGGCTGCGGCGGTCGCCGGGTCATTGCGGTAAAAACCGACGAATATCTGGTAGTTTGGATGATCGATGCGGCGCAGCGTTGCCCGCAGCATCGAGGCGATAACCGCCGCTTCATCCCATGCCGGGACCAGGATGGCGATGAAACCCGGTTTGCCGGGCGATGCCATATCGCTTGCAAACGCCCGCGGGAAACGGCTGTAAACCGCCGTCAGGCGCCACATTCGGCGGGCGAAATAGATGACATCGACGGCGAGATCGTTGGCCGCAAAAATCAGGAAACCAATGCCGCGAAGAGCGCCAGCTCGGCCGCAACCCGCGTCAGGAGTTCGGCTCCATCCATGTCGAGCGCGCGCCGCTATTGCGGCGCGTAGAGCCTGAAAAGGCTTGGCAATTCTCGGGTCATTAGGGCGGCCTCCAGGCAGCGAAACTAAATTACCGAGCAGGGTACATTGGCGTAATCTATGTTAATAATCAAGTAGTAATATCAAAGTTAAAGAAAATTGAATAATTTCCCCTCGCTACCGTCGTTGCGCATAGCGTTCGGGATCGTTGCCGTGGGTCCATTCGACGCGCACCTGATCGTCGCTGGTCTCGACCAGAACTTGCGAGTTGGGGACGGTCTGGGCACCCCGGATTGCGTCCTCGATGGCGGCTTTCTGGCTGACATAAGGACCATGCCGTTTCCCCTGCAGCATGACGAACCATCGGTCCTGAAACGTCGTCACAATATATTGAATTCGATTCATTCTTCGCCCCTACATCGGGCGATTCGGCGTCGCGAGCCTAGCTCAAGCCAATACTATGTCTAGCATTCACGGTGCTGGTGGCTTGACTTCGTCTTGCGCTATCAAGGATCGATGAGTGCTCGCTCGACAGCTTTGATCGCAATAGGTTTGAGCGCGCTCGGGCCGTCACCCGCTAGGGCTGTTGCGGGGCAAACCCTGGCGGCGCAAGGCAGCTGGGCGGCGATCAAATTCGGCAATCGGTGCGAAGCGGTGGCGCGACCGCTGCTGCCGGCGGCGCGGCGCCAACCGGAAGCTCGCGCCGGCTTCAGCTTCGGCTCGGGCCGGTCGATGGACGGCCAATTCCATGTCCGCCTGAGCCGCATCCCGCGGGCCGGGTCGAGCGTCATGCTGACGATCGGCGAGCGGCCGTTTCTGTTGGTTGCGCGTGGCGACTGGGCCTGGAGCCTGGGTCCATTGCAGGAAGCGGCGATCATCGACGCGACGCGCGCCGCGACGGCGATGCGGATCGAATCCCGCGATGGCGCCGGCGGGCGGTTCGCCGACCGCTACCTGCTCGATGGCGCGCCGACCGCAATCGATGCCGCTGCTGCCGGCTGCGCTGGCAAAATCTAGCGAAACGCCCTAGATGGGCCACTTGCCATGACCGTTGCCACCGCCTTGATGCCGATCCCCGGCTTGATCGACCCCGTGCCTGTCGCCCGTCCACTCGCGCCTCGCGCCGACGGGCGCGTTGAACTGATCGGGATGTCGAAGGATGCGATCCGTAACGCCCTTGAAACGGAGGGGCTCGAGGCCAAGCAAGCAAAGCTGCGCGCCAAGCAATTGTGGCACTGGATCTACAACCGTGGCGTCAGCGACTTCGCCGCCATGACCGACATCGCCAAGGTCCAGCAACCTTGGTTTGCCGAACGGTTCGTTATCTCGCGCCCCGAAGTCATCGAAGCCCAGGTGTCGTCGGACGGCACCCGCAAATGGCTGCTGCGCACGCACGACGGCAACGACTATGAGATGGTCTTCATCCCCGATGCCGATCGCGGCACGCTGTGTGTTTCCAGCCAGGTCGGTTGCACTTTGAATTGCACCTTCTGCCACACCGGGACGATGCGACTGGTGCGCAATTTGGAATCTTCGGAAATCGTCGGTCAGGTGATGCTGGCCCGCGATGCCTTGAGCGAATGGCCGTCGCGGCCCGAAGGGCGGATGCTGACCAACATCGTCATGATGGGCATGGGTGAGCCCTTGTACAATTTCAACAATGTCCGCGACGCGCTCAAGATCGTCATGGACGGCGACGGGCTCGGCCTGTCCAAGCGCCGGATCACGCTGTCGACCAGTGGCGTGGTGCCGATGATGGCTCGCGCGGGGGCCGAGATCGGGGTCAATCTGGCGGTGTCGCTGCACTCGGTGCGCAAGGAAATCCGCGACGAGATTGTGCCGTTGAACCGCAAGTACGGGATCGAGCAATTGCTCGAGGCGTGCGCCGCTTATCCCGGCGCCAACAACGCCCGGCGGATCACCTTCGAATATGTGATGCTCAAGGACAAGAATGACAGCGACGCCGACGCGCGTGAGCTGGTGCGCTTGATCCGCAAGTACGACCTGCCGGCCAAGGTCAATCTGATCCCGTTCAATCCGTGGCCGGGCGCGGCCTACGAATGTTCGGCGCCGGAGCGCATTCGGGCGTTTTCCAACATCGTCTTCGAAGCCGGGATTTCGGCCCCGGTCCGCACCCCGCGCGGCCGCGACATCGACGCCGCTTGCGGGCAATTGAAGACCGCGTCGGAACGTCAGCGCAAGCCGCGCGAAGCTGTCGTCGCCCCCGCCTGATCTTCCTTTGACAAATATGAGACGCTCATGTCGCTGATTGGCGCGCTTATCGGAAAACTCCTGACCCGCGGCACGATCACCTTGATCCTGCCCGACGGAGAACGCGCGACGCACGGTCCGGGCCATGGTCCCGCGCTGATCGTCCGCTTCAACGACCGCCGCGTCGCGTTCGATATCGTCCGCAATCCGCGCCTCGGTTTCGGCGAAGCCTATATGGACGGCCGCCTGGTGATCGAGAACGGCACGATCCTCGACCTGCTCGAGCTGGTGGTCGGGTCAAACCGCTGGGAAGATGGCGGGCAGGGCCGGAAAGCACTGTCCAAGGGTAAGGTCAAAGACTTCATCGCGATGCTCCGGCGCAACGATCCGCGCCGTGCCCGCAGCAATGTCGCCCATCACTACGATCTTCGGGACGAACTGTACGAACTGTTCCTCGACGACGACCGCCAATACAGCTGCGCTTACTTCACCGATCCGGCCAACAGCCTCGACCAGGCGCAAGCCGACAAGAAGGCGCACATCGCCGCCAAGCTCAATCTCCAGCCTGGCCAGCGTGTCCTCGACATCGGCTGCGGCTGGGGCGGGACGGCGCTTTATCTGCACCAGGTGGCCAAGGTCGACGTGCTCGGCATCACCTTGTCCGAGCGCCAGCTCGAAATCGCCCGCCAGCGCGCTGCCGATGCCGGCGTCGCCGAGCATGTGAAGTTCGAGCTCATCGACTATCGCGCGCTCACGGGGACGTTCGACCGGATCGTCTCGGTCGGGATGTTCGAACATGTCGGCGCCGCCCATTACGAGGAATTTTTCGCCACCTGCCATGACTTGCTCAAGCCCGACGGGGTGATGCTGCTGCACACCATCGGCAAGCTCGGCAAGTCCGGCCCGCCCGACCCGTTCACCGACAAATGGATATTCCCCGGCTATCATCTGCCGTCGCTCAGTCAGATGACCGCGGCGAGCGAGCAGGTGCGGCTGATCGCCAGCGATGTCGAAACGCTGCGGCTGCATTATGCCTATACATTGCGTCACTGGCTCGACCAAGCGAACGCGGCGCGGGGTGAAATCGTCGCGATGTACGACGAGCGCTTCTTCCGCATGTGGGAATATTATCTCGCCGGCGGGATCGTGATGTTCGAAAGCGGCGCCGCGTGCAATTACCAGGTGCAGTACATCCGCGACCGCACCGCCGTGCCAATCACCCGCGATTACATGGCCGCGGCGGAAGCGCGGTACCGCACAGCGACGCCATAGAAAAAGGCCCGGCGGTTACGCGCCAGGCCTCTTCCAAGAAAGTGCGCGGATCGTTAGCTGGGCTTGTGCTCGGCCCGCATCCGCTGGTGCATTTGCATCCGCTCCTCGGGGCTCAATTGACCGTCTCGGTTCACGTCTGCCGTGTCGAAATGGCGCAGCGCCGCATTGGTCGCTTCCTGAAGCGTCACGCGACCGTCGCGGTTGCTATCGGCAAGCGCGAACATGCGTCCGCCCATACCGCCCATACCATGGCCGCCGCCCATGCGACGCCCGCCGCCCATCGAGGAGCCATTGGGCCGGCCGTCGCCATTCTGGTCGCGCGACGCCATGTATTGCTGGTGCTGGGCGTGCGCGGCATCGAACTCGGCCCGGCTGATCGAACCGTCGTGGTTGGCGTCCAGCCGGTCGAACATCGCCCCCCGGTCGGCCATTTGGCCGCCAACGCCGCCGCCGTGCCTATGTCGTTCAGCAAATTGGCCCTTCGCGGCGGCGGCCTCGGCCTTGGTAACCGATCCGTCGCGATTGCTGTCGAGGCGATCGAACATCGTGCGGACATGCGCCGCAACTTCCGCCCGCGTCTGGACCGAAGGCCGGCCGTGCCACGCTTGATTATGGACCATCGGCGCGACTGGGGCCGGGGCCGGGGTTTGAGCGATAGCCGGCGCGATTGCGACCAACGAAGCGGCGATAGCGCCGCCCAAGAGATACTTGTTCATCCGATCACTCCTTCGTGGAAATCTGTCGGATAGCTAAGCGCGCCAAGCTGTATCGCGCTTGAATGGAGTTTGGCCCGAATATCGGCGGCTGATGGACAAAGTCGCGGCGATGGCTAGGGGGGTTCGCGAACGGGGACCTTCAGCACCACATGCCTGATCAAGCACCGACCAGCGAGTCCGGAACGATCAACCGACCGTGGTGGGAAACCCGGCCGTTCGTCGCTCTATTGATCCTCATCTCGGCGGTGCCGCTGCTTTATCCGTCGATCCCGCCGCTGGTCGATCTGATGGGGCACATGGGCCGCTATCGCGTCGAACTCGCCCTCGCCACATCGCCCTGGCTCGAGCAATATTACGGGTTCCACTGGGCGGCGATCGGCAATCTCGGCGTCGACATACTGGTCATTCCGCTGAGCAAGATTTTCGGGCTCGAACTGGCGGTCAAGCTCATTGTGCTGGTCATCCCGCCGCTGACCGTTGCCGGATTCTTGTGGGTAGCGCGCGAAGTGCATGGACGCATTCCGCCGACGGCATTGTTCGCTTTGCCCTTTGCCTACAGCCACCCGTTGATGTTCGGCTTTGTCAATTTCGCGCTGTCGATCGCTTTCGCGTTTCTCGCCTTCGGGCTGTGGCTGCGCCTCGCCCGCCTCGGTCGGTTGAAACTTCGGGCGATCCTGTTCGTGCCGATTTCGCTAATCGTGTTCTTCACCCACACGTTCGGCTGGGGCGTGCTCGGCTTGCTGTGTTTCTCGGGCGAAGCGGTGCGCCAGCACGACAGTGGCAACGGCTGGTTCCGCTCCGGCATCAACGCCGCGCTGCACGCGTCGGTCATGGCGCTGCCGTTGTTGTTCGTTCTCGCCTGGCGCAGCAGCATCCATGGCGGGAGGACCGGGCATTGGTTCGACTTTGAGCTCAAGTGGAAGTTCTTCTTCGCCTCGTTGCGGGATCGGTGGAAATGGTTCGACGTCGGGGCGGTCACCATCACGATCCTGGTGATGATTGAATCGCTGCGGCAGCGGCAGCTGACCTTCTCGCGCAATTTGGTGTTTTCGGCGCTGGTCCTGTTTGTCGGGTTCTTGCTGCTTCCCTATTTGGTGTTCAGCTCCGCCTACGCCGATATGCGAATGATCCCTTATGTGATCGCCGTCCTGCTCCTGGCGATCCGGTTCCGAGGCGAGACACGGCGGCCGTTGGCCGACGCGATCGCGGTACTCGGACTGGCATTCTTCATTGCGCGCATTGCCGGCAACACGGTCAGCCTGGGTATTTCCGCACACGACCAGGAGGCCAAGCTGCGGGCGCTCGATCAGGTACCGATGGGCGCGCGGGTACTGAGCCTGGTTCATGATGGTTGCGGCGACGCATGGAGTTTGCCGCGCAACACGCATCTGGGTGCGATGACCATAGTCCGCCGTCAGGGCTTCTCGAATGACCAATGGGTGACGGCGGGTCTCAACCTGCTCAGCCTGCGATATCTCGAGGCGCGCCCGTTCACTTCGGATCCGTCGCAGATCGTCCGCGTCCCACGATGTACCGGCCGAATATATTGGGACTCCGTCACCGCGCTCCGAGCGATCCCGCCCGGCAAGTTCGACTATCTGTGGCTGATCGATTTTCCACCCTTCGATCCGCGGCTGGTGCAAGGCATTCAGCCGGTCTGGAGCGCTAGCAACTCTACTCTTTACCGGCTCCCTCCGCCCCAGCCCTAGGACGCGTGAGGATCGCCACCAGCGACACGCCGAACGGCAGCGGGACGCGCCCGACCAATGGCGCCTCAAATCCGAATATGCGCTGCAGGAGCCCGTTGACCGGCTCCGGGGGAATGGAGTCGTCGGCGCTTTCGCGGCCGATGAGCTTGCCCGCCAGTCGCGCGGCGGCGATCGGCGGGAACAGCAAAGTGTTGAAATGAGACAATAGGTCAATCCGGAAACCGGCGTTGGTCGCGACCGCCCCAAGCTCCCGCTTCGTGTAGCGCCGATGATGGTGGTGCGCCGCGTCGTGAGCGCTCCACATCCACCGGTTCGCGGGAACGGTGACCAGCAGCTTGCCCCCGACCTTCAGCCGCGACCGGATGGCGGCCAGCGCCGAGGCGTCGTTTTCGACATGCTCGAGCACATCGAGCAACGCGATTAGGTCGAAACTGCTGGCCGCGAACATCGACAGGTCGGGGAGCGCGGCGGCGGCGACTGGCCGGCCCAGCCGGGAGGTTGCAAGCTGACGCGCACCCGCGTCGAGCTCGGTCGCTTCGAGTGCGCCAAACTCGCCGAGCATGCCAAGATTGTGGCCGGTGCCGCAGCCGATCTCGAGGATGCGCGCATCCTTGGGCGGCCGGATCTCCCGCTCGATCAGCGAGCGCAATATCTGGCGCCGGGCGACAAACCACCAATGGCGTTCGTCGAGCTCGGCCATGCGCATGTAGACCTGCGCGTCCATCAGCCCTCGCCTCCAATTTCGTCGCGCACCACATACAGCGGTCGGCGTTTGCTCTCGACCAGGATTCGCCCGACATATTCGCCGAGCACTCCGAGCGACAGCAGCTGCAGTCCGCCGAGGAACAGCACGGCAACCATCATCGACGCGTAGCCGGGGACCTGGACGCCGAACACCAAAGTGCGCACGATCACGACCAGCGCGTAGCCGAGCGCGAACAGGGCCACGACGCCGCCGAGATAGCTCCACACCCGCAGCGGCACCGTCGATGCCGACGTGATGCCGTCCAGCGCGAAGGTCCACAGCTTCCAGTAACTGAACTTGGTCGTTCCGACTTTGCGCGCCGCGCGCGTGTAAGGGACCGAGGCCTGGCGAAAACCAGCCCAGGCGAACAGGCCTTTCATGAAGCGATTTCGTTCCGGCATCGTCCGAATGACGTCGACCACCTTGCGGTCGAGCAGCCGAAAATCCCCGGCATGCTCGGGGATCTTATCCTCGCTGAGCCAATTATGGGCGCGGTAATAAAGATCCGCCGTCAACCGCTTGGGCAGGCTGTCGCTGTCGCGGTTGCTGCGGACTCCATAGACGATTTCAAAGCCTTCTCGCCATTTGGCAATCATGTCACGAAGAACTTCGGGCGGGTCCTGCAAATCGACGTCGAGCGGGATCACCGCGGCGCCGCGCGCATGATCGAGACCCGCCGACAGCGCTGCCTCTTTGCCGAAATTGCGTGAGAAAGAGATTGCGCGAACGCGAGCGTCGGCCTGGTTAGCGCGGCGAATTTCGGTCAGCGTCATATCGGTGCTGCCGTCGTCGATGAACAGGATTTCGAAGCTTTTTGCCCCGGGATCGTCGAGCCCTTCGAGGACGGTTCGCAGCCGCTCGACGAACGGCGCGATCGCTTCCTGCTCATTTTTTACCGGGCAGATTACCGAAAGGATCGTCGCGCTCATCCGAATACCCATCGGCGATGGAGCACAAAGGTCAAGGCCGGCGTGACGAAGATGATCGGGATGACGGGCCACCAGTTAGGGCCGTGCCAATGCTTCACCAGCAGCCAGACGAAGAATTGGTTGGTCGCCAGGCCGATGAGGTTGACGATCATGAATCGCGCCAGGCGAATATGCTGGCGGTCCCGGTCGCCATGGCCGCGAAAGCTGAAGGCACCATGGGTGAAAAAACTGACGAAAGTGAAAAAGATGAACACCGCCAACAAGGACAGCATCGGATCCACGTGGAGGAATTCGGCGATAGCCCAATAGCTGCCGGCAACCAGCAGCGTGATCGCCATTCCGGCGAATGCGTAGCGCGCGGCCTGGGTGACAACCGCGCGGCGTTCGGGGGACATGGTCGAGAACATCGCGCCTTCGTATCTATGGCTGTCGCGACCGAAGATTTGCCGGCCGCCGCTTGCCCTTTGAAGGCGAGCAGCTAGAGCGCGAAAGGTGAGCGAGCGCAAGGATCAGGTCGACGTCGAGCCGGTATTGCGGCTGCTCGACCGTCATTGGAAGTCGGTGACGGTCCTCGCCTGGCTGCTCCTGTGCGCTTGGTTCGTGTTCAATCGCTGGCACCAGATTCAGACGTTCGACCTGCTCGACACCGACGACAATATGCGCATCAGCCAGGTGCGCGCCTTGCTCCACGGGCAGGGCTGGTACGATCTTCGGCAATACCGGCTGAACCCGCCGTTCGGCGCCAACATTCACTGGTCGCGGCTGGTCGATTTGCCGCTCGCCGCACTGATCCTGCTATTGCGGCCGATATTCGGCGGCGCCGGGGCCGAGCGCATCGCCGTCGCCGTCGCGCCGATGCTGCCTTATTTGCTGATGCTGTTCGGGGTTGCGCTGACGGCGCGCCGCCTGATTCACCCGGCGGCATTCATTCTCGCCTTCATCGCCTTGGTCAGCGCCGGGTCGACCAACGGCATGTTCATGCCGACGCGGATCGACCACCACGGCTGGCAGCTGGCGTTGCTCAGCTTGGCAGTCGCCGGGCTCGCCGATCCCAAGCGCGCGCGCGGCGGGGCGACGCTGGGCATCGCCACCGCGCTGTCGCTGTCGATCGGGCTTGAGCTGCTGATTTATCTGGCGCTGGCCGGGGCGGCGACGGTGCTGTTCTGGATCGACGATCGCGACGAAAAGCGGCGGTTATCGGCTTACGCAGTGACGCTGGCCGGCGGCACGGCGCTCGGTTTCCTTTTGTTTGCCTCCTACGCCAACCGATTGGCCGTGTGCGACGCATTGTCGCCGGTCTGGCTGTCGGACGCGCTGCTTGGCGGAGCGTTGCTGTTCGGGCTCGCCTGGCTCTCCCCGGCCGACTGGAAGCGGCGCCTGGCGTTGGCGGCGGGTGCGGCGGTGATTATCGCTGTGTTTCACGCGCTGATGTGGCCCCACTGCCTGGCGCGGCTCGAAGGCGTGTCGCCCGAAGTCGAGCGCCTCTGGTTGAGCCATGTGCGTGAAGCGCGGCCGGTGTTTACCCATGGCTGGCAGACCGCGACCATGTTGCTGGCCTTGCCGCTGGTCGGCGTTTTTGGCTGGGGATTGCTCGCCTGGAGCAATCGCGAAGACCGCAATCTGCTCAGGCGGACCCTGGCCGCGGCGGCGCCGGCGCTGGCGGCGACGTTGCTCCTCGCCTGGCAGACCCGCACCGCGCCGGCGGCGCAGATGCTGAACGTCGGTGGCGCCATCGTGATCGTGTGGCTGCTGGCGCCCATGGCGCAGCGGCTGAACACCCTCATCCTTCGCACCCTTGCGACGGTTGGCATCGCCTTGCTCGGCCTCGGCGCGCTCGTTCCGTTCGCCATGCAGGCGGTCCCGGGCAAAAAATCGACCCCGCGTGAAATCGCCATCGGCAAGGCCAACCAACTGTGCAACACCATGGCCGCATTCCGACCCGTGGCGCTGCAGCCCAAGGGGATGGTTTTTACCTTCGTCGATTTGGGGCCGCGGGTGATCACCATCACGCACCATGATTCGGTGACCGGCCCCTACCATCGCAACGGCCAGCAGATCGCCGACGTGATGAACGCCTTCCGCGGCAGCGAGCCGCAGGCCCATGCGATCATAGCCAAATATCATTCCAACTTTTTGCTGACCTGCCCCAACGGCTCGACGACGACGATCTTCATGTCCGAAGCGCCGAAGGGCTTTTACGCCCAGCTGGAGCAAGGCAAGGTGCCGGCCTGGCTGGCGCCGATCACGCTGCCCGCCAACTCGCCGTTCAAGATGTGGCGAGTGGTCGGCTAACGCGCCATCACCCGAGGGCGGAAAAGCTTTGCTTTAACCCATCGACCACGAATTGCGCCGCGAGCGCGGCCAGGATGACCCCGAGGATGCGGGTGATCATTGCTTCGATCCGCTCGCCGATCAGCCGCATCAGCGGTCCCGCGGCCAGCAGGATAACCAGCGTCATCAGGATCACCACGGTGATGGCGGCCAGCACCGTCAACACTTGGCCAACGTCATCGGCGCGCGACACCCACAGCATTGCGCTGGCGATCGAGCCGGGCCCGCTGATCATCGGGATGGCCATCGGGAAGACCGAGATATCGTCGGCGCCGGGGGTACCCTCGATCGATTGGGCGCGGACTTCGCGGCGCTGGGTGCGGCGTTCGAACACCATGTCCAGGGCAATCATGAACAACATTACGCCGCCGGCGATGCGGAAACTGGCGAGGCTGATACCCAGCGCATGGAGCATCGGGCGGCCAAGCAGCGCGAAGAACATCAATACGCCCCAGGCGATCGCCGACGAACGGATCGCCATGGACCGGCGGTGAGCGGCCGAGGCGCCGCGGGTCAGGCTGGCAAAAATCGGCGCGCAGCCGGGCGGATCGATGATCACCAGGAAGGTGACCAGCGCCGACCCGAACAGCTCGATCATCGGGCTATTTTCATTGTATTGGGATCATTCGGCTGGCGCGGCGATCTGCTGTTCGAGCACGGTTTGATAATGCCGACCGGTCCACAGCTGGGCCTGAAAATGTCGCGCACCCTTGGGGTCGACTTTCCATTGAAACGACAGCGTGCCGTCGGCCGAACGACCGGTTCCGGCATCGCCCGGCGGCTTGCCCGCGACCTGCGCCGCACTGACCGCCCGTCTGGCAAGCGCCCGGACGGCGCTCCCACGCGCGCAGCTGGCGCGCCGAACGATCGGGTGGGCGCGCGCTGGCATTGGCGTGGCAAGAGCGTCGCCGCCGTCATAAATCCAGCTCCACGACCGGCCCTTGCGCATCCACACCGTGGTGAAATAGCCGTGTCCTTTGCCCGACGCGCCGGTCCACGGACCCTTGTTGATCGCCGTCCGCCCGTCGCACGAAACATAGCTTTCGGCCGGCGACCATTTGAGCGCGGCCGGCGGATCCTTGCGACCCTTCAGAAAATCCTGCACCCACACCGCTTGCGGCGTGAACATGACCGCGCTGGGATCGGCATATTTGCGGAACGCTGTCCATTGGCCGTGGCGTTGCGCATCCCGGGCAAACGCTCGCTCGGCATCGACGGCGGTCGGCGCGGTGGCCGCAAGCAGGAGTGCAAAAATCATAAATCCTCCGGCTCAGCGAAGCCGGCGCGGCGATGCGCGGCGACCAGTGTGTTGCGCATTAGCATGGCGATGGTCATCGGCCCAACGCCGCCCGGCACCGGCGTGATCGCGCCCGCGACAGCGGCCGCCTCGTCGAACGCGACATCGCCGACCAAGCGGCCTTTGCCGTCGTCGGTTGGGATCCGGTTGATGCCGACGTCGATGACCGTCGCGCCGGGCTTGATCCAGTCGCCGCGAACCATTTCCGGACGGCCAACCGCAGCCACAACGATGTCGGCGCGACGGACGATGGCGGCGAGGTCGCGGCTCTTCGAATGGGCCATCGTCACCGTCGCGTTTTCGCTCAGCAACAGCATCGCCATCGGCTTGCCGACGATGTTGGAGCGGCCGATCACCACCGCGTCGAGGCCGGCGAGGCTGCCGAGCTCCGCTTTCAGCAAATGCAGGCAGCCGAGCGGGGTGCAGGCGACCAGCCCCTCAAGGCCGGCGAACAGGCGCCCCTGATTGAGCGGGTGAAAGCCGTCGACGTCCTTGGCCGGGTCGATCGCGGCGATCACCTTCTCGGTGTCGATGGCCTTGGGCAGCGGCAGCTGGACGAGGATCCCGTCGACCCGCTCGTCATCGTTGAGCGCGCCGACCAGGTCGAGCAGCTCGGCTTCGGAAATCGTCGCCGGCAGAACATGCGCAAAGCTTGCCATGCTCGCCTCGGCGGTCGCTTTGCCCTTCATCCGGACATAAACGGCGCTGGCCGGATCTTCGCCAACCAGCACGGTGGCCAGGCCAGGCGGGCGGCCAATGCGATCCGCAAATTCGGCGGCCGACTGGGCAACACGCTCCCTGATCGCGGCGGCAGAGGCCTTTCCGTCGATCCGCCGTGCGGTCATGTTGTCGAATAAACGAGGCTGCGTTCAGCGCCGTCGAGCAGCATCTGCAGGACCTGGATCAGGATCAGCACGATCAACGGCGAGAAGTCGAGGCCGTTAAAGTCCGGGAGCAGGCGCCGGATCGGCCGATAGAGCGGCGCCGTGATCCGTTCGAGCGCGTGGCTGAGCGCCAGCACGCCGCGCGAACTGGTATTGAGCACATTGAAGGCGAACAACCAGCTCAGCACGACCTGGATGATGATCAGCCACCATAATATCGTCAGCAGGTAACGCAGAATGTCGAAGATTGCGATGGTCATCCGTGCCGCTTAGCCGCGCGCCGCGTCCGGAGCAATCAGGGGGCGGAGCGGTTGGGCTGGGCCTCGGCAAGGATGACGGCGAAATCGCCGGCCGGGTCGGTCCACTCGGCAAGCGGGGTCCAGCCGCCAGCCAGCAGCAGCACGCGCCCGCCGCGGCGACCGTATTTGTGGCTGTTCTCGCTGTGAATCGACTGGCCCTGGTGCAACGCGAACGGCTGGCCGGCGACGCTGAACGCGACATCGCGGGTCGCCACCAGATGCATTTCAATGCGCGACAAGATGTCGTTCCAGCGGGCTTCGTGCCGGAACGCGTCGGGCGGAATACTGCCGTCGAGCTCGCGGTTGATCCGTTCGATCAGGTTCAGGTTGAACCGCGCCGTTACTCCGTCCGGATCGTCATAGGCGGCAATCAGGCGCTCGACCGGTTTCACCCGGTCCATGCCGATCAGCAGCAGCGCGCCGGTACCGAGCAATTCGCGGAAATGCCGCAGCAGGTCGGTCGCGCTGCGCGGCACGAAATTGCCGATGGTCGAGCCGGGAAAGAAGCCGAGCTTGGGCAGGTCGGCGACCAGCGCCGGAAACGCAAACGGGCGCGTGAAGTCGGCGGTGACGGGGATTACCGGCAGGCCGGGAAAGCCGGCGCTCAATTGCGCCGCGCTGTCCTCGAGATAGTCGCCTGATATATCCACCGGGACATAGGCCGCGGGGTGGATGGCATCGAGCAGGATGGGCGTCTTGGTCGCGGAACCGGCGCCAAACTCGACCACTGCCGTGCCGGTTGGAATCAGCGCCGCCACTTCGGGCATGATTGACGTCAACAAGGCCGTTTCGGTTCGGGTCGGATAATATGACGGCAACTTGGTTATGGCGTCGAACAGCTCGGATCCGGCCCGGTCATACAGCCACCGCGCCGGAATCGCCGGGATCGCCGCCGCCAGCCCCGCCAGCACGTCGTCGCGGAACGCCTGTGTCTGGGCATCAAGCGTCGCGAGCAAGGCGTACTCCCGTGAATTGCCACCGCGCATCGGGCGGGAAGAAATTGCGGTAAGACGCGCGGCTGTGACCGCGGGGCGTCGCGCAACTGGCGCCTTTGAGTACCAGCTGTCCGCTCATGAACTTGCCATTATATTCGCCGACCGCGCCGGCAGCCGGCTTGAAGCCGGGGTAGGGCGAGAAGCTGCTCTGGGTCCATTCCCAGACGTCGCCGAAAATGTCGCCCGGCGGCTGTGGCACGACAGTCCCGGCCTGGTCGAGCTGGTTGCCAAGATTGTGATCGGCGGTGGCGGCAAAGCTCTCCCACTCGCCCTCGGTCGGCAGCCGCGCCCCCGCCCAGCGCGCAAAGGCGTCCGCTTCATAGCCGCTGACGTGGGCGACCGGCGCCGCGGGATCGACATCGCGCCGCCCGCCAAGCGTGAATTCGCTGCCTTCACCGCGCCAATACAGCGGCCCGGCAATGCCCTCGCGCCGGACCCAGTCCCAGCCGTCGGACAGCCACAAGGTTGGCGTCGCATAGCCGCCGTCGGCGACGAATTCGGCCCATTCGCGATTGGTCACCGGCCGCGATGCGATCGCATGGGCGTAAAGCAATTCGGGGTGCCGAGGCCGCTCGGAATCGAAGGCAAAGCCATCGTCGTCGGCACCGATCTCGACGATGCCGGTGCGTCCAGGAAGGAAGCTCAATGGTTCGGCGGCCTGACAGACCGCAGCCGCTAAGGCGCCATAGGCTGGCTCGAGCGGATTCTCGGCGAAGGTCGCGAGGATATCGGTCAGCAACAGCTCCTGGTGCTGCTGCTCATGGTTGATGCCCAGTTCGACCAAGGCGAGCGCGTCCACTGGCAGATTTGGCAGTGCTCGCTTTAGCGCCTCGTCGACGTGCGCTCGCCAATTGCGCACCTCGTCCAGTGACGGGCGGCTGATCATCCCGCGCTTTACCCGTGAGTGCCGCTCGCCTTCGCCTTCGTAATAGCTGTTGAACAGATAGGGGAAGCGCTCGTCGAACCTTTGGTAGCCCGCGACATGATCGCGCAGCACGAAAGTCTCGAAGAACCAATTGGTGTGGGCGAGGTGCCATTTGGCCGGCGATGCGTCGGGGAATGGCTGGATCGCCGCATCGGCATCGGACAGCGGCGCGGCGAGGTCGAGCGTCAGCGCGCGCGTTGCGAGCAATCGCTCGGCGAGCGAAACACCAGTTACCGGGTTGCGCCGGGTTGCCACAAGATGTCGCCGCCTCCGTCCTTGGCGAGGTGCCGCCCAAGCACGAACAGATGGTCCGACAAGCGGTTCAAGTAAATCCGCGCCAGGGGATTGATGGGATCGTGGCGCGACGCGGTCACCACCGATCGCTCGGCGCGCCGCGCGACGGTGCGGGCGAGGTGAACGCGCGCCGCTGCCTCGCCGCCGCCGGGCAATATGAAACTGCGCAGCGGCGCCAGTTGCGTGTTCATCGCGTCGATCTCGGCTTCCAGGCGGTCGACTTGCGACTGAACGACCCGCAAAACCATTTCCGAAGGGACAAACTCCTCGCCGGGGGTGGCGATATCGGCGCCGAGGTCGAACAATTCGTTCTGCACCCGGCCGAGCATCGCCCGCGCCTCGTCCGACGTGACGTGGACGAGCGCCAGCCCGATGGCGCTGTTCAACTCATCGACATCGCCGATTGCCTGCGCCCGGGGATGGTCCTTGAGGATGCGCGAGCCATCGACCAGCCCGGTTTCGCCCGCATCGCCGGTCCGGGTGTAGATATTGTTGAGCTTGACCAGGATCAGCTCTTCGAAGCGCTGGCGAGAATCAGGATCAGCGCGATAATCACGATCGCCACCGCCTGGAACAGCACCCGCTTGCGCATCCAATTCTGCTGCGCTTCGCCAGTGACGTCCTTGCCCGACGCCATGGCGATGATGCCGCGCACCAGGACATAGGCCGTCGCGGCCATGGCGCCGACCAGCAGGATGACGAGGAGTGTGTTGCTCATGCTTGCCTATTTAAGCTTGCTGCAGCCGAAAGCCAGACGGGACAAAGCCGGTCACCAGGTCACGGGCCAAGGTTCTTCCGTCAACTCCCGCCTCGCGCATCGCGGCCAGCGTCGGGGCAAGGTCGCGCTTGGCGAGCCGATGCCCGTCGGCGTGGGTTATCAATGGATGATGGAGATAAATCGGGGCGGGCAGCCCGAGGAGTTCCTGCAGCAGTCGCTGGATCGGGGTGGCAGGGCGCAAGTCGGCGCCGCGTACGACCAGGGTCACACCGCTATCCGCATCGTCGACGACGCACGACAAGTGATAGCTTGCCGGCGCGTCCTTGCGGGCGAGGATGGCGTCGCCGATCTCGTCGGTTTTGGCGGTGAAGCTACGGCCGTCCTCCTCGATCCATGACGGCAGGCCGGCGATCGCCAGCGCCTTGCTGCCATCGAGCCGCCAGCTATGCGGCGTCGTTCCCCGACGCGCCGGATCGTCGGCGAGGCCGCAACAAGTGCCGGGATAAGAAGGACCCGCGTCGCCGTGGGGGGCGGTCAGCGAGGCGGCGATGTCGGCGCGCGTGCAAAAGCACGGGTAGACCAGGCCGCGGTCCTGCAGCCGCTCCAGGGCGGCCGCGTAAAGCTCGGTGCGCTGCGACTGCACCAGCGGCGCGCCGTCCCAATCGAGGCCGAGCCAGCGCAAGTCGTCCTCAATCCCGGCCACGAACTCGGGCCGGCTGCGGGTCGGGTCGAGATCCTCGATCCGCAGCAGGAAACGCCCGCCGCTCTGCCGAGCCCGATCTTTCCCGACCGCCGCGCTATACGCATGACCAAGGTGCAGCCGCCCGGTCGGCGACGGGGCGAAACGGGTGGTGGTCATCGCAGGCGCCATCAGCACTGTGACTTAATCGACTCTTGACCGGCGCCAAGGGAAAGTGCTGTCATGTGTCTGTCACGCCGGGCTGGCATCCGGCTGGACATAAGGGAAGACGGGCCTGTGACGCGCCCTCTCCTGCTTGGGTGCGACAGGGCCGGAGGTGGTGTTCGAAGCGGGCGGACACAAGAAAGGCCATTGCCCGCGTCATGTATCACTCGGAGATCATCCGCCATCCCGACAGTTGCCCGGCGCTGGTGCTCAATGCCGATTATACACCGCTGTCTTATTATCCGCTGAGCCTGTGGCCGTGGCAGACGGCGGTCAAAGCGATGTTCCTCGAGCGGGTCGATGTCGTTGCCCATTACGAGCGCGAAGTGCACAGCCCGACGATTGCCTTGAAGCTGCCGTCGGTGATCGCGCTGCGCCAATTCGTCCGTCCCAGCCAGTTTCCGGCCTTCACCCGGTTCAATCTCTTCCTTCGCGACCGTTTCCACTGCGTCTATTGCGGGTCGGGCAGGGAGCTGACCTTCGACCATGTCATCCCCCGCGCGCAAGGCGGCCGGACGACCTGGGAGAATGTCGCGACCGCCTGCGCGCCGTGCAATTTGCGCAAAGGCGGGCGCACGCCGGGCCAGGCCCACATGCATTTCGCACGCGAACCGATCCGGCCGACCAGCTGGCAATTGCAGGATCACGGCAAGAGCTTCCCGCCCAATTACCTCCACCAAAGCTGGCGCGACTATCTGTACTGGGACGTCGAACTGGAACCGTAGGGTTGTGCGCCGGTCTTAGCGCCGCGTTAACCATCTTTCGTTACGGGTCCGGTCATGACCCAGGCGCTCAGCGACGGCTTGCAATCCGACAACCAGCGTCATGTGACGCGGGTGCTGGTGGTCGATCCCAACAAGCGCAATCTGGCGGTGCTGGTGCGGCGGCTAAGCGAGGCCGGCTATCGGGCTATCGCCGCCGATAATGGCCGCGCGGCGATCGCCGAGCTTCTCCGCCAACCGGTCGATGTAGTCGTTGCCGAACTGTATATGGCGGGCATCAGCGGCGCCGAACTGGCCCGCGTAATCCGCGGCCAGGCTCAATGGCGCGACTTGCCGGTGATGTTGATTACCGGCAAATCCAGGCCCAACGGCGCGGTCCAGGCCTATGAGGCCGGGGCCGACGACGTGATCTTGAAGCCGTTCCACTTCGAAGTGCTGTTCGCCCGTATCGAGCGACGGATCGCGCGCACCCAATCCTTGCAGGCGTTGCGCGATGACAATGCCGCGCTTGACGCGCGCGTCGTCACCCGGGCGATCGAGCTTGGCGATATGCGCGATCGCTGGCTAGCGAGCGAGACCGAACGCCGGCGCCTCGAATCCCTGCTCGGGCCGCGCCCGGCCTAAAGGCTGGCGAGATACTCACGCACCTGCGGCCCAAGGTCCGGCCGCTCCAGCGCCAGCGCCAGATTGGCCAGGACGAAGCCCAATTTGTCGCCGCAGTCGTGGCGCACCGCATTGACTTTCAAGGCGTTGAACGGCTGCGTGCCGATCACCTTCGCCAGCGCATCGGTCAGCTGGATTTCGCCGCCGGCCCCGCGTGTCCCGGCGTCGAGCACCTGCATGACTTGCGGCTGGAGGATGTAGCGGCCGATCACGCCCAATCGCGACGGCGCGTCCTGGGGATCGGGCTTCTCGACCAGCCCGAGGACTTCGGTCAGATCGCCGTCGACGCGGCCCGGCGCGATCACGCCATAGCTTTTGGTTTTTTCGGCCGGCACTTCCTCGGTGCACAGCATGTTGCCGCCGACCTGCTCCCACGCGTCGACCATTTGTTTGAGCGCGCCCGGCGTGCCGGCCATCAGATCATCGGGCAGCAGGACCGCGAACGGCTCGTCGCCGACGATGTGGCGTGCACACCAGACTGCATGGCCCAGCCCCAGCGGTTCTTGCTGGCGAACCGCGACGATCTCGCCATAGTCGGTGCGGGCGGATGCCAGCGCGTCGAGGCTCTTGCCCGCGTCCCGCATCGTCGTTTCCAGCTCGAACGCCATGTCGAAATAGTCGACCAGGGCCGCCTTGCCGCGCCCGGTGACGAAAATCATCTGCTCGATTCCGGCTTCGCGCGCTTCGTCGACCGCATATTGGATCAGCGGCCGGTCAACGATCGTCAGCATTTCCTTGGGCATGGTCTTGGTCGCCGGCAGCAGGCGGGTGCCGAGGCCAGCGACCGGAAAAACGGCCTTGCGGACGCGATTGCTCATGGCGGTGTCGAGACGCCGGTTTGTTCGGCATTGGTCGTCGATTGGCCGGCTTCCGGCAACACCGGGGCAGCGCCGCCATCGGGCGGCGGCAGGTCGAAACGATCGACCTTGCGCGGTTCGGACCGCTTGATCAGTTCGTCGACCCGCGTGGGCCTGGCGTTGGTCGGCGGGGTTAGCAATTGCTCGGCGGTCGGAGTGGCGCTGGCGAGCATCGGCTTGACCGGCAAGCGCTGACCCGGCGCCGGCTGGAGGGGCGCCATCTGGCCGCACGCGCCGGCGATCAGGCAACCTCCCGCAATCAAAGCGAACCGCGCGAACCTCATCGATCTCTCCGAGCGGCACGGGCCGCCGCGACCGCTGCGATTACCCGCTCGGGCGCCGTTCCGCCAGCCGAGCTGCGCGACGCCACGCTGCTCTCGACCGTCAACCGCTCGAGCGCTTCCGCGCCGATGCGCGGGTCGATCGCCTGGAACTCCGACAGACTGAGCTGATCGAGGTTGACCCCTTTGGCTTCGGCCGCCGCGACCGCCCGCCCGACGATGTGATGGGCCTCGCGAAACGGGATCCCGCTTGCCGCGAGCCAATCGGCGAGGTCGGTCGCGGTCGCATGGCCGGCCGCCGCAACCGCCCGCATTCGCGCCGCGTCGAACTGCAGGTCCGCCACCATCCCGGCCATCGCCGCCAGCGAGATCATCAGCAAATCATGCGCGTCGAGCAAGGGCGCTTTATCGTCCTGCAAATCCTTGGCGTAGGCCAATGGCAGGCCTTTCAGCAGCACCAGCAGCGCAACCAGGTCGCCGACAATCCGCGCGCTGTGGCCGCGAACCAGCTCGGCGGCGTCGGGGTTGCGCTTGTTGGGCATGATCGACGATCCGGTCGACCAGGCGTCGGGCAGGACGACAAAGCCGAATGGCTGCGACGCCCAGATGATGACTTCCTCGGCCAGCCGCGACAGATGCACCGAACACAGCGCCGCGGCAGCGAGGTAATCGACGACGAAATCGCGGTCGGACACCGAATCCACGCTGTTCGCTGTCAGGCCGTCGAAACCCAAGGCGGTTGAGGTTGCGTCGCGGTCGATCGGGAAGCTGGTGCCGGCCAGCGCCGCCGCGCCGAGCGGGCATTGGTTGAGCCGCGCCCGGGCATCGGCAAAACGGCTGCGGTCGCGGACCAGCATCTCGCGGTACGCCATCAAATGATGGCCCAGCGTCACCGGCTGCGCCGATTGCAGGTGCGTGAACCCCGGCATGATGGTCGCCGCATGCTCCTCGGCGCGGTCGAGGATTGCGGCTTCGCAATGGTCGATTGCCGCCACGACATCGTCAATCGCACCGCGGACAAACATTTTGAAGCTGGTGGCGACCTGGTCGTTGCGCGACCGCGCGGTATGCAGCCGCCCGGCCGCCGGTCCAATCAGCTCGGCCAGCCGATGTTCGACGTGCATGTGAATGTCTTCGAGCGCCGAATCCTCGGCGACGCCGCGGCTGGCAAATTCGTCGGCGATGGCGGCGAGGCCCTGGTCGATTGCCGCCGCATCGTCGGCCGAAATAATCCCTTGCGTGCCGAGCATCGCGGCGTGGGCACGGCTGGCGGCGACGTCCTCGCGCCAAATCCGCTTGTCGGTAGCGATCGAGCTATTTATCGCACGCATCACCTCGGCCGGGCCGCCGCCAAAGCGCCCGCCCCACATTGGATTGGAAATTGTCTTGCGGCTGATCCTGCTCTTCCTTGCGCTTTTCGGGCTTGCTGCGTGCGATAGGCAAAAGCCCGCACCCCAGCAAGGCAAGCAAGCGGCCCAGGCCGAGGACCAAAGCACCGTCGACGACAAGGGCGTCCATCGCGACAATGCCGGCAAGCTCGCGCCCAAAGTTAGCTTCAAGAATCCCGACGGCGGCGACATCAGCATCGCCGATTTCAAGGGCGTGCCGGTGCTGGTCAATCTGTGGGCCAGCTGGTGCGGGCCGTGCATCAAGGAATTGCCGACGCTCGAGAAACTATCCGATGCGCATCTCCAGGACGGCCAGCTCGGGGTGATCGCGGTCAGCCAGGACATCGGCCCGCACGCGTCGGTCGTGGCGTTCCTCGCCGCGCACAAGATTGACGGGCTCGGCGCTTATCAGGATCCCGAAATGGCGCTGTCCGGCGCGCTTGGCGTGCAAATCATGCCGACCACCATTCTCTACGACCGCCAGGGTCGCGAAGTGTGGCGCTACGTCGGCGACCTCGACTGGACGAGCGCTGAAGCGACTAAACTGCTGGCCGAAGCCGGCGCCGGCTAAGCAGGCCGAGCACGCGCCCGTCGATCGCGGCGAGGCCGATCGCGATCAGCCCCAGGCCGGCGAAATCGAGCGGCGAGATCACCTCGCCGAGGAACAATACGCCGAGCAAGATCGCGGTGGGCGGGACCAGCAACGTCACCAGCAAGGCATTGGTCGCGCCGGCGCGATCGATCAGGCGAAAATAGAGCACATAGCCGAACGCGGTGCAGAAAATTGCCAAGGCGGCGATGGCCGCCCACGCCTGTAGCGGCGGCGGCGTCATCGTCCACGGGCGATCGCCGATCAGCGCCACTGGCAGCATCATCACGGCGCCGACCGTCAACTGGCCGGTGGTGACGCTGAACGGCGACACCCCCATTGTCTTGAACCGGCGTGCCCATACTCCGGCCAGGGCATAAGCGAGCGCGGCCACAACACAGGCGAGCTCGGCCAACGCGCCGCTGCCAAGGCTGCCAAGCAGGCCGGGGCCAATCATCAGCGCGACCCCGCCGAATCCAATTGTGACCCCGGCCAGCTTGCGAGGCGTGATTTTTTCGTCGGCGGTGAACAATTGCGCGACAATCACGCCCCAGATTGGCGTCGTCGCGTTGAGAATCGAGGCGAGTCCACTGGCGATGTGCGTCTGTGCCCAGCCAAACAAGGTGAATGGCAGCGCATTGTTGAGCAGCGCGAGGAGGACAATCGCCCCCCACGCCTCGCGCGGCAAAGCGAGGGTCTCGCGGCGCCACGCCAGGATTGCCCACATCGCCGCGGCGGCAATCGTCAGCCGCATCAGGACATAAGTCGTGGGCGGCACATAGCGCACGGCGACATTGATCAAGAAGAAGGCGCCGCCCCAGATCATAGCCAGCGTGCCCAGGATCGCCCAGTCGCGCCCATTCATCTCGGTGCGGATCATCGCCGTTGGGTAAACAGCCGGCGCCTTGGCCGCTTCCCGCGCATTGCGGTTAAAAATGGGGTCGATCGCGGTCATGCGGTCAATTTATTCGGACGTGCGTTCGCTCGCCAACAAATCCGCGTATCCTGCCAATAAGCTGGGCTTATTGATCAGTCCCGCAGCAGCTCATTGATGCTGGTCTTGGACCTGGTCTTTTCATCGACCCGTTTGACGATCACCGCGCAGGCCAGCGACGGCCCGCCATCCTTGGCCGGCAAGGTACCCGGGACGACCACCGCATAGGCCGGGACGCGGCCGTACATGACCTCGCCCGACAGGCGGTCGACGATCTTGGTCGAGGCGCCGATGAACACGCCCATCGAAATCACCGCGCCTTGTTCAACGACGACGCCTTCGGCCACTTCGGATCGGGCGCCGATGAAGCAATCGTCCTCGATGATCACCGGCCCCGCCTGCAGCGGTTCGAGCACGCCGCCGATTCCGGTGCCGCCCGAAATATGGACATTGCGGCCGATCTGCGCGCAGCTGCCGACCGTCGCCCAGGTGTCGATCATCGTCCCTTCACCGACCCGGGCGCCGATGTTGACGAAGCTTGGCATCAGCACCGCGCCCGGCGCAATGTAGGCGCCGCGGCGAACGATTGCACCGGGGACCGCGCGAAAGCCTGCGGCCGCGAATTCCGCTTCGCCCCAGCCGGCGAACTTCGATGGCACCTTGTCCCACCAATGGGCGCCGCCGGGGCCGCCGCCGATCAGCGCCATCGGGTTCAAACGGAACGACAGCAGGACCGCTTTCTTCAGCCACTGGTGGACCACCCACTGGCCGTCGATTCGTTCGGCGATGCGGGCGCTGCCGCTGTCGAGCGCCGAGATCGCGGCGTCGACCGCTTTGCGCGCGTCGCCGCGGGTCGTCGGGCCAATCGATTCGCGCTCCAGCCAGGCGGCGTCGATGGTTGCTTCGATCGCCTCATTCATGATGGGTCCCCCAGAATTGAATGCAGCCACTCGGCCACGTTGCCAATGCGATAGTCGATAAAGCTGTCGTCGGCGCCGTGATTGCCGCGCTCGGAGCCGTTGTCGACCCACACCGTGGTCATGCCGAGTTGTTTGGCCGGTTTGAGATTCTGCGCCATGTCGTCAACCAGCAAAGCGTGCTCGGGATCGATGCCGAACCGATCGCATAACAAGGCATAGCCGTGCGGGTCGGGTTTGGGCCTGAGTTCGCTGGCGTGGATGTCATGGAGATCGTCGAAGTGCGATCCAACGCCGATCGCCTCGAGCACCCGCCGGGCATAAGGCGCATCGCCGTTAGTAAATACGAAGCGCCGGCCGGGCAGCCGCGACAGCGCGTCGCCAAGCGCGTGATCGGTGCTGACCCGGTCGAGCGGAATGGCGTGGACGTCGTCGAGAAAATGGTCGGGGTCGACGGCGTGCGATTTCATCAGCCCGGCGAGCGTGGTACCATGCTCATGAAAGTGCGCCTTCTGGACGCGCCTTGCCTCACTTGCGTCGCAGTCCAGCAGCCGCTGGATATAGGCGCCCATGCGCTCGTCGATCAGTGCGAATAGCCCGGTCGAGGCGGGATACAGGCAATTGTCGAGATCGAAGATCCAGTCGTGGATGTGGCCAAAGGCCTTGGATACGGGGGAATTCATGATTGGCGGAAGCGCTACTAGAAACTCGCCCTTCAGCAAATTGAAAGGTTTCGGAAAGCATAAGTTGATTTGGGGAAGCTGTGGATTTTCAGCAGCTTGAGCGGAGTTCGGGCATGGATAAAAGGCATCTGGCGTCGACCGCGTGTGTGGTTGTGCTGGCGTTTGGCCTGTCGGCCTGCGGCGGCGGCGGCGGTCCGTCGCCGATCCCCGCACCGATCGCACCGACGCCAACACCAACGCCGACTCCCACCCCAACACCGACGCCCACTCCGACACCCACGCCGATCGATTACAACACGGCCGAATATCGGGCGTCGGCCTCGTCGGTGGCCGCCAATGCCATCGTCGCTTATCAGAATGGCGCGACCGGCCAGGGCATCAAGATCGGCATCATCGATACCGGCATCAATCCCGCTCTGGCTGAGTTCGCCGGTCGGATCGACCCCGCCAGTGCGGATGTCGCCGGCAATCGCGGGGTCAGCGACGAAGGCGGCCACGGCACGGCGGTCAGCGCCATCGCGGCTGCGGCGCGCAACAATTCCAACACCATGGGTGTCGCCTTCGACGCGACGATTATCAGCTTGCGCGCCGACGAGCCCGGCACCTGCGCCGATACGTCCGCCACCGGTGGCTGCAGTTTCTTCGATTCCGCGATCGCCGCTGGGATCGATGCCGCCCGCCTGGCCGGCGCCCGCGTCATCAACATGTCGCTTGGCGGCAGTTCCCCGGGAAGCGGCTTGATGCTGGCCATCGGTCGCGCGGTCAACGCCGGCATCGTGGTGGTAATTTCCGCCGGCAATGACGGTGCGACCTCGCTTGGCGACAATCCCGATCCGTTCGCCCTTATCCCCGCGCAGAATTTCGGCGCCAACGTCATCATTGCCGGTTCGGTCGGCGTCGATACGGGAACGTCCATCGACATCAACCAGCTTTCCAGCTTTTCCAACAAGGCCGGTACGGGGGCGAACAATTTCCTCGCCGCGCGCGGCCTTGATGACCGGGCCCCTGACAATACTGGCGCGCAATTCATCTGGTCGGGGACCAGCTTCTCCGCGCCGACCATCAGCGGCGCCGTGGCGCTGCTGGCGCAAGCCTTTCCCAACCTGACCGGCGCCCAGATCGCCGATATTTTATTCCGAACCGCCGACGATCTCGGTGCCCCGGGAATCGACTCGATCTTCGGTCGCGGGCGGCTGAACATTGCCAGCGCGTTCCAGCCGATCGGCACCACCAGCCTGGCCGGCAGCCAGACCCCGGTCAGCGCCACGAACGGTGACTTGCCGGCCGCGGCCGGGGACGGCGGCGCCGATGGCGATCCCAACACGCCGATGGGCGCGATCATCCTCGACGGCTATTCGCGGGCCTATGCGGTCGACCTCGCCAAGACCTTGCGCACGGCCGAGCAGGCGAAGCCGCTCGAGCGCGCCCTGCAGGGCGGCATTCGCGTCGCCATTTCGTCCGCCGGCCCGATCAGCATTGCCATGACCGTCAGTGAGCGCCGCGACTTGCCGCAGGGGTTCGCTTTGAGCCGGCTGGGTGTCGGCCCCGACGACGCGCGCCAGTCGCGCCTGATCGCCGGATCGGCCATCGCCCGGCTCGGCCCCAATACCGCGATCGCGCTCGGTTTCTCGGAAGGTGCCAAAGCGATGGAGCGGCGCCTGTCCGGTGCCCAGGCCGGCGCTTTCCTGATTGCCAGGGACATCGCCGGCGACCCTGGCTTCTCGGCCAAGCGCGATGGCAGCATGGCGCTGCGCCGCAACCTCGGCGCGGTTGGCCTGACCATTTCCGGCGAGTCCGGCAGCGTGTGGCAGGCGGTCAAGACCAGCGCGACCGGCTCGCCCTATCGCTGGACCAGCATTGCGGTCGACCGGGCCTTCGGCAAAACCTGGCTCTCGGCCGGCATCAGCAATTTGGCCGAAAAGCAGACCTTGCTCGGCGGTCGCATGGGTAACGCCCTTGGCGGCGGCGGCGCGAATACTGTGTTCCTCGACGTCGAAGCGCGCCGCCGGTTCGGCAACGGCTGGAGCGCCAGCCTGTCGGGGCGCCGCGGCTGGACCAGCTTCGCCGGTGGCCAGTTTCAAACCGGCGCTTACGGGTTCGACCTCACCAAGCTCGGCTTGCTGGGCGCTGGAGATCGCCTCGGGTTCCGGCTGTCCCAGCCGCTGCGGATTGAGCGCGGTGGCTTCGCGATGCTGCTGCCGACCGCTTATGATTACCGCACCCAAACCGCGACCAATAGCCTGGTCACTTATTCGCTCGTGCCACATGGGCGCGAGGTCGACGCCGAGCTGAGCTATGGCGCGAACCTACTCGGCGACAATGGCTGGGTCGGCGGCAATCTGTTCGTCCGCCGCCAGCCCGGGCATTTCGCCACCGCCGACGACGACTATGGCGCCGCGATCCGCTTTACGCTGGGCTTCTAGGCCGGCCGATCAGGCGCGCCGCCGCATTTTAGGCGTCAGCATGCCCGCCTCATGGCGATAATTTTCGTAGTCGCTGCCGAACAGGCCGACCAGATCGCGTTCCTCGTAACGGATGGCGATCAGCATATAGACCGACATCCCGGCGGCGAGCAGCAAATGGCCATAGGTCATCGTCGGCGTCGACCAGAAGGCCAGGAAGAAACCGCTGTAGAGCGGGTGCCTGATCCATTTGTAGAATAAGGGCTTGCGCATTTGCGGCTCGGCGGCGGTCCGGCCCTGGAGGTGCAACCACGCCTGCTGCAGCCCGAACAGTTCGAAATGGTTGAGCAGGAAGGTGCTCATCAGGACGATGCCCCAGCCCACCGCGAAACCGAGCCACAGCAGCATTTCAATCGCCGACCCGGTCGCGTCCCACACGGTCCCTTCAATTGGCCGCCAGAACAGGAACAGGATGACCAGCGTCAGGCTGGCGATCAGCACGTAGACGCTGCGTTCGGCCTGCTGCGGCACGATCCGCGTCCACGCCTTCTTGAACCCCTGGCGCGCCATCACACTGTGCTGGATCCCGAACAAGGCGATCAGGACAAGGTCGGTGACGACCGCCACCGCCACGGGCGCCGCCGGCCCATTATCCACCGTCAGCGGGGCGATCGGAAAACTGCCGACGAAGCAGATGAGATAAAGGAAGGTGGCGAAGAACACCGCATAGGCAAAAATCGCAAACAATAACGTCGCTGCACGTGACATCTCATATTCCCTCTGTTCGGCTGCAGAACTACCGTCTCCGGCCGGCTCGATATTCTACCATTGTCATGGGCGCTTCGCAGCCATTGACCGTCCGGTACACGGCCATGAACCCGATTCCCGGTGGCAGCTCGGCCAGCTTCTTCGGCGTGATCCGATCGCCGCGATAAGTCGAGTCCTTGCTGGCGTAATAGCTGGTCGTGCGCGGGCAGTTGGCCTTGGGCGATGCCGGCGGTGCCTTGACCGGTTCGGCGGCGGCGGATGGCACGGCAATCAGTGCGGCGGCGGCGAGCAGCAGGAGGCGCATGGTTCGAACTCCTTCGCATGCTCCAATAACAGATTCAGGCCGGCTAATTCAAATGGTGAAGCTCTCGCCGCAGCCGCACGCGCCCTTGGCGTTGGGGTTGGCGAAGGTGAAGCCGGCAGCGAAGTCGTCTTCGACCCAGTCCATGGTCGACCCGATCAGGTACAGCACCGAGCCGCCATCGACGTAGAAAGCGCCGCCGGGCGTGGCGATTTTCTCGTCGAACGGCACTGCCTCGGTCACATAATCGACCGAATAAGCCAGGCCCGAGCAGCCCCGGCGCGGAGTCGACAGCTTGACCCCGATCGCACCTTCGGGCGCGCGGTCCATCAGCTCGGCGATGCGCGCTTCGGCGGCTGCGGTCAGCACGATCGCCGCCGGGCGGGCGCGGACGTTCACTTCCTTGTTCACAGCATTCCCAATTCTAATCTGGCCTCGTCGCTCATCCGCGACGGGTCCCACGGCGGGTCCCACACCAATTTGACCTCGGCATCACGGATGCCGGGCACCGATAGCACCCTGAGCTCAACTTCGTTGGGCAGCGATTCGGCGACCGGGCAGTGCGGCGTGGTCAGCGTCATCGTCACCACCGCATCGCCGTCGGCGTCGATGGCGACGTCGTAAATCAACCCGAGCTCGTAGATATCGACCGGGATCTCGGGGTCGTAGATCGACTTCAGCGCCTCGACCACCGACGCCTGCAAATCGCCGCCCGCGCCATGCTCAGGCTCGGCTGCCTTCTCGCCGCTGAGGAAGCCGGCGAGATAGTCGCGCTTGCGCTCGAATTCGGGCGTCACCCGAGCGCGCGGTGGTGGCGCGACAGCGTCGACTTCCTCGGTTACGATCTTGCGTTCCTTGTTCACGTCATTTGCTCTCTGGCCGAAAAATCCGTTTCACTTGCTCGATGCCGCCGACCAGCGCCGCGATGTCCGACGAATCGCTGTGCGCGGCGAAGCTGGCGCGAGCAGTTGCGTCGACCCCGAGCACCGCCATCAGCGGCTGCGCGCAATGGTGCCCGGCGCGGACCGCGACGCCCGCATCGTCCAATATGGTGGCGACATCGTGCGCATGCACCCCATCGACGTTGAAACTGACGATCCCGGCCGAGTCCTCGGGCCCATAGAGGGTAACGCCGGGGATCGCCGCCAACGCCGCGCGGCACTCCACAACCAGCGCGCATTCGTGCGCATGGATCGCGTCGAGCGACAGTTGCTCGACCCACTGGACCGCCGCGTGCAGCCCGATCGCGCCAACAATGTGCGGCGTGCCGGCCTCGAACCGCTGCGGCGGCGGGGCGTAGGTGGTGCGCTCAAACGTAACATTCTCGATCATCGCGCCGCCGCCGTGCCACGGCGGCATCGCGTCGAGCAGCTCGGCCCGGCCCCACAGGCAGCCGATGCCGGTCGGGCCGTACAGCTTGTGGCCGGAAAAAGCGTAATAATCGCAGCCAATCGCGGCGACATCGACTGGAATGCGCGGCACCGCCTGGCACCCGTCGAGCAGCAACAATGCGCCCTTCGAATGCGCGATCTCGGCCGCGCGTTTGGCGTCGAGAATCGAGCCCAGCGCATTCGACACATGCGCGTAGGCGACGACGCGATGCTGGTCGGACACCAGCTCCGCCGCCGCGTCGAGATCGATCCGTCCATCGGCGGTCAGCGGGCAGACGTCGACCGCATATCCAGCCAGCTGCCACGGGACGATATTGCTGTGATGCTCAAGCGCCGACAGCAGCACCCGTTTCCGGCCCTCTTTGGGCAGCACGCGCGCGACCAAATTGATCGCCTCGGTCGCGCCCCGCGTGAATATGATCTCTTCTGTCTTGCCGCCGATCAGTCCCGCCACACCGGCGCGCGCCGCTTCGTACGCCGCCGTCATGTCCGACGATCGCTGGTAAATCCCGCGATGCACTGTCGCGTAATCGCGCGCGTAAGCTGTAGTGATCGCGTCGATCACCGCTTGCGGTTTCTGCGCGGTCGCGGCGCTGTCGAGATAATGCCAGTTCTCAATCGCCGGAAACTGGTCGCGCACGTCGAGCGACGAATTGATGCGGGTCGCGATGTTCATGCGATTGCTCTCAGCGCCGCGCGCGATGCATCGCGAATCGCGTCGCCGTCGGGCGCGTCATCCCACAGGCCCATGATGAACCCTTCGAGCAGCAACGCCCGCGCGCCCGCCGGGTCGAGCCCGCGCGACATCGCGTAGAAAAGTTGGTCGGCGTCCAGTTCCCCCACCGACGCGCCGTGCGCGCATTGCACATCGTCGGCGAAAATCTCGAGCTCGGGCTTGCAATTGGCCGTCGCGCCGCGGTCGAGCAGCATGGCTTTGACCGATTGCCCGGCGTCGGTCTTCTGCGCATCGCGCGCGACCTCGACCTTGCCCAGATAGGTGCCGACCGCCTTGCCGCCGAGCACCGACCGCACCGTCTGCCGGCTGCGCCCGCGCTCGCCCAAATGGCGCACGGTGGTGACAATCTCGAGGTTGGCCAAACCGCCGCCGATGTTGGCTCCGAACAAAGTGAAATCCGCGTCGTCGGCGAGCGTCACGCCAAGCTCGATCCGCCCATATTCGCTCGCCGTGTTAAGCACGAAAATCCGCGCGCTGCCGCCTTCGGCAATCGTAATTTCCGCACGACGCACTTGCACCGCTTCGCTGTTCGGCATCCAGATTTGCTGCAGCTCTTGCTGCGCAGTAATGTCGATCCGTTCGGGCGGCGCCAGCGCGCTCCACACCGACGCCAAAGCATCGATGTCGGCGTAGCGATACGCCTCGAGCTTGCGGGTCGGGAGCGCGGTCATGCGGTCGCCTCCGCATAGCCTTCGCGCTCGAGTTCAAGCGCCAGCTCGGGGCCACCGCTGCGGGCAATGCGACCGCGATCGAGCACATGCACCCGGTCCGGCTTCACATAATCGAGCAGCCGCTGATAGTGGGTGATCAGCAGCACCGCCTTGTCGGGTGCGCGCATGATCCGGTTGATGCCCGCGCCAACGCTTTTCAGCGCGTCGATGTCGAGCCCGCTGTCGGTCTCGTCGAGGATCGCCAGCCTTGGGTTCATGATCCCCATCTGGACCATCTCGGCGCGCTTCTTCTCGCCGCCCGAGAAACCGACATTGACCGGCCGCTTGAGCATCTCGGCGTCCATGCCGAGCGCCGCCGCCTGCGCCTTCGCCAGGCGGATGAACTCGGCTCCCGACAACTCCGCCTCGCCGCGCGCCCGCCGCTGCGCATTCAGGCTCTCGCGCAGGAATTGCAGCATCGACACGCCCGGAATTTCGACCGGATATTGGAAGCCGAGGAACAGCCCGGCGGCAGCGCGTTCGTGCGGGGCCATCGCCAGCAAGTCGGCGCCGTCAAACGTCGCGCCGCCCTCGCTCACCGCATACCCCGGCCGCCCCGCCAGTACATAAGCCAGCGTCGACTTGCCCGACCCGTTCGGCCCCATGATCGCATGCACCTCGCCCGCAGGAACGGAGAGTGTGACGCCGTTGAGGATCGCCTTGCCGGCGACAGTCGCGTGGAGGTCGGTGATCTTAAGCATGAGTTCTGAGGTCTCGAATGACATTCCGCACTTCGCCGATATCGTTCCAGCCGCCGCCCCAGACTTCCAGCAGGCGTTGGCGGTAGGGCTCTAATTCTGGACTCTGTTTGACCGACGTGAAGTCGTCGAATTCCCACTTGCTGCAATCAGGCGCATCACCAACGAAGCGCTCCAGCATCTCTGCCAACTCGGCCTTCGTCATCCCACGCTCCCCTCAAGCGAAATCCCCAGCAGCTTCTGCGCCTCCACGGCGAACTCCATCGGGAGCTGTTTCAGCACTTCGCGGGCGAAGCCGTTGACGATCAGCGCCACCGCGCTTTCCGCATCCAGACCCCGGCTCATCGCGTAGAACAATTGGTCATCGCTGATCTTACTCGTGGTCGCTTCATGCTCGATCTGCGCGGTCGGGTTCTTGACCTCGATGTAGGGCACGGTGTGCGCGCCGCACTGGTCACCGAGCAGCAGCGAATCGCACTGGGTAAAATTACGCACATTCTCGGCCCGCGGCAGCACCCGCACCAGTCCGCGATAGGTGTTGTTGCTGCGGCCCGCGCTGATCCCCTTCGACACAATCGTCGAGCGCGTGTTGGCGCCGATGTGAATCATCTTGGTCCCGGTGTCGGCCTGCTGGCGGTTGTTGGTCAGCGCGACCGAATAAAATTCGCCGACGCTGCCGTCGCCCTTCAAAATGCAGCTTGGATATTTCCAGGTGATCGCGCTGCCGGTCTCGACCTGGGTCCAGCTGACCTTCGATCGCGCGCCCGAGCACAACGCCCGCTTGGTGACGAAGTTGAGGATCCCGCCCTTGCCCTCGGCGTCGCCGGGATACCAGTTCTGGACGGTCGAATATTTTACCTCGGCATCCTCGTGGGCGAAGATTTCGACCACCGCCGCGTGGAGCTGGTTCTCGTCGCGCATCGGCGCGGTGCAGCCTTCGAGGTAGGAGACGTAGCTGCCCTTGTCGGCGACGATCAGGGTGCGCTCGAACTGGCCGGTATTCTCGGCGTTGATGCGGAAGTAAGTCGACAATTCCATCGGACAGCGGACGCCCTCGGGGACATAGACGAACGTGCCGTCGGAAAAGACCGCGGCGTTGAGGCAGGCAAAATAATTGTCGCGCTGCGGCACGACGCTGCCGAGATATTGCTTGATGAGGTCGGGATGCTCGCGGATCGCCTCGGAAATGCTGAGGAAGATGACCCCCGCGCGCTTCAATTCCTCGCGAAATGTGGTCGCGACCGAGACGCTGTCGAACACCGCGTCGACCGCGACTTTGCGCGCGCCCTCGACCCCGGCGAGCACCTTCTGCTCCTCGATCGGGATGCCGAGCTTGGCGTAAACCCGCAGGATTTCGGGGTCGACCTCGTCGAGGCTGCCGAGCTTGGGCTTGGCCGTCGGCTCGGCGTAATAAAATGCGTCCTGATAATCGATCTTGGGCAGGTCGAGCTTGGCCCAGCTGACCTCCTTCATCTCCAGCCAGGCGCGATAAGCCTTCAGCCGCCACTCGAGCATCCATGTCGGCTCGTTCTTCTTGGCCGAGATGAAGCGGACGGTGTCCTCGTTGAGGCCTTTGGGCGCAAAGGTCTGTTCGATGTCCGAGGTGAAGCCCCACTCATAGGTGGACAGCTTGTCGACGGCCTCATGCGCCTCGCGGTTGCGCAGCGTGTCAATCATCGTTCGCTCGCCAGCGATTGTAGGCTCACCGCGCCCAGCGCCCCGCGCACCGCGCTGCTGACGATCCCCATGTGCGGCTTGACCCGGCAATTGGCATCCAGCGCACATTCGGACGGACCGTCGCCGCCGCTGCACATGGTCATGGCGATCGGGCCTTCGACCGCTTCGACGATGTCGGCGAGGCTGATCGCGGTCACCGGCCGGGCGAGCATGAAGCCGCCGCCGGCGCCGCGGACGCTGGTCAGCAGGCCGGCACCGGCTAGCTGACCCATCAATTTCTGCGCGGTCGGCAATGGCACGCCGGTCTCCTGGGCCAGGCCGGCCGACGACAAGCGTACAGCCTCGCCCCCGCTCTCGGATTCACGCCGGGCGGCGGCGGTCATCAGCACGACCGCATAGTCGGCAAGGTGGGTCAGGCGCATCTAATCGGAGCTTTCCAGTCCGATTTAGGCGCTTGGCGGCAAAACTGCAACCGTCTAGGCACTTTGACCGATGGCGCTTTACCGACTTTTCCGTCCTCTTGCCTTCGCGCTCGATGCGGAGGCCGCCCATCGGGCGACAATCGCGGCCCTGAAGCTGATGCCGACGCGCCACCCGCCGCGCTTTCCCGATTCGCTTAAATCAACCGTCGCCGGCCTCAACTTTCCGTCGCCGGTCGGTCTCGCCGCCGGGTTCGACAAGGATGCCGAGGTGCCCGCGGAAATGCTCGGCCTCGGCTTTGGTTTCGTCGAAGTCGGCACGGTCACCCCGCGCCCGCAGGCCGGCAATCCGAAGCCGCGCCTGTTCCGGCTGCAATCGGACCGCGCGGTGATCAACCGGCTGGGCTTCAACAATCGCGGCCAGGTCGCGGCGTTCGAGCGGTTGCAGCGCTGCAGCCACGGCGGCGTCATCGGCGTCAACGTCGGCGCCAATAAGGACGGTTCGGACAGGATCGCCGATTTTGTCGCCGGTGTCAGCGCGATGGCTTCGGTCGCGCGCTACCTGACGATCAACGTCTCGTCGCCCAACACGCCGGGGCTGCGCGGTTTGCAGGACGAAGGCGCGCTCGAGGAACTGCTGACGGCGGTGCGCGGGGCGCGGCTGGTCGGCGGCCCGCCGATCTTCCTCAAGGTCGCGCCCGACCTCGGCGATGGCGACCCGGCGCGGATCGTTCGCGCCGCACTTGATCATGGCATCGACGCGCTCATCGTCGCCAACACCACCAGCTCGCGCCCACCGCTCAAATCGAAGTATTCCGGGGAATCTGGCGGCCTTTCCGGTGAGCCACTTAAGACTCTCGCACTCGACACCCTGCGCAAATTCCGCGCGGCAAGCGGCGGCGACATTCCGCTGATCGGCGTCGGCGGCATCGCCAGCGCGGACGACGCCTGGGACCGGATTCGCGCCGGCGCCAGCCTCGTCCAGCTCTACACCGCGATGGTCTACGAGGGTCCCGGCATCGCTCGCCGCATCGCCCGTGGCCTCGCGCAGCGGCTCCAGCGCGCCGGTTTCGCCAACATCGCCGAAGCAGTCGGCAGCGAAGCCTAACGCGGCAGGGCCAGTATGACGCCTTCGCGTCTGGGGTCGGCCCCGCCGTCGACCCGCCCGTCGCGGATCATCACGCCCTGGACCCCCGAATCTTCGCCCTGGCCGGGCTTCAGGTCGATCCCGCGCGCCCGCAACGCGGCCCGAATCTCGGGCGAGAACTTGGTCACTTCGCCGTTGAAATTGGCGCCCCGCGCAACCAGGTTCGGCTGGGCGAGCGCCTGCTGCACCGGCAGGTTCCAGTCGATCGCCGCGACCATCGATTTGGCGACATAAGCAAGGATGGCGTTGCCTCCGGCCGATCCGAACGCACCGGCGAAATGGCCATCTGCTGTCAGCAATATGGCCGGCGTCATCGACGATCGCGGGCGCTTGCCCGGCGCGACGGCATTGGCCACCGGGCGGCCCTGCAAATCGCGCGGCAGGAAAGCGAAATCGGTCAGCTGGTTGTTGAGGAAAAAGCCATCGACCATCCGCCCGGTGCCGAACAGCGATTCGACCGTCGTCGTCATCGACACGACATTGCCGGCGGCATCGCGGACGATGAAGTGCGACGTGCCGGTCGGCTCAAGAGTCTTGTCCTTGGCGCCAGTGGTTGCACCGGCGGGCGTGCCGGCCAGCGGCGGCGGTCCGGCTTGCGTCCCGATCAGCCGCGCCCGGCTGGCGACATAGGCTGGATCGAGCAGTCCGGCGACGGGCACCGAAACGAACGCCGGATCGCCGACGTAGCGGTCGCGGTCGGCGTACATCAGCCGGCTGGCTTCGGCGAACAGGTACCAGGCTTGCGGATCGGTCGGCCCGCGTGCGGCGATGTCGGTTTGCTGGAGAATGCCCAAGAGTTCCAGCAGCCCGACGGCGCTCGCCGGCGGCGGCGGCGCGCAGACCACATAGGTGCGATACGGCCGGCACAAGGCCTCGCGCTTGATCGGCTGGTAATTGGCCAGATCGGCCATCATCATCGACCCGCCGAGCGGCCCTGCGCGGGTCCGGGCAACGATCTTCGCCGCGGTTGAACCGGCGTAGAGCGCAGACGGGCCCTGCGCGGCAAGACGGCCGAGGAATTCGGCATAAGCCGGATTGCGCAGGCGATCGCCGGCCTGGAGCAACGTCCCGCCGCTTTTGGCGAAATAAGCGCGCACGTCGGGCGCGCTATTCTCGGCATAATCGGCGTTGATGAATTTGCCCAGGCGCGGGCTGACGATGAAGCCCTCGCTGGCGGTCCGCTGGGCGGCGCCGAACAGACTCGCCCAAGGCAAGGCGCCATGTTCGTGCTGGGCCAGCGCCAGCATTTTTACGGCTCCGGGAACTCCGGTGGCGCAACCGCTCAGCACCGCCGCGTTGAACGGCAAGGCGTTGCCGTCGGCGCCGACGAACATTGCTGGCGTCGCCTGGGCCGGCGCGACTTCGCGACCGTCGTAAACCACCACTTTGCGCGTACGCGCGTCGTAAAATGTCATGAAGGCGCCGCCGCCGACGCCGGAGCTTTGCGGCTCGACCAGCGACAGCATCGCCTGCACCGCAACCGCCGCGTCGGCGGCGCTGCCGCCGCGTTTCAGGATGTCGAGCCCGGCCGCGGCCGCCAGCGGATTCGCGGCGATGACGAACGGCTCGTTGGCGGACTGCTGGCCGACAGCGGCCGGCTCGGCGGTTGCTGCGCAGCTCGCCAGCGAGGCTCCGGCGACAACCAGGAAAAGCTTTTGGATCAGGCGCATCGGCCGTGGCGATTAGCGCAAGCCCTAAGCCTCGTCCACGCCATCGCGCCCGCGAGTCTGGCGCTGGCGGATCGATCGGCTAAGAAGCAGACATGACGGCGCGCCAGCTCGAACATTTTCCCAACCTCGTGTCGATGTTTCTGAACCGCGCGGCGGAAAAGGGCGACAGTCCGTTCCTGTGGGCCAAGCCCGACGACCAGTGGCTGCCGATCAGTTGGCGCGAAGCCGCGCGGCAAGTTGCGGCGCTGGCTGAAAGCCTGATGCGGATCGGTATCGAGCCTGGCGACCGGGTGATGCTGGTCAGCGAGAATCGGCCCGAATGGCTGATCGCCGATTTGGGCATCATGGCCGCCGGCGGCGTGACGGTGCCGACCTACGCCACCAACACCACCCGCGATCACGCGCACATCCTCGGCAACTCGGGCGCCAAAGCGGTCATCGTCTCCAACCAGAAACTGGCCAAGACGCTGGTGCCGGCGGTGCTGTTCGCGTCCGATTGTCACCACATCGTCGGCATGGACGATATCCGCACCGGCCAGGTGACCGACGAAGCGACTTATCATCATTGGGATGAATTGATCGCCGGCGCGCCGGATATCCCCGCGCTCGCGCATCGGCTGAAGACGGTGAAGCGCGAGGATCTCGCCTGCATCATCTATACCAGCGGCACCGGCGGCGCGCCGCGCGGCGTCCAGCAGCACCATGGCGCGATCCTCACCAACGTCGCCGGCTGTGCCGATATCATCTCGAGCGATTTCGGCTGGGGCGACGAAGTGTTCCTGTCGTTCCTCCCCGCCAGCCACGCCTATGAACATTCGGGCGGGCAGCATTTTCCGATCGGGCTGGGGGCGCAAATCTATTATGCCGAAAGCCTCGAAAAGCTCGCCGCCAATATCGAGGACGTCCGCCCGACGATCATGGTGGTGGTGCCGCGCCTGTTCGAAATGCTGCGCACGCGGATCCTCAAGAATATCGAAAAGGGCGGGCTGTCCGAACATCTCTTAAAGCGGGCGTTATCGATCGGATCGGCGCGCTATGCGGGCAAGTTCAACCCGTGGGATCTGCCGATGCGGGGGATTTTATCTCTGACTCTTCGACGCAAGGTTCGTGGGAAATTTGGTGGCCGGATCAAAGCCATGGTCTCCGGCGGCGCGCCGCTGACGCCGGAGGTCGGGCTGTTTTTCCACTCGCTCGGTCTGACCCTGCTGCAGGGCTACGGCCAGACCGAAGCCGGACCGGTGATCAGCTGCAACCGGCCAAGCGTCGGCATCCGCATGGACACCGTCGGGCCGCCGGTCAAAGGCGCCGAAGTGCGCATCGCCGACGATGGCGAAATCATGGTCCGCGGCGAGCTGGTGATGCACGGTTATTGGCGCAATCCCGAAGAAACCGCGCGGGTTTTGCAGGACGGCTGGCTGGCGACCGGCGACGTCGGCCACCTCGACGACAAGGGCCGGATCGTCATCACCGACCGCAAGAAGGACCTGATCGTCAACGACAAGGGGGACAATGTCTCGCCCCAGCGGGTCGAGGGGATGCTGACGCTGCAGCCGGAAATCGCCCAGGCGATGGTGGTCGGCGACCGCCGCCCGCACCTCGTCGCGCTGCTGGTCCCCGATCCGGAATTTGCCGGCGAGGCCAATGTGCAGCAGGTGCTGGGAAAAGCGGTCGACCGGGTCAATGCCGAGCTGTCGATCGTCGAAAAGGTGCGCCGCTTCGTCATTGCCGACGGCCAATTCACGATCGAAAACGAGCAGCTGACCCCGTCAATGAAGATCCGCCGCCACGTGCTCAAGCAGGTTTATGGCGAGCGCCTCGACGCGCTTTACAAACGCTGACTATTTGCGCCTGTAAGGGGTGAATTCTCCGACTTGGCAAGCGCCGTCGTCGATCCCGGTTTCCAAATCTACCAGCCCGACAGTATCGCCCTTGCACAAGTTATTGTGGCTCGGATTCGTAACGAGCGTCCGGCCCAGCCTTTCGGGCGGACATCCAGGCGTCGGCGTTTGGTATTTGATCGACGAGTGAACTTTGAACAGCATGGAATCACCAAGCGCTCGCGAACCAGTGATGAATCGCATGTCGATGCATCGCTGCGGAACGCCCGGCACCCACCCGCCGATTTCCTTTTCGAGTGCCTTGGCCGGACTATCCAAAGCATAGCTGATCGATCCGAAGCCCGCCGCAACGGCGCCTAACGCCAAAAATTTCCAGTTCACATTGTCCCCCAGCCCATCCGGCGATGGTCGAATCGCATCAATCCCGATCGCGGGCAAGGGCGCCTGGGGAATCAAATCATCGCTGGCCGGCGCGGCGGGCCGCCCGCGGCTAGCGGGGTTTGGTGTAGGGGACGAAATTCCCCATCACGCAACTGCCGACAGTGATGCCGTTCGTCAGGTCTTTGACCTCGGCGATGTCGCCCCGGCACAGGCCGATGCCGCCGGTCCGCCGGGTCAGTAGCGCGTAATTGCCGCTGCCAAGACGTGAGCAGGACCCGCCCTGCAAATCGTTGCGGTACGTAGTCCGGCCGGCGCGGAACAGGATGGTGCTGTCGTCGATCACCACCATGTCGTTGGAGCGGTAGTCGGGCAGGCAGGACACCGGCGGGCCGGCTACTCGGCCACTCAAAAGCGTCGCGAGATGGGCTTCGGCCTGCGGCGTGCGTGCGACCGGTTCAACGGGCGCGCAAGAGCCAATCGCCGCCGCGGCGAGAAGGATAGACATGCCGCGCATCGCAAATCTCCGTTGATGTGAATTGTCCTCGATCATGAGCGCTCGGCGAGATTAACGAAAGCTGTCTTTCTCCGCTCGTAGCGCCGCGAAGTCCTGCCAGCTCGATGCTCGCACGAACGGGTTCGTGGCGCGCTCCTGAGCGACCGTGGTGGGCAGCGTGACCCGCCCTTCGGAGCGCAGTTGCTCGACCTCCTTCAGCCGCGCCGCGATTGCCGGATTATCAGGCTCGGCATGGGCCGCGAACCGCGCGTTGGCGAGCGTGTATTCATGCCCGCAATAGAGCGCCGTATCTTCTGGAAGTGCCGCCAGCCGCTGCAACGAATCGTGCATTTGCTGCGCGGTCCCTTCGAACAGCCGCCCGCAGCCCATCGCGAACAAGGTGTCGCCAACGAAGGCGATACGGGCATCGTCGAACACCAGCGCGATATGGCCCAGCGTGTGCCCGGGAATTTCGATTACGCGTCCGTCGTGGGCGCCGATCCGCAGTGGGTTGCCGTCCGCCAGCGCGACATCGCGGACCTTGATGTCTTCCGCGGCAGGCCCGGAAACTATGCAACCGGTCGCCTCCTTGATCGCCCGATTGCCGCCGGTGTGATCCCAATGGTGGTGCGTGTTCCAGACCTGAGTGACGGTCCAGCCGCGCCGCTCGGTTTCCGCCAGGGCCGGAGCGGCGTCGCCGGGATCGACGATCGCCGTCTCGCCGCACACTGGATCGTGGACCAGCCAGATGTAATTGTCGGTGAAGGCGGGGACTGGGACGATCTCAAGCATCACCATTCTCCCGTATTGGGCATCGACAGCCAGGGTTCGGCCGGGTCTAGCGCGCCGTCTTTTTGCAGCAGCTCGATCGAGATCCCGTCGGGCGAGCGGACGAACGCCATGTGGCCGTCGCGCGGCGGGCGGTTGATGGTGACGCCGGCGTCCATCAGCCGCTGACACAGACCGTAAATGTCGTCGACCTCGTAGGCGAGATGGCCGAAATTGCGCCCGCCAGCATAGCCGACCTCATCCCAATTATGGGTCAGCTCGACCTCGCCGACATCACCCGGCACGGCGAGGAAAATGAGCGTGAAACGGCCTTGCGGCACGTCGCGGCGCCGTCGCTCCTCGACCCCCAGCAGTTGAAAAAATGCAACAGTCGCCTGCGGATCGGAGACGCGCAGCATCGCATGCAAAAATTTCATTTTACCTCACTCAACTCGTCGCTATTATTGCACGGTTCGTCGACGACCGTAACCGGCGATTGTGCCCGGTGGTCGTCAGCAATACGACGAACGCAGGGTAATATTCCATGATCCAGAAGCTGCAGAACAGCCGCGCCGTCCTTTTGGGCGCGGTGGCGATTTTCTCGATTGGACTGACGACCAGCGGTTTCGCGCTCGGTGACGGGCTCCGCCGGTCAAAGATGGTGCAGCACCGGTCGGTCACCGTCCGCGGGGTTTCCGAGCGCAATGTCACCGCCGATCTCGCGACCTGGTCGGTCGGCTTCTCCCACCAGGGAACCGAGTTTGGACCGGTTCAGCAATCGGTGGATCAGCAGGCGCGGGCCGTGCGCGCCTTTTTCCAGCGCGCCGGCTTCAGGCCCGAGGACATCACCGACAGCGATGTTGGCCTGCGCCGCGAACAGCCGACCGACACCAATGGCAAGCCGGTTGGGCCGCAGCGGTTGATCGTCAGCCGCTCGCTTCAGTTGCGCACCAAGGACGTCATGAAAGCGCGTGCGGCCTTCGCTCGCCAGGCCGAATTGCTGCGTGACGAGGTTGAGCTTTCTGGAGGCAGCGTCAGTTACACCTACACCGGGCTTAACGCGCTCAAGCCCGCGATGATCGCTGAAGCCAACCAGAACGCTCGCCGCAGCGCCCAGGAATTTGCTCGCGACAGCGGCACGCCGGTCGGCAAGATCAAGACCGCCAGCCAGGGCTATTTCTCGGTTGGCGGGCGCGATGGTGACGACTGCGAAGATTGCAGTTCGTCGGGCGGCAGTTCGCCGTTCCAAAAGGTCCGAGTGGTGACGACGATCGATTACGACCTCGGCTAGGGCGCCGGCGTCAGCTTTTCGGTCAGTGGGGCCGGCAGGATGGCGAGCGCGTTGCTCGCTTCCTTGCCGGCCGGGCCGGTGGGGTCGGTGGCTGCGGCGCGGGTCCAATACTCGCGCGCCTTGGTGTCGTCGCCGACGAAATGCGCGACATGGCCGGCTTCGAACAGGATGTTGGGGTCGGCCGGCGCCAGGCTCAACGCCTTGCCGATCGCCAATTGGGCGGTGGCCTTGTCGAGCTCGCGGATCGCCACCGCGGCCGAGAAATACCAGTAGAATGGATCGTCAAAAACCGTCGCCGCGGCTTCGGTAAGCTTGGCGCGGGCGGTTTTGAGGTCGTTCTGCGCTTCGGCCGCCCGGGCCCGGTCGAGCAAGGCCTCGCCCCGTTGCTCCGCTTCAAGGCCGGCGCCGGCGAGCGCCCGGTCGAGCGCCAGCGCCGCCTTGCCCGGCTGGCCGGCGGCGATCCACATGTTGCCGGCGGCGGCCAGCAAGCGCGACTTGGCGGGATCCTTGTCGTCGGTCGCCACCGCCGCTTGTTCAAATGCTGTTGCCGCTTCGTCAGGGTGGCCGTCTTTATTGGCTTCCATCGCCCGGCAGACGAAGGCATCGGGCGTGACGACATCGGGGCATTGGGCGGCCGCTACCGGGGCAGGCGCCGAGGCGGCCAGCGCGGCGGCAATCAACAGGATCATGCATCAGGCTCCAGCAGGGCTTCGACGGTCCGCACGATCGCGGCGATCTCGCGCGGTTCCGATAGGCGATGGCCGCCGTCCTTGAGGATGTTAAGCTGGACATCGGCTGAACGCAGCTGCCGCATCAGCCGGTTTGCAACGGCAATTGGCACGTCGCGGTCGGCATCGCCATGGATCAGTCGCACTGGGCAATCGATGGCGATCGGCGCCCGCAGCAGCCGCAGCGCTTGGCCCGACTCCCATAAGGCGCGCGTCGTCACCTGCGGCTCCGCGCCATAGGGGTTCGGCCGCGCGATCTGGCCATGCTCCTGCACTTCCTTTTTTTGTTCGGCAGTAAAACCCCAGTCGGTAAAATCCGGCGCGGCGGCAATTCCAACCAAGGCTTGCATTCGGTCTGGTCGCCTGAGGGCAAGGTGAAGAGCGATCCACGCCCCCATCGACGAGCCGATTGCGATGACCGGTCCATCGGCAAATTGGTCAACCAAAGCCAGCGCCTCATCAAGCCAGCCGGCCAATGTGCCATTCTCAAAGGCGCCGCTGGAGGCACCGGTTCCGGAATAATCGAAGCGCAACATCGCACAGCCGCGATGTTCGGCCATGGCGTCGAGAGCGATTGCCTTGGCGCCGTCCATGTCCGACGCGTAGCCGGGCAGAAAAACCAGTGTCGGCGCGGTACCCGGTCGCCGGCGATAAGCGAGTTGGTTGTCGCCCCAGCCGAAATGACAAATGTCGCCGTGGCCAGTGGTCACTGGGAGGCACGACTCAAGGCGCGGCAGCCGATACGGGCAGTGTGTGGTTTTTGCATCAGTCGTCCCGTCGATTCCCGCGAACCCATTCCAATGCTGAAACTTTCCTCGGCTCGGAAAGTTGGGAGTGCGCCAATCAAGCGCTTAAAAGGAATTTATTACATGCGCCAATATCTACTCGCGGCCGTTGCCGCGGCGGCCATCGCCACGCCGGCGGTTGCTGCAGACCACGCCGGCTATGTCGGTGTCGAGGGGGGCGTGCTGTTCCCCAAGAGCCAGAACATTGACGGTTCGGTCGATTTTACCAACCCGCTCGTGACTGACATTGCCCCGAGCGACTTTGCCCGCGTCAAGTTCAAGAACGGCTATGACGTCGATGTCATCGCCGGTTACGATTTCGGCATCTTCCGGCTCGAGGCCGAGGGTGGCTACAAGCGTGCCAAGGCCAAGAGCATCACCGTCAATCCGGTTTTCCTGACGGCGCTTAACGCCGGCGCCGGCACGGCGTTCACCAGCAATGATTTCGGCATTAACGGTCACGCTTCGGTCCTGTCGTTGATGGCCAATGGGCTGCTCGACTTTGGCGATAAGGGTTTTGGCGCTTATATCGGTGGTGGTTTCGGCCGCGCCCGCGTCAAGGAATTCGGCGATAGCGACAGCGCCTGGGCCTACCAGGGCATCGCCGGCATTCGCACCGCTCTGTCGGACAACATCGATGTCGGGCTGAAGTATCGCTACTTCCGCACCGGTCGGCTGAATTTCAATGACAGCTTTACCTTCGCCGGCGTTGGCAACGGCAGCGGCGGCACCGCATCCTTCGATGCGAGCAACCGGTTCAGTTCGCACAGCCTGCTGCTGAGCCTGATCTACAACTTCGCGCCGCCACCGCCGCCGCCACCGCCGCCGCCGCCACCGCCGCCGCCACCGCCTCCGCCGCCTCCCGCGACGCAGACCTGTGCCGACGGTTCGGTGATCCTGGCGACGGACGCTTGTCCGGTGCCGCCGCCGCCGCCGCCACCACCGGCGCCGGAACCAGAGCGCGGCTAACGCACGGATCAAACCGTAACAGCGAAACCAAGGTCCCGGGCGAAGCACCTGCTTCGCCCGGGATTTTCTTTGCCAACGAGTCTATGGAGAGCGCGGACCGGGCGCCAACTAAACGCGTGGCGAGGAGGCGACGTCGATGAAATACCGCAAGCTTGGCGACAGCGATCTCGAAGTTTCGGAAATCTCGCTGGGGTCATGGCTGACCTATGGTGTTGGGGTCGAAGCCGATGCCGCATTGGCTTGCCTTGATGCGGCCTTCGAACAGGGCATCAACTTCATCGACACCGCCAATGTCTATGGCCGCGGCGCCGCCGAGACATTCCTCGGGCAAGCCCTCAAACAGCGGCCGCGCGACAGTTATATCCTCGCGACCAAGCTTTATTTCCCGATGAGCGATAGTGATCGCGGCCTGTCGGCCAGGCAGATTGAAAAGCAACTTGATGCGTCATTGCAGCGGTTGCAGGTCGACGTCATCGATCTCTACCAATGCCACCGTTACGACGACGACACGCCGCTCGAAGAGACCATGGCGGCGCTGACTCGGGCGGTGGCCAGCGGCAAGGTCCGCACCATCGGCTTTTCGGAATGGCCGGCCGAACGCATCCAGGCGGCGCTCGACCTGACCGGCGTCACCAAATTCGTTTCGAGCCAGCCGCAATATTCGCTGGTCTGGCGCGAGCCCGAGGACGACGTCATTCCATTGTGCGCGGCCAACGGCATCTCGCAGATCGTCTGGTCGCCGCTCGGCCAGGGCGTGCTCAGCGGCAAATATGATCCCGACCGGCCGCCGCCGTCGGGCACGCGCGCGGCCAGCGAGGCGATGGGCGGCTGGATGGACCGGCTGATGCAGCCCAAAGTCCTGCGCGCCGTCCAGCAACTAAAACCCATCGCCGAGGAAGCGGGGCTGACTTTGCCCCAATTCGCGCTCGCCTGGGTGCTGCGCGAACCCAATGTCGCGTCGGCGATCATCGGCGCTTCGCGCCCGGCCCAGGTGATCGAGAATTCGCACGCGTCCGGGCTGATCGTCGACACCCAGCTGTTCCTGCGCGCCGAGGCAATCATCGACGCGGCACTGGCGAACTAGGTCAGGCGTGCTGCGATTGCGGGGCGGGTCCCCGATCCTGGGGCGCGACCGTAACCCACAGCAGGGTTGACGAAGCCAGGACGGCGAACAGGATGGAACGCATCTTCATGGCGAATTCCTTTGCACTTGGGTGGGACATCAAATGGCTTTTGAACTGTGCCGGTTGGGCGATTCGAAGATCTCTTCGATTGACAGGTCGAACAGCTCGGCGATGCGGAAGGCGAGCGGCAACGACGGGTCGTAGCGGCCGGTCTCGATCGCATTGACGCTCTGGCGCGACACTTCGAGCTTTTGCGCCAGGTCGCTTTGGCTCCAGTCGCGCATCGCGCGGAGCACTTTGAGGCGATTTTCCATCAGCAGCGGCCCCCGTCGCCCAGCGTCAGCCGGTTGATGAGCCCGCCAAGGCCGAGGCCGCCAAACCACAATACGGCGACGTAATAGGATTCGACATGGCCAACGAGGTCGAAACTTTCGAGGAAACCCCAGATAGTCGCCGCGCTGAGGGCAAAGCCGCTTGCCCATAGCGTCTGCCGGACCATCAGCATGCGAAGATATTCATCCTGCTCTTCCACCAGATAACGGCCGATCGCGGCGAAGATGCCGATGATTGGCAAGGCCGGCAGGATTGCGGCGACATAGGCCACCGGGCCGCTCAGCAAGTGATGCTTAAAGCCGTAGACAGCGCCAATTAGGAACAGCGCGTAAAGCACGCTTAACCAGAGGACCCGCTTATTATACCTGCGGAATGGTTGGCTCTTTGTCATTTGTAAAGCTTCCTTCTCTGTTAGTAAAGTACGCTTTACAGTGCATGTCTAACACTGTCAAGCGACATTGACAGATTATCGAAGTTGATGGGATTTCCGGCGCAGGTCGACGGGGCCTTGAACTTGACAGCGTTGAGGAAAAGGCCGGAAGATTGCGCCGCGCTTAGGCTCCTGGGGGGACCATGAGGCTCGCAATCGTTGCGCTCACGGCTGTGCTTTTGGTGTCCGGTGCCACTCCGGCTCGAGCTCAGGACGCGGCCGGCGCGACCAAGGATCAAAGCACATCGGTCGCCAAGCCCGCGCCGGCCACGGGCTCGGTGGGGATCGGAATTTCGCCCAAGACGCGCAATAAATTACTGCTAGATTTGCTGCATGCGATTGTGCCGCCACGCCCTGCGGCCACCGCGCCGACGCCCGCCGCTACCACCCAGCCCGCCACTACCACCCAACCCGCCGCGACACCGGTCGGAACCTCGGGGGTTAATACGGGCGGCGGTGCTGGTGCAGCGATCCCGCCACCGTCGCCGCCACGGCCGATAACCAGCGTCGTGCCATCCCCCGCCGTGGCTGTTCCGGCACCACGCCCCGCTACCGCGATCGTGCCCAAGCCGCAGCCGCCACTGGCACCGCCGGCGGCACCGGCCACGCTGCCGCTGGTGACGAACAACGCGCCGTCTGCCCCCATCGAGCTCACGCCGGAGCCAGTTCCCTCACCCGGATTCTCGTCATCCGCGGTGCCAGCTCCCGTGGCGATTGCGCCGGCAGCGCCGGCGCCGCTGGCCCCGCCGGCCGGTTTCTTACAGCCAAGCAATTCGCTGCTGCTCGGGCTGCTCGCCGCGTTGGTCGCCATCGCCGCGGCCACTGTCCTGCGGATGCAGCGAACCCGCCGGATAAAGCGGACTCGGGCCGTGCTGAGCATCGTTCCCAGGCTCGACCTCGCGGGCGGCACCAGTGCCATTCGCGGCCTGTCGCCGGAGGTGTGAGTTGGCCAACCGCATTCCCCTCAGCGCGCTGATTCCAGACCGACTGGATTCGCTCGCCGATCGGGTCAAGGCAAGGATGTGCGACGATCAACAGGTCGGCGGCATGAAACTCGCTTGGGGCTTCATCGGCGACGAACTGCACAAGGCGATCAAGTCCGCCCTCGACTGCGACCTGCTCGACGTTCTCGGCGGGGCCTGGGCGAAGGCCGCACCGATCGCCGACCTCGCCGATCCGGCCAAGCATCCGCCCGGCCAACGGTCGCTGGTCAAGCTTGGCGAGCACGACATCAGTCGTGAACTTCAGCCCGTCGTCGCCGTGACAATTGGGTCCTGTCCGTGCGTCGAGCTCAACTTCACACTCGCTTTGGCGGCGCATATCAGCGGCGTTCGGCTGGCGATTGTCGACGGCCATCTCGTCGATGGCGACCTCGGCGAACTCTGGGCCAGCGCGCAGCTAAGTTATCAAGGCACGCCTTTGCACTCGCCCCAGGAATCGACCAAAATCGGCGTGCCCGGTGAATTTACTTTCACACCGCCGGGCATCAAGATTCCGGGACTCGCAAGGCAAGCGGTTGAGGCTGCCCGCCCGCCCGGCTAGAGCGCCAGGCGATGACCAGGATGTTCAAGATCGCTTTGCCCGATGGCTCGGTGCGTGACATGCCCGAGGGCTCGACGCCGGCCGACGTTGCCGCGGCGATCGGGCCGGGATTGGCCAAGGCCGCGCTGGCGGCCCGGATCGACGGCGAACTGCGCGACCTCAATCGCCCGTTCGAGAGCGACTCCGTGCTTACGCTGATCACCTCGCGCGACGAGAAAGACGCGCTCGAGCTGGTTCGCCACGACTTCGCGCATCTGCTCGCCGAAGCGGTGCAGAACCTGTTTCCCGGCACCCAGATCACGTTCGGCCCGGCGACCGACGACGGTTTCTATTATGATTTCGCGCCGGCGCCCAACCGCGGCCCGTTCACCGATGAGGACCTGCCGGGAATCGAGGACGAGATGCGCCGCCTTGTCACGCGCGACGAGCCCGTCATCCGCGAGGAATGGACCCGCGCCGATGTCCGCGATTTCTTCGAGAAATCTGGCGAGACCTTCAAGGCTGAGTGGGTTATGGAGCTGCCCGAAGGCGAGGCGATCACCATGTATCGCTCGGGTCAGGGCGACAGCGCCTGGATGGACTTGTGCCGCGGCCCGCACCTCGCCTCGACCGGCAAGCTCGACCCGCAATCGTTCAAGCTGACGCGGGTGTCGGGCGCATATTGGCGCGGCGACCCGAAGAACCCGATGCTGAGCCGGATCTACGGCACCGCCTGGCTCAACAAGAAGCAGCTCGACGCTTATCTCGTGCGGCTTGAGGAAGCGGAGAAGCGCGACCATCGCAAGATCGGCCAGGAGATGGACCTGTTCCACCTGCAGCCCGAAGCGCAGGGCTCGGTCTTCTGGCACCCCAAGGGCTATCTCATCTGGCGCCAGCTCGAAGCCTATATCCGCCGCCGCCTCGACGCCGCCGGCTATCTCGAGATCAAGACTCCGCAATTGATTGATTCGCAACTGTGGGTCGCTTCCGGCCACTGGGGCAAATTCCGCGAAAACATGTTCGTCGTCCCCGATGAAGTGCCAAGTACGGAAGGCGAGATGCCGGTCATTTCGGGCATGGCCGATTTGCTCGCGCTGAAACCGATGAACTGTCCGGCCCATTTGCAAGTGTTCAAGCAGGGTATCACCTCATACCGTGAGTTACCGCTGAGGCTGGCAGAGTTTGGCTGCTGCCACCGCAACGAACCGCATGGCGCGCTCCATGGCATCTTGCGGGTGCGGCAGTTTACCCAGGACGACGCGCATATCTTTTGCACCCACGAGCAATTGGTCGACGAGACCAAGGCGTTCTGCAGCCTGCTGGACCACGTCTATCGCGACCTTGGTTTTGCCGATTACCTGGTCAAACTGGCCACGCGGCCCGACCAGCGCGTTGGCACCGATGCTGAATGGGATCGCGCCGAAGCCGACCTGGAAGCGGCGCTCAAGCAGACCGGCCTCGATTATGAGACGCTTCCTGGTGAAGGCGCATTCTACGGTCCCAAGCTCGAATTTCATTTGCAGGATGCCATCGGGCGAACGTGGCAGTGCGGGACGCTGCAACTTGACCCGCAGATGCCGCAACGGCTCGACGCGAACTACGTCGGCGCCGACGGCGACAAGCACCACCCGCTAATGCTCCACCGCGCGATCATCGGCACGTTCGAGCGCTTCATCGGCATCTTGATCGAGCATTATGCCGGAAAGTTCCCGCTGTGGCTGGCGCCGGTCCAGGCGGTGGTGACAACGATCGTCTCCGATGCGGATGAATATGCGGGTGTCGTCGCGGCAGCGCTTCGCGCCGCTGGCCTGCGAGTCGAAGCCGACCTCAGGAACGAGAAGATCAACTATAAAGTGCGCGAGCACAGCCTGGCAAAGGTCCCGCTGCTGCTGGTCGTCGGCAAACGCGAGGCCGACGAGGGCACGGTGGCGCTGCGGCGGCTGGGCTCTGAGGACCGGCAGCAGATGATGAGCCTCGACGAGGCGGTCGTGATGATCGCCGCCGAGTCCGTGCCGCCCGATTTGCGCTGACGCCTGACGTCGCTCCGACACAGCTTAAGGCAAAAACGACTCGTGGAATGGCGCGCAGCCTTTCCAATTTGAGTTCAACCGCCTAACTCCAACCGTCAAACGTTCTATTGGAGACCAAGTTATACCCCCGCCTTATCCGCGCCGCCCGCAGACGCCGCCGGCCATGTCCGGCCCCCGCTACAACGAGTTCATCACCGCTCCCAAAGTGCGAGTGATTGACGAAAACGGTGAGAACCTCGGCGTGATGTATACGCGCGAAGCCGCCGAGCAGGCCGCCGAAGTTGGCCTCGACCTGGTCGAGATCTCTCCCAACGCCGATCCGCCAGTCGCCAAATTCCTCGATATCGGCCGCTTCAAATATGAAGCGCAGAAAAAGGCCAACGAGCAGCGCAAGAAGCAGAAGACGCAGGAGATCAAGGAGATCAAAATGCGTCCCAACATCGACGATCATGACTATGACACCAAGATGAAGAAGGTCGTCGAGTTCCTCGAGGATGGCGACAAGGTCAAGGTGACGATGCGCTTCCGCGGCCGCGAGATGGCGCACGGCGAATTGGGCATGGCAGTGCTCCGCCGGGTCCAGGAACAGACCGAAGCATTGGCCAAGGTCGAAGCGCATCCCCGCATGGAAGGCCGCCAGATGCTGATGGTGCTGGCGCCGAAGTGAGCGAACCCAACCGGTCGTTGACTTGCCCGCGCTGTTCGGCGGGCATGGAGCCCGGTTATATTATCGACCAAGGCCACGGCACAAGAACGGTGCCGAAGTGGGTGGCGGGACAGCCGCGAACGAGCATCTGGACCGGTCTCAAACTGCGCGGTCTCGACCAAATCAAGGTCGCAACTTACCGCTGCCGGCGTTGCAATTATCTCGAAAGTTACGCCGCGGGCTGAGAGTTGGCGTGCCGACGATGATTTAGCGCCAGTTCTTTCCGTTACGGAAAGCGGCATAAACCCCATAGTTGTTGCAATTGTGCTGCAATGAATTGGCAATATGGTTGCAGATTGTTGTGCAACCGCTTTCCTAATCTGCATCGCTGGATTAGCTTCGCTTCAAGCATCGCTCTGACAGGGGGAGTCGAAGATGGCGCGCAGATCCTTATGGCTGGTTTCAGCAAGCTTGGCCGCGTTGGCCGTTCCGGCTCAGGCGCAAGATCCTGGCACTGAGGCCGCTGCACCACCAACCTCCGCCTCGCCGGCCGAAGCTGCAGCCGTCGACAATCAGGCAGAGCCCGCAAATCCTGACGAAATCATCATTACCGCCCAGGGCCGCCGGCAGGTTTTGCAGGACGTGCCGCTCGCGGTAACCGCGGTTGGCGGTCAGCAGATGCGCAATTCCGGGGCGAGCGACATTCGTCAGCTCAACCAGCTCGCGCCATCGTTGCTCGTCTCTTCGACCGGCACCGAAGCCAACGGTTCGGCCCGCATCCGCGGCATCGGCACGGTCGGCGATAACCCCGGCCTCGAAAGCTCGGTCGCCGTGTTCATCGACGGCGTTTACCGTTCGCGCTCCGGCATTGGCCTCACCGAACTTGGTGAAATCGACCGCGTCGAAGTCCTGCGTGGCCCGCAAGGTACGCTGTTTGGACGCAACGCCTCCGCCGGCCTGATCCACGTCATCACCAAGCGGCCATCCTTCGACCTGGGTGGATTCGCCGAACTGACTTACGGCAATTTCAACGCGATTCGCGCTGCGGGCGCGATTACCGGCCCGATTTCGGAGCAGCTCGCTTTCCGGCTGGACGCCGTCTATTCGCGCCGCGACGGCTTTTACGATGTCGTTAATGCCGCGAACGGCACCGAGAAGCATGTCAACAATCGCAATCGCTTGTTGACCCGGGCGCAATTGCTGTTCGAACCCAGCAGCGATCTCACCATCCGCTTGATCGGCGACTATACGACCCGCAAGGAATCCTGCTGCGCCGCCGTCTACATCGGCTTTGCGGAAACCTTCGACCCAACGCCCGGTGTGCCTGGCGACTTTGCCGTTCGCGCGCCGGGCGCTGGCGGTTCGGCCGACGGCAATCGCGTCATCGATGTGCTCACCAGCCTTGGCGGCCTGTTCCCGTCGCGCAGCGATCCCTTCAAGCGCGACATCGCCATCACTCCAGGCACGAGCTACAAGGGCAAAACCACCGACTGGGGCCTGTCGATGCAGGCCGATTGGGATGTCGCCGCAAATACCAATCTGACGTCAATTACCGCCTACCGCGGTTACAAGTCAGAACAACCCGGCGACATCGACTACAGCAATGTCGATATCTGGTTTCGCCCCGATGACGGCAATTCGTTCCGGCAGTTCAAAACCTTCAGCCAAGAGCTCCGGTTGAACGGGTCCGTCTTGAACGATAAACTCGATTGGCTCGTTGGCGGCTACTTTGCGAGCGAGAAGCTCCACGTCCGCGACAATGTTACTTACGCCTCTCAGTATGGCGCCTTTTTGTCATGCCGGCTGGTCGCGGTTGTCAGTCCTAACCCATTGTTACGAGACACGGCCGCGCCGGGCTGCCTTGGCACCACGCCGCAGCCGGCATTGGGCGGCGCGACCGGACGTCAGGCGATCGCCGCCGGCTTGGGTGCTGCTGCCCCAATCGTCCTGGCTGGCCTCGACCGACTGAGTACGGTCAATAACGTTGGCGACAATTTCGCCAACTATTTCCAGGACAGCACCAACTGGGCGCTGTTCACCCATAATATCTTCCATGTGACGTCGCGGCTCGATTTCACGGCGGGCGTGCGTTACACCCACGAGAAGAAAGATTTTGCGGCGAATTTCAACAACACCAACACGATTTGCCCCATTCAACAGGCCTTCTTTGCGCCCTATCTGCCGGGCGGCGCGACACCATTGCCGGCCTCTTTACAACCGCTGATTCAGGGCATCGTCGGGGCGACCTGCCAGGGCAATAACTCGAGCTCTCTTAACGCGCTCAATCTCAAAGATTCGCGCAAGGAGCACCAGTGGACCGGAACGGCCGTGCTCTCGTACAAGCCGACCGACAACCTTCTGGTCTACGGCTCCTATTCGCGCGGCTATAAGGCCGGCGGTTTTAACCTGGACCGGTCGGCGCTCGGCCAGCCGATCTTCTCGCCAAGTGACCCGCGGCAGTTTGGTGGTCGCGGGGCCGGCTTCGGCACTTCGAACCTCCAGTTCGACCCGGAAATCGTCAAGGCATGGGAGGCCGGCTTCAAATGGACCCGGCCGACCCATTCGCTGAACGTCGCCTTGTTCCGCGAAAGTTTCAGTAATTTTCAGCTGAACACCTTTAACGGTTCGGTCTTCCTGGTGCAGAACGTCGACGGCTGCTCGGATAATCTCGGCACCACCGATTCAGACCCCAGCAGCGCCACCGGGGCCTGCACAAAGGCCGGCGTGACTTCGGGTGTGATTTCGACCGGCATCGAAGTCGAAGGAGCACTCTATCCTGCCAAAGACATGCAATTCACCGCGGGCCTGACCTACACTGACACGCATTACCGCCACAATCTGGTAGGCCGAGACACCGGTACGCCGCTCGACGCGGCGCTGTTCCTGCTGCCCGGCCAAAATCTTTCCAACGCGCCGAATTGGGTCGGTACGGCATCGATGTCATGGAATCCGCGCATTGGTAATTCTGGGCTGACCGGCCTTCTCTATATCGATGGGCGCGTAACCAGCGGCTATAATACCGGCTCCGACTTGTTCCCCGAAAAACGGCAGCACGGCTACACCCTGATGAACGCCCGGATCGGGATCCGAGGGCGAGACGAGCGCTGGGCGCTCGAATTCTGGGCGCAGAATTTGTTCAACCGGGATTATTCACAGGTTGCGTTCAACACGCCGTTCCAGGGATCGAACTCGGTCGCCCATGTGATCAATTTCGGCTCACCGAGTTTCGCCACGGCGAATCAACTCTTCTCGGCTTTCCTTTCCGAGCCGCGGACCTTTGGCGTGACGTTGCGCACCAGGTTCAGCCCGGGCCGCGCCAAGCCGTAGCGTTAGGTGGCGCCTCCGGCCCCGCCGCCACCGCCGCTAGCGACCCAGACCTGTGCGGATTGCTCGGTGATCCTGGCGACCGGCGCTTGCCCGGCGGCGCCGCCGCCGGCACCCGAACCGGAACGCGGCTGAGTTCCAGCGCGACTGATGGTTCACCAGGGTCCACTGCTTGCGGTGGGCCCTTTTTTTAAGCCGCCGGCAACCCCGACGTGTCGCGCGCCGCAGCCAGCAAAGCCGCGCGCAGTGCCTCGCTTTCTTCTCCGTTGAGCTTCTTGCCGTCGGCGCGGGTCAGATAAAAGACGTCGACCGCGCGCTCGCCGTAAGTGGCAATGTGGGCCGAATGGATGCGGTGCCCGCACTCGTGGATCGCCCAGGCTAGTCCGGCAAGCAGCGCGATCCGGTCGAGCGCGTTGACCTCGACGACGGTCGTCCGGCTGGACGCGCGCTCGGCGATCACGACCGACGGCGCGACACGGAAAGCCCTGGTCCGCGGGCCGGTTCGTCCCGCCGTCGGCAGTCGCGGCGGTTGCGCGCTGGTCAGCGCCGCCCCGACCGATCGGACCAGGCGGTTGCGCAGCTTCTTGTCGGCATAAGCGCGTCCCTGCCCGTCGACGACCAGCAAATTGTCGAGCGCCATGCCGTCGTGAGTGGTGTGGACGCGCGCGTCGATGATGTTCGCGCCCGCCAACGCGAGGCCAGCGCAGATGCGAAAGAACAGGCCTTCCCGGTCGGGGGTAAATACGCTGATCCGGGTGGCGTTACTGTCGGCGTCATTCTCGGCCACGACGCTCGGGACCGGTTCGCCGATGCGGGCTTCGGCGATCGCAATCTGGCGCGCATTGGCGACTTGCCAAGCAATCGGTTCGGCCAGCCAATAGGCGTCGGGCAGGCGCTTTGCATAAGCCCGGGCGATGGTCGGCTTCCAAGCCAGCTCCCGGGCCAGATCGAGCTGTCGCGCGGCGATCAGTTCGGTCCGGCCGCGCTGCTTGTGCCCTAGTCGCAAGCGTTCCTCGGCAGCGTCGAACAGGGTGCGCAGCAACAGCCGCTTCCACTCGGTCCACACTCCCGGCCCGACCGCGCGGATATCGACCACGGTCAGGATCAGCAGCAACCTCAGCCGCTCCGGACTCTGCACTGCCAGGACAAAATCCTCGATCGTCTTGGGGTCGGCAAGGTCGCGCTTGAAGGCGGTTGCCGACATCAGCAAATGATGGCGCACCAGCCAGGACACGGTCTCGGTCTCGGCCGCGTCGAGCCCGAAGCGCGGTCCAAGCTTCAGTGCAATCTCGGCGCCAATGACGCTGTGGTCGCCGCCGCGGCCCTTGGCGATGTCGTGGAGGAGCACCGCGACATAGAGCGTGCGCCGCGACGCCAGCTGGCGAAACAAAGCGGTCGACAGCGGATGATCCTTGGTGAGTTCGCCGCGCTCGATCGCCGCCAGCAAGCCGATCGCGCGGATTGAATGCTCGTCGACCGTATAATGGTGGTACATGTCGAACTGCATCTGCGCGACGACACGGCCGAAGTCGGGAACGAAGCGGCCAAACACGCCGGCTTCGTTCATCCAGCGCAGCACGGTGTCGGGCGCCTGAAGATTGGTCAGCACCTCCATGAAAAAAGCGTTGGCCGGGGGATCGTTGCGCACGCCGTCGATCAGCCTGGCGTCGCGAGTCGCGGCGCGCATCGCATTGGGGTGGATTTCGAGCTGTTCGCGCGCGGCCAAGGCGAACAGTTCGAGCAGGCGGACCGGCTGCTCGGCCAGAAAGCCGTCGGACGGAATCGACAGCCGGCCCCGTTCAAGCATGAAGCCGTCGAGGTGCTTGGGCCGGCGGCGGATGGTCGGCAGCGCGAAGCGAAAGCCTTTTTTGCCCAATTGCTCGTCGAGCTGAGCGAGGAACAGGCCGGTCAAGTCTCCGACCGCTTTGGCGTTCAGGAAGTAAAATTGCATGAACCGCTCGACCGCGGATTTCCCCGGCCGGTCGGCGTAGTTCATCACTTCAGCAATGTGGCGTTGGTGGTCGAAGCCCAAGCGTTCCTCGGCGCGGCCGGCGGCGAGATGGAGGTGGCAGCGCACCGCCCACAGAAAGCGCTCGGCACGTTCGAAGCTGGCGAACTCGGTGGCGGTCAGCAGCCCCGCCCCGACGAGATCGGACGGCCGCTCGACATCGTGAACATATTTGCCGATCCAATAGAGTGTGTGGAGATCGCGCAAGCCGCCCTTGCCGTCCTTGATGTTGGGCTCGACGACATAGCGGCTGTCGCCCATTTTGACGTGGCGCTGATCGCGCTCGGCGAGCTTGGCGGCGACGAACTGGGCCGCGGTGCCAGCGATGACTTCTTTGCGGAACCGCTTCATGGCGAGATTGAACAACGGCTCCTCGCCCCACAGCAGCCGCGCCTCGAGGAAAGCAGTCCGCACCGTCATGTCTTTTTTCGACAGTGCGATCAGCTCGGTTGCCGAACGCAAGGAATGGCCGACCTTGAGCTTGAGATCCCAAAGCACATGGAGGATCGCCTCGGCCGCTTCGCCATCGGCACGCGACGGCTTGCCTCCGGTCAGGAACATGAGGTCGAGGTCGCTGTAGGGCGCCATTTCGCCGCGGCCGGTGCCGCCGAGACCGACGACGGCAAAGTTATGCGCGCCTTGTGCCGCGAAGTCATAGGCCAGGCGAACGATCTGGTCGTGGAGGAATGCGGTGGCGCGGGCGGCGGCCCGGCCGCGGCCCGGCTCGGCCGTCAGGCGCCGCGCGATCTCCTCGCGGCCAGAAGCTAGTGCTTCGGCAAGAATCTGCGTGATATCGCTTGGCTGGCGCTTGCCCGGGCGAACACCGGCAATGCGGTCGGCGAGGGTGCGGCGATCGATGACCGCGCGGCGATCCGCGATAGGTTCGATGAGTGCCGACGCCATTCCAGCAAGCTTAAGCGCGGCCCAAGGGATAGGCCAGCGTGGGTTGGGAGAGCGCATTGGCCGGCCCCGTGCGGCCAGCTATAGCCGCTCCATGCAATCCAACACGATCGACGCTGAGGCCCAGGTTCGCGCCGGCATTGCCGCCTTTCAAAAGGGCGATCTTGCCATAGCCCGGCACCTCTTCGAACAGGTCACGGCGGAAGGTGCAACGCCGCAGGTTTGGCTGCTGCTCGCGCAAACTTGCGAAGCCTTGGACGATCGGCCCGCGACTCATCGCGCGCTCGATCAGGTGATCGAGGCTGATCCGCGCAATCCATTCCCGTTACTGATGAAAGGAGATTTGTACGCTCGCGAAGGCGATGACCGCGCCGCCGTGTCATTTTACCGCATGGCTATTCGTTTGAGTCAGGGTTTGCAGCAACTGCCAGGGGACTTGAATCAACGTCTGGACCGGGCTGGGGCGGCGGTGGAAGCGTCCGAACTGCGATTTCAGAACCATCTTCGCGAGGAGCTTAGTAATGCCGGCATCGAAACGCTTCCGACCCGGCTAAAGGAGGCGATTGCCATCGCGTCGGGCGCCCAGCCGGTTTACCTCCAGCAACCCACCAGCTTCTACTATCCGGGCTTGCCCCAGGTCGCGTGGTACGAGCGCGAACAGTTTTTGTGGCTCGCCGAAATGGAACAAGCCGCCCCGGCCATGCGGGCGGAAATCGAAAGGGTGCTGACCGAGGACCGAGGACTCGTCCCCTATGTCGAAAAGCCCGAAGACCGGGCGTCGCAGGGTCACAGCTTGCTCAACGACGCGCGCTGGAGCGCTTTCCATCTTTGGCAAAGCGGCGAATTGGTAGATGAAAACGCGGCCCGCTGTCCAATCATCGTGAAAGCCCTGGAATCCGCACCGATGCCGCGAATCAATCGGCGATCGCCAATGGCTTTGATTTCGATCCTAAAACCCGGGACACACATCGAGCCGCATACCGGCATGCTCAACACACGCCTGATTTGCCACATCCCCTTGGTCGTTCCCGACGGCTGTCGGCTGCGCGTCGGCGCAGAAACTCGCATTGTCGAGGAGGGCAAGGCGATGATCTTTGACGACAGCATCGAGCATGAAGCGTGGAACGATGGAGCCTCGGCGCGCGCGGTCCTGTTGTTTGAGATTTGGCGGCCCGAATTAAGCGACGCAGAGCGCGATGCGCTGATGGTCATGTATGAAGCGATTAGCGGTTACCCGGCAAGTCCTGCCTGATCGTCTTGCAGCCGCTTAAGTCGGTAGAGGACATCGAGCGCCTCTCTAGGGGTGAAGCTGTCGGGTTCGATCGCGGTCAGTGCATCGGCGAGTGGATCGCTGGGCGGTTCCGGTTCGGCCGCAGCCGCGAACAGCGGCAAATCGTCGAGTCCGGCGGCAATGCCCCCAGTTGCGTCGCGCCCCGCTTCAAGCTTGGCCAGCACCGCTTTCGCCCGCGCCACCACCGACGGCGGCAGTCCGGCGAGCTTGGCAACGGCAATGCCGTAGCTGCGGTCCGCCGCGCCATCGGCAACTTCATGCAACAAGACGAGATCGCCCTTCCACTCGCGGGCTCGGACATGGTGGAGCGAAAGGGAGTCGAGGCGCTCGGCGAGCCGCGTCAGCTCGTGATAATGGGTCGCGAACAAGGTTCGACACTGCAGCTGATCGTGCATCGCTTCGACCACCGCCCAGGCGATTGCCAACCCGTCATAGGTCGAGGTGCCGCGCCCGATCTCGTCGAGAATCACCAGGCTCTGCGGAGTCGCCTGGGCAAGGATCGCGGCGGTTTCGACCATCTCGACCATGAAGGTTGATCGACCGCGGGCGAGATTGTCCGAGGCGCCGACCCGACTGAACAGGCGGTCGACCAGGCCGATTCTGGCGCGTGCGGCAGGGACGAAACTGCCCGCCTGGGCGAGCACGGCGATCAGCGCGGTCTGGCGCAGGAAAGTCGATTTGCCGCCCATGTTGGGGCCGGTAATCAGCCATAGTCGGTCGCTGGCGCTCATCGACAAATCATTGGCGACGAAGCGCTCGCCGCTGGCGGTCAACGCGCTTTCGACCACGGGATGTCGGCCAGCGTCGATGTCGAGGCACGGCTCATCGGTCAGCTGCGGCCGGGTCCAGCCGCCCTCAGAAGCGCGCGCCGCATGGCTCGCGGCGACGTCGATGCGTGCAATTGCATCGCCCGTCGCGGTGATTGCCGCTGCCGCAGCGACGGCGAGGCCGGCCAGCTCCTCGGCATGGGCGGCTTCGGCGGCAAGCGCATGACCACCGGCTTCGACCACGCGCGCGGCCTCGGCGTGGAGATCAGGCGAGTTGAAGCGGACCACGCCGGCCAGCGTCTGGCGGTGAGTGAAGCCCGAATCCGGAGCCATCAGCCGGTCCGCGTGCCGGGCCGACACTTCGATATGGTAGCCGAGCACCGCATTATGGCGGATCTTGAGCGATCCGACGCCGGTCGCGTCGCGGTAGCGGCTTTCAAGCCCGGCGATCGCGCGGCGGCCGTCGGACGAGGCGGCGCGCAAGGCGTCAAGCGCATCGTCGTAACCCTCGGCGATATAACCACCCTTCGATGCATCGATTGGCGGTGAGTCGACCAAAGCCTGGGTCAATTTGTGAACCAGTTCATCGTGCCCGCCGAAGCGCGGCAGCAGGGCCCCAAGCAGGGCCGGCTGGTCGGGCTCGGCGGCGAGTTCAGCTTGCAGCGCGGCGGCGGCCGACAGGCCATCGCGCAGCTGAGCAAGATCGCGCGGGGAGCCGCGCTGCGCCGCCAGCCGCGCCAGGGCCCTCGCGAAATCCGGCATCGCTTTCAGCGCCAACCGCACCCGCTCGCGGCGCAATGCATCCTCGTGGAGCCAGGCCACCAGGGATAGGCGCGCGTCGATCGCGGCGCGCTCGGTCAGCGGCGCGGCAATGTCCTCGGCGAGCAACCGGCGTCCGGCGGCAGTCTGGCAGCGGTCGATTTCGGCAAGCAAACTGCCGGCGATACCGCCGATCGCCGACCGGGTGAGTTCCAAGCTCTCGCGAGTCGCTGCGTCGATCGCGACGTGGCTCGATCGCGCGATCCGTCGCGGCGCGTCGAGCAGGATGCCGGCGCCTTTTTGAGTCGCGTCGAGGTAGGCGAGCAGCCCGCCAGCCGCGGCCAGCTCGGCCCGGGACGGCGCCCCCAACCCGTCGAGCGTCGCCAGGCCGAAGCGGCTTTTGAGCGCGCGCTCACCGGCCCCACTGTCAAAGCCGCCCTTGCCGGCCGATGTCTGCACCCCGGGTATCGCTGAATCGGCAATCGTCTCGGCCGGCGACAGGCGCGCCAGTTCGGCAGCGAGTTCGCCGGGACCGCAGGCGATAAGCTCGAACCGCCCGGTCGAAATATCGGCGGCGGCGATTGCCCAATCGTCGCCAGCGCGACCAACGGCCGCAAGCCAGTTCGCTGCCCTCGATTCAAGCAGTGCCTCCTCGGTCAGCGTTCCGGGTGTCACCAGCCGCACGATTGCCCGTTCGACCAGCGCTTTCGCCCCGCGCGCTTGTCTCGCCTGGGCCGGATTCTCGATCTGCTCGGCAATGGCGACTCGGTGGCCACCGCGGATCAGCCGCGCGAGATAGGCGTCGGCCGCATGCACCGGGACGCCGCACATCGGGATCGGCTCGCCGTCGGCGGTGCCGCGCTTGGTCAGTGCGATGTCGAGGCATTGGGCGGCGGCTTTGGCATCGTCGAAGAACAGTTCGAAGAAGTCCCCCATCCGATAGAATAGCAAGGCATCCCCCGCCTCGTTCTTGAGGCGCCGGTACTGGGCCATCATCGGGGTCGGTTCGTCAGCTCGGGCCATAAGCGTTTGGTAGCCGCTAAGCGTGACTCTTCCCACACCCTTTGGCTAAGGCCCAGCTCCAGGGAGCAAGTATGAGCGAAAGCACTATCAAATTCTCGGAAGGCGAAGCGATCGAGTATCATTCGCGCGGCCGGCCAGGGAAGATCGAAATCATCGCCACCAAACCGATGGCGACCCAGCGTGACCTCAGCCTCGCTTACTCGCCCGGGGTTGCCGTGCCGGTCCAGGCGATCGCCGACGATCCAGGTCGCGCCTATGAACTGACCGCCAAGGGCAATCTGGTCGCGGTCATCACCAACGGCACTGCGATCCTCGGCATGGGCAATTTGGGCGCGCTTGCCGCCAAGCCAGTGATGGAAGGCAAAGCGGTGCTGTTCAAACGCTTCGCCGACGTCGATTCGATCGACATCGAAGTCGCCACTGAGGACGCCCAGAAGTTCATCGACGCGGTGGCGCTGCTCGAGCCGAGTTTCGGCGGCATCAACCTCGAGGATATTGCCGCCCCCGACTGCTTCGTGATCGAGCAGGCATTGAAGGAGCGGATGAATATTCCGGTGTTTCATGATGACCAGCATGGCACCGCGATCATCACCGCTGCCGGGTTGATCAACGCTTGCTTCCTGACCGAGCGCAGCCTGGCCGACGTCAAGGTGGTCGTAAACGGCGCGGGTGCGGCGGCGATTGCCTGCACCGAGCTCATCAAGGCGATGGGTGTGCGGCCCGATCACGTCATCATGTGCGACCGCAAAGGTGTGATCTACAAGGGTCGGGACGGGGTCGACCAGTGGAAGTCGGCGCACGCGGCCAAAACCAATGCGCGCACCCTGGCCGAAGCCCTGGAAGGCGCCGACGTGTTTCTCGGGCTGTCAGCGGCGGGCGCACTCAAGCCCGCGATGATCGCCACCATGGCCAAGGATCCGATTATCTTCGCGATGGCCAATCCGGACCCGGAAATCTCCCCGCCCGACGCGCGCGCGGCGCGCCCGGACGCGATCATCGCCACCGGCCGCTCCGATTATCCCAACCAGGTTAATAACGTCCTCGGTTTCCCCTTCATCTTCCGCGGGGCGCTCGATGTTCGCGCTACTGCCATCAACGACGAGATGAAGATCGCCGCCGCCCATGCGCTCGCCGAACTGGCGCGCGAGGCCGTGCCCGAGGAAGTCGCCGCCGCCTATGGCGGACAGACCCACAGCTTCGGGCGCGATTACATCATTCCCGCGCCGTTCGATCCGCGGTTGATGGAAGTCGTCGCCTCCGCTGTGGCCGAGGCGGCGGGACGCACCGGCGTGGCGCAAAAGCCAATCGAGGACATGGCCGCCTATCGCCAGCAACTGCGGGCCCGGTTGAACCCAACCGTGGCGGTGATGAGCCTGGCCTATGAAGCGGCACGATCGAACCCGAAACGGGTGCTGTTCGCGGAAGGCGAGGAGCCCAACGTGTTGCGCGCGGCGATCGCCTTCAAGGACGCGGGATATGGGACGCCGATCCTCGTCGGGCGGGAAGAAGTGTACGATATGTTGAAGGAGCTCGGCGTCGAGCATCCCAAGGATTTCGAGGTGCTCAACAGCCGTAACTCGCCGCTGGTCGGGCGCGCCGTCGATTTCATTTATGCCAAGCACCAGCGGCACGGGCTGCTGCGCCGCGAGATCGAGCGCATGGTCAACCAGGACCGTAACACCTTCACCGCGGCAATGCTGGCGCTGGGCGAAGGCGACGCGATGATCACCGGCACGACGCGGCCGTTCAGCCAGTCCTTGAAACAGGTCCGCATGGTGATCGACGATGAGCCCGACGCAACCCCGTTCGGGATCAACATCATCGTCGGGCGGCATCATACCGTGCTGATCGCCGACACCGCGGTGACCGAGCGGCCCGATGCCGATCAATATGCCGCCATTGCGCTGCGCTCGGCTGGCTTTGCCCGGCGCATGGGGCTGGAGCCGCGGATCGCATTCATCAGCTACACCACTTTTGGCAATCCGCCCGGCACCCACATCGAGGAGATGCGCGACGCGGTGAAAATACTCGACAGCTTCAAGTGCGACTTTGAGTATGAGGGCGAGATGGCGCCCGATGTCGCGCTCAATTACGACATGCAGCAGCGCTATTATGCCTTCAGCCGATTGACCGGGCCGGCCAATATCCTCGTCATGCCGGGGCTGCAGTCGGCCAATCTGTCGGCCAAGCTGCTGCGCGAGTTGGGCGGCGAAAGCGTCCTTGGACCCTATATCCTGGGGCTCGAATTGCCGGTTCAGATTGCGCCGATGACCGCGTCGGCTTCGGACCTGGTGACGCTAGCCGTGCTCGCCGCGGGCAGCGCCAGGGAACGCAAGCGGGCGAAAATCTAAATCCGTTCGACCGAACTTACCGGGTCGGCGTCGCGCAAGGCGGCGACGATCGCGTGAAGATGCGCCAGATCGTGCACTTCGACATCGATATTGAAGGTGTGGAAACTGCCGTCGCGGTGGACCAGCTGCAAATTGACGATGTTGGCGTGTTTCGCCCCGAGGATCCCCGACATGATGCCGAGCGCTCCCGGGATATCGCGCAGGATGACGGCAATCCGCGCCGCGCCGCCGTCCGAGCCTTCGCCCCAGGCGAGGTCGAGCCAGTCGGCGTCGATGCCGCTGGCCAGCGTGTCGCAACCGATCACATGGACTTCGATCTCCTCATCCTCGCGGCGCAACCCGACGATTCTGTCACCCGGGATCGGATGGCAGCAGGCGGCGAGATGGTAAGCGACGCCGGGGGTCAGGCCCTTGATCGAAATCGCCGTGCGTTGGTTGAGCGGCTTGGGCGCAACGTCGCCGCCGCCCGAGCCGGGCATCAACGCTTCCATCAGCGCTTCGTCGCTGATCCGCTTGCGGGCGATCGCCGCCATCAGCGACTCTTCGTCATCGAGCTTGAGCTTCTTAAGTGCCCGCTTCTGCGCATCCTTGTCGAGCATTGCCGGCAGCCGCTCGACGATCTCGTTATAGATCTTGCGCCCGAGTTCAACGGTCTCCTCGCGCTCTTTATGGCGGACAAAGCGCCGGACGCCGGCGCGCGCCTTGCCGGTGGCGACGAAGCGCAGCCACGATGGTTGAGGATGCTGGGCTTCGGACGCGAGGATTTCGACCTGATCGCCGTTCTCGAGAATGGTGCGTAGCGGCACTACGCGGCCGTTGACCTTGGCCCCACCCGTCTTGTCGCCAAGGTCGGTGTGGACGGCGTAGGCGAAATCGACCGGGGTCGCGCCCTTGGGCAGCTGGATGAGCTCGCCCTTGGGGGTGAAGGCGAAAATGCGGTCCTGATACATCGCCATCCGGGTGTGCTCGAGCAGCTCCTCGGGGCTTTCCGCATGGTCAAGAATCTCGACCAGATCGTCGATCCACGGCACGTGCAGGTCGGCGGCCGGCTTGCCTTCCTTATAGGCCCAGTGGGCGGCCAGCCCGCGCTCGGCCTGCTCGTGCATCGCGCGGTCGCGGATCTGAATCTCGATCCGCATCTTGGCGTCATGGATGACCGAGGTGTGGATCGCCCGGTAGCCATTGCGCTTGGGGGTCGAGATGAAATCCTTGAAGCGGCCGGGTACCATCGGCCAACGGCGATGGATCAGGCCCAATGCGCGATACACCTCGGCCTCTTCATTGACGATCACCCGGAACGCCATGACGTCGGACAATTGCTCGAAGCTGATGTGGCGCTCAGCCATTTTTTTCCAGATCGAATAAGGATGTTTCTCGCGGCCCATCACCTCGGCCTCAAGGCCGTTGTCGGTCAGGTGCAGTTGGAGCCCGAGACCGATCCGGCTGACGATGTCACCGCCCTGGTCGTGGAGCAGCTTTAGGCGCCGCGTGATCGAAGCGTAGGCGTCCGGCTCCAATTCCTTGAAAGCCAGCGTCTGCATCTCGTTCATGATCTCGTACATGCCGATCCGCTCGGCCAGCGGGGCATAGATATCCATCGTCTCGCGGGCGATTCGGCGGCGCTTGTCCTCGTCCGATATGTGATGGAGCGTCCGCATATTGTGCAGCCGGTCGGCGAGTTTGACGAGCAGCACGCGGATGTCGTCGGACAGAGCGAGCAGGAATTTGCGGAGGTTCTCGGCCGCGCGCTCATTCTCCGATTGCGCCTCGATCTTCGACAATTTGGTGACCCCGTCGACTAGCCGCGCAATGTCCTTGCCGAACAGCTTTTCGATTTCTTCCGGAGTAGCAAGCGTGTCCTCGATGGTGTCGTGGAGGATCGCGGTGACGATCGTTTGGTCGTCGAGCTTCAGGTCGGTGAGAATGCCGGCGACTTCGATCGGGTGGCTGAAATAGGGGTCGCCGCTGGCCCGCACCTGCGAGCCATGGGCCTTCATCGAGAAGACGTAGGCGCGGTTGATCAGCCCTTCGTCGGCGTCGGGATCATAGGCCCGAACCTTCTCGACCAGTTCATATTGGCGCAGCACAATCGCTAGATGGGGCGAGCCGCCACTTATGTGCAAGGGCGAAGGGGGCCGCGCCAGTGAGTCCGCGGCCCCCAAAGGCAATCCTAGCGGGCGTTGGCGAGGGCTTGGGCGGGATCTTTGCGCGCCGCCGTGTTGCACCGGTCAAGGTCGGCGGATCCAAACGCCCGGCCATCGACGAAAAAGGCTTCGATTCGTCCAGCGCGCTTGGCGAGCGACTGGCACAGCACCACTGGGCGGCTGTTTTCCGTCGCGCCCTGGCACGCTGCTGGGCCGCAATTCCAGACGATGTCCCGGGCGATAATGCGCTCGCCCGCCGGCGAAATCAGCTTGGCGGAATAGGTTGCGGCGACCGAAGGCGTTGCGGCGAGCGCCACGACAGCGATGGCCAGAAGGGGACGGAACATCGCAGATTCTCCTGTTTGCGTTGCGAACGAAAACTGATTATCAAACTACGTTTTTATTTGCAACTATTTTTTGCGACGCCTTTATGCTTTTCTTTGAGTCGGATGGAGGGAAGTTGGTGGCCCACGACAAGGTGACGTCGGACATTGACGCGTTTCGCGAAGCGGCGCTGCATTGTCCGTTGCCCGGCGCGGTCGAACTGATCGGCGAGAAATGGGCGTTTCTGATCCTGCGCGGCGCGCTCAATGGCCTGCACCATTTCGAAGAGTTTCAGGCAGGGCTGGGGATCGCTCGCAACATCCTGTCGGACCGATTGGGCAAGCTCGTCGCCGGCGGCATTCTCGAACGAACGCCCGATCCGACCGACAAGCGCAAAGTGATCTATGCGCTCACCGACAAGGGCGATGCACTCCTGCCAGTGGTGCTGGCACTACGCCAATGGGGTGAGGATTGGGGTCAGGGACCGGCGCCGGTTGTCCTCGCGGATCGCCTCAATCATCGCCCGATACGCAGAATTTGCGTTCAGGCGGACGATGGCCGCGAACTCCAGTTGAGTGAATTGACCTGGCAGCCACGCGAGGCGTGCGGAAAAGCGGACCAAGTCGCTTAATTCCCCGTCCGTCAAACGGGAAAGAAGAATTATTCGTAGTCGCCGCCGGACGGAGTCGGGCGCGGTGGGGCCGCTGCGGTCAGCCGCAATGCCTCGGCCGATTCGCTCAGCGACGCCAGCTCATCGGTCTCATCCTCTTCGTCGATCCGCACCTTTTGCAGGTTGGAGATGATCGCTTCCTCAAGCTCGCGCGGCTTGACGGTCTGCTCGGCGATCTCGCGCAGCGCCACGACCGGGTTCTTGTCGCGGTCGCGATCGATGGTCAGGTCGGCGCCACCGGAAACCTGGCGGGCGCGCTGGGCGGCCATCAGCACCAGGTCGAACCGGTTCGGGATCTTGTCGACACAATCTTCGACTGTAACGCGCGCCATTAATCGCTCCGCAAATCTGCAGGTTGAGAGGAAGAGGGCGAGATAGGGTTGGTGACCGGCTTAGTCAAGAAAGTGACGCGCCGAGGGTGTCCGGGGGACAGCCGAACCCCGCACCTGTCTTGCCATGCACAGCCGCTGCCGCCACATCGTTGCAATGGGGAAGCCGACGCCAGCCAGGAAACAACCTTCGAAGACTCCAAAATCCGATCTCGAATCGCGCCGCTTGTCGGTCGATGGCAATCGCCTCACCCTCCTGCCGGAAGGCCCCGAGCGCTTCGAAGCGCTGATTACTCTGATCGACGGCGCCAAGCATTCGTTGCGGCTGCTCTATTACACCTTCATGGGCGATGCATCGGGTGAACGAGTTAAGCAGGCGCTGCTGTCGGCGGTTGACCGCGGCATTGACGTTTCACTGCTGATCGACGGCTTCGGCAGCAGCGGCACGCCCGACGACTATTTTGCTGACCTGTCTCGTCGCGGCGCAAAATTCTGCCGGTTCAATCCCAATTATGGCCGGCGTTATCTCCTGCGTAATCACCAGAAGCTGGCGCTGGCCGACGGCGACGGCAAGGATGGTCGGGCAATGATTGGCGGCTTCAACATCGCCGACGATTACTTCGGTACCGCGGAGCAAGGCGGGTGGCGCGATGTCGGCTTGTTGGTCGAAGGTCCGGCGGCGGCCCGGTTGGCGCCCTATTACGACATGCTGATCGCCTGGGCGCTGTCGGATAAATCAAAGATGCGAATCCTGCGCCATCGCGCCCGCGCGTTCAGCGAAACCAGCGGGCGTCTGCAATGGCAATTCGGCGTGCCCACCGGAAAGCTAAGCCCGTGGGGAGTGTCGACCTGCCGGGATCTGGCCCATAGCGGCGACGTTGCGATGATCGCCGCTTACTTCGCTCCGACCGGGGGATTTCTGAAGCGCATTGCGCGGGTTGGACGGCGCGGGCAAGCGCGCGTTATTACCGCTGCCAAGTCCGACAACACGGCCACCATTGCGGCGGCGCGTTTCACCTATGGCCGGTTGATCAAGCGCGGGGTCGAGGTCTACGAATATCGGCCCGCCAAGCTGCACACCAAGCTCGTAGTGCTCGACGAAGTGGTGCACATCGGCTCGTCAAACGTCGATATCCGCAGCCTGTACCTCAACATGGAACTGATGCTGCGCGTCGACGATGTGCACTTTGCCCAGATGATGCGCACTTACTTCGAAGGCGAGCGCCGCCAGTCATTGCCGATCACGGCCGAACTGCAAAAGAAGCGCGCGACGCTGCTCAACCGGATTAAATGGGCGCTCTCGTTCTTCCTAGTGACGAGCTTCGATTACGGCGTGACGCGCCGGCTCAATTTTGGCCTGGCGTCCGACTGAGCTTAGTCCGCGGCCTCATTCTTCCACGCCCAGAACAGCGTCGCGGGGGGAACATTGACCCACTCGAAGCCGCGCTCGATGCGGTCGAACCACGGCTGGATGAAGTCTTTCACCTTTGGGCTGAACTGATAGACCAGGAACGCGCCGCCCGGCCGGATCACTTGTGCGGTGGCCTTGCCGATCGCGTCGCCAACGCCCGGCGGAAGCGTCGAGAATGGCAGGCCCGACAATACATAATCGGCTTGGACAAAGCCCCGATCGGCAAGAATCTTCGCGACGTCGGCGGCCGAACCGGTAACCGTAACCAGCCGCTCATCGTCGATCGAACCCTTCAGGAATTTGGTGAATTCGGGGTTGGTATCGATGGTTAGCAGCGTCGCGTCGGGCGCGAGCTTGTCGAGGATCGGGCGGGTAAAGGTGCCAACCCCCGGACCATATTCGACGAACAATTTTGTATTTTCCCAGTCCACCGGCCCAAGCATTTTTTCGATGACGATTCGGCTCGATGGAATGATCGAACCGACCATCACCGGATGCTTGAGGAATCCCCGCAGGAATTGCAGCCGCGGACTTTGCGCCCGGTGCGCGGCGCGGCGGATGAAACGGCGAGGACCCTTAAGGGTTCGGGCAGTCGAAATTGGCATTTGAACTCCGGCTGGGACCAGCAAGGGCGAAAGCGTTGGCAAATGCGCCGCCGCTTGGCAAGCATCACGGTCTCTCTCCGTAACAGCAGTGCGCACTCCTGGCTACGAGACGAGCGCTTTTCGCGACGAGCCTGTGGCCCGGTGCGGGATGGTTCCTCTAAGGCTGACGAAACTCTAAGGCGCACGCAGTGACCACCGCCACACCGATCCGCCATGTTGCCGCGACCGCGCTGAGCACTCGGCATTTCCTGCTTCTTTATGCCGCCATGCTGGTCGCGGCGGCCGGCAATACCGCGCTGCAATCGGTGATGCCGGCGATCGGGCGAGAGATCGGGATTGCCGATTTCTGGGTCGCGCTCGCCTACACTTGGTCGGCGATTCTGTGGGTCGTACTGGCGCCTTACTGGGCGGAGAAGAGCGATCGCCACGGCCGCAAGGCACTGACCCTGATGGGGCTTTCCGGTTTCATTATGTCGATGCTGCTGTGCGGGCTGGTACTGATTGCAGGTTTGCGCGGCGGGATCGCCGGGGCGACGACATTCATTCTATTCGCCATTTTTCGCGCCATCTACGGCGCGCTCGGTTGCGCGACGCCATCCGCGACCCAGGCCTATCTCGCTTCCAAGACTCGCCGTAGCGGGCGGGTGGCGGCGCTGTCAGCTTTGTCGTCATCGTTCGGCCTGGGAACCATCATCGGACCGGCACTGGCACCGATATTCGTGCTGCCGTTCGTCGGCCTGCCCGGGCCGCTGTTCGCGTTTTCCGCGATTGGCCTGTTGGTATTCGTCGCCATTCTGCTGTGGCTTCCCAACGACAAGCTTGGCCGCAAGGTCGGGCGCGGCGCGGCGATGAGCTATCCGTCGCTGGCTACCACGCCGACCGGCGCCAGCGTCGTCGTTGCAACGTCGCCGCGGCACGCCCGCCTCAAATGGAACGACCCGCGGATCAAACCGTGGATCATCGCCGGGGTGGTCGCCGGCCACGCCCAGGCAGCGACGCTGACGTGCCTGGGTTTTTTCATCATCGACCGGCTTCATCTGTCGCCGCACGGCTCTGAAGGGCCGATCTCGATCGTCATGATGGCCGGCGCGTCGGCGACGCTGGCGGCACAGTGGGGACTGATCCCACGACTTCGCGCGCCACCTCGGGTGTTGATCCTGTGGGGGGCGCTGATTGCTGCAATTGGCCTATCCTGGACCATGCTTGCCGACGATCTCTACGGCATTACCATCGGCTTCGCTTTGGCCTCGACTGGCTTCGGCCTGACTCGGCCGGGCTTCACCGCCGGCGCGTCGCTGGCTGTCCCGCTGGCGGAACAAGGCGGAGTGGCCGGAGTCATCACCTCGGCAAACGGGATCAGCTTCGTCGCCGCACCAGCGATCGGCATGGCGTTCTACGCACTCGATCCGCATCTGCCGTTCGCAGCTTCGGCGATGTTGCTTGTCGTGCTCGTGCTGGCCGGCCGGCGCCGGCTGGAAATCACTTAGGTTTGGCTTTTTCGTCAGTCCGTGGATGCAGCATCCCTGGCAGCACGAAACCGATGCCACCCAATGGCCGTACTGCGTCCGATTTCAGGGTTTGGCGGATCTGCTCATATTCCTCGAGCATCTCGGGGGTGACCGAAGCGCGGGTCTCGCCCAATGCCGTTTCGAAATCGGCCATCGTGACTTTGCCAATATCGATTCCGCGGCGCAGGGCCGTAAGCCCGGCGCGCCGCACCAAATCCTCGAGGTCGGCGCCAGTGAACAATTCGGTGCGCTGCGCCAGATCGTTCAGTTTGACGTCCTTAGCCAACGGCATCCCCGACGTGTGAATCTCGAGGATCCGTTGCCGCCCGCCGGCATCGGGCGGTCCGACGTAAATCAGCTCGTCGAACCGGCCCGGCCTGAGCAGCGCGGGATCGATTAGACTCGGGCGGTTGGACGCGCCGATCACCACCACGTTGTGAAGCTCCTCGAGGCCGTCCATCTCGGCCAAAATAGTGTTGACCACTCGCTCGGTGACTTGCGGCTCGCCGAAGCCGCCGCCGCGGGCGGGGACCAGGCTGTCGATCTCGTCGAAGAAAATCACCGTCGGCGCGACCTGCCGCGCGCGGGCGAACAACCGCGCTATTTGCTGTTCGCTTTCGCCATACCATTTGGACAACAGGTCGGACGATTTGGTGGCGATGAAATTGGCCTCGCTTTCCCGCGCCGTGGCCTTGGCCAGCAAGGTTTTGCCAGTGCCGGGCGGACCATAAAGCAGGAAGCCGCGCGCCGGACGGATGCCGAGCCGGCGGAAGGCCTCGGGGTGTTTTAACGGCAGCTCGACGCCTTCGCGCAGCCGGTCGCGCGCCTCGTCGAGGCCACCAACGTCGTCCCAGCGGATGGTCGGCGCCTCGACCATCACTTCACGCATGGCCGAGGGTTGCACGCGTTTCAGGGCATTTTCGAAGTCGCGCAGCTCGACAGACAGCGCGTCGAGCACTTCGGTCGGGATGATCTCGTCGTTGAGGTTGATACGCGGCATGATCCGACGCACCGATTCCAGCGCCGCCTCGCGGGTCAGCGCCGCAAGGTCCGCGCCGACGAAGCCGTACGTCCGCCGCGCCAACTCGTCGAGATTGACATCCTGCGCCAGCGGCATGCCGCGGGTGTGGATGCCGAGGATTTCACGGCGGCCGGCTTCGTCGGGGACACCGACGACGATTTCGCGGTCAAGGCGGCCGGGGCGGCGCAGCGCCTCGTCGAGCGCTTCGGGGCGGTTGGTCGCGGCGATGACCACCAGATTCTGTCTGGGCTCGATCCCGTCGAGCAGGCTCAGGAGCTGCGCCACCAGCCGTTTCTCGGCCTCGCCGGTGACCTGGCTGCGCTTGGGCGCAATCGAATCGATCTCGTCGATGAAGATGATTGACGGCGCCGCTTCGGCGGCTTGTTCGAAAAGCTCCCGCAGGCGTTTTTCGCTCTCGCCATAGGCCGATCCCATGATCTCCGGGCCGGCGATGTGGAAGAAGCGCGCCTCGCTCTCGTTGGCGACGGCGCGCGCCAGTCGGGTCTTACCGGTTCCGGGTGGTCCGTGCAGCAGCACGCCCTTGGGCGGATCGACGCCAAGGCGCTGGAAGATTTCCGGGTGGCGCAACGGCAATTCGACCATTTCGCGCAGCGCGTCGATGGTGTCCTTCATGCCGCCAAGGTCGTCATAGGTGACGTCGGCGCGGCGTTGGCCGTCGACCTTGGTATATTCGGGGAGCAGCTCGATCTGGGTCTTGGCGTCGATGTGGACGATGCCCTTGGGCACGGTGCTCACCACCGCCAGCCGCACTTCCTGCATCGCGAACGCCGGCGCGCTCAGCATCTTGCGTACTTCCTCGGGCATTTCGGCGTCGACCCGCTGGTGGCCTTGGGTGGCGACAATGTCGCCCTCGGTCAGCGGCCGCCCGGCAAAGCTGCGCCGCAGGGCTTCCGCCGACCCGTGAAGCCTCAGATTGTCTTGGGCCGGCGCCAGCACGACCCGCTTCGCCGGCTTGGTTTCGGCCTTGCGAATCTCGACATAGTCGCCAGCGCCGACGCCGGCATTGGCGCGCTGCAGGCCATCGAGGCGGACGATGTCGACGCGTTCGTCTTCGTTGTACGGGCGCAGCGCTCGAGCCGGCGTCGATCGCTTGCCGACGATCTCGATTACATCGCCTTCCTTCAGGCCGAGCTCTTGCAACAGCCGTTCCGGCAGTCGGGCGAAGCCGCGACCGCTTTCGGCCGGCGGCATGTTGGCGACTTGCACCCGCGTCGAAGGGCGGTCCAGGGTGTCAGTATCGGCCATGCATGCTCCTTACGTCCCGCGCTTCATACCGCCGACGTAACGGCGACGTCGACTTTCAGTTCAATCGGGGCTCGGCCGTCGCTTCTCAATATTTGATTGCCCCGGCAATCTTGCGGACCAGCGAGCGCGGCACAAAGCGCGTCGAGGCCGCGCCAAACTTGTTGAGCAGGCCTGGAATGACCACCGCCCGGTTGTTGTCGAGACCATCGAGGCCGGCGCGCACGACGCTTGTCGAATCCGCTGCGAAGCGATCGAACGCGCCTTTCTCGGCAAAGCCGGCGACGGCGCCGAATTCGGTCTTGGTTGGGCCTGGACACAGTGCGGATACGTGGATTCCGCGCCCGTTCCATTCCTCGTGCAGCGCCTCGGTGAATGAGAGCACGAAGGCCTTGGTCGCGAAATAGACGGCCATTCCGGGTCCGGGCTGAAAGGCGGCGGTGCTGGCGACATTCAGGATCGCGCCGCCACCTTTCAGAACCATATCGTTAATCACGACGTAGCTCAGGTTGGTCAGGGCGCGAATGTTGAGGTCGACCATCTCCAGCTGCCGGGCGAGCGAAAGCTCATCGAATCGCCCTTTGAGCCCGAAGCCGGCGTTGTTGATCAATCGGTTCACCCACAGGCCGCGGCTGGTCGCCTCGGCGACGATGCGGGTGGCTTCTTCGGGTTTGGCCAGGTCGGCGACGATGACATGGGCGTTGCCGATTTCGGCGGCCAACGCATCGAGCCGATCCCCGCGTCGGGCGACCAGTATAACCTCCTCGCCCCGCTTCGCGCATTGCCGCGCGAATTCGACACCGAGCCCGGCGGACGCGCCGGTGATCAGGGTCGCGGGACGGGGTGTCGCGTTCACAGGCTTACGCCACGGTCGCCTTCAGGATCTTGCCGGGCTCGCGAGGCGGCTCGCCGACGGGGAGCGCATCGACATGCTCCATGCCGCTCTCGACCTCGCCCCAGACCGTATATTGGTTGTCGAGGAAAATGGCGTCGTCGAGGCAGATGAAGAACTGGCTGTTGGCGCTGTTGGGGTCGTTGGTGCGAGCCATCGAGACGACGCCGCGAACGTGCGGCTCGCTCGAAAATTCGGCCTTGAGGTTGGGCAGGTCGGAACCGCCGGTGCCGCGGCCGGTGGGATCGCCGCCCTGGGCCATGAAGCCGGGGATGACGCGGTGGAACGGAACGCCGTCGTAGAAGCCGGTTTTCGCCAGCGATGCAATGCGCTCGACATGGCCCGGCGCCAGGTCGGGGCGCAATTTGACGACGACATCGCCGCCGCTGGAAAGAGTAAAGGTCAGGCGTTCGGCGTCGGCCATGGTTCATGCTCCATTGGTAGGGTGTAGGGCCGCATTTAGGGGCGGCGCCGTGCTTGCGCCAGAGCAAGCGCGGCAATAGGAAGGCCCACGGGTCGATCGCGGCCGCATTTGGGGGTCAGGCGAATGAGCGAAAGCGAGAATATCGCCGCCGCCGATGCGCCCCGGGCTGGTGCTGATCAGCAGGCGATGGATGCCGAAGACCGGCTACGGCCGGAATTCGTCGACCAGGTCCTCGACGCGGTCGACGCCGGCGACGACGCCACCGCCCGCAAGCTGGTCGAGCCGCTGCACCCCGCCGACGTTGCCGATTTAATCGAACTGGCCGCGCGTGACGAGCGCGAAGGACTGGTGAAGGCGCTCGCCGGAATCGTCGACGCCGACGTGCTGGCGGAGATGAACGAGCACGTCCGCGAGGCGCTGATTGACGCGCTGGCGCCCGAACAGGTCGCCGATCTCGCCGGGCAGATGGAGACCGATGACGCGGTCGCCATCCTCGAGGATCTCGACGACGAGGAGCAGCGTGCGGTCCTTCAGGCGATGGAGCCCGACGACCGCGCGGCCATCGAGGAAGCGCTCACTTACCCGGAGGAATCCGCCGGGCGGCTGATGCAGCGCGACCTGATCGCGGTCCCAGAACATTGGCGAGTCGGCGAAGTCATCGACTACCTGCGATCATCCGACGAATTGACCGACGATTTCTGGGAAGTGTTCGTCGTCAGCCCGAACCATCACCCGATTGGCACCTGCAAGCTGTCGACCATCCTGAGGTCGCCGCGCACGAAGCCAGTCCGGACGATCATGATGGAGGACCAGACGCTGATTCCGGTCGACATGGACCAGGAAGATGTCGCGCTACGCTTTCAGAAATACGCATTGGTCTCGGCCGCGGTCGTCGACGGCGAGGGACGGCTGGTGGGCATGATCACGGTCGATGACATCGTCCATATCATCCAGGAAGAAGCCGGCGAGGATGTCCTGTTGCTCTCCGGCGCGGGCGACGGCGACATCAACGAGCCGATCGGAATGACCGTGCGCACCAGGCTCACGTGGCTGATCATTAATCTCGGAACGGCCATGGTCGCGGCGAGTGTGGTCGGCCTTTTCCGGGGCGAGATCGGCCGCTACGCATTGCTCGCGGTGCTGATGCCGATCGTCTCGGGGATGGGCGGCAACGCCGGCACTCAGACCCTCGCGGTCGTCGTCCGCGCCCTTGCCACCAACCAGCTCACCAGCTCCAATACCTTGCGCATGATTGGGCGCGAATTCAGGATTGCGCTGGCCAACGGGTTCGCGCTTGCCATTCTGATCGGGACCGGCACGGCGCTGTTGTTCAATTATCCGATGCTCGGCCTGGTGATCGGGGCAGCGATGGTGATCAACAACCTCGTTGCTGGCCTGGCCGGGATCCTGGTGCCGGTTACCCTCGACCGGGCGCGGGTGGATCCCGCGGTATCGTCGGCGGTGTTCGTTACGATGGCCACCGATGTGATGGGCTTTTTGAGCTTCCTCGGCCTCGCGGCACTTGCTGGACTTGGTCGCTAGATCATTGATTCCAAGCCGGGAAACGGCCATCTGGCAGTGTGCCAAATCTCCATCTGACCAAGGTCGCTTTTGGTTGCCGAACCATCGAAGCGCTCGAAAAGCGCGTCGCGGCGCGAACTCGCGACGGCGAAGTCCGCATCGCCACGCGGATGCGTCCGAAACGGTCGGACGAGCTGATCGGCGGTTCGATCTACTGGATCATCAAGCATCGCCTGGTCGCCTGCCAGCAAATCCTGCGATTGGATGATCGCAACGACGGGCGGATCGACATCGTCTGTTCGGGCGACCTCATCCTGATCCCACCCAGTCCCAGGCGAGCCCACCAGGGTTGGCGTTATCTTGAGGACGACAACGCGCCGTCCGCCACGGGCGATTCGTCCGGCATCGCGGACCTTCCGCCGCGGCTTTACGGCAAGCTCGCGACGCTGGCGTTGCTCTGACTTGCAGCGGGGCTGGACGCGAGTTATCGCGACGTCTCAACATTATTTCGGGGAGGCTAGCATGACCAATCACTCCACTGTTTCGACGGCGATCGACGCCAAGGTGGCGGCGCGGGCGATGCTCCGCCATCCCTTTTACCAGGCGTGGACCGAAGGACGGCTGTCGCTCGACACGCTGCGCGATTACGCCCGCCAATATTTCCATCATGTCGAAGCGTTCCCACGTGCGGTCAGCGCCGTGCACAGCGCCTGCCCTGACCGAGACGGCCGCCGAATGCTGGCTGAGAACCTCGCCGAGGAAGAAGGCATTGAAGCGGGCAAACAGGACCATGCGAGCCTGTGGATGATGTTTGCGTGCGGTCTCGGCGAAAATGAGGATGCGGTCCGCGGCCAGGAACTCAACGCCGAAACCGAAGCGCTGATCGAGACGTTCCGCCGGCTGTCGCGCCGGTCGTACGCTTCGGGTCTCGGCGCACTCTATGCCTATGAAAGCCAGTTCCCGGGCGTGGCCACCGCCAAGATCGAAGGCCTGATCGAGCGCTATGGAATCACGGACGAACCGACGCTGCGTTTCTTCCGAGTGCATGAGAGCGCTGATGTCGAGCATAGCGATGTGTGTCGCGACCTGCTCGACCGCCTGCCGCAAGCCGAGCGTGCCGAAGCCATCGCCGCCGGCGATGAGCTGGCCGGGGCGCTGTGGAATTTCTTGTCGGGCGTCGAAACGCGCGTTTCGATTCAGTAGGTTTGCCTAGCGGCAACCGCTGACGGTCGCGGAGCCAATCGCCTTCACCGTGCACGCGGGCCGGCCAGCGAGATCGACCACGGCTGCGCCTTGCGCATCGACCTTGGCCGTTTCGGTGACATGGACCTTGACCGTTGCCGGCCCCTGGGCGCCAATCGTGGCGTCCTTGGCCGCCAGGCCCGAGGCATCGAGGGTTGAAATGCCGCGGACGAGCGCGGTCAGTTTCGGGGCGATGCCGGCAATAATGACGCTGCCGGTACCAGCAATCGATATCTTGAGCTGGTCGACGTTTGCCTGGCCGACGCTCGCCGAGCCAGCGCCCTGCACGGCGAGGTCGAATGACAGGCCGCGCAACCGATCGATGGCCAGGCTGCCCGAGCCGTTGACCCAAGCGGTATTGAGTTCGTGGGTCCCGATGCTGATCTCGACCGGTCCGGTGGCTTCTCCGGGATAGCCGCCCCACGAGGAGCGATTGCTGCGGACGACCAAAGTACGGCCCTGCACGTCCATCGCCACGGCATCGAGCGCGGCCGCCGAACCGTTGGCAATCGCGTACGGCGCCACGCCATTGGCCAGGCGAACCTTGTACGGACCGTCGATACGAATGCGGTCGAAGCCGCTGACTCCAAAGTTGCGATTGGCGGCGTCGCTGGGGGTCGGAACACAGGCCAGCAAGGCGATAATGGGGATGATGATGCGCATGGCGCGCACCTTCATCCCCGCATGGTTAACATAACCCTTAGATGCGGGATAATTAGCTGCAGCGGACGTCGCCCGAGCCGTGTTTGGTAATGCTGCATTTGGCGCCGCCGATCATTTCGATATCGCCTGAACCGATCAAGCTGGCCGACGCTCTGCCCGACGCATGGGCGGCGACATTGCCCGAACCCGCAATCGACACCGAAGTGACTTCACTGATGACACCCTTGGTATCGATGTCGCCCGACCCGGCGATGCTCAATGAAACCTTTTGTGCTCGGCCTTTCTTGCCCTGTGCGGTGCCCGAACCGGCGACGCTGAAATCGAGCGACTGCACGTCGACATTGTCGAGCGCGAGACCGCCCGACCCGGCGATGTTGCCGGCGAAGCTGTCGCCCCGCACATTGTCGATGCGAATATGGCCGGAGCCAGCGACATCGGCACCGCGCAGTTGCGGGACGGTGACGCTGATCCGGGTCTTGCCATGGCTTCTCCAGCCGATGTGGAACATGCCGCGCTGCTCGCGCGGATGGATCAACAACCGGTCGCCTTTGACTTCGATCACCAGCCGCTCAAGATCCTTTTCGGGACCCATCGCGTGGACGCTCGGCGCCGCGCCGGTGTGGACGTCGACGTCATAGCTCCCTGCAACCTCGATCTGCTCGAAACCGCCGACCTGGAAATTGCGCTCAACCGTTGGTCCCCCCGATTCATGATGATCTCGGGCGCAGCTTGCAGAGGCGGCTGCGGCCGCGACCATTCCAACGACGATTAGCTTGCGCATGAAAACCTCCCATATGCTGTATTAATGCAGCAATACACCAAGATAAATGACTTCGGCAAGCGCAAAAAAGAAGGGCGCGCCTCGCTGGGAGGCACGCCCTTCATTGAGGCCGAAGTCGCCGCCGATATTAGGCGGCAAGTTCCTTGGATTTGTTGTGAATTACCGCCGCCTCATTGAGGATCTCGAGGATCTTCTTCAGCGCCGCCTTCTCGTCGGTTTGCTCCATAGCGCCCAATTCGCGGGCCAGGCGCGAGGAAGCGGCTTCAAAGATCTGCCGCTCCGAATAGCTCTGCTCGGGCTGGTCGTCAGCACGGAACAGGTCGCGGGTCACTTCGGCGATCGACGTTAAGTCGCCGGAGTTGATTTTCGCTTCATATTCCTGGGCGCGGCGCGACCACATTGTGCGCTTGACCTTGGGCTTGCCCTTCAGCGTTTCGAGCGCGTCCTTCATGGTCTTGTCGGACGACAGCTTGCGCATGCCGACCGTCTCCGCCTTGTTGACCGGAACGCGCAGCGTCATGCGCTCTTTCTCGAAGCGCAGGACATAAAGATCGAGGCGGGTGCCGGCGATCTCCGTGCTCTGGAGCTCGACCACGCGGCCGACGCCGTGCTTGGGGTAAACGACATAATCGCCAACATCGAAATTGAGTGCCTTGGCAGCCATTGCAATCCTCTTTCGGTTATGGCGCGACGAGCCGACACATCCGCATCGTTCCCCAAAACGACCCGACGGTCGTGGCTCTTGCGCCTTGTAACGTTCCTGCTAGTCGCGGCCGCCGCGGAATCGTGGCGGCCATCGTGACAGTTTTATAACACAAGTTCTCCTAAATCGCCAGCCCAAGCTGGGCCGGGGGCTCAAGCTCGGGCTCGATCAAATTGTGCAGCCCGAGACCGAGCAGGCGAATCCCCTTTCCTAACGGAAAGAGCCCGGCGAGCAGCGCTTGCCCCGCTGCGGTGAATGCCGTGAGATCGGGAACCGGCGCGCCAAAGCTTTTCGACCGGGTGACCTGCTCGAAATCCGCAAACTTGATCTTGAGCGTCACTGTCCGCCCGGAGACCTCCGCCCGGTCGACCCGCACCCAGGCGTAACCGGCGATCCGCTCGAGTTCGGCGGCCAAGGCGTCCGGATCGCGCAAATCCTCGTCGAATGTGCGCTCGGCGCTGACCGATTTGTATGGCCGGCCGGACCTGACCTCGCGCTCGTCGATGCCGCGGCAAATGCGCCAGTACCAACTCCCGCTGCTGCCAAAATGCGCCTCGAGCTGCGGCAGGCTCCAGCTCTGGAGATCGGCGCCGGTCAAGATGCCCAACCGCTCCATCTTGCGCGCCGTGACGGGCCCGACGCCATGAAAGCGCGAAACCGGCAGCGTCGCCACGAATTCCGCCCCGCGTTCGGGCGGGATCACGCACAGCCCGTTGGGCTTCTTGTGGTCGGACGCGAGCTTGGCGATGAACTTGCAATAACTGACTCCAGCCGAGGCGGTGAGGCCGGTTTCCGTGGCAATTCGCCGCCGAATGTCCTCGGCGATGGCCCGGGCGCTGCCGAAATCCAGGCGATCCTCGGTGACGTCGAGATAGGCTTCGTCGAGGCTCAGCGGCTCGATCAAATCGGTGTATGCCGCAAAAATCTCGCGCACTTGGCCTGACACCGCGCGATAGACGTCGAAGCGCGGCTTGACGAAAATGAGTTCCGGGCAGCGGCGTTTGGCAGTGACCGATGGCATCGCCGAACGGACGCCGAACTTGCGAGCCTCGTAGGATGCAGCAGTGACGACTCCGCGATGGCCGCCACCAACCGCCACCGGCTTGCCCCGCAATGCGGGATCGTCGCGCTGCTCGACCGAGGCATAGAACGCATCCATGTCGACATGGATGATCTTGCGGATCTGGCGGGGCTCACTTTGCATCGCAGCTTCGTTCTGATTAAGGCCCCGGGTCATGAACATCCACGAATATCAGGCCAAAGAGCTGCTGGCGGAATTCGGCGTGCCGGTGCCGGCGGGCTATCCCGCGATGAGTGTCGAGGAAGCGGTGGCGGCGGCGCAGAAGCTGCCCGGACCGCTGTGGGTGGTGAAAGCGCAGATCCACGCCGGCGGGCGCGGCAAGGGCAAGTTCAAGGAACTCGGCCCCGACGCCAAGGGTGGGGTGCGATTGGCCCGCTCGATCGAAGAGGTCGGCGAACATGCCCAGGAGATGCTGGGCAAGACGCTGGTGACCATCCAGACCGGCCCGGCGGGCAAGCAGGTGCAGCGGCTGTACATCACCGATGGCGTTGATATCGCTAAGGAATTCTACCTAGCTCTACTGGTCGACCGGAGCAGCGGGCGGATCGCCATCGTCACTTCGACCGAGGGCGGCATGGATATCGAAGCGGTCGCCCACGACACGCCGGAGAAGATCGAGACGCTGACCATCGACCCCGCCACCGGCCTGATGCCGCATCACGGCCGCACGGTGGCGGCGACGCTGGGCCTCAAGGGCGATCTCGCCAAGCAGGCGCAGACCGTGCTGGCCAAGCTCACCGACGCGTTCGTCGGCACCGACGCCAGCCAGATCGAGATCAATCCGCTGGCAGTCACCGACGACGGCCAATTGCTGGTCCTCGACGCCAAGGTGTCGTTCGACAATAATGCCGAGTTCCGCCACCCCGACCTCGAAGCCCTGCGCGACCTCAGCGAAGAGGATCCACAGGAAATCGAGGCCTCGAAATACGACCTCGCCTACATCAAGCTGGACGGCGACATCGGCTGCATGGTCAACGGCGCCGGCCTCGCCATGGCGACCATGGACATCATCAAATTGAACGGCGCCTTCCCGGCCAACTTTCTCGATGTCGGCGGCGGCGCCAACAAGGAAAAGGTCACCGCGGCGTTCAAGATCATCCTCGCCGACCCGGCGGTGAAGGGCATTTTGGTCAACATCTTCGGCGGCATCATGAAGTGCGATATCATCGCTGACGGCATCGTCGCCGCCGCCCGCGAGGTCGATTTGAAGGTCCCGCTGGTGGTCCGTCTTGAGGGCACCAACGTCGCGGAAGGCAAGCAGATCCTCGCCGAGAGCGGCCTGCCGATCGTCGCCGCCAACGACTTGGGCGACGCCGCGCAAAAG
>NZ_JANMCO010000083.1:0-2783 GCF_031361285.1 Sphingomonas sp.
GCGCTGGCTGCGGCGAGCAGTGAGAGTGTCGTCATTGTGAGAAATGTTTGTCGCATATTGAAATCCTTTGGGTGTGAGGCTGGGACGCACAGCCGGGAGCCGGCCCTGCGGTCCGATTTTATGCTTCAATTGACGCAGCTAGCGGGGGGTCAGGCGGCTTTGGCTTTTCCGGCCATGGCGTGAACCGCCGCGGCAGTGAGGCGCTGGCCGCCAACCGCCCAATTGCCCTGGTCGATTTCCACCAGCCGGACCCAGGTGACCGGGCGCAGCGCTTCGCCTTCGACCGCGATCATGGCTTCGGTGACTTTTTCGATCAGCTCGTGCTTCTCAGCAGACGTGAAAACGTCCTTGATGACTTCGATTGTTGCCAATGGCATTGTGAATTCCCTTGCTTGCGTCGACCGGACGATCCGGTGAGCGAAGGGTGCCAATGCAGCGCGATCCATGGCGCGGGCCAGTTCAGCGATCGAAGCAATCAACTACAGATTTTGTAGTTGAGTTGGCCCGAACAGAGGCTCATTTGGGCTCGTCGCACCAGGAGTCAGCTCATGAAATACAGCCAATTTTGCCCCGTCGCCAAAGCGACCGAAATTCTCGGCGAGCGCTGGACCATCCTCATCCTGCGCGAATTGCTGCTGGGCGGCCGGCGCTTCAATGAGCTGCAACGTGGGCTCGGCGACATCTCGCCCGCCCTCCTCACCAGCCGATTGAAATCGCTGGAAGATCAGGGCCTCGTCGCGCGTCGCCGGATTACCGGCCAGCGCGGTTTTGTATATGCCCCGACCGCGGCATGCGAAGCCTTGATGCCAGTTGTCGTCGCGCTTGGGGAATGGGGCCTGACCTGGGCGCGGCATTTGCTGACCGACGACGACTTCGACGTGGATTTCCTGATGTTTTACCTGGAACGCAGCGTTGATCCCGAGCGGCTGCCGGGTGGCGAGACGGTGATCCGCTTTCGGTTCACCGACCTTAGCGAGCAGCGCAACTGGTGGCTGCTGATCCGCGACAAGCAGGTGCAAATCTGCATCAATGCGCCGCCCCGCGATGTCGATGTTTATTTTACGACCACGGTTCGCACCATGCACGACGTGTGGATGGGCGACCGGACCTATCGCGACGCCGTAAGCGCCGACGAACTGATCATTGAGGGAGAGCCGGCGCTGACCCGGAATGTCAGCGCCTGGTTGCGCCCCAGCGTATTCGTCGCGGCGCCGCGCCAGCCGATCCCGGCATCGGTCAGTGTCGTATCGAAACCGGTGGCAATGGAGTTAGCGCTTAACTGATGAGCATCAGCCCTTGCTCGAGGTCGGCGGTGAGGTCGTCGGGATCCTCGAGGCCGATGTGCAGGCGGACCATCGCTCCTGACGGCTTTTCGCGGCGCATGGTGCGACCGTGGTCGGGATGGACCGGCAAAGCGAGGCTTTCGAAACCGCCCCAGCTGTAGCCGATGCCGAATAGCTCGAGGCTCTCGACAAAGCGGTTGGCGGCGGCGTCATCGGCTTGCCTGAGGACGATTGAGAACAGGCCCGATGAGCCGGTGAAATCGCGCTTCCAATATTGGTGGCCGGGGCAGTCCGCGAACGCCGGGTGGATCACGTTTGCGACCTGCGGCTGATCCTGCAGCCAGCGGGCGATCTTGATCGCACTATCCTCGTGCCGGCGCAGACGCACGCCCATCGTCCTCAGGCCGCGGGCGGCGAGATAGGCGTCATCGGGGCTGACATATTGGCCGAACAGCAAAGCGTTCTTCGACAGCCTGTCCCAATAGGCTTCGGTCGCAGTGACCGAGCCGAGCATGACGTCGGCGTGGCCGGAAACATATTTGGTGCAAGCGAGGATCGACAAGTCGACGCCGTGGGCCAGCGCCGTGAAGAACAATGGCGTCGCCCAAGTATTGTCGAGCAAAGTGGCGATGCCGCGGGCCCGCGCCATGGCGCAGATGCCGGGCACGTCCTGGACCTCGAAGGTCAGCGATCCTGGGCTCTCCATGAAAATCGCGCGGGTGGTCGCCGAGAGCATCGCCTCGACCTCGCCGGCGCTGGCGAGGGGGTCGTAATATCGGGTCGTGATGCCGAAGCGTTTGAGCACCTTGTCGCAGAATGTGCGCGTCGGCTCGTAGACGCTGTCGGCCACCAGCAGCTCGTCTCCCGGCTCGAGCACACTCATCAAAGCGAACGCCACCGCGGTCGCGCCCGATGCGAACAATACGGTCCCGGCCGCGCCCGGCTCGAGCTCGGTCAGGGCTTGCGCCAGTCCCCACTGGGTCGGGGTGCCGTTGCGGCCGTAGCTTAAATGTCCATCGCGCGGCGGGTAGGAATCGATGAGCGAAGCGACGTCCTCGAACAGCACGGTCGAGGTGCGCGATACCGGCACGTTGACCATGCCGCGCAGCCATTCGTGGCGCCGGCCGGCGGTGATGATTTTGGTTTCCGGCCGGTTTCCAGTCCGCGGGTGGGGGCGCTTGTGATCGTCGGCCATGGCGGAGCTTTAGCGGGCTTGTGTCCAAATCGGAACGGGTTGCTGGGTTAGGCGTTGATTTAATAAGCAGGCTTATTATATGTGACGTAATGGACGCGATGCTCTGGGAAATTGGCGAGACCGCCACCGCGCTCCGCCGCGCCTTTGACCGGCGGGCGGGGTCACACGGAATTACGCGCGCGCAGTGGCGCGTTCTGGCGCGCCTCAACCGGACGCCGGGCCTGCGGCAAATCGAGCTCGCCGACCAACTCGACATGGAAGCCATCACTTTGTGCCGGATCGTCGATCGGCTGGCCGAGGCGGGC
>NZ_JANMCO010000084.1:0-2996 GCF_031361285.1 Sphingomonas sp.
TTCGTCGAAGCTCCAGCGCATGACCTTGCCGTCGACGACCTGTGCCGCGAGCCGCTGGTGGCTATCCTTGTCCTGCCACATGAAGGGCGCGACCTCGACCCACTCGCGCGGGCGGCCATTGGCCCCAGTAAGCGCGGCGACGACCAGCTCGCCCTTGGGCCCGACCGAGATCTTGGTCTGACCAATCAGGTTGAGCAACGAGACAAAGCCATGATCCTCGCGCCGGCTGTTCTGCCACAGGCCGGCCATCATTTCCGAATGCTTGCGCGCCAGTTTGGCGGGAACGCTCGTCGCCTTGGCCGGCGGCGCGGGGAAGTAGCGGTCGGCGAAATGCTCGAACATCGCTTCGCGCAGCGGCTGCACCGCGCCGCCTTTGCCCGGACTGTTGAACGACACGTAGAAGCCGACATTGTCCTTGATGAACAAGTGCAGCGAGGTGTGGAACGCCGACGTGTCGCCAAGGTGGCCGATCACTTCGCGGCCATTGGCATTGGTTTCGAAGAACCCCAGCTCCATCCGGTTGAGCCCGGGAAACAGCGTGCGCGGATTGATCTTGTCGAGCGGGCTGTTGTGCATCATCGCCGCGGTCGCGGGCTGGAGCAGGCCGCGGCCATTGGCGAGATGGGCGATCATGAAGAGGCCCATGTCGGCGCCGCTCGCTGACATCGATCCGGCCGGCGCGGGGCCGATCAGTTCGAAGCCTTTGGGTTTGCCGCCAGGGGTTTGATAGCCGGTCGACATCTGCCCTTTCAGCTGCGCCGGAAGCGGTTGGCGGAAGGTCGAATTGCGCATGCCGATCGGGCCGAAGACATGCTGGTCGAGATAATCGTCGAAGCTTTGCCCCGAGGTGCGTTCGACCAAATAAGCGGCCAACGCGGTCGCCCAGTTCGAATAGGCCGGCGTGGTGCCGGGAGCGTAAATCCGCGGCGGCACGTTCGCCTTCAAATAATCGCCGAGCCTGGAGAGTTTCTTGGCGTCGTAGAAGATGATCTCCTTCGACGTTTCCTGGAATCCGCCAGTGTGGGTCATGATCTGGCGCAGCGTGACGGGCTGACCGTCGAACGGCGGAATCTTGAAGTCGAAGTAGGTGCTGACGTCCTTGTCGAGGTCGAGCTTGCCCTGCTCGACCTGTTGCATCACCGCGGTCCAGGTGACCAGCTTGGACACCGATCCGGGCCGGAACAGGGTCTTGTCCGGGTCGACCGGCGCGCGTTTGTCGACGTCGGAATAACCAAAGCCGCGGGCTGTGACGAACTGGCCGTCCTTGACGACCACGACCACCGCGCCGGGGATGTCGCTGCTGTGCAGCGCGTAGGGCATGTAGCCGTCGAGCCACGCATCGACATCGACCTTCGTGAGCAGGTGTTGCGCCGGCTCTCCGCTGACCGCAGTCGTGGACGGCGGTTCGGTGCTCGGGGCTGCCGGTGCAAGCTTCGCTAACGATGGTGGCGCGCCAAGTTGAGCGCTATCCTGCGCAATTGCTGCGCCGCCGACTATCGCCATCAGCGCTATTCCGATTGCCCGCCAATTTTTCATTTGCCCGCTCCCTGTCTGCTTTCGGGATTGCCTGTCATTGACGCAGGCAATAGACTCGCCCCAAACTCTGATCGGGATGACTGTTATCCTGATCAGAGAATTCGTCAACTGTTAGGAAACTGATGGCTTCGTCCGCCCCCACGCTCGGAATTCTGCTGCGCAAGCTGCGTAGCCGTCATGGGTGGACCCTGAAACAAATGAGTGAAAACAGCGGGATACCCTTGTCGACCCTGTCCAAGGTCGAGCACGATCGGCTGACTCTGACTTACGACAAGCTCTATCAGGTCAGTCAGCGGCTCGGCATCCCGATCTCGGAACTGTTTGCCGAAGCGGGCCAGGATGCGACACCGACCGTAACCGCTCGACGTAGCCTCGGTTACGTCGATCGGGCGCTCCACGTCGAAACGCCCAACTATGATTATTATTTTTTGTGCACCGAGCTGCGCCGCAAGCGGATGATCCCGGTGATCACCAAGATCCGCGCCAGAACTTCCAAAGAGTTCGGCGAGCTAGTCCACCATCCCGGCGAGGAGTTTGTCTATGTCCTGCGCGGGACGATCGTAGTGAACACCGAATTCTATGATCCGGTGGTACTCGAAGTGGGGCAGTCGATCTACATCGATTCGAGCATGGGCCACGCCTATCTTGCAGCCGAAGGTTGCGACGAGGCCGAAGTTCTGGGCGTAATGTCTAGCGGCGGCGAGGATTTGCAAGAGTCGTTGATGTCGATTCACGATCCGCACAATGGTCAGCGCAATCCCGCGGCGGCGTCGGCAATTCGCACCGTGCGGCAATGATCGCCACATTGCTGTGGCTCGTGGCGGCGCCCACGTCTGGGGCCCACCCGCCGGAAGTAGAAGCCCATCTCGCATTGCTGATCGGCGACTGGACCCGCGCAGGCCAAGAAAAGACCTACCGCGATCATTGCATCTGGTACGATCGCCGCTCCTTTGTGGTGTGCAGCCTGACCAACAGCATCAGCGGGCTGCGGGTTGAAGCGATCGTTGGCTATTCCAGGGACGATCAGCGCTACACCTATCAAAGCTATAGCAACGACGGTGGCAATCATGTTCAATACGGCTATGCGGCCGGCAACACCGGGCTGGTCTTCACCGATGAACGCAAAATAGACGGCAAGCCGGCACGCTTGACCACCGCGATCATCTTGCAACGGGACGGCCGACTGCATTTGAACCAGGACCGCTCGATCATGGGCGCTCCGTGGCAGCAGGTCGGCGAGGTTTATTACATTCCGCGTAGATAGTTGCGCCCATCCATCAACAATCGCAAGGTTGAACAATGGCGTGCGCGTTCACGTCGTCGCCGAAGATCAGCAGTGTCCGAAATGGGTGGAAATCGGACGCTAGCCTGCAATTTCCTGCGGCGCCATCATCAGCACGTCGTTCGTCCATGATATGATCGGTTAATTGGACTCGACGGCGTAGTCGTCGCCGTAGAAC
>NZ_JANMCO010000093.1:0-3491 GCF_031361285.1 Sphingomonas sp.
GGTCCACCGTGCCCTGGTCAGTGCCTACCGGTTGGGAGAGGGCGGCTTGCCACAAGGCGAGGACGAGAAATTCGTGGCGATTGGCGAGGCCATATCCATGCTCGAGCGGCGCGCTATGGAAGCCGAACGCGATACCGTGGATCGCTATGTCGCCGCGTTCCTGTCCGACCGCGTCGGGCAGCTGGTCGAATGCCGCATCACCGGCGTGCAGCCGTTTGGCTTCTTCGCCACCGTCACCGACCTAGGCGGCGATGGGTTGGTGCTGGCACAGACGCTCGGCCAGGAATATTTCCGTTACGACGAGAAGGCCCGCCAACTGGTCGGCGAGCATAGCGGCGAGACCTACCGGGTCGGGCAGAAACTGACGTTGCGGCTGGCCGAGGCCAATCCGGTGTCGGGATCGCTCAGGTTCGAACTGCCCGAGGGATCGTATGGCGGCGGATCGCGGAGCCATTCGGACCGTGCGCGGCCAGGTCCGCGCCGCGGGCGCCCGGCGAATATTCGGCACCAGGGCAAGCGCAGGTAAGGAGAAGCATCATGGACCGCTATGAGATCGCGATCGTCGTCGGCAGCCTGCGCGAGGGAAGCATCAACCGCAAGGTCGCGCTGTCGCTGTGCGCGATGGCCCACGAGCGATTGAACTGCGACATCGTCGGAATCAACGACCTGCCGCTTTACAACCAGGATTCCGACGCCAGTCCGCCCGAGCAATTTGAGCGGTTCCGCAAGGAGATCGCGGCCGCCGACGGCGTACTGTTCGTGACACCCGAATATAATCGCGGAGTACCCGGCGTGCTCAAGAACGCGGTCGACGTCGGTTCACGGCCCTACGGCAAAAGCGTCTGGAACCAGAAGCCGGCGGCGATCGTCAGCGCTTCGCCGGGCAGTATCGGCGGGTTCGGCGCCAACCACCAATTGCGTCAGGCCGCGGTGTTCCTCAACATGCCGGTGATGCAGCACCCCGAGGCCTATCTCGGCCACGTCAACGACGACAGCTTCGATGCCGGCGGCAAGCTCAAGGACGGGCCGTTGAAGGACCTCGTGATGAGCCTGTCGAACGCGTTCGCCGACTGGGTGCATTTGATCCACGAATCGCGGCGGCTGCTCGCGCCAAAGTAGCTCAGGTCACTTTCGCGCGGGCGTGGAAGCGCGGTTCATCCCATGCCCGGGTGGCGAGGATGTCGGCGAGGGTGTCGGCGGCGCGCCAGGCATCCTCGAAGCGGTTGTAGAGCGGCGCGAAGCCGAAGCGGATCAGGTCGGGCGCACGGAAATCGCCGGTCACGCCGCGCTCGATCAGTGCCTGCATCACCGCATAACCGTGGCGGTGGGTGAAGCTGATTTGGCTGCCGCGTTGCGTGGGATCGCGCGGGCTGGCGAGCGTCACCTCCGGACCGCAGCGCGCTTCGACTTCGCCGATGAACAGGTCGAGGAGTGCCTGCCCCTTGGCTTCGACATCGGCCATCGACAGCCCGGCAAAGGTGTCGAGCCCGGCCTCGAGCGCGGTGAGCGCGAGGATCGAGGGCGTGCCGGTGAGGAAGGCAGCAATGCCGAGTGCCGGGCGGTAGTCCGATTCAAACGCGAACGGTTCGGCGTGGCCCATCCAGCCCTGGATCGGCGAGCGCAATTCGTCTTGTAAGAGCTTGGCGACAAACAGGAAAGCGGGAGCGCCCGGGCCACCATTCAAATATTTATAGCCGCAGCCGACGGCGAGGTCGCAGCCGTCGCGGTTGAGGTCGAGCGCGACCGCGCCGGCGCTGTGCGACAAGTCCCACAGTGCGAGCGCGCCCTGGGCGTGGGCGGCGGCATTGACCGCGGCCATGTCGTGCCGCGCGCCGCTGCGATAATCGACGTGGGTTAGCATGACGACGGCGGTCTGGTCATCGACGGCGCCGGCGATCTCGCCCGCCGCAACGCTTTTGAGTTCGACGTGGGGAAGCATCTCGACCAGGCCCTGCGCGACGTAGAGGTCGGTCGGGAAGTTGCGGTCTTCGGTGAGGATCGTCGTGCGGCCGGGGCGCGCCCGGACGGCGGCCGCGAGCAGCTTGAATAGGCAGACCGTGGTCGAGTCGGCGATTAGCAACTCTTCGGGCTTGGCACCGAGCAGGGGCGCGAGCTTGGCCGCGATCCGTGCCGGGGCGTCGATCCAGCCGTGCCTGTTCCAACTGGTAATGAGGTCGCCGCCCCATTGTTGTTCGGCGACTTCACGCAGGCGATCGATGGTCGCGGTCGGCAATGGGCCGAGAGAATTGCCGTCGAGATAGACGCCGTCAGGCAGCACGAAGCGGTCCCGGGCGGAGCGAAGGGGGTCGGCGGCGTCGAGCGCCCGGGCGTCTTCGAGACTTACCGTCATTGCGAGCGCAGCGCGGCAATCCAGTTTCTTTGTTCGGACTGGATTGCCGCGGCGCTGCGCGCCTCGCAACGACAAAGGGGGTCGAGGGTCACAGCTTGGGCAGGGTTACGCCGCGCTGGCCCATATATTTGCCGGCGCGGTCGGCGTAGCTGACCTCGCACGGCTCCTCGCCCTTGAGGAACAGGAACTGGCAGGCGCCTTCATTGGCGTAGACCTTGGCCGGGAGCGGCGTGGTGTTGGAGAATTCCAGTGTCACATGGCCTTCCCAGCCGGGCTCGAGCGGGGTGACGTTGACGATGATCCCACACCGCGCATAGGTCGACTTGCCGAGGCAGATGACGAGCACGTCGCGCGGCACCCGGAAATATTCGACCGTGCGGGCCAGCGCGAAACTGTTGGGCGGTATGATGCAGACATTGGTCTTGCGGTCGACGAAGCTGTTGGAGTCGAAGTTCTTGGGGTCGACGATCGCCGAATCGACATTGGTGAAGATCTTAAAATCGTCGGCGACCCGCGCGTCATAGCCGTAGGACGACAGGCCGTAGCTGATGCAGCCGTCGGCCCGCTGCGCCTCGACGAATGGCTCGATCATCGCGTGCTTCTGCGCCTGTTCGCGAATCCAGCGGTCGGATTGGATGGTCATGGTGGGTGCGTAACGGGCGCGCCGCCGCCCTTCAATGAGCCAGAAAGAACCCATTTCTTTTCTGTGGATGGTTTGATCGGGCTGGGTTCCCGCTTTCGCGGGAATGACGAAAGTAATTCACAGGCTTCCCACAGGCAGCCAGTAGACTTCGCGCTAGAGTGCCGGAGTCGCTTGGCGTAGAGTGCGGCCATGGCAGAAATTCTTCGAATCGCAGATCCGGCAACGACTGCCGGAGCACCCGCCCTCCCCCAGAACGTCGAAGCGGAGGCGGCGCTGCTGGGCGCGCTGATGATCGACAACCGGCTGGTCGAGGACATCCAGACGCGCCTCCAGCCACACCATTTCTTCGAGCCGCTCCACGGCCGCATCTATGAGTCGATCCTGCGGCTCACCGACCGCAACATGATCGCCAACCCGGTTACCCTGCGGCCGCTGTTCGAGGCCGACGAAGGGATCAAGGAGGTCGGCGGGCCGGCCTATCTGGCGCAATTGACCGGA
>NZ_JANMCO010000137.1:0-2245 GCF_031361285.1 Sphingomonas sp.
GGCGGGCAATTGCGGTTGCCCCACCAATTGGCGTCGGCAAGGCCCCGGTGGATCATGTTGCCGCGCTTGGCATACTTTGCGTGCGCCTTGGAAACCGTCTGACTATGCTTGGCCTGGTAACCTTTGCCCTTGCTCTTGCCGTGGTCGGCCATCGCGGGAGCAGCGCCGAGCAGCAGCGAAGCACCGGCGAAAAGGATCAGCTTGTTCATGTTCGTTCCTTTCAAAAGATGAACGGAAGGGCGTTTCGCACGCCTATCTGGACATGGGGTTCAAACGATTGCACGAGTGCCGCGTTCCCTGTCCGTTCATCCTGGCGAAAGGTGTCAGACGGCCAATGGAGCGCGGAACGAAGCCCGGCGGCGAGCCGTTCTCAATTGGCCCCAACCAGGAGACTGAAGATGCTTGGCAAGGCGAACGCGACGCCGATGATTGCGGTCAAGGATATCGATCGCGCGCGAAAATTCTACGAAGGGACGCTTGGCTTGGAAACCAAGGACGAAATGGGCGGCGAAGTGCTGTCCGTGAAGAGCGGTGACACCGCGATCAGCGTCTACCGCTCCGAATTCGCTGGGACCAACCAGGCGACCGCTTTGACCTTCGACGTCGACGATATTGAATCCGAAGTGAGCGAGTTGAAGGAAAAGGGCATCTTCTTCGAGCAGTACGACATGCCGGGCCTGGAGAAGCAGGGCGACCTCTATGTTGCGCAAGGCATGAAGACCGCGTGGTTCAAGGATCCCGACGGCAACATCTTGAGCCTGTTCGAGGGGACCGCCGGCTAGCCCGCGCTGGTTGACCGAAGGCAGCGCAGCCGAGCTGCGCGGGCGGTTGCCCGACTCTCGCCGCCGGTCTAGAGCGCCGCCAATTCGCTAGCGCCGGTCCTCGGCGCGCCAGGAACAGCAAAGGAAAGCAACCGGCTCATGCCTCGCAGGAAGATCGCGCTGATCGGCGCCGGGATGATCGGCGGCACCCTCGCCCACCTCGCGGCGATGCGCGAACTGGGCGACATCGTCCTGTTCGATATCGCCGAGGGGATTCCGGAAGGCAAAGCGCTCGATATCTCGCAAGCCGGGCCGGTCGACGATTTCGACGCGACGCTGAAGGGCAGTTCTGATTACGCCGACATCGCCGGGGCCGACGTGTGCATCGTCACCGCCGGCATCGCGCGCAAGCCGGGGATGAGCCGCGACGATCTGCTCGGCATCAATCTGAAGGTGATGAAGGCGGTCGGCGTGGGCATCAAAAAGCACGCCCCGGACAGTTTCGTAATCTGCATCACCAACCCATTGGACGCGATGGTGTGGGCACTGAGGGAGTTCTCAGGCCTGCCGCACAAGCGCGTGGTCGGCATGGCCGGCGTGCTCGATTCCGCGCGGTTTCGCCATTTCCTCGCCGAGGAGTTCAAGGTCAGCGTCGAGGACGTCACCGCCTTCGTGCTCGGCGGCCACGGCGACACGATGGTGCCGATCGTCGAATATTCGACCGTCGCCGGCATCCCGATCCCCGATCTGATCAAGATGGGCTGGTCGACGCAGGACAAGATCGACGCCATCGTCAAGCGCACCCGCGGCGGCGGCGGCGAGATCGTCGCGCTGCTCAAGACCGGCAGCGCTTATTATGCGCCGGCAACCGCCGCGATCGCGATGGCCGAGAGCTTTTTGAAGGACAAGAAGCGCGTGCTTCCGGCAGCGGCGCATCTCACCGGCCAGTACGGCGTCGACGATCTTTACGTCGGCGTCCCGGTGGTGATCGGCGAAGGCGGGGTGGAGCGGATCGTCGAGATCCAGCTCGACGACACCGCCAAAGCCAATTTCCAGGTCAGCGTCGACGCGGTGAAAGAGCTGCTGGTGGCCTGCAAGGCGATTGATGGCAGCCTCGCATGAGCATTCTCGTCGACCGCAATACCAAGGTCATCACCCAGGGAATGACCGGGGAGACCGGGACGTTCCACACTGAGCAGGCGCTCGCTTACGGGACGCAGATGGTCGGCGGGGTCACACCGGGGAAGGGCGGCTCGACCCATATCGGACTGCCGGTGTTCGACACGGTCGAGCAAGCGGTCGAGGCGACCGGCGCGACCGCTTCGGTGGTCTATGTGCCGCCGCCGTTCGCCGCGGATTCGATCCTCGAGGCGATCGAGGCCGAGGTGCCGCTGATCGTCACCATTACCGAAGGCATTCCGGTCCTCGACATGGTCAAGGTCAAGCGCGCCTTGTGCGGCTCCAAGTCGCGGCTGATCGGGCCC
>NZ_JANMCO010000169.1:0-4295 GCF_031361285.1 Sphingomonas sp.
GCGGCGGTGCTGCTCGCCGGCAAGGTCGCTGGGCCGGCGGCGAGCGCATCGCCGATGGCCTCGGTGGTACTGATCCTGCTGTGCGGCGTCGCGCTATGGTTCGCGGTCCGCATGCTGATGACCTCGCCGGTCGCGAGCGCCGAAGCGGTTGGCCCAGTGGAGATCCTGCGCCGCATCTGGCAGCTGACGCGGGGCCATTGGCTGCGGCTGTTCGGCTTCTTCGTGATGGTGTTGATCGGCGCCGTGGTGGCGATTGCCGCCGTGTCGGCGATCGGCGGGATTCTTGCTCAACTGGTCTTCGGCGGGGTCGAGCCGCTGACTGTCGGCGCGTTGCTGGTCGCTTTGCTCATCCAGCTCGTCAGCGCCGCGGTGTCGGTGATCCTGATGGTGATGCTGGCGCGGATCTATGTTCAGCTGGGCGGCGAAGGCGCGGCGGTAAAGGTTCCCAACAGCGGCACCTGAGGCGCGCAGTCGGCGTGCAGGATGCCGAGCGGACGCGGATCGGGGAAGCGCTCGATCGCTCGGCGGTAGGCGGTAAAGCCGGCGCGGCGGTAAGCCGAGAGCGCCGCCGGATGATCGAGCGAGCAGGTGTGGACGTGGACGCGGCTAATCCCATCGCGCCACGCCAGATGGAGCGCCTGGGCAAGGAGCCAGCGGCCGTGGCCTTGGCCTGCCATTTCCGGGACCAGCCCAACAAAGGCGATCTCGCATTCGCCAGCCGCGCGGAAATCGAGTTCGAGCATGCCGACTTCACCCTTGTCGTCGCTCACGATGGCGAACAGTTCGACCTGTGGATCATGGATGATGGCGGCGAGCGCGGAGTCGACCATGACCAAGCGCGAGAACCATAGCCAGCGTGACCCAACCTGCCGGAACAGGCTTCGGTAATCTCCCACGCCCATTTGCTCCTGTTTCCAGAGCGAGAGCGGGGAGGGCGGAGGCAATTCAACCGGAGGAGAATGCATTTCGAGAAAAGTAACGACCGCTGCCAGCTCGCCGTCGGGAATTGGTTTGTAAGCCATCAGCTCCTCCCTGCCATTTGGCGGGGAGGGGGACCAGCGCAGCTGGTGGAGGGGTTCTTGTGATTTGGGCTCAGAACCCCTCCACCATGCAGTCTTCGCTGCATGGTCCCCCTCCCCAGCAAAAGCTGGGGCGGAGCTAAGTCCATCTCGCCAGCGGCGGCAGGCTCATCAGGATCGCGTCGATGTTGCCGCCGGTCTTGAGGCCGAACAAAGTGCCGCGGTCGTAGAGCAGGTTGAACTCGACGTAGCGGCCGCGAAACTCGAGCAGCCGTTGCCTGTCTTCCTCGGTGAATGGCGTCGCCATGCGGGCACGGACGATCTTGGGAAAAATGTCGAGAAACGCCTCGCCGATGTCGCGGGTGAAGGCGAAATGGGCGTCGAAATGGCCCTCGAGATGGTCGTAGAAGATGCCGCCAACACCGCGCGACACGCCGCGATGGGGAAGGTAGAAATACTCCTCCGCCCACTTCGAGAAGCGCGGATAAAAGGTCGGGTCGTGGGCGGCGCAGGCGGCGCGCAGCCGGGCGTGGAACGCGGCCGTGTCCTCGTCATTGGGGATCGCCGGGTTGAGGTCGGCGCCGCCGCCGAACCAGCGTTTGGTGGTGGTGATGAAACGGGTGTTCATGTGGACCGCGGGGACGTGCGGGTTGGCCATGTGGGCGACCAGGCTGAGGCCGGTGGCGAAAAAGCTCGGGTCCACGTCCGCGCCGGCGATGCTGGCCGCGAACTCGGGTGAGAAGCGGCCGCCGACGGTTGAGACGTTGACCCCGACCTTCTCGAACACGGCGCCATTCATCTGGCCGCGTACGCCGCCGCCTCCGGGGGAGCCGTCGGGGTCGGCGCGGTCCCACGGAGTGAAAGTGAAGGCGGCGTCGCTGCCGGCCTCGCGCTCGATCGCCTCGAACGCGGCGCAAATCCGGGTGCGCAACGCCTCAAACCAGTCGCGCGCCGCCTGTTGCTGATCGTCGAGGGGGTCCATGGGCGGCTTATGTAGCGGCAGGGTCGGCATTCCTCTAGCGTCCGCCGATCAGAGCCAATGGCTATGAGGGGATTGCCATGTTGATTGCGTTATTGGTGCCATTGGCGCTGGCCATACTGGTCTTCGGATTCATCCTGGTGAGTTCGGCGATCGCCAAGCGCGCGATCCCGAACCTCGAAGCCGCCGCGGTCGGCGCCCTGGTCAGTTTCTTCGACACGCTCGGCATCGGCTCGTTCGCGCCGACTACCGCCTGGCTCAAGTTCCGCCGCCTGGTCCCCGACCGCCTGATCCCGCCGACGATGCTGGTCGGGCTGACCCCGCCGTCGATGGCCGAATCGATCATCTTCCTGGTCGCGCTCGGGGTCATGGTCGATCCCGTCCTGCTGGTCGGCTGCGTCATCGCCTTGCTGATGGGCGGGCTGTTGGGCGCGCCGCTGGTGGCGCGATCGCGCGTCTGGCTGATCCAGTTGATCGTCGCCATCGCTTTGCTGCTTGCCGCCGCCGCCTATGCCATGACCAATCTTCACTGGTTTCCCGGCGGCGGCACCGCGAGCGGCCTGCCGCCGATGCTGATGATCATCGCCATCGCCGCCAATTTCGGCTTTGGCATCCTGCTGAACTTCGGGGTCGGCAATGACGCCCCGACGCTGGTCATGCTGAGCTTGATGGGCATGGACCCGAGGTTGAGCTTCCCGATCATGGCGGCGGGCGCTGCGCTGACCGGGGCCGGGGCGAGCATCCGCCACATCCAGATCGGCGACATCGATCTGAGGATCGTCGGCGGGCTGGCTGTGGGCGGGATTCCTGCGGTGTTCGTGGCGGCTTATATCGTCAAGACCATGCCACTGGAGCTGCTGCGCTGGTTGGTCATTGTCGTTGTGCTCTACGCCGCCGCGGTGATGCTGAGGGCGGCGATCACGGGCCGCAAAGAGCACCGTCAGGCCGAGGCCCCTGTTCCAATCCACTAACCGCAGTGTCGGTGCCGCTCAGGTCGACTCGACCGCATAACCGTCGCCGTAAAACTTGCTGGTGCTGCGGGTGTGGAAGGCGATCGCCTTGATTGGCTCATAGTGCGGCGGCCCAAGGCCGGGCAGCACATCGAGGATTTCGTCCTCGCGCAGATAGACATTGGTCGGGAAAGACACCCGCGCGCTCGCCCGGTGCGAGCCGTCGCGAGGCTTGCCGACGCGGTGCGTCGTCGAGGGCAGCCGATCGTTGGAAATGCGCTGCATATAGTCGCCAGTGTTGATGATGATCGAACCCGGCGGTGCCTCCAGGCGCACCCACTTTCCGCTGCGGTGGTTCCAGACCTGAAGCCCGTCGGTGCGTGGCGCCGGCAGGATGGTGAACAGGTCGACGTCCTCGTGGCCAAGCAACCGTCCGGCTCCGGACCGGTCCTGATCCTCGGTGACCGGCGGGTAATAATTGAGGCGCAGGCCGAAATTGGTGCCGTCCAGCGCTCGGTCGAGGAGATGGGGTTCGCACCCCAGGCCCTGAAGCATCGCCTGGGCGATCGGCTTGAACAAGGCTTCATGGTTGAGGACGAGGCGGCGAAAGTGCCGCTCATCGTCGACTCTCGGCCAGTAATCCTCGGCCCGGAATGGCGCGTCCCGCTGCTGCGCAACGTCGAACGCGCGCCGGCACCAGACCCAGCCCTCGACCAGGTCGGGGTGGATGTCGCTGGTTTGCTCAATCGGGAAATAGCCCTGGTTGACCGAGCCATGGCGCTGCGCGCGGAAGCGCATCTTGTCGGCCAGGGAAGTCGATGTAAAAAGTTCAACGACGCGGTCGTGGATATCGTCGTAAATCACCGGATCGACGCCGTGCCCGACCAGGACGGCAAAACCGATCTCCTGAAGCGCCGAGCCGAATGACTCGGCAAAGCGCGCCTTGTCCCGTGCATTGCCGAGAAGAAACGGCTGGAGATCGAGCGTGGCAATCCGGTAATCGTCGTCGAATTGGTCGCTGTCGTGCTCGGACAAGCGATAGGTGTGCGTCTTTCGCACCTGATCATAGTGATGGAAATCCTGGTTGAGCGCGTCGAGATCGGTCATTGTGCAATCCTAGCGGTCCCGGTCGCACCGGAACAGGGGAGCGCATTGGAGGGGCGAAATTCCGCCCCTTCACATCGCGGAAACCCCCCGCTATCAGCCGGCCAATCGCTTCCGGGCCCACTGGAGGCGGCGTGCCTGCAGCCGGTCCGGAAGCAAGGCCACAAAGCGTCAACAAGGGTGAGCATGGCCACGCTGGAACAGTCCGCAGAAGGTTCAGAAACCGGCGACGGCGCCACTGGC
>NZ_JANMCO010000172.1:0-3153 GCF_031361285.1 Sphingomonas sp.
ACCAAGGTGACGCGGTGGCCGGCGCGGAGCAAATGGTGCGCGGTCCAGGCGCCGAACACGCCGGCGCCGATGACGGCGACATGACTCTTGGATCCCATCCGCGCCGCTTTGAGGATTGCGGGCGATAAAGCAACGCCGCCCGCCCCGATGGCCGAAGCCGTAAGGAGCGAGCGGCGCGTGAGAGATGAAAGCGGCGCCCCTGAAGGATTGCCGCTTCCCTGCTTGATCGCCTTAGCCAATCAGCCGCGCTCTCCGGACGGCGGCGGTGGCGGTGGTGGCGGCGGAGGTGGCGGCGGCAGCGGACAGGCATCCGTCGCCAGGATCACCGAGCCATCCGCGCACGATTGGGTCGCCGGAGGCGGCGGTGGCGGCGGCGGTGGCGGAGGAGGCGCTGCCCGGCCACCGAAGCTCTGGCGGATCGTCAGGCCGATCGTCCGTGGCGTGCCGACATTGTAGCCGAGCCGCGCGTTACCGCTGCGCTCGCGGTCGAGCGACAGCTTGGGATCCTCGTCGAACAGATTGTTGACATAAGCGACGACCTCAAGCCCGCTGTCCCACTTGATCCCCGTCGACAGGTTGATGAGGTGGTAGGCCGGGAGCCTCAGCGAACCGAAATTCTGTCCCGGTCTGACACCGAAAGCCCCCGTGACCGGATCAAAGAAAATGAAGTTGAAGATACCCGCTCCGGGCTCCTGGTCGATTGGCTGGGTGTAGCGGTTGCCGACATGCTGCAAACTGCCGCTCACGTACCAGTCGCTGCTGGCGTTGAACCGGGTTTCGTAAGTTGCAGTCGCCGCCGCCTGGTACTTGGGCACGCTCGGCAAGCGGTTGCCCTTGCGAATGCCGGCGACGATCGCCGGCGCCAGGCCCGACCCGGCTGGCGGAACGGTGAAGCGATTGGAGTCGAACCTGGAGCTGATGATGCTTCCCGCGAAGGACAGTTCAAGTCCCGGCGCCGGGCTCAGGCTGAGTTCGGCTTCGACGCCCTCGGTATGCGCCTTGGGAACATTGAACACGACGCGCGACGAGCAGTTTCCGGCGTCGGCCGTCACCTGCAAGTCCTTGATCTTGGTGTAGAAGGCCGCGGCGTTAAAGGTCAGCCCGCGATGCTGCGTCTTGAAGCCGGCTTCATAGTTCCACAGCGTCTCATCGGTGTAGCGGGGAAAGTTGCCGTAGGTCAGGAAGTCGATCCCGGTCGCACCACCGGTGCACAAAGGCGCGTTGAGGGGATCGTTGACCCCGCCAACACGGAAGCCCTTGGCTGCCTGGAGATTGACGCTGAGGTTGCGGGTCGGCTCGTAGGTGAGGATCGCGCGAGGCGAAAATCCGTGCGACTTGGTCTTGTCGTTTTCCGTCACTCCGGTGGCGAACAGACCACCGGATTTGAACGTCCGCGTTTCGCTGAAGCTGTAATAGCGGCCGCCCCCGGTCAGCTTGAATTGACCAAGATCATAGCTCGCTTCACCGAACAGCGCGCTCTGCTTGATGATGTACGGAAGGTCGGCGTTGTAGGGCGAATTGAGTGGGAAGCCGTTGGCTACGGCCGCTGACAAGCCGGCTCCCAACCCAGCGTCGATGAATGCGTCGTATCCGGGCGTCGGCAGCCGTTGCTCATATTTGCGGTTCACATGGGTGTAAAAGGCGCCGAACACCCATTGCAGCGGACCCGATCCAGTGGAGGCGAGCCGCATTTCCTGGGTCCATTGCTTGAGCTTGGTAGTGTCTCGAAGATTGGACGGCAGATTGGAAATTTGCGGGTTGACGGCACCCCCTAGCGGAGTGACGCCGACCGATCCGGTCAGCGCCGAAGCGTCGCGGCTGACCAGGATGTTGCGGTTGATGTAGCTGGTGATCGAAGTCAGCTCGACGCCGCCGAAACCGAAGCTGCCGGTGAGGTCGCCGATCAGCGTATCGTCTTTGAACTCCTCGCGCAGCTTCAGATATTGCCGGCGCTCGCCGAGATCGGAGCCCGCGGCACCGGACGTGAACTGGTTGTCGTAAAAGTTGTAGAATTCCTCGCGGTTGAAGCCGTCGGTGCGGATCTGCTGGTATAGCACTCGCGGCGTGATCTTGATGTCGGGCGTCGGCTCGAACAGCAGCGCGACGCGACCGCCGATCCGCGACCCGTCGTTGATGTTCTTGCCGCCCGCCGGCCCGACCGCGTCGATGAAGCCTGCGTAGCGCGTGCCGTAGCCGACCGCGCGGATCGCCATAGTGGGGCCGAGCGGAACGTTGATCGCGCCTTTCAGATGGTAGCCGATGTCGCCTTCGTCGACGATGTTGACGTTGGCTTCGACCAGGCCTTCGGTTCTGCCGAGCTTGGGCTGGTTGGTGATGTAGCGCAGCGTGCCGCCGACCGAGCCGGAGCCGAACAGCGTGCCCTGCGGTCCGCGCAACGTCTCGACGCGGTTCAAGTCGAACAGGTCGATGTCGGGCGTGAACAGCGACAAGGAAATGACGGTTTCGTCGAGGTAGATGCCGACCTGTTCCTTGACGCCCGGCTGGTCGCGGACGATCTGGCCGGCCGAGACGCCGCGGATCGACACCTGGCTCTGGCCTGGACCAAGATTCTGCACGGCGAGACCGGCGACGTTGCGGCTGATTTCCTCGATGGTCGAAGCGTTGGCGCGCTGGATGTCTTCCTGCGTCTGCGCGTTACTCGAGAACGGCACGTCCTGGACGCGCGACGCGCGCTTGGTCGCGGTGACGATGATCTCGTCATTGGCGTTCGTGTCCGGCGGCTGGTTGGCCGCCTGGGCGACGTCCTCCTGCGTCGATTGAGCGAAAGACGGTGTGGAAATAGCGATCGCCGCAGTGCCGATCAGCAGAATCGATGTCGTGCGCATATCAAAAGCTCCCCCAAGCGTATCGCGTGACTGTCACAATATGCCGAAGAACAGTCTCTTAGGAAAGGGAGGCCGAATACCTTCAAATCTGTGCCGATGCCGCCCGGAAATCCTTTGATTCTCTAAGGCGTAGGTGCGGCGAGGAGGTTTTGCTCGGCGCGGACGACGGCCGGTGTGCGGCCGAGTGTGGCCCTAAATCCACGGTTCATGTGGCTCTGATCACAAAAACCCGCCGCTGGCGCCTAAATCGGACTGAACGGCAGAAGCGATCGAAGGCGCGGAAGGTCTTGCGTCTGTGGCAGCTTGA
>NZ_JANMCO010000177.1:0-6645 GCF_031361285.1 Sphingomonas sp.
ATTTACCAGCGGTCGTCGGACATGACGGCGGCGTACGAAGCGGCGCGGGCGGCGACTGCACAATTGATCGGCGGCAAGGCCGAGGAACTGGTGTTCACCCGCGGCGCGACCGAGGCGATCAACCTGGTCGCGAGGGTGCTACCGAAAGCGCGCCGCAACCGCGTGCTTCTGTCAGCGCTCGAGCATCACAGCAATATCGTGCCGTGGCAGCTGGCCGGTTACGAGGTCGACGTCGTGCCGTTGACGACGGACGGGCAGATCGATCTCGACGCGGCGGAGAGTCTGGTCAGCGAGCAACATCGCGTGGTTGCGTTCGCGCATGTGTCGAACGCGCTCGGTTCGATCCTCGATGCGAATCGCGCGGCCGAGATTGCGCATTCGAAGGGCGCGCTGCTGCTGCTCGACGGGTGCCAGGCGGTGCCGCGCATTGCGGTCGATGTCGCCCAAATCGGCTGCGACTTTTACGCTTTTTCGGGCCACAAGCTTTACGGGCCGACCGGGATCGGTTGCCTGTGGGGCCGCGCCGAGCTGCTCGATGCAATGCCGCCATGGCAAGGCGGCGGCGCAATGATCGAGGCTGTCACTTTTGAGCGCACCACCTACGCTCCGCCGCCGCAGCGGTTCGAGGCGGGGACGCCGCACATCGTCGGCGCGATCGGGCTGCACGCGGCGGTCAACTGGGTCAAGCAATTGTCGCTCGGGGCGATCCACGCTCATGAAACCGCGCTGGTCGCCGAGTGCCGCGCCGCACTGTCCGCCATCCCCGGCGTCACGCTCTACGGCCCCGAAGACAGCGCCGGGATCGTCAGCTTCAACGTCAACGGGGTGCATGCGCACGACGTCGCCACCATATTGGACGATGCGGGCGTTGCGGTACGCGCCGGGCACCATTGCGCGCAGCCGCTGATGGCCGTGCTCGGGGTCGATGCAACGGCGCGCGCCAGTTTCGCCGCGCACAGCGATTCGTCAGACATCGCGGCGCTGGTCGGCGGACTGCATCAGGTGAAACGGATTTTTCGGCCAGAGAGCGAATGACGTGAACAAGGAACGCAAGATCGAGACCGAGGAAGTCGCCGCCGTGGCGACTCCACCGCGCGCTCGAGTCACGCCCGAGTTCGAAAGGAAGCGGGATTATCTCGCGGGGTTCCTCAGCGGCGAGAAAGAAGAGGTGCCGGAGAATGGCAAGGGCAGCGATTTGCAGGCCTCGGTAGTCGAAGCTCTGAAATCGATCTATGATCCTGAAATTCCAGTAGATATTTACGAGCTCGGGCTGATCTATGACGTCGCGATCGACGAGGACGGCGACGCGGTGGTGACGATGACGCTGACCACCCCGCACTGCCCGGTGGCCGAATCGCTGCCCAACGAAGTCGAGCTGCGCGTGCTGTCGGTGCCAGGCATCCGCGACGCCGAGGTCAAACTGGTGTGGGACCCGCCGTGGGACCCGTCGCGAATGAGCGACGAAGCGCGATTAGAATTGGGAATGTTATGAACCAGCAGAGCAAGGTCCGCGCGCGCCCAGCGGCGATCGTGCTGACGCCCGCCGCCGAAGCGCGCATCGCCGAGCTGATGGCCCGCGCGCCCGACGGCGCGATCGGGGTCAAGCTGTCGACTCCCCGCCGCGGCTGCTCGGGGCTGGCGTATTCGGTCGATTATGTGACCGAGGAAGTGGCGTTCGACGAGAAGATCGTAACGCCCGGCGGCGCTTTTTACGTCGATGGCGGATCGGTGCTGTACCTGGTCGGATCGACCATGGACTGGGTCGAGGACGATTTCGCCGCGGGGTTTGTATTTGAGAACCCCAACGCCAAGGGCGCATGCGGCTGCGGCGAGAGCTTCACCATTTGAACAAAGCGGTCCGAAGCTGTTATTGGAGCGAGCGAGGGAGTCCGATCGATGCGCCTGCTGTCATTGGCAATATTGTGCGCCATCGCCGCGCCCGCCGCGGCTCAGCCAGCCAAAGCGCCAAAAGCGCCGGAGGCCGCCAACTGCCCGCGCACCACCAGCTATTATGCCGGCACGGGCTCGCTCTATCGCGGCGACCGGATCACGCCGAAGAAACTGAACGAACTGCCGCCGGCGATCGGCTATATGGCGGTGTACCGGACGGTGAACGGTTGTGAGGCGCCGATGACGATGGTTGAATATCGGGGCGCCCGCAAACGATAATCCTGCAGCTGAAAAGGGGGAAATTGGAATGTCACGAGCAGCGACGCTTTTGTTTGCAATCCTTGCCTATGCGGTGTTTTTCGCCACCTTCCTTTACCTGATCTGTTTCGTCGGCAATTTCCCATTCGCCGGGACAACGGTCGATCATGGGCCGGCCTCGCCGGTAGCGGTGGCGGTGGTCGTCGACCTCTTCCTGATCGCCTTGTTCGGCCTCCAGCACAGCGTCATGGCGCGGCAGGGGTTCAAGCAGGCGTGGACGCGGACTGTACCGGCCCAGGCCGAGCGCAGCGTCTATGTGCTGGTGGCGAGCCTGACATTGATCGTCCTGTTCACATTCTGGCGGCCGATCCAGGGGACGCTGTGGGACGCAACCGGGACCGCATTCGAAATGCCGCTGTGGATCGGCTTCGCGGCGGGCTGGGGAATCGTGCTGCTGAGCACCTTTTTGCTCAATCATTTCGAGCTGTTCGGGCTGCAGCAGGCGTGGTTCCACGTTACGGAGCGGACCGCCGCCAAGCCGCAGATGCGCCAACCCCTGTTCTACAAATGGGTCCGCCACCCGCTCTACAGCGGCTTCTTCCTCGCTTTCTGGTCGACGCCGGTGATGACCTGGGGCCATTTGCTGCTTGCCGCCGGGATGTCGAGCTACATGCTGATCGCCATCCGCTACGAGGAGCGCGACCTCGTCGGCCTGTTCGGCAAGGATTATGAGGATTACCGGCACACCGCCGGCATGCTGACGCCGCGGCTCCGACGGCGCGACGTGTAAATCCTCCCCGGGACGGGGAGGTGGCAGCCGCAGGCTGACGGAGGGGGTTCGGCGCCTGACACCGCCCCCCTCCACCAGCTACGCTGGTCCCCCTCCCCGTTCCGGGGAGGATTAAAAGCCGAGCGTGAAGCGGATTGCGGCGCCGTAGTCGTTGTCGGCGGTCGCGAAGTGGCCGGGCTGGCGGCGCATGAACAGATTGCCGCCGATCCAGCCGCTGTCGCCGAGCACGCTCGAGCCGTAACTGAGTTCGGCATCGACCTCGCGGCCGGACGGCGAGAGCGAGTGGTTGACCAGGCTGTAGGTCGCGGTCTGCGTGCTGTAATCGTAGGCGGTCGGCAGCATCAGGCCAAAGCCGCCGCGCTCGATCCTAAGCGGTTGCGACAGCCGGAAACCAAGGCGGTCGCCGGCGCCGAGCAAGCCAATTTTGGTCACGTCGAAGCCATAAGCGCCGGTCTGGAACTGCCCGCCGGCGAAACTGGTCCAGCCGCGCCGGCCCGACAGGCTCGCGCTCCACCCGCTGCCCAATTCGCGCCGCGCTTCGAGGTCGAGGAACACGGTATTGGCCCCGCCGCCGCCGAGCGCATTGCCCATGCGGCCGCCGAGCAAGCTCTGCTTCTCGCTGAGATTGCTGATGCCGGCCGACAGCCAGGTGCTGCCGAAACTGCGGTCGAGCGCGAGGCTGGTCCAGCGATAGGGTGAGCCGGTCGCGCTGGTCCTGATCTCCTGCCATACGCTGCCGCTCTCGCCGGAAAGCGTCAGCCCAATGGGGCCAAGGTCGCGGCGCAGCGCGAGGCTGCCGTCGCGCCGGGCCGAAAAGCCGGGATCGCCGGAAATGTCCTTGGCGATCAGGAACGCCCCCGCGGCCGCGCCGGACAGGCGCCGCTCCAATGCTTTCGCGCCTTCGGAGAAGCCCAATGCGACCGCTGTCTTGCGATCAACCCGGGCGATCGCCGAGCCGGCGATCAGGCGCGACTTGCGCGCATCATCGGGGCCGATGCCGAGGCGCTCAAGCGCATATCCCTGTGGCAGGTCGTGCCGCTCGCTAACGGTCATCGCGATGCTGATCGGGCCCGCCGCCGACCTGGCGACGCGGATTCCGCCTTGCAGCGCCCGCTCAAGCGGCTTTGACTGCTCCGCGGTGTGCAGGGTCTTGGCTAGGTCGATCGCGAAGGCGCGCGAATAGCCGTCGAGAATGATCGCGCCCATCGGCGTGTTCGGATCGCCATCGGCGCCGCCGTCCCCGGCAGCGGCCGGCATGTCGCCGTTCGCGGTGGGGCTGACCGCGGTCTGGGTGCCGGCGAGGTTGGTGGTGCCAATTGGCTGGAACGCGCTGGCGATGTTCAGTCGGCCGCGCCCGAATATCGGGTCGGTGCCCGCGGCCCCGAGGTCGTCGGCCGACCGGAACAATATGTCGACGATCTGCGCCCCGGTAAGGTTGGGGAACGCCTGGGCCATCAGCGCCACGGCGCCGCTGATGGTCGGGGCGGAGAAGCTGGTGCCCGACCAGTAGAATTGCGCACCGGTATTGTCCGGGGCTCGATCTTTGAGGCCGCGCGCCGCCAGATAGTTATTCGCACCCGTCCCGGCCTTGTTCGAGAAGGTCGAAAGCTGGTTGATGTCGATCGAGGTGCCGGTGTCAACGCCGACCGAGCCGGCGATGATGACGTTGGCGCCAAAGTTTTGCGCCGGAATGAGGGCGAACGGGTCGGGATTGATGCCTTCGGGCTTTTCGCCGTCGTTGCCGGCCGAAATCACGATCACGATTCCGGCGTTCACGGCGCGGCCGATCGCCGCCATCAAGATGTTGCCGGGCGCGCTGCCGCCGAGCGACATGTTGATGACCTTGGCACCGGCGAGCCGCGCCGCATCGACTCCCGCGGAAATTGCGGAATCGTAGAAACTGCACCCGCCATTGACCGAGGTGTCGGCGCAACTTCCCGGATCATCGGCGCGCAAGCTGATTATGGTCGCGTCGAAGGCGACACCCATCGTATTGGAATCGTTGCGCGCAGCCGCGGCGACGGCGCTGACCGCCGTTCCGTGGCCGCCCTCGTCGCTGACACCGCGGTTGCCGGCGACGTCCCGGCTGGCGGGATCGATCCGGCCGGCGAATTCGGCCAAATTGGGGTTGATGCCGCTATCGACGATGCCGATCTTCACGCCCGCGCCGGTCGCGCCGTTCTGATAGGCGGTGATCGCGTTGGCAGCGACGGCATAGGCCGACGCCCGATATTCGGCCGTGTTGTAATCGATACTTGGAGGGGGCGTCGGAGTCGGCGTGGGGGTCGGAGTCGGCGTCGGGGTTGGGGTCGGAGTGGGGGTTGGAGTCGGGACGAGCGGAGCGGGCATCGGCGCGGGTCCGCCGCCGCCGCCGCCGCAACCGGACAGCCCAAAAGCCAGCACAACCGCGCATGCGGTCGTCGCCAGGTGCCGTCTATTCATTGCCCATCTCCGCCCAAGCCGCTGAAAATCAACAGGTTCCCCGGATTCACTTATGCTTTCCAAAACCTTTCAATTTGCTGAAGGGTCAACATCTTGTAGCGCCATTGTGAACATGAATCCGCGCATTGAACCTGCTCCTGCCCTTGGTCCAGCCCTTGGCCCTGGCCACGCCCTCGCCCACATCCGCGACTGGATCTTCGATCTCGACAACTGCCTGTACCCGGCCTCGACCGGTCTGTTCGAACTGATCGACGAGCGCATGGGCGCCTATATCGAGCGGCTGCTGGACTGCGATTCAAGCGAGGCCAGGCGCGTCCAGAAGGCGCACTTTCACGAGCATGGTACCACGCTCGCGGGGCTGATGAAATCGCATGATGTCGACCCCCACCACTTCCTCGACGACGTCCACGCCATCCCGCTCGACCGGGTCACCACCGACGCTGCGCTGGCGGCGGCGCTGGCGCGGCTGCCCGGGCGGCGGATCGTCTTCACCAACGGCGACGCGCCTTATGCCCGGCGGGTGCTCGAGGCGATCGGGGTGGGCGAGCACTTCGACGATCTGCACGACATTCACGCCAGCGAATTGCGCCCCAAGCCGGACCCGCACGGCTATGAACTGCTGTGCGCGCGGTTCGGCATCGATCCGGCCCACGCACTGCTGGTCGACGACATGGCGCAGAACCTCAAGCCGGCCAAGGCGCTGGGCATGACCACGGTGTGGGTCGACAATGGCTCCGAGCGCGGCAGCCATGGCGCTGACGACAGCTTTATCGATTACCGCATCGGCAACGTGGCCGAGTGGCTCGAATCAATCCTGGGGAATGAGACATGAGCGACGCCACCGAAGCCACCATCGACGCCGCCTGGCTCGAGCGCGAATCGATCGGGCCCTCCACCCGAGGCGAGGCCCGACAAGCGGTGGACTCGGCGATCGCCGCGCTGGACAGCGGCGAAGCGCGGATCGCCGAAAAGGTCGAGGGGCAATGGGTCGTCCACCAGTGGCTCAAGAAAGCGGTGCTGCTGTCGTTCCGCCTGAACCCGATGGCGTTGATCGCGGGCGGGCCGGGGGCGGCGCAGTGGTGGGACAAGGTGCCGTCCAAGTTCGCCGGCTGGGGCGAAGAAGAGTTCGAAGCGGCGGCGTTTCGCGCCGTACCGGGCGCGATTGTTCGCCGCGGCGCCTACATCGCGCCGGGCGCGGTGCTGATGCCGAGCTTCGTCAACATCGGCGCGCGGGTCGGCGAAGGCGCGATGATCGACACCTGGGC
>NZ_JANMCO010000136.1:0-3376 GCF_031361285.1 Sphingomonas sp.
GTCGAATAAGCCTTGTTGTCGAACTTGCCGCCCGAGTGGAGCGTGGTCATGATCACTTCGAGCGCCGATTGGCCGGGATATTTGGGGTGGTCCTCGACCGGGATGCCGCGGCCGTTGTCGGTGACGGTCAGCCGGTTGCCGGCCTCCAGCGTGACCTCGATCCGCGTCGCGTGGCCGGCGACCGCTTCGTCCATCGCATTGTCGATGACTTCGGACGCGAGATGGTGGAGGGCGCGGGCGTCGGTGCCGCCGATGTACATGCCGGGCCGGCGGCGGACCGGCTCGAGCCCTTCCAACACCTCGATCGACGAGGCATCGTAGCTGTCGGGCGCGGCGGATGCAGCGGAAGAAAACAGATCGGCCATGTGACGACTGCTATAGGGCGCGGATTCCGGGCCTGCCAAGCGGTCGGTGCAGCGTTTTCCACGTCGCCCGCAGCCGGCAAGGAAAAGAGCACGAATTATGCGGCGCTGGCCGCCCCCGATCGCTCGTTCGATCGGGAAGGCGCACGCCTAACGAACGCGGGGACCGCCGAACGGCAATGGCGGCGGCGGGCGGCGATCGCGGCGCGGTAGCTGGGCCTGATAAGCGACCCCGCAATGCTCGACGCAATAAGGGAAACCGGGGTTGGCGGGATTGCCGCAAAAATGGAAATCGGGCTCGCCGGGGTGGCCGAGCGGCCATTTGCAGATGCGGTCGTTCAATTCGAGCAGGCCGGTCTTGTTGGCCACTTCGGCGCTCGGCTTGGCCGGCACCAGTCGCCGCGGCGGGGCCGGCGGGATCGGTGCCTGGGTGTCGCCGGGTCCCTGGCGAACGAAGCCGCCGGGGCCGATCGAGCGAAACTGCATGCCCTCGGGCTGGACGCGCTGCGGGGTGCGCGCGTGGGCGGGATTGGGCACTTCCTCCGGCTCGGCTGCGGCCGAATGCTTGCCGGCGGGATCGGCTTTGGCCGACTTGGTGGCAGCGGCTGCCGACGCGGCGGCGGGTTTCTTGTCTTTTTCCTCGCCGGCTTTGACCGGGGACGGGCGCGCGTCGAGACCGAGGCGGTGCGCCTTGCCGATGACGGCATTGCGGCTGACTCCGCCAAGTTCCTCGGCGATCTGGCTCGCGGTCGAGCCGTCGGACCACATTTTCTTCAAGCGGTCGATGCGCTCGTCGGTCCAGGACATGAATATATTACTCCGAATTTTGGGTCGCACGCCCGTGGCTTGCGGCGGGTGCCGTCAGCCGATAGGCGAGTGACCGGTGAACAGCCAGCCCCAGCAAACTCCGGCCCACAGCCAGGCCAAGACCGACCAGGCCCCGCTGTGGCTCCGTAACGAGCCCGGCGTGCCGGTCTTGAGCGGCGTCAACTGGGTTGGCCTCAAGACCCTCTATATCAAGGAGGTGCGGCGCTTCTTCAAGGTGCAGATGCAGACGGTGTGGGCGCCGGCCATCACGACCATGCTCTATCTGGCCATTTTCACCGTCGCGCTGGGCCGTGGTGGCCGGACCGTGATGGGGGTGCCGTTCGCCGATTTCATCGCCCCCGGGCTGATCGTTATGGCGATGCTGCAGAATGCGTTCGCCAATGCCAGTTTCTCGCTGCTGGTTGGCAAGATGCAGGGCAATATCGTCGATTATCTGCTGCCGCCGCTGTCGACTGGGGAGTTGATTGCCGGGCTGGTCGGCGCCGCCGTCACCCGCGCCTTCCTGGTTGGCGCCGCGGTGTGGCTGGTGATGCTTCTGTGGCCGGGCGTGTCGGTCACCATCCGCGAGCCCTTGTGGCTGCTGTGGTTCGGGCTGATGGGCGCGCTGATGCTGGCGTTTCTCGGGCTGTTGACGTCGATCTGGGCGGACAAATTCGACCACGCCGCCGCGGTCACCAATTTCGTTGTGACGCCCTTATCGTTGCTATCGGGGACATTCTATTCGGTCGAGCAATTGTCGCCGACGTTCCGCGCCATAAGCCACGCCAACCCGTTCTTCTATGTGATCTCGGGCTTCCGGCACGGTTTCCTCGGCGTCACCGATTCGCCACTGGCCGTCGGCGCCATCGGCCTGCTGCTGCTCAACATCCTGCTGTGGGGTCTGTGCTACGTGCTTCTCAGGAGCGGCTGGAAAATCAAGAACTGAACGGTTCGGGGTACCAATTGCTGGGGGCCGGTCCGATGTCCGCTTTCGACCCATTGCGGACACTGCCACATTGTTTAATTTGGCGGGATGGTAAGGGTCGCCGGAGAGCTGTTCGCCGATGACATGGCTTGCATTACGTGCGTCCATGTTCTGGAGGGCGCGACCATCAAACTGGTCTCCCGAGATAGTCATTCGGAGTGGCAGTTTCTATGCGAGCAAGCGGTCCACGAGCCTTTCGAAGCCCGTGTCATCGCCCTTGCTGAAGCCGTCACATTGGTGGGTGTACTGGCTGATTTGTTACCTTTTGAGGTTGGCGAGATGCGCTCAATTTAATGTCCGCTTTCCACCCATTGCGGACATTGACGGTTTGGGATTGCCGCCCGTGCCCGTGGCGCGTCCTTTCTCGCATTAAGGATGTTGAACGCACGATAACGGCGGCGTTCAGCATCACCTCACTGCGAATGGTGCAGAACCTGCCCATCAAGACGCTCAACCAAGGAGAGCCACGATGCGTATGTTTCTGATTTCTCTAGCCGCCGCTGCTTCGGCTCTCGCTGTCGCGGCCCCGGCCTCGGCGCAATATTATCCGCAGCCGCAGAATTATGGCTACGGTCAGCCGCAAGGCTATGGCTACGGGCAGCCGCAGGGCTATGGCTACGGCTACAACAACAATTACGGCCAGGTGCGCATCCTTCAGGTGCGGATCAACCAAATCCAGCGCCAGATCGAACAGCTGGATCGGCGTAACGTCCTGAACAATCGGGAAGCCCGCCGGCTGCGCGATGAGTCGCGGGATCTCGAGCGCCGCCTGGCCCAAATGAGCCGTTATGGTCTCGACCCCCGCGAGCGCCAGAACATCGAGATCCGGATTGCCCGTCTCGAGCAGCGCGTTCGCTATGCAGCGAACGACGGCAATCGCTGGGGCCGCAACGGCTATAACAATGGCTACAACGGCTATGGCCAGAATGGTTACAATGGCTACGGCCAGAATGGTTACAACGGCCAATATGCCAGCGACCACGATCGTGACGGCCGCGACGACCGTTATGAGGACGACCAGGGCCGCGAACACGACGATTAATCAACGCGCCGATTAGGGAAAAGGAAGGCGCTCCGGAGCAATCCGGGGCGCCTTTTCCTTTGCCGGCCTGATGGCTATAGGCTCGCGACTGGCGCCCGCCGGGGCCGCGTCACGAACCGATCAGCTCAGAAGGACTCGCCCAAGCATGGCCATCACTCCGCTCATGCCCGTCTATCCGCG
>NZ_JANMCO010000016.1:0-4366 GCF_031361285.1 Sphingomonas sp.
CTGCGCCAACGACATGATGGCGATCGGCTGTCTCGAGGGCCTTCGCGAAGCCGGAATTGCCGTCCCGGCCGATGTCGCCCTGGCCGGTTTCGACGACATCCCGATCACGCGCTACGTCAATCCGCCGCTGACCACCGCCGCCGTGCCGATCGCCGAAATGGGCCGCCAGGCGCTCGAGTGCTGCGCGGACGTCATCGCCGGCCGCAAACCCGAACTGCAGCACACCTTCAAACCGGTGCTCGTCATCCGTGCGTCATCAGCCGGGAGAAGCTGAGACGCGACCAAGCAATATCAAGAAGGGGACTACCATGACCAAATCAAACTCAAGCCGAGGCCTCCGCCGTAACCTGATGCTTCGCTCGCTGCTGCTCGGCGTATCGAGCGTCACGATGATCACCGTCGTGGCGGTCCCGGCCGCGGCGCAGACTACCACCACGACGATCAGCGGTCAGGTCACTGATGCGGCCGGAGCGGCGGTCGCGGGGGCAGTGGTCAGCGCGTCCGACGTCGCAACGGGCCAGACAGTCAAAACAACTACCGACTCGAACGGCCATTACACGCTCGCCGGGCTCCGGCCGGCCGACTACACCATCCGTACCACGATCGGCGGCGCGACCGTCGAGCGCCAGGTCTCGGCCAGTATCGGACAGAGCGCGACGCTCGATCTGGCGCCGGCCGCTGTCGTGGCAGAGGGTGCACCAGCGACCGCCGCCGAGGGTGATATTGTCGTTACCGGGCGGCGGCTGGTCGAGACCAAGACCAGCGAAGTCGCAACCAACGTCACTCAGGAGCAGATCCGCTCGCTGCCCCAGACTGACCGCAACTTCCTGAGCTTCGCCAAACTGGCGCCGGGCGTGAACTACGTCGACAGTGAGACCAACAAAGGGATCACCTCGGGTGCATCGACGCGCTCGGCGGTCAACGTCTTCATCGACGGCGTGTCGTTGAAGAACCAGATTCTCGACGGCGGCATCGCCGGACAGCAGGACTCCCGCGGCAATCCGTTCGGCCAGCTGGCGGTGCAGGAATTTCGTGTCCTCACCCAGAACTACAAGGCCGAATATGAGCAAGCGGCCGCGGCCGTGATCACTGCCGTGACCAAGTCCGGCACCAACGAATTCCACGGCGAAGTGTTCGGACAGTACACCGACAAAAAATTCGCCGAGACCGATTATTTCGTTAAAAAGCGCGGCGATCCAGAGCCTAAGTTCAAGCGCGTGCAGTATGGCGCGGCGCTGGGCGGGCCGATCATCAAGGACCGCCTGTTCTTCTTCGGCACCTATGAAGGCAACGACCAGGACCGCGCATTCAACGTCATCCTTGGCAATCGGTCGCCGGCAAACATCGCCCGGTTCGGCCAATTTGAAGGCGCCTTCGTCAGCCCGTTTCGCGGCGACTTCTTTTTCGGCAAGTTGACCGCGCTGCCGGCCGACAATCATGTCATCGACCTCAGCTACAGTCGCCGGCAGGAGACCGACATTCAGGGCTTCGGCGGAACGACCGCCTTCACCGCCGCCGAGAACAAGCACAACACGGTCGACACGGTGAACGCCAAGTGGACCTATCGCGGCGATGCGTTCCTCAACGAAGCCGACGTCAACTACATCCACTATCTCTATAACCCGACCTCGCTCGATACGAGCTCGCCGACCTTCGATTATGCGGGTGTCATCATTATTGGCGGCAAGGACAGCACCCAGGATCTGACCCAGGACAGCCTTACCCTCCGCGACGAACTTACCTGGACCGGAATCGATCGGCACACAATCAAGGGCGGGATCAGGCTTGCCAAGCACAAATATGATTTCAACAAGCTGTTCTTCGTCCAGCCGCGCTTCACTTTCTTTCAGGATTTGCGCGGCCCCGGGCCCGGCGACGACCTCGATTTCTCGTTCCCGGCTGAGGCCCAGCTCGGCTTTGGCAACCCGGAGATCAAGGCCAAGAACTCGGCTGTGGGCCTCTTTGTTCAGGACGACTGGGCGGTAACTGATAAACTCGAGCTCAATCTCGGCCTGCGCTGGGATTACGAAAGCAATATGTTCAACAATAAATACGTCACCCCCGCCATAGCCGCCGCGACGCTACGCGCGCTGCCCCAGACCGACTATTTCAACGCCGAGGATTACATTACCGACGGCACTAACCGCGATCCCTACCTAGGGATGTTCCAGCCACGCCTCGGCTTTTCCTACGATTTCAAGGGTGATCGCAGCACGGTGCTGTTCGGCGGCTATGGGCGCTATTTCGATCGCAACGTGTTCAACAACACGCTCGATGAGAGCTATCGTCTGCAATATACAATTGGCAGGTTCTTCTTCTCCCGCGACGGAGTTCAGCGCGACGGCAACCCGACCGTGGTGTGGAACGACAGTTATCTGACTCGCGAAGGGCTGCTCGCGCTGCAGTCAACCGGGCAGACCGGCAAGCCCGAACTGTTCGCGGTTCCCAACAACGCCAAACCGCCGCGAACCGACCAGTTCAGCCTTGGCGTGCGGCAGCGCTTCGGTCAGTGGGTAGGCTCGGTGACCGGCTCCTATATCCGCGGCGTCCATGGCTACACGCATCTGTTCGCCACGCGGAGGAATGGCGGGACGGGCGATTGCTGCGATACCGCCATCGCTAACGCCAACGGCTTCGCCAACGTCCTGATCGGCTTCGATGGCTTGGATACGCGATACAAGGGTCTCTATGTGACGATGGACAAGCCCTACACCCGCGCGTCGGGATGGGGCGTCAACATCGCCTACACTCTGTCGAAGGCCGAGCAGAACGGCAACGACCTGTTCAGCCTCGATAAGGTTACACCCGACGATTGGGGATTCCGCCCGCGACCCGGCGACGAGCGCCACAAGGTGGTCGTCGGTGCCATGATCGATGCGCCGTACGGCTTCCGCGTCTCGACACTGAGCCAATTCGGCAGTGGCGCGGCTTATCAAATTCAGGATCAAACAGCGGGCAGCGACATCAACCTTCGACAGTTCCGCTCGGGCTATCCGGACAAGAATTGTTTTGGCGGGCTGTTTGCTTTCTGCGAGGTCAATCTGACTGTCGAGAACGAACTCAAAATCTATCGCGGCACGACGATCAATCTCGCGGTCGATTTCCTCAATGTTTTCAACAGCACGAACTTCGCCGGATTCGACGACTTCGTCAGCCCAACCGATCCGCTTTTGGAACCGAAGATCGGCAATCGTCTGATCACCCTGCCCCGGCGAATTCAGTTCCGCGCCGGTTTCCGCTTCTAAATCTCCTAGCGCCCGCGCTTGATCGCATCGATCGGCGCGGGCAACAGCCGGGGGTGGACGGGCGGACAGTTTGATCACGAGGCGACAATTCGGCGGTTATGCAGCGGCGTTTGGTGCGGCCGCGATGTCCGGCTGTGCGTCGGCGCAGGTGCCGGCGGCGGGGGCGTTCGACCTCGGCGACCTCGAGCGGCGGACGTTCGACTGGTTCTGGGACACGGGCAATTCGGCAAACGGCCTGGTTCCCGACCGTTGGCCGACCAAGAGCTTCAGCTCGATCGCCGCGGTGGGGTTCGGGCTGACCGCATACCCGATCGGCGCCGAGCGCGGCTGGATCAGCCGGGCGGCGGCGCGCGGCCGGACGCTGGCCACGCTGCGCTTCTTCGCCAGCGCGCCGATGGGCCCCGAAGCGGCCGGCCGCACCGGCCACAAAGGCTTTTTCTACCATTTCATCGACATGGAGAACGGGCGGCGGTTCGAGACCACCGAACTGTCCTCGATCGACACCACGCTGCTGCTCGGCGGTGTGCTGTTCGCAGGCCAATATTTTGACCGCCCCGATGCCGACGAGGTCGAGATCCGGCGCCTCGCCACGCGGCTGAATGATGCGGTCGACTGGCGCTGGATGCTTGGGCGCGGCCCGTTCGTGTCGATGGGCTGGAAGCCCGAAAGCGGCTTCATCCCCAGCCAATGGGACCGCTACAACGAGGCGACCCTGCTTTACCTGCTCGCGCTGGGCAGTCCGACCTTCGCCATCAGCCCCAAGATCTGGACGCGCTACACGCGCAATTTCGAGCTCGGCTGGGGCGCGCATTGGGGTCCGCCGCACATCCAGTTCCCGCCGCTGTTCGGTCATCAGTACAGCCACGTCTGGGTCGACTTCAAAGGCATCGCCGATCCGTGGCTGCGCGGCAAGGGCATCGACCTGTTCGAAAACAGCCGCCGCGCGACCATCGCCCAACGCAATTACGCGATCGCCAACCCGGGGCGCTGGCGCGGCTACGACGGCGAGGTATGGGGACTGACGGCGTGCGACGGTCCGGGCGACTTCAAGGTTGCCGTCGACGGCCGCAAGCGCGAGTTCTTCAGTTACTCGGCGCGCGGGCCCGACGACCGCGACGATG
>NZ_JANMCO010000037.1:0-2317 GCF_031361285.1 Sphingomonas sp.
TTTGGCTGGCCGGCCGACCGGGTGTGGGTCAATCCGTCGCCCAATGCGCCCAATCTCAACATGGCGCGCTGCTATGCCGGGACGGTGATGCTCGAAGGCACTACGCTGAGCGAGGGCAGGGGCACCACCCGCCCGCTCGAACTGTTCGGCGCCCCCGACCTCGACGCGCGCGCGGTCATCGCCACCATGCGCGACTTGGCTCCACACTGGCTCGCCGGCTGCACGCTGCGCGACATCTGGTTCGAACCGACCTTCCACAAATATGCCGGCCAGCTATGCAGCGGCGTGCATGTCCATGCCGAAGGCGGGGCCTACGATCATCAAGCGTTCAAGCCGTGGCGGGTCCAGGCGCTGGCGTTCAAGGCGATCCGCGCGCTCCATCCCGACTATCAACTGTGGCGACTTTCCGTACGAATATGCGTTCGGCAAGCTGCCGATCGACGTCATCAACGGTGGGCCAAGCTTGCGCGAATGGGTCGATGATCCGGCGGCAGGCCCGGACGCGCTCGACGCGATCGCCCGACCCGACGAAGCGGCGTGGGATCAGGCTCGCCGACCCTATCTGCTATATTAGGGCTGGATTCAGCGCGTCCGGTTGCTGCCGCAGCTTCACCGGGGCGCTTTCGGGCATCATCAGCATCGCGATCAGGCCGATGATCGACATCACGACCAAATACCAGGCGATCGACATTGAGCTGCCGGTGACATGGAGCAGCCAGGTTACGACCAGCTGCGTGGTCCCGCCGAACACCGCAACCGGGATCGAATAGACCAGCGCGAACACCCGCGCCCGGACACGCCGCGGCAGGCTCTCGGCCAGCGCTGCGTAAAAGGCGCCGTAGAGCGCGTTAGACAGCGCCGACAGGATCAGATTGGACCAGATGAACGACGACGCGCTGCGCTCCCCGGTGAGCCACAGGAAGCAGGGGATGATGGAGAAGGCGAACATTAGCTGCGGCAGGATCATCACCACCCGCCGCCCGTATCGGTCGCTCAGCCAGCCGCCGAGCAGGATGGTGAAGAAGCCGATCGCATTGTTGGCGAACTCGGCGGTCATCGACACCGCCGTCGACAGGTGCAGCGTCGCCTGACCAAAGGTCGCCATATATTGGAAGATGTAGGTGGTGATCGTGCCCTGGGCGATGATCATGAAGCCGAGGATGACGATCTTGCGATAGGATCGGAAGCCTTCGTGGACGACTGGCAGCGGGTCGTGCCGGTTGAGCGTTTCGGGCAGGCTGCGGCGGATCATCAGCCCGAATGGGACAATCACCACACCGATCAGCAGCGCAATCCGCCAGCCGTAGGAATCGAGCTCGCCCGGTGTCAGGAAATGGGCCAGCGTCAGCCCGACCAGCGCCCCGGCGCTAGCCGCGATTTGCTGGGTCGCGCCCTGCCAGCTGATCATGAACCCACGCCGCTCGACGGTTGCCGATTCGAGCATGTAGGTGGTCGCCGACCCGACCTCGCCGCCCAGCGCGAATCCCTGCGCCATACGGGCGATGATCGCGATGATCGGTGCGGCGATGCCGATTGTGGCATAGCTCGGCGTCAGTGCGAGAACCGCGATCGCCACCCCCATCAGCGTCATGCTCAGCAGCATCGCCGGCTTGCGCCCGACACGGTCGGCATAACCGCCGAGGATGTAGGCGCCGAGCGGGCGGGTGATGAACCCCGCGCCAAACGTCGCCAGCGCCGCCATCAGGCTGAGGAACGCGTTGCCGGTCGGGAAAAAGGCATGGCCGATCTGGATCGCGAAGAAAGCGAAGGTGATGAAGTCGTAGAATTCGAGCGCATTGCCAACCGACGCCGCCGCCACCGCGCGCCGCGCTTCCTTGGGTGACAGTGGGGCCGGCGCGGGTTCGACCGGCAGCTCGTCGGCCGCATTGACAAGGTCGGTCATGGCAACGCCCCCCAGCTTCGCCGAAGCGCCAGACGGCGTTCGCTGGAACCAGACATGCGATACATATTAGCCCGGCGCAATAATATGCGTCGCAATCGGATTGCTTACCGATCCGGCCATCCTCAACCCTTGCGCGACAGCCCCCGCATCGCCTGGTCGAGGCCGTCGAGCGTCAGCGGGTACATCCGCTCGCCCATCAGCTGCCGGACGATCGCGGTCGATGCCGAATGGCCCCAATATGGCTCGGGCGTCGGGTTGATCCACGCCGCGCTGCGATAGGCGTCGGTCAGGCGCCGCAGCCACACCGCGCCGGACTCCTCGTTGAAATGTTCGATCGAGCCGCCGGCGTGCGTAATCTCGTAAGGGCTCATCGATGCGTCGCCGACTATGACCAGCTTATGGTCGCCTCCGAAC
>NZ_JANMCO010000101.1:0-5162 GCF_031361285.1 Sphingomonas sp.
TGAGCTGAGATTAATCCGCTCGAACCTCATGATAAGCTCGCGACAGGTTTCAGCGGATAGGCGCAAGGTTTCCCCTTGATCGAAAATGCGCTTCTTGCCGTTAGGAATCTCTGCTTCCAGCTCATCTCGCAACCGATGAAACAGGTCGCGCACAGGGTGTGTCGAGGTGGCGCGTTGTTCCGTCAGCCATTGCGTCGTCAGCGGGAACAGCACCGTCCGGCCCTCCGTCATCGCCGTCTCGCGTTTCTTGTCCTCAGTAATTTTGAGGAACATGAATTTGCAGAACTCGAAAAATGCATCAGTGGGAGAGAGTTTTTGCTTTCGCCAGATCAGCTGGTGAGCGGCGTCGAAATGGATGTTCAATGCGGCTGGTGCAACGATGTCGAAGCCAAGAGTGGCCGGCGCCACTGCATCGGCTGACTGATATTTCACCAGCGAACGGAGAGCTGCATAAGGGGGCGAGCCGCTCACAAAATCGCCGAGCCTCAGCGTGAGGGTCGGCAATGCACTATCGTGCTGGTAAAGTGACGTGATGTGTCCGTTGCTGATTATGATCCATCGGATGCGCTCCTCTGCCGGGCGCGTCGCGTTATAGCTGAGCGCATATCCGGCGGCCTGCCCCCACGCCCCCTGAACGCTCTCCGTCGGGTCCTTGGCTTCGACAACGACCTTGACGTGGCCGGTGCTGGCGCGGAGCAGGAAATCGGGGCGGATATTCGCTTGGCGACGCCCCGATGCGACGAGCAGCGGCGGGACTCCCGTTTTTGGTACTACCGCCGTAGCCGGATAGCCGAGGCGATCAAATAGCCTCGCGAGCAAACGGGTTTCGACCTCAGCCTCGTTTCTGAGTTCGTCGCTTCGCAGTCCGAATAATGCGCTGTACGACCTTTGGAAGCGTATTGCCTCCCGCGCACGAAAACACAACCCTGCTAGCTAGGATTCTTTCGAGGGCGGGTTGCAATAGACCAGGTCCGGGTCTCTCCTTTTTCATAGCGCGCGTTCTTGTGCGCTTCGGCGAAGGCGGCAGCGCGAACGCGAATTTCTGACCATTGGAGACGCATTATCCACAGCTAAGACGCGCAAGGCCGCCGAAGCAATGGCGAAGTCGCCGGACCGCTGCTAATCTTTGTGTTGGAGGATATTCGAATGAAGCGTGCCGCCGCCGTCGACGATCGTCAGGGCATGATCCCGATTGACCTCCCTCCCGGTCCCCGGCTGTCGAGCGACGAACGGGCGCGGGACGAATTGCTGGCCATAGTCGAAACGCTGGCATCGGCCCGAACCCAACCGTGGAGCGCGCGGCTGCTAGGCTGGCAATTGCGTCGGTTCGATACGCTCAAGCAGTTGCTGACGCCACTCGAAGCCGCCGCGTTGACGGCCCGCTTCGAAGCGGAGCTGGACCGTCTCGGCCCGCCGGAAGACTAACCCAAAAAAACACTGTCCTACAGCACCCGTTCTGTGTTCCAATATGGTTCATGAAGAACAAATCGAACGAACCAGCTTTAATCTCCTTCGCCCCCGCCGAACTGCGCGCTCGCCATGACGGCTGGACCGCCGAGAAGCAATTGGCCTTCGTCGAGGCGCTGGCCGAGACCGCGTGCGTCGATGCGGCGTGCCGCAGCGTCGGCATGTCCAGCACCTCGGCCTATCGGCTGCGGCGGCGGCCGTGCGGGGCGCCGTTCCGCGAGGCGTGGGACGCGGCGCTCGATTATGCGCTCCACCAGCTCGAGGCGGCGGCGCTGTCGCGGGCGCTCAACGGGGTGCCCCGCCCGTTGTTCTACAAGGGCGAGCAGGTCGGCGAATGGCGCGAATATGACGAGCGGCTGACCATGTTCCTGCTGCGCTATCGCCGCCCGGCGCGCTACGGCGCGTGGCTCGACTGCTTGGCTCCGCCGCTCGACAATGAAAGAGACGACACGGCCGGCATTCTTGACTGGAAACTGGACGAAGTCGCCGAGCGCGCGCCCGCGACCGACGGCAATGAGGCGACCGAATCTCCTCCCGCGGCAGGGGAGTGACTTTGGCAACCTTTCGCGCCTCCGCGGAACCGAAAAACCTATCCGCCGCCGCCGGCAACTGGGCTCCGCCCGCCGCTCGCGTCGACGCTCCACACGCCCGGTCCCGCGAAGACCAAATAGAGGAAGATGAAGCAGAACAGGATCGCGCCCTCGCCGTGGTTGGCGACGGGGTAGATGCTCGCCGGGGCGTGGACCGTCCAATAGCCGATCGCCATTTCGCCCGCGGCGAGGAAGGCGGCGATGCGGGTCTGGAAGCCGACCAGGATCAGGACGCCGACGACCAGCTCGATCAGGCCGGCGATGCCGAACAGGCTGGTCAGCGCCTGCGGGCCGGGCGCGGCGCCGGGCGGGAAGCCGAACAATTTGACCACCGCGTGGCCGATGAACAGCACAGCGGTGACGATGCGCAACACGCCCAGCGCATGCTGTTCGTAGCGGGCAAGGGTGGTGGATGGGATCATCGCTTGCTCCTCGGAGCTTGGCCCCGTGCTTGCCGCGGCCCTACTAGTCAACTCGGTTGGCCGCTGCTAAGGGCCCCACCTTCCAAGCGACAGCATGGGAATTGCGGGAGAGCGCTTCGGCGTTCGCTTAAACCGCTAAACTTGAGACAGAGTGAGGGCGAAAGCCAATGGCAAAGAAAATTACCGGCTATATCAAGCTGCAGGTGCCGGCCGGCATCGCCAATCCGTCGCCGCCGATCGGCCCCGCATTGGGTCAGCGCGGCGTCAACATCATGGAATTCTGCAAGGCGTTCAACGCCGCCACGCAGGAGCTTGAGAAAGCCATGCCGATCCCGACGGTGATTACCGTCTATGCGGACCGCAGCTTCTCCTTCACCACCAAGACGCCGCCGGCGAGCTTCCTGCTCAAAAAAGCGGCGCGGCTGAAGGCGGGCTCGGCCGAGCCGGGCAAGATCAGCGCGGGGACCATCAAGCGTTCGCAGCTGGCCCAGATCGCCGAGCAGAAGATGAAGGATCTGAACGCCAACGATATCGACGCCGCGACGCGGATCATCGAAGGCAGCGCCCGCGCGATGGGCCTCCAGGTTGTGGAGGGCTAAGGACATGGCAAAGCTCACCAAGCGGCAAAAAGCCCTGACCAATGCGGTCGACCGCGAGAAGCATTATGGCGTCGATGAGGCGATCGGGCTGGTCAAGGCCAACGCCACCGCCAAGTTCGACGAGACGGTCGAGATCGCCCTGAACCTGGGCGTCGACCCGCGTCACGCCGACCAGATGGTCCGCGGCGTCGTCTCGCTGCCCAAGGGCACCGGCAAGGACGTCCGCGTCGCGGTGTTCGCGCGCGGCGACAAGGCCGAGGAAGCCAAGAAGGCCGGCGCCGAAGTGGTTGGCGCCGAAGACCTGATGGAGCAGATCCAGGGCGGCAAGATCGACTTCGAGCGGGTCATCGCCACCCCCGACATGATGGGCATCGTCGGGCGCTTGGGCAAAGTGCTTGGTCCGAAGGGGTTGATGCCCAATCCCAAGCTCGGCACGGTGACGATGGACGTCACCAAGGCAGTCACCGACGCCAAATCCGGCCAGGTCGAATTTCGCACCGAGAAGGCCGGCATCATCCACGGTCGAATCGGCAAGGCGAGCTTCCCGGAAGCCGACCTCAAGGCCAATTTCGACGCGTTCATGGACGCCATCATCAAGGCCCGGCCGACCGGCGCCAAAGGCAAGTTCGTCCAGAAGATCGCCGTCAGCTCGTCGATGGGTCCGGGCGTCAGGATTGACGTCGCCGAGGTCGTCGAAAGCTAATCCCGGCACCGTCGAAGCCATCGGTTTCGCGCCGATCAGGGCAAAGTCGCGGCGTTCGCCGTGCGGTAGCTGCGGTTCGCAGATTGCCCGGTTGCGCGCCCGCGATGTCCCCTGGCTAATAAGCCAAGGGGAGTTGTTGGGATGAAATATTACAGATTGCTGGCGTCGGCGGCGCTGCTTGGGATGGCGACGGCGTGCACGTCGGGCTCAAACCCGCAGGCGTCGCCCCGGAGCGTTGCCGACACGGTCGATCCGACGCTTCCGACGCAGCTTCCCCGCACCGCGATCCCGAGCCATTACGCGATCGAGATCACGCCGCACGCTGAACGTCTGACGTTCGACGCCAAGGTCACAATCGATCTGAAGGTGATCAAGGCGACGAGCGCGCTGGTGCTCAACGCCGCCGACCTCAATATCGCGTCCGCGACGCTGTCCGCCGATCATGGCCAGCCTTTGATGGCCACGGTTAGCACCGATGCCGAGGCCCAGACCGCGACGCTCGATTTCGGGCATGCGCTGAAAACCGGCACCTACCGGCTCGACATTGCCTACGCTGGCAAGATCAACACCCAGGCCAACGGCTTGTTCGCGCTCGATTACACCAATGTCGACGGCAAACCGGCCCGAGCCCTGTTCACTCAATTCGAAGCGTCGGACGCGCGGCGCTTCGTGCCGAGCTGGGACGAACCCGACTACCGCGCGACCTTCGATCTCACGGCACGCGTGCCCCGCGCCGATATGGCCGTCAGCAACATGCCGTCGGCCTCATCGCGGGAAATCGATGGCAGCCTCAAGGAAGTGAAGTTCGAGACATCGCCGTCGATGTCCTCCTACCTCTTGTTCTTCGCGGCCGGCGACCTCGAGCGCATCACCAAGAAGGTCGGCGATCGTGAAGTCGGCATCGTCATGTCGCGCGGCAATGGCGACAAGGCGCGCTACGCGCTCGACGCTGAAGCGCAGATCCTGCCATATTATGACGATTATTTTGGCCGACCCTATCCACTTCCCAAGCTCGACAATGTCGCCGGCCCGGGCCAGTCGCAATTCTTCGGAGCGATGGAAAATTGGGGCGCGATCTTCACCTTCGAGAAGATCCTGTTGCTGGACCCGGCCATTTCGAGCGAAGCCAACAAGCAATCGATCTTCAGCGTCGAAGCGCACGAGATGGCGCACATGTGGTTCGGCGATCTCGTCACGATGGCGTGGTGGGACGATCTGTGGCTCAACGAGGGCTTCGCCAACTGGATGGAGAACCGGACAACCCAGCATTTCCACCTGGACTGGGGCGCCGATGTCGAGCACGTCGCCAATCGCGAAAAGGCGATGGACCTCGACTCATTCCAGACCACCCACCCGGTCGTCCAAAGGATCCGCACGGTCG
>NZ_JANMCO010000127.1:0-10637 GCF_031361285.1 Sphingomonas sp.
CAACGGCGGAAGCGCTCAATCCGCCGCCATAGCCGGCGCTCCGGCGCCCCTCGCCTTGCGCATAACCAACAGCAACGGCAGCACCGCGAAGGTGACGATCATCATCAGCTTGAAGTCGTCGAGGTAGGCGATGAAAATCGCCTGGCGGGTGATCTCGAGATTAATGATCGCGAGTGCGCCCGCTCCCCCGGGACCAATGCGTTCCAGGAGCGACGGATCGATCATCGGCAGCGACTGGTCGGTGACATGGCCGGCAAGGTCGGCATGGGCGACCTGGCTCATGCGGATGAGCTGCGCGCTGACGACCGAAATGCCGACCGAGCCGCCGACGTTGCGAGCGAGGTTCAACAGGCTGGCCGCGGTAGTTCTTAGGCGCGGCTTCAGCGTCTCGAAGGCCAGGCTTTGCAGCGGCACGAAGATCAGCCCCAGGCCGAGCCCCTGGACGACGCCGCTGGTGATCACCGGCGTCGATGGCTGGTCGAGCGCGAAACCGGTCATCATCCACAATGAAGTGCCCATCAAAACGACGCCGAGGCCGACCAGCATTCGCGCGTCGAACTTTCCAACCAGCCGGCCGGCAAGCAGCATGGAAATCAGCGTGCCGACGCCGCGCGGGGCGGTCAGGAAGCCCGACTGCAGTACCGAATAGCCGTAGAGGTTCTGAAGCAATGGCGGCAGCAAAGCGAGGCCGGCGAGCAGCAGCACCCCGGTCACCGCCATGAACAGCAAGCCGGTGGCGAAATTGCGGTCGGCGAACATGCCCTTTTCGAACAACGGTTCTTTCGCGGTCACAATGTGGACAACGAACATCCAGAATCCGGCGATCGCGAGGCTGAGCTCAATGATGATTTCCCAGCTTTGCAGCCAGTCCTTCTGCGCGCCGCGATCGAGGAACAATTGCAGACTGCCGATCGCCACCGCGAGCAAGATGAAGCCGAACATGTCGAACTTGCGCGCGTGCTGCTCGGTCTTGGGCAAGAAGCGCAGCAGCAGCAACGTGCAGATCACGCCCACCGGCAAATTGACCAGAAACACCCAGCGCCAGTTGTAGCTGTCGGTTAGCCAGCCGCCGAGCACCGGCCCGAGGATCGGCCCGATCATGATGCCGCCGCCGAACAGGGCCATCGCCTGCCCGTGCTTTTCGCGCGGATTGATATCGAACAAAGTCGCCTGAGCGAGCGGCACCAGGAACGCGCCGCTGACGCCCTGGGCAGCCCGGAAGATCACCATTTCGGTCAGCGAGGTCGCGCCGGCGCACATGACGGACGTGACGGTGAAGCCGATCACCGACCACACCAACAACCGCTTGCGCCCGACCTTGTCGGCCATCCAGCCGCTGATCGGCAGCGCGATTGCCGAGGCGACGATGTAGCTGGTCAGCACCCAATTGATCGTATCCTGGGTCGCGCTCAGGCTTGCTTGCATATGCGGCAGCGCGACATTGGCGATGGTCGTATCGAGCACTTGCAGCAGGACCGCCATCATGACAGCAATCGTCACCACCACCCGCTGACCCTGGGGCAGCGGGTGCGCGGCGAGATGAGCCGGGATTTCGGCCATCGGCGCTAGCTCTTGTTGAAGATGACGGTGGCGTTAACCGACAGGCCGGCGATCATCGGTTTCTTGGGGTCGCCGTCGAAGACGATCCGGACCGGCACGCGCTGCGTCACCTTGACCCAATTGCCGTTGGCGTTCTGCGCCGGCAGGATGGCGAATTCGCTGCCCGTCCCGGCGCCAATGCTTTGCACATGAGCGGCAAAATCCACGCCCGGATAGGCGTCGACCTCAACCTTGGCTTTGAGCCCCGGCACCATCCGGCCGACGTCCTTTTCCTTGAAGTTCGCTTCGACCCAAGCTTGGCGGCTGCGGACCAGCGACAGCATGCCGATGCCGATGACCACCGCCTGCCCGACCTGCAGGCGATCGGCGTTCTCGATCGTGCCATCCATGGGCGCGCGAACCTCGGTCCGCGACAAATCGAGCCGCGCCTTGTCGAGCGCGGCCTTGGCGGCGGCGATGTTGGGCTGTTCGCCGGGCGCGATCGCGGCGCTGGCATTGGCCGCTCGTGCCCGCGCATTTGCAAGGTCGGTTTCCGACTTGCGCACTTCGGACACCGCATCGTCATAATCCGAGCGGGTCGTGAAGCCCTGCTTGAGCAGCGCCGACTGCCGCGCCAGCGCGCGTTGCTTGATCGCCAGATCGGCCTGCGAGCCGACGATGTCGCCGCCGGTGCCCGATTGCTGCGAACGGAGCAGCTGGTTCTGCAGATTGGCCGCGGCGAACTGCGCCTGCGCTTGCTCGAGCGCCACGCGATAAGGCGCGGGATCGATCCGGAACAGCAAAGCGCCTTGCTTGACCTGCTGGCCGTTACGCACCGCGACCTGGGTGATCGGGCCGTTGACCTGCGCGCTGACCGAGACGATGTCCTGCTTGATCGCGGCGTCGTCGGTGGAGACTTTGCCGCCGCTCGCCAGCCAATAATAACCAAGGCCGATGACCAGCAGCAGCGGGACGATCAGCAACAACACATTGCGGAGCAACCGGCGCGGGACCCGCGGTCCGGCAGCCGATTTCGCGACCTCGGCGGTTGATCCATCGACCACTTCCGGCGCCCCGGTCAGCGGTTCCTGCTTCATTTCGTTCATTGGCCAAGAGCCTTTCCGCGCGGGCAATTGACCGCGACATTGTCTCGAATTTGTCCCAGCGCAGTGCGCATCGCGTCGCGCTTGTCAGCTGCCATGCCGGTAAACGCTTCCTCAGCGAGATCGTCCGCCAACGCCCCCAGCTTCTTGACCAGCGGCCTGGATTTGGTCGTCAGCATCAGCTTCCACGCGCGGCGGTCCAGCGGGTCGGCCTGCCGTTCGACTAGGCCCGCTTCCGCGAGCCGATCGACGATCCGGCACAAGGTGATCGCTTCCATGTCGAGGTGCTCGGCAAGATCGACCTGCCGCAAGCCCGGCGTCCGGTTGAGCTTGGCCAGTACCCGCCATTGCGCCCGGGTAACGCCGAGCGACACCGCGCGCCGGTCAAACGCGCGGCGCAGCGCGGTCGCGGTCTCGGCGATTTCCCACAGCATCGGGTCCATGCGTTATCATATAATAAGTGTGCTTACTAAATCAACGGACTTTTGGCCAATCGGTTCCGATTTGGCTGCAGGCAAGGTAAAGCCCCTCCGATGACGGACGAACCCAAGCGCCCTGGCACCCGGCCGGATACCAAAATTGTTCACGGCGGGCGGCGCGACGAATGGCTGCAGGGCCTGGTCAATGTCCCGGTGGCGCGCACCTCGACGGTGCTGTTCGAGACCGTCGCCGAAATGGAGGCCGGTTACCCGCCCCGCGACGGAGTGTTGAGCTACGGTCGCAACGGCACCTCGACCCAGTGGTCGCTGGCCGAGGCGCTGACGGAATTGGAGCCGGGTGCGGCTGGCACGCGATTGCTCCCGTCCGGTGCGGCGGCGGTGGCGTTTGCGCTGATGAGCGCGCTCGAACCAGGCGACGAATTGCTGATGGTCGACAGCGTCTACGGGCCGTCGCGGACGTTCTGCGACCAGTGGCTCAAGCGCTACGGCGTCACGACGCGCTATTACGACCCGCTGGCGAGCGTCGACGACATCGACACCCTGTTATCCGAGCAGACCCGCGCCATCTTCATGGAAAGCCCGGGCTCGCTAACCTTTGAAGTTCAGGACGTGCCCGGCATCTGCGCGCTCGCCAGGTCGCGCGGCATCATCACGTTGCTCGACAATACCTGGGCGACCTCGCTGTTCTTCCCGGCGCTGGCACACGGCGTCGATCTGTCGATCGTCGCCTGCACCAAATACATATCCGGCCATGCCGACGTCATGCTGGGGTCGGTGACCGCCACCGAGCGGGCCTGGGACAAGCTGTCCAAAGCCGCCCAACTGTACGGCCAGCACGTCAGCCCGGACGATGCGTTTCTCGCCGCGCGCGGCCTGCGCACGCTCGGCGTTCGCCTGCGCCGGCATGAGGACAGCGCGATCAAGATCGCCCGTTGGCTACAGGATCAATTGCCGGTTGCGACGGTGCTCCACCCGGCGTTAAAGGACTGCCCCGGCCACACGCTGTGGAAGCGCGATTTCACCGGCTCATCGGGCCTGTTTTCGATCGTCCTGAAAGATGCCGACGACGCCGCGGCCAACCGCTTCGTCGAAAGCCTCGAGCTGTTTGGCATCGGCTACAGCTGGGGCGGTTTCGAAAGCCTGGCGATCCCCGTCCATCCCGACCGGTTGCGGACGGTCTCGGGTGTTCCCGCGAATGGCGCCACCATCCGCCTGCACATCGGCCTAGAGGATTCCGACGACCTCATCGCCGACCTCGACCAGGGATTGAAGCAGGTCGGTTGACCGGCGGAGCGCAGCCGTGGCAATCGGGCTCTTCCAAGCGGGTGTAGCTCAATGGCAGAGCAGAAGCTTCCCAAGCTTACGACGAGGGTTCGATTCCCTTCACCCGCTCCAATTTCGTGACCTGCCGGGGGACGGCTCCAAATTGAAACGTGCGCCATTGGTGTGGCGACCGGCGCTGTGGTCCAGCTGAATTGTGTGGCATGATGTCCGCTTGGGGGAATGCCGATGATTCCGTTTTTATTGCCCTTCGCGCTCGCCCTGGCGCTCGCCGCCCAGGCGGACGCGGCCCAGGATCAGGGGGTCGCGGACCAAAATCAGCCGGAAACGGCGCAACAGCAATCGGCGCCGGCCGAAGCCGAAGAAACGACCGGCGCGACGCCGTGGCAGGCACAAATCTACAGCGGTCATCCGCAGTGGTCCGAGGAAGACAAGCAAAGCGGACGCGATGGTTGGGACCTCGCGCACAAATGCGGCGGCACGCTGATCGCCGACGGCTGGGTGTTGACCGCCGCTCATTGCATCAATGCCGAGCGGATTAAAAACGGCCATCGGGTGCGGCTAGGGGCCGATTATATCGATAATGATGAAGGGGTAAGCTACCGCATCGACCGCATGGTACGGCACGCGGACTGGAACAAAAACAAGCATACCTACGACATCGCGCTCGTTCATTTCGTCGCCGACAGCCAGACGCATCCGGAACAGGCCGGGCCGGTCGAGGCCATCCCGCTTTACGACGGTCCGCCTTTGGAACCCGGCGAGAACGTTTACGCGACCGGCTGGGGACAGCTCGACGAGGCCAAGGGTTCAGGCTTCCAGTCCGAGCTCACTTCGGTCGATCTGATCACCGCCGACTGCGGCGACTACCCGCAATATAGCCATGCCCCGGAATACCAATTGTGCGCGACCGGCCGAACCCCCGGTGATGACGCCGACACCTGCACCGGCGACAGCGGCGGTCCGCTGGTCCTCGACAGCGACAATCGGGTCCTCGTCGGCGTCGTGAATTCTGGCGTCGGCTGCTACCGCGAGGATAGCGCCGGCCTGTATCTTCGCATTGATCGCGACCACTTCCTCGACTGGATCCACCGCGCGATGGCGGCGGATCCGTCGATCAGCGAGATGCGCTAACGGTCAGTATCGCTCCCGCGATCAGTGTCGCTGCCGCGGTCAGTGTCGCTACCGCGATCGGTGTCGCTACCGCGATCGGTGTCGCTACCGCGATCGGTGTCGCTACCGCGATCCTCGTCTTCGTCCTCAGGGCCGGCGACAGGGTCAAAATCGTTATGAGTCATCATGATCGGTCTCCCAAGCGGTGGAACAAGCAAAGTCTCACGAAACTGGCCCTTCGAACAGTGTGATTCAGCCGAACCCCAGGTCCCTGACCAGGCGAGCATATCTGGGGTCCCGCGAAATCGGATCGAGCAAAGGGTCGGTCGCGATCATACTTAGACCCGAGTCACCGATCGCCCGCGCCCGCTGCAGCCTCACCATCGCCTCATCCGCCCTGCCCCACTGAGCCATCACTTCGGCTTGTTGGTACATGGCAGCGTCGCCAACGTCGCTGATGAGTTGCGCCAAGGCACGATCGGCTGCGGGCTGGTTCCCGACGCGATACTCCAGCGCGGCCAATCCGCGCAGCCGGAACATGGCGGAAGGTTCTTTCACATAAGCCGCGCGCGCGGCAGCGATTTTTCCCAATGCCATGAGGCAGTCGCCGACGGTTGCATTGGCATTGGACATTTTCGGGTTGAGCTCGAGTGCTCGCTGGGATTGGGTGATCGCGTCCGCATACCGTCGTGACGTATAGGCAATAATCCCGGCAGCGCGATGCGTGCGAGGGTTGAAGGGATCAAGCGCGAGCGCCCAGTCAATCGCATCGCGCGCCTCCCGAAAACGGCGGGTTCGTGCTGTGTACGCCGCGTAGAGCAGGACGATGTCGGCATCACCGCGCCCATAGCGATACGCTTTGTCGTAAGACGGTCTGGCACCGCGCACATCGAGAAAGCCCGCGAACTTCGCATAACCGAGCGCGAGTTGGCCCTGAGGCAACGTCGGCGCGAGTTCGATCGCGCGCTCAGCCTCTGCAACCGCGGCCGTATAGAGCGGCTTCAGCTCGCTCGCCTGGGCGTTGCTTGACGCGAGCGACGCGAGCACTCGCGATAGTGCCGCATGGGCCAATGCGAAGCTGGGATCAGCCGCGATCGCGAGCTCGAAATTGGCGCGGGCCTGGCGATCAGATTCCTCCCCGCCGACGGCATTGTACAGCGCTTTGCCGCGCAAATAGGCTTCATACGCCTTGACGTTGCGGGTGCCGCCGGGCGCCGGCGCGTCGGTCGCCATCTGTACCGACAAAGCGTTGGAGACGATGCGAGCGACATCGCTTTCGAAGGCGAAGATATCGCCCAGCGGGCGGTCGACCCGTTGCGACCATTCGCTGAACCCCGACTTGCCGTTGGTCAGGGTGGTCGCGACCCGCACGATGTCGCCGGCGCGCTGGACTGATCCCTCCAGCAAATAAGCGACACCCAGGGTTCGCGCGATCGACTTGGCATCGCCAATCTGATCGCGGACGGTGTTGGACGAGGTTGCCGCAAGCACCAGCAGCCCGTCGTTGCGCGACAGCGCCGAGCGCACCTCGTCGGTCATGCCGTCGGCCAGGTACGCCTGGCCGGAATCGCCGCTCAAATTCTTGAACGGCAGGACCGCGATGCTCGCGCCCTTGGCCCCACCGGAACCGAACAGCCCGCCCTCCCAGGCAATGAAACCACCAGCCCCGGCCAGTGTTGCGGCGGCTCCGGCGACCAACGCGCCTCGCCGGGTAATCGGTTGAGCCGCAACGCGACGCGGTGGCGGCTCACAGCCGATGGCCGTCGCAATTGCCCGGCGAATCGCGTCAACTTGCGGGGCGTCGGCCCGTCCCCGCCAGCCGGACACGTCGATCATCTGGAATTGGCGAAAGCCCAACGGCGGGTCACTGCCGTCGAGCGACAGCGGCACCAGCCGCCGGCGGTCACGGCCCTGGGCAGCCTCGTCCCGCACCCAATTGGATTCAATCGATTGCTTCGACCACAGGACAACGACCGCGTCCGAAGCGTCCAGCGCCTCGTTGATCGACTTAGTGTAGACCGTCCCGCCTTCGATCAGCGCGTCCCACCACACCGTGTAGCCCACGCGCCCCAATGCCGCCGCCAGCTGTTGCGCCTTGACCCGATCGTCATGCGCATAGCTCAGGAACACAGTCGGCTGACTGGACTCGCTTGCCATGTCTGACCGTCCCCCCAATGGACGGATGTGTCACGCTTTACCGCCGCCGGCAAACCGTGGGAATAGCGGCGTCCCGCTAAATCCCGCCGTCCCGCGCTTCAAAGCCGGCGGCGGCGAGCTTGTGTAGGAGGTCGTCGCCGCAGCCCCGCGCCGCTTCGCTGTCTTCCGAGCGGATGACGAAGTTGGCGCCGTAGCGGCCGTCCTTGAAGAACGGATAGCTGCCGATCGCCACGCCCGCATGGGCGGCCTCGGTGGCGCGCAGCAAGTCCGCGACGTCGCTCTCGGCGGAGAACGCGCCGACTGTCACCGACACCATCGGCCGGCCGCCCTCCAGCGTCCCGGTCAACGCCTCGAGCATGCTGGCGGCAATGTGCGGGACGCCGGCGAGGATGTAGACGTTGGCGATCTTGACCCCCGGCGCGCCCGAGCTCGGGTTGGCGATCAGCTCGGCGCCTTGCGGCACTCGCGCCATCCGCAGGCGCGATTCGGTCAGCGCGATCCCGCGACCCGCATAATAGTCCTCGAGGATTCGCCGCGCTTCGGGATGCTCAATGACCGGCACGCCGAACGCGGCGGCAATCGAATCGACCGTGATGTCATCGTGGGTCGGGCCGATGCCGCCGGTGGTGAACAGATAATCATGAGTAACCCGCAGCGCGTTTACCGCGTCGGCGATCCGCCGCGGATCGTCGGGCACCACGCGCACCTCGGCCAGCCGGATGCCCTGGTCGTTGAGCCACACCGCGACCTGGGCGATATTCTTGTCCTGCGTCCGCCCGGACAGGATTTCGTCGCCGATCACCACCAGCGCCGCGGTCCAGACCTTTTGAGATTGCATGTGATCTCCGGTTCGATCCAGCCTTCGGTTCGACATAGCCGCCTTGGCACACTATTTAGTGCCGATGACCGAATATATCACCGTTTCCGACGACGACCTGGTCGATGCGCGCAACGGCGTCATCAAATTGCACGGCCCCGACGCCTTCGTCGGCATGCGCGCCGCCGGCCGCTTCGCCGCCGAGATCCTCGACGCAATCGCGCCTCATGTCGTCCCCGGCGTTACCACCGCCGAGCTCGACCAACGCGTCTACGACCATATGCTGCGCGGCGGCGGCATCCCGGCGACGCTCGGCTATCGCGGCTACACCAAGAGCTGCTGCATCTCGATCAACCATGTCGTCTGCCACGGCATCCCTGGCGACAAGGCGATCAAGTACGGCGACATCGTCAATATCGATGTCACCCCAATCCTCGACGGCTGGCACGGCGACACCAGCCGCATGTACCTTGCCGGTAATGTGCCGCTGAAGGCCAGGAAGCTGGTCGACGTGACCTACGAATGCCTGATGCTCGGCATCGCCCAGGCGCGCCCCGGCAACCGCCTCGGCGACGTCTCCAACGCCATCCAGCGCCACGCCGAAGCGCACCGTTACTCGGTTGTCCGCGATTTCTGCGGCCACGGCCTCGGCCGCTTGTTCCATGACAGCCCCGAAGTCGTCCACGCCGGTCGCCCCGGCACTGGTCCGGAATTGAAGCCCGGCATGTTCTTTACCATCGAGCCGATGATCAACATCGGCCGCGCCGACGTGAAGATGCTCGACGACGGCTGGACTGCGGTCACCCGCGACCGCTCGCTCTCCGCCCAGTTCGAACATTCAATCGGCATCACCGACGATGGCTGCGAGATTTTTACCAAGAGCCCGACCGGCCACGACAAGCCGCCTTACGCCTAGGTCGCGGCAGCCAGTGTCCGCTTTCGACCCATTGCGGGCATTAGCTATCGAGCACGAATCTGTTCCGCGAGCTGGCGCAGCGTCGCACGACCATTCTCGGTCAGCGGCAACTCCACAGATGCAGCTTCCTCGCGGATGCGCTCTAGAAATGGGTCTGTGATGGGAATGCCCGTGAAGTCATCCCAGTCCCAGTCGCCACCGCGCCCTTCGACGAAGTCCTCCAAGTAACGCAGGACATCTTCTGGTGTGAGGTCCGCACTGTTCTTCAGACCGAAAAGCCAAACGAAAAGCTGCACGAGGATAGCAACAAAAATCCCCACCGGGGCGAGCAAGATGGCAGGCCAACCACCGATGTGCCACTGCCGATGAAGCGCCATCCTTGACCGTTAGCTCCGTTACGCCCGCATTCCACCCAAAGCGGACATTCGCCGCGCGCACATCGCCCGCTCATTCGGCCGGCGGCGCAGGCTTTGGCACCCAGATGTCGAACGAATCTTCCCATTCCGCCTGGTTATCGGCGCCCTTTTCCTCGACCTTTCCGCCCTGGTTCGGCCAGCGCGCATAGACTTCGCGCTTGGGATCGAAAACGACGGTATTGCCGTCGGTGCGCGAGACTTCGGTGTAGCGGGTTTCTTCGTTGGCGCTGGCATAGACCCACTCGCCGTCGACTTTCTCGAACGTCGCCCCGACCGCTTTATATTTGAGCGGTAATGGCTGCGCCGCGGCGTCAGCCGCTGCAGCATCCGTCGAAACAGCGGCGTCGGAATTTTCGACGGGCTTCGCAGCATCCTCAACCGGTTCCGCCTGCTTGGCATGCGGCCACACCGCGATCAGCCCCGTCACCGCGACAATCAGCCCGGTCAGCCCGCCCAGCCATGCGGTCATGTTGCTGAACATTTTCGGGCGCTCGCCGGCGCCGTCCTTGCGTTCCTCGTCCATCCCGCCCCCCGCGCGACGCTAATGTGCGCCCCAGAATATGACACGGAAATCGCGGTTCAGCCAATCAGACTGCCGCCGCCGCTTGCTTCGCGTCCCAGCCCGCGACCCGGCCCCGCGCCGCGACGACATCGGGCGGGCAGTCACCTTCGCCTCATTCCTCGCCCTTGGCTTTCAAAAGCGGCGGCGATTGGGCATGGTCGCCGGATGAAGAAGATCGAAGCGATCATCAAGCCGTTCAAGCTCGACGACGTCAAGGACGCGCTCCACGATGTCGGCGTTTCCGGCATCACCGTCACCGAGGTCAAGGGCTTCGGCCGCCAGAAAGGCCACAC
>NZ_JANMCO010000144.1:0-3706 GCF_031361285.1 Sphingomonas sp.
GCCTTGCCGCGCGGGCTGGCGAAGGTGATGACCAGGGCGATCGGGAATCCGATGATCAGGCAGAGCAGCGTAGTCAGCGCGGCAAAGCCGATCGATTTGGCGAAGATGCCAAGATAGACCGGGCTCGCCGTCCGAACGTAATTGGATACGGTGCCGGTCACGGCGATGTCGGTAAGGCCAGTCGGGCGCCCGAAGCTGTACGCCCAGACGATCGCCAGGGGGACCAGGAAAAACAGGAGCAACCACAGAGCCGGCGCAGCAAACAGAGCGGCGAAGGCCCCCTTGGCATCGCGCCAGTTCTGCGTTGGTCCGGCCCCGCTCATGCGCCCTGCAAATACCAGTGGTGGTCAAGCGGAGTGACCACAGCGTTGAATCGCGAATATTCGGTGCGCTTCACGGTCACGAAGAGGTCGACGAATTCCTCACCGAGATAGTCGCGCATGATCGCCGAACGGTCGAAGCGATCAATCGCGGCGAGCCAGTCGACCGGCAGCATGGCGCCCGATTGCGCGGCCGCCGCATAGCCGTCACCTGACGTCGCGGGACCTGGATCAATTCGGTTGGTCAAGCCGTGATGAGCACCGGCCAGCACGACTGCCAGCGCCAAATAGGGATTGGCATCGGCACCCGCGACCCGGTGCTCGACCCGGCGCGAGGCGGCCTCACCAACCGGAATGCGCAGCGACACGGTGCGATTGTTCACTCCCCACGTCGGTGCGGTCGGCGCATAGCTGTGCGCCACATAGCGGCGATAACTATTGGCGTTGGGCGCAAGCACCGCCATCGCCTGGTCCATGGTCGCGGCCATCCCGCCGATTGCGTGGCGCAGCGCCGGCGTCCCTTCCGAGTCCTCGGTAGCGAAGATGTTGGCGCCATCAGCGCCGATCACGCTCATGTGGATGTGCATCCCCGAGCCCGCATGGTCCTGGAACGGCTTGGCCATGAACGTCGCTTCGCAACCGAGTGTCCGAGCGATCCCCTTGGCAGCGCGCTTGAACGTGACCGCTTCATCGGCAGCCTGGAGCGCATCGGCGCGGTGGTGGAGCGTTAATTCAAGTTGGCCCGGCGACGCTTCGGCACTGGCCCCTTCGAGCGGCAGTCCCTGAATATCAGCGGCGGCCCACAATGCGCGCAAAAAGTCGCCCGCATCTTCTATTTCCGACAAGCCGTGCGCCTCCGGGCCGCTGGGTTCACGGCCGGTGAACGGTGATCGACGCCGCCGCACCTGACCCCGGCTCCGCTCAACCAGATAGAATTCCAGCTCGCACGCGACCATCGGCGCAAGCCCGTCCGCGGCGAAGCGATCGAGGACTCGGGCGAGCACGGCACGCGGGTCGAAGGGGCTTCGGGTACCGTCGAGCGTGCCAAGCGAACAAAGAATTTGTGCGACGTCCGGTCCCAACCATGGCGCCGGGACGAGGCCGCCGGCAACCGGGACCAGGATGGCGTCGGCATCGCCGGTTTCCCAAACCAGGCCGCTGGCTTCGCAGTCCGCGCCGAGGATATCGACCGCCACGATCGATCCCGGAACGAACGCCCCGCCGGCATAAAGCTTTGCGAGTTCGACACGCCGCAGGCGCTTTCCGCGGGTGACGCCGGACAGCGGCGTGAACAGGGTCTCCACGAACATGATGTCGGGATGAGCCGCGAAAAAGGCGTCCGCTTCGGACTTGTCGGCGCCGAACCCGGTCATGCCGCCCCCAAGGTAAAGCTGACGGCCTTCAAATCGGCATATTTGGCCAATGCATGGAGGCTCCGGTCGCGCCCGAATCCCGATTGCTTGAAGCCGCCGAACGGCATGGTGATATCGCACGCGTCCCAGCCATTGACCCACACCAGCCCGGCCTTCAATCGACGTGCCGCGGCGTGCGCCCGATTGAGGTTTGCGGTCCACACGCCGGCGGCGAGACCATAGACCGTGTCATTGGCGATTGCGTACGCTTCCTCGTCATCACCGAACTCGATGATTCCCAGAACCGGGCCGAACACTTCTTCGCGCGCCAGAGTTGCCGTCGTGGCGACTCCGTCGAAGATGGTCGGTTCGACGTAATAGCCGCCACTTTCCTGGCGCACGCGGGAGCCGCCGAGCATCCGCTGCGCGCCCTCGCGCTCGGCAGTGGCGATATAGCCGAGCGCCACGTTCATCTGCGCTTCGCTGATCATCGCGCCAAATCGCGTCGCCGGATCGAGCGGATCGCCCGGCACGATCGTCTTCGCGACCTCGACCACGCGCTGCACGAAATCGGATTTGATGTCGCGGTGGACGAGCAGGCGCGACGCCGCTGTGCAGACCTGTCCCTGATTGTAGAAGATTGCCCACGCCGCGGCCTGCGCAGCAGCGTCGAGGTCGGGGCAGTCGGGGAAGACAATCTGCGGTGACTTTCCCCCGAGCTCCAGGCTGACCCTCTTCAAATTGCTCTCGCCCGAATAGCGCATCAGCAATCGGCCGACCTGGCCCGAGCCGGTGAAGGCGATCATGTCGACGTCCATATGCCTGGCGAGCGCCTGCCCCGCAGCGTCGCCAGTGCCGGGAACGACGTTGAGGACGCCGGTCGGCAACCCCGCGTCGAGTGCCAGCTCGGCCATTCGGATCGCAGTCATCGGCGATTGTTCGGCCGGCTTCAGAACGACCGAATTGCCCATGGCCAGCGCCGGCGCCACTTTCCACATCGCCATATGCAGCGGGAAGTTCCACGGCACGATTGCGCCAATCACGCCGAGCGGCTCATGGACCGCGTAGGACAGGCGGGTCGGGCTCGGCGGGGCGACTTCGCCGTAGATCTTGTCGAGCGCCTCGGCATAATAACGCGTCGTGTTGATCGCGAGCGGGATATCGACTGCCTCGGCATCCCCGATCGGTTTACCGGTGTCGAGCGATTCGAGTAGCGCAAGTTCGTCGGCGTGGGCCGTAAGAATGTCGGCGAAAGCGTGAAGCACGGCCTTCTTGGCCTTGGCCGTCTGGTCCCGCCAGCGGCCATCTTCAAATGCGGCGCGGGCCGAGACGACGGCCCTGTCGATGTCCGCGGCGCTGCCCGAAACCACGTCCCCGAGCGACCGACCGTCACCCGGCGCACTATTGGTAAAGCGGGCACCGTCAAGCGCGGCGACCGACCGGCCTTCGATCAGCGCGTCGGTTGGACAGCGCACAGTCGCCGCCCGTTTGAGCGTGCGGACCAAGGCCTCACTGTCGTTCACGCGGTTCGCTGCTTCCAATCTGTGATCACAGACGCCTATCATCCTCGACGGCGGAAGTAAAACCGCCGGCTGGGTTCGACTGGTCAGCGATAAATGACGGTAAGCCCGATAGTCCGCGGTCGAACCGTCGAGTCTTCGAATAGCAAAGTATCGCTGTCCTGGTGCGTATAGCCGAGCTGCGGCGCGACATCGAACAAATTGTCGACGAACACGGACAGATTGGCCGCACCGAGCTGGACCCCCGCCCGCATGCTGACGAAAGTGTAAGCGTCTGGAGCGATCAGCGCCGGGTCGAAGTTCGCGCTGTTCGGATCGCGATCGGTCGTCTGGGTTTTCAGCCGGCTTCGATGTTCGGCGTCGCCGCGGACGAAAACCTTGCGGTTGCCGAGCAGGAAATCATATTGCGCACCGACACTGAACGTCCACGGCGGCCCTTCGATGGCATCGCCGCGATTGACGACTACCGCGCCCGTTGGGGAAAGGCTGGCGTCTTGCGTGAAGCGCGTGTGCG
>NZ_JANMCO010000151.1:0-2630 GCF_031361285.1 Sphingomonas sp.
TGGGCTTCGCCGAAGCTCGACGCCAGCCCCGCGCCGAGGATCTTGAGCTCGCCGCCTTCGCGAGCGAGGCCGAACTCGACGCTGTGCCAGTAAATCCGCGAAACGCGCTCACCGTGCCCGGCGGCGATCGCCGCTCCGCCCAGCCGCCCGACATGCTCGATCATCGCCGCAAAATCGTGATCGGCGAGCATCGGGATGTGTCCGAACAGGTCGTGGAAGCAGTCGGGCTCCTCGAGATAATCGAGCTGTTCGCGCGCCCGGATGAAATTGCCCACCGGGAATATGCGCTCGCTGAGCATGGCGAAGAAGATGTCGTCGGGGACCAGCCCAGTCACCGCCACCGTCCGCCAGCCGGTGCGCGGCTCGAGGATGGCGTTCAATTCGCCGAGATCGGGCACGCCCGGGTGGGACAGCCGCAACAAGTCGATCCCGTCGAGGAACGGCGTCACCACGCGGCTGCCAAGCAGCTCGACCTGCCGCGCGAACAGCAGGTCCCACACCGCATGGTCCTCGTCCGTGAACGCGTCCCAGCGCTGCGGCACGACATAATCCCGCCAGCCGCGCGGCTGGTCGGTCGTGGCAAGGGCTCGGTGCAACATCGTCTTCGTCCTTTCGGGCACAATAAAAACCCGCCGGGCGGAGGCCAAGCGGGTCGAGGTTGGTCGTCTGATGCTTAGGCGAGCGTCAGCCGGTCCCAACCTCGTCGGGATAATAATAAGCGGTGGTGTTCGCATTGCGGGTCATTGCGGTTCCGTATCTCATTCCTTGCCTGAACGCCAAATGTCGCGGATTCGATCCCTCATCTCATGGCCGGCGGCACGCAATCGTCGCGGGACAGCGGTGGCGGGGCATCGGCGCGCAGCTTGAGCCGCGGCGTCAGCGCCGTCAGCCGGCGGACATAGGCGTCGGTGAACACGGTCGCGCAGGCGCGGTTCAGATGCGACCATTCGGGCATGATCAGGTGGCGCACTGCAGGCGGCAAATCGTCGTTATGGATGCCGATCGCATGGGTGTTGCGCAGCAGCATCGACCAGCCCTTGGCCTTGGGCACTTGCGCCTCCTCGTTGACGCGCAGGTGGATGTCCGATGGCGGGCGGACGAACACCACTTCGCCGCCACGGGCGCGGATGGTCTCGACCGCCGTCACCGCGCGCGCCTGGCCCTTGGCAATCAGTTGCGGCGTGTAGGGAAAGTCCTCCTTGAAACCCTTCCACGCGTAGCGCGCATGGATTCTGATCCGCGGGTTGGTGATCACCTGTGGCCACATATGGGTCGCGCGGTGTTCGCCGACCTCCGACACTTTCCAGACGTCGTCATAGGGACCGTCGACACCATGGCGAAGACCGGGGTCGAGTCGCGCGGCAATCACGCTGAGTCGATGATTGCTGTCGAGATAAGCGATCCGGCGTTGGAGGAAATGATCGATCGTGGCCGAAGCGCGCTTGGCCGGCGATTCATACTGGGCGCGCTTGTGGATATAGCCCCCGTAGCCGTCGAACGGTTGAAAAAACATCGTGTCGGACAAGCCAACGATCAGCAATCCCTTGAACTTCGGGTTGGATGCGACGTCCTCGAGCAAGGTCAGCGCGCTCGTCCCATGGATTGCCAGCTGGATCGGGCGGACGCTGGTCAACTGCTCGAACCGGTCTAAGTCGGTGTCGAACAGGATCCGCGAATCGCCGACAATCGCCGCCGCCGCGCCCCCCGAACGCGCGCGTTCGTTGGCCCAGTCGACTTCGCTATTATCGAGATCTCCGGCATGAAGCCCAATCCGCCGCGCATTCCATTCGAGCAACGCGGTCCCGACGATGAGCGCGATGACCGCCGCCAGCGCCAGCCTGCCCCACGGCTGCTTGGGGATGTCGCGGGTCGGCACCGGTTGCGCCTGTGCTGGCCGGTCGGACGCGGTCAGCCGCAGCCCGGCCGGCAAAGCCCCTTCGCGGGCAAGCAATCCGGAAGGTTTAGAACTGGAAGTAGATGAAGGCACTGCCCGTCCCCGGGTCCGCGACCACCGCTACCGCCAACGCCGCCCACGCCGTGCCCACTGCCCACGCCGGCGTCCGCTCGATGGCGATCTCGAGCGTCTTGTCGCGCATCGCCCAATGGGTGCCGACGATGCCCGCGACGATCACTAGCGCGTAGGTCATCGGCAAGGCGCCGATCATCCCGATCGGCTTGGCCTGGAACCCGGCCATCGAGCGCAGCACGGTCGCCGCGCCGGTGAAATCATGCGCGCGGAAGAAGACCCAGGTGATATTGATCAACACGAAGGTCAGCGCGCCGATCATCACCAGGCTCACCCGGCCTGGTTTGAAGCCGGCAAAGCGGGTCTTGAGCCAGCGTTCGGTCGACAGATAGAGTCCGTGGAGCCCGCCCCACACCACGAACGTCCAGTTGGCGCCGTGCCACAGCCCGCCGAGCAGCATGGTCCCCATCAGCGCGGCATAGGTCCGCGCCACGCCGTGGCGATTGCCGCCGAGCGGGATGTACAGATAATCGCGCAGCCAGCTCGACAGCGTGATGTGCCAGCGCCGCCAGAAGTCCGAGAAACCGATCGCCGCGTAGGGAAAGCGGAAATTGTCGGGCATGGCGAAACCGAGGCACATCGCGACCCCGATCGCGGTCGTCGA
>NZ_JANMCO010000173.1:0-32550 GCF_031361285.1 Sphingomonas sp.
GCCGCCGCCGTCGGCGCGGATGCGTCGAGCCGCCTCGACATACTCCGCCAGACCTTTGGCCCACAGCAGCCTCGCGGGCAGCAAGAAGCTGAACGGCGCGGCACGACCCGCCGCCTCCTCGACCGGCCTGAAGCGGTCCAGATCCACGCCCGATCCTGGCAGCAGACCAGCTTGCTGCTCCGTGACGATGCCGCCACCGACAAACAGCGCCCGGTCATCCGGGTTTTGAAGGAAGACGACGTGAGATTTCTTCAGCGCGAGTTTGTAGAGGTTCATCATCAGCCGAGTCAGCCATGTCTGACGCGTAAAGGCACTGCCGAGGCCGGCCACATTGTTGAGCGCGGGGATGCCGAGGGCGCGAGCAGCCAGGGAGCCATAGATGTTGGGCTTGGCGGTGAACGCCAGCAACGCGTCTGGCCGTATCTCGCGCAAGGCTCGATAAAAATCGACCAATAGCCTGGCATCGGCAAACGGCGACGTTCCGCGCGCGCTCATTCGAATTGGCCGAACGGAAACCCCTCGGCTTGCAAGCAGTTCGGCCCCGTCCCCGGCCGGCGAGACGACCACGATCCGGTATCCCTCCTGTTGAAGCGCGCCGATCAACCCCATCCGAAAATTCAGGATGTTCCACAGAGAATTGACCGCCAGCACGACCACCGGTTGGCGGGCATGTCCCGCTTGAGAAGGGCGGTGAATCACGGCGCCAGTGTCGGAGTGCCGACAGTCAATGATACCATTATTTCAAGTTGCGGCACTCGTTATCCTTCCGAAACGGTTTCGCTTACTATCAAAATTGCCGCTCCGAGCATTGGAGAAGGGCGTTAGCCTTCACTGTTGTATTTGTGCCGCTTCTGATTTATTTCGCATCTTCACCCAAATAGCGGAAACCTCTGTCATCGTTGTGCATTTCCGATAGTGTGGCCTTAACAGCTTTGCTGAATAGGCCAAGGGTTGTGACCAGGCGTAAAGGAGGCGTTCAATGCAATTGGGCTGTAATTCCAAGACGTTCGCAGGCGCTCTTTCGGCGCTGGCTTTGTGCATTAGCTCCACCGGTGCGATCGCCGCCTCACCTGTGCCCCAGACGGCCGTCAGCCCGTTTGTCGCCCTGAGCGCGCTTGGCTCCGGCGCCTCGGCATCCGCGCTGTGCGGCTCCGCGGCTGTAGCGCAGGGTGCGGGCCAGGGTTGCATCTTGCCGGGCGGCACCGCGGCCATGGCCGCGGCGGTGGTCCAGTCAGAGCCGGCTACGACGGAGTCGTACGCACCGGTTGGCGGCGCGTCCGTCTCGCCGTTGCTGCTGGCTCTGGCCGGCGTAGTTGCCGCCGTCGGGCTGTATTTTCTGGTGTTCCGCGGTAACGATAATTTCCGCATCATCTTCCCCCAAAGCCCGGCGTAAGACCCCGATAACCAAGGACAGGAACTTAAGGGCCGCGGTATGTGCGGCCCTTATTTTTGACTGCGAGCACGCTTACTGAGCCCCAAAGGAACCTCTGACATTCTGACGCATTGTCGGCGAGCAGGTTTGCCCTTAACATGGTGCTCGGTTTCGGCTACGGCGCCGCAGTCGCGTTAGTACAGGAGGCGTTCGATGCACTTGGCCAGTAATTACAGGAAGTTCTCCGGCGCGCTGGTCGCATTGGCGATGATCACAAGCTCGACCGGGGCTTTGGCCGCATCGACCCCCACCGTACAGTCTTCGGCAATCAGCCCAATGGTCGCGTTGAGCGCACTGGCATCCGACGCTTCGCGCGTCGCATTGTGTGGCGCCACCGCCGCCGCTGCTGCTGGGGCAGCCGCCGCACAGGCCGCGGGCCAGGGTTGTGTGCTGCCGGCCGTCGACCCGGCTGCGGCGCCGATCCCCGTCTCCGAAGCGCTGCCGCCACCGCCGGTCGCGCCGCCACCCGTGGCGCCGCTAGCCAGCGAGGGCTTCGGCATTTCGCCGTTGCTGCTCGGGCTGGTTGCGGTCGCCGCCGCCGCCGGCCTTTACTTCCTGCTGCACAAGAAGAAGACCACTAGCCCGGCCTAAGGGCTCGACTTTGGCAACTCCGGGTTAGCCGGACAAATGGCCGCATCTGCGGCCATTTGCTTGTCGGATGACCGCCGCCCAGGCTTAGCGCACAAAGAAATGGCCGCAGAGACTGCGGCCATTTCCGTTGAAACTCGCGTTCTGTGACGATCGCTAGCCGCGCTCGCCGCCCTTCGCCTGGACCGGGTTGGTCGACAAGGGCGTCCAACGCGACGCCACCTGGCAGCTGCTGGTCAGCGTTACCTGCTGTCCCGCCTGGAAGGCGGTCGAATATGGCCAACATTCACGGCCGGTCGAGGTTTGCAAGCACAGCTGACCGCCGGCTGCGGCCCACGTGCCTTGCACGACGGCGCCCGCTGGAGTGACAATCCTGGCGGCGCCGGCAGGGTCGAAATAGACCGTGTTGACGATGCCATTGGTTTCGACCTGGACCGATTGGCCAACGAGTTCGGACCCCGGAGTCCACTGCGCGTAAGCAGCCGTCAACGGCGTACCGAGGAGAACCGCACCATAGAACAGACCTGCAACAACGCCTTTTCTCATACTTTCCTCCTCGTTCGAACCAGAACCATATGCTTAATTTGGCACATGTGCGAGACGCAATGCATAACCGATTGTGTGCGCTAAGGTTGCAACGCCTTACGATCATTCAAAACCTGTGTTGCGGGGGTAACGATGGCGTCTGAACCTGCCCCCGGCTTGGCCCCGATAATCGTGCTGGTTCGCCCCCAGCTTGGGCAGAACATCGGCAAGGCAGCGCGCGCCATGCTCAATTTCGGCTTGACCGAGCTGCGCCAGGTCGCCCCGCGCGACGGCTGGCCTAACCCGGATGCCGGCCCGTCGGCCAGCGGTGCCGACATTGTTCTTGAACAAACTCGCGTGTTTTCGACCGTCGCTGACGCCGTCGCCGACTGTTCGCGGGTTTATGCGTCCACGGTGCGCCGCCGCGACCTCATGCTGCCCGTTTATACACCCGAGGAAATGGCCGATGAGCTGACCACGCCCGCCGGGCGATCAGCCATCTTGTTTGGCCCAGAGCGCGCGGGCCTCGAAACCGAAGAGGTCGCGCTCGCCAAAGCGATCGTCACCGTGCCGATCAACCCCGCATTCGCATCGCTAAACCTTGCCCAAGCCGTGATCCTTTTGGCTTACGAATGGTCGAAGCGAAGCGTTCTCGCCCAACCCCCCGCCAGGGAACTGGAAGCGCCGGCCCCGCAAAGCGACCTCGAAGGCCTGATCGATCAACTCAACCTGGCGTTGGACTCCAAAGGCTATTTCCATCCGCCGGCGCGGACCCAGGCGACCAAGAACACCTTGCGCACCATCTTCACCAAGACCGGCTGGTCGTCGCGCGAAGTGAAAGCGATTCGTGGCATCATTCGAAGTTTGTCGCGTTAAATCAGGGCATAGACTATTTCGATCAACGGATGGGAAAAGCGAGTTGCCCCCACCCCGTGCACAAAAATATAGTTTTCGTGATGGCGTTTTGGCTTAAGGAATTGTCGACATGCGTCCGGTTTTTGTAAGTCTTATCCTCGCGGTAGTCACTCCAGGACTGGCTTCATCAGCCTATGGGCAGGATGGCCCTGACATCGTCGTCAAAGGCAAACCTCAGAAGGCTGATAAGAAGATATGCAAAATCTTCGATGCTCCAACCGGCAGCCGCGTCGGCGGGGGGCGCATTTGTCGCCCGGCGACGGAGTGGAAGATTGATGAGGAGAGAGCCCAGCGCAATATGCAGAGCGAAAATCAGCGACTTCAGGCTGACAGAGCTATGACGGAAAATGAGAAGAATGCGCTTGCCGTACCGAGAGCGCATTAGGACTCTCGCCGCCGCATTCCAGCCCGCCGAGCGCATTGCGGCGATCCAAACCACCTTGCGGATAATCTTCACCAAGGCTGGCTCGTCGAGCCGAGAGGTCAAAGCGATCAGGGGCGTGTTAAGGCTCTGGCCTCTCCTCCTCGCCAGCGATGAATTGCCTTGTCACAGCCTCGGCGAGAAACGCGTCCAGCGCTATCAATTTTAAAATCGATCGAATTGTGGCATCGTCGGAGTGACCGGATTCGAAAGGGTGTCTTCAATGTTCATGATTTTGAATGTGCTTGCGGCAGTTGCGGCCGCCTCCCCGCAGACGACGCCGGCCGATACGACCGACAAAGATCCCGTCATTTGTGAAGGCCGTGAAGCGTCCGAAGTCGGCACGCATATAAAAGCCAAGCGCACGTGCCTGCGCAAGTCTCAATGGGAATATGTTCGTAACGATACGAAAAGAGAGCTCCGGTCAATCAACGACCGGGGCAGTATACCGACGCCGCCATCAGGTCGGTAGAGCAGCTCGCAGTGTAGGCAGGCTGGTCCCGCGGTCGCCGTGACCGGGTTGCGCTTGGCCGAGGTCTCGGCTAAGCGCCCCCTTTGCAATCGACCTCACACCCCGGTGAAGTGATGGTCCTGCCGATCGTTTCGGATCGGTGGCGCGGTCCGGGCTTTGACGACCACAAGCTGATTGGAATGAACGTTGAGCAAGCGCAGTCCCGCCAAGTATAAACTCGACCGCCGCATGGGCGAGAACGTCTTCGGACGCCCCAAGAGCCCGGTCAATCGCCGCGAATATGGCCCCGGCCAGCACGGCCAGCGCCGCAAGAGCAAAGTCAGCGATTTCGGCATTCAGCTGCGCGCCAAGCAGAAGCTCAAGGGCTATTACGGCGACGTCACCGAAAAGCAGTTCAAGCAGACCTTCCAGCAGGCCGAGCGGATGAAGGGCGACGCCAGCCAGAATTTGATCGGTCTGCTCGAGCGGCGACTCGACATGATCGTCTATCGCGCCAAATTCGCGCCGACCATCTGGGCCGCGCGCCAGCTGTGCAGCCACGGCCACATCCGGGTTAACGGCACCAAGTGCAACATTGCGTCGCGGCGCTGCGACGTCGGCGACGTCATCGAGCTTGGCCCCAAGGCGCAGGAAATGGCGCTGGTCATCGAGGCCCAGGGCCTGGCCGAGCGCGACGTGCCCGATTATGTCGTTCCGGACGGCACCGCGAAAGTCACCTACACCCGCGTGCCCAAGCTCGACGAAGTGCCCTATCCGGTGCGGATGGAGCCCAATCTGGTGGTCGAATTCTACTCGCGCTGATCGCTTTCGATCGCTCCGAGCAATGATGGGCGGCCTTCCGGGGCCGCCCTTTTCGCGTCAGTGACCGATCGTCCGGTCGAGCAACTGCCCGATCTTGGTCAGTAACTCCGTGCGCGCGCTCGAATCTTCGAGGCTGTGATACAGCCCTTTGAACTCGAGATATTCGACCTGTTTGCCAGCGCCGAGCAAAGCATCGGCCATGTCGCGCGAGTGATCAACGAAGACATTATTATCCTTGTCGCCATGGGCCAGGAGCACGGGCGCCTGAATGGCCGCGGCGTGCCGCAGTGGCGAACCTTCGTCGATATGCGGGCCCGAACCAACAATGTCGGCAACAATTTTGTCGGTGACGTAATAATTGGCATCGCGCTTAAGCTTGCCGAGATCGATGATCGGCGCAACGGCGACCACGGCCTTGTAAAGCGTCGGCTCGGTTACCGCCGACTGTAGGGCGGCGTACCCGCCATAAGACCAGCCAACGATAGCCAGCCGGTTGGGGTCGGCGATCCCCTGGCTCGACAGCCACCGCGCTGCCGCGGTCACGTCGCCGATCGAGGTTCGCCACGCCTTGAAGCCCTTTTCCCCCAGCCATGCATCGCCAAAACCGGCGGATCCCCGATAGTTTGGCTGGATCACGGCATAGCCGCGAGCGGCCAGGAATTGGGCCAGCCAATCGAAGCCCCATTCGTCGCGGGCGCTAGGGCCACCGTGGGGAAGGACGACCGCGGGAAGATTTTTGCCGCTGCTTCCAGGAGGAAGCGTCAGATAGGCCGGGATTTGCGCCCCGTCGGGCGCCGCATAAGTGATCGACTTGACCGTCGCGAGCGTGCGCTGAGCAAGTTGCGGGCGGGCCTGCAAGACCTCGCCGAGCGATTTCTTGGATTTGTCGAACAAATAATAATGCCCGGGGTCGGCGTCACTGCCGGCGAACAGCAAGACCTTGTTACCGTCGGCACTGGCGGTCACAAACTCGACGAGCGGCAGTTTAGGGATCGCCTTTGACAGCGACTTCGCCAACTTGTCGTAGGTCGGGTCGAAATAGACCGTCCGGCGGCGATCATCCACATAGGTGTAGCCGATGACGCGCTGGCCGCGGCCGATCCGGACGACATCGTCGATATCAACCTGCGAGTTGGCAGCCACCTGCTCGGTCGACAAACTTCCGTCCAATTTGACGCGGAACAACGCATAACGCCCGTTGAGCTTCTTGAGCGCATAGAGCGAGTCAATCGAGCTATCGATCGCCAGCGGCACGAAGTCGTCCTTCTGATAATCGACCAGCATTTGCCAATCCCGCGAGTTGGCCGTCCGATATTGATAGCGGACCCGCGCCGTCACACTTTCTCCGCGGGTGACTTCCGGGACGATCATGATCCGGACATGCCCGTTGCCGTCGCTCATAAAGCCGCCGGCGGTCTTATTGGGGCGTTCGATAATGTCCGCCTTCAAGCTGCGCGTGTCGATTATGACGACGCCCAGTCCATCGGCGCTCCGGACGATATTGGTGTCCATCTTGCCTTCTTCAGGGACGAAATCTCGGGTCATCATGACCGACCCGTTGTTGGCGGGCAGCCAGTCGATCACGGTCCCGTCAAACTGACGAATCCGGGCGTCAAAAGCGGAGCTACGCTGACCCAGCGCCTTGACGTTCGAGCCATCATTGCCAAGCGCGATCAAACGGCCAAATCCGAGCAAGTGACCGGCGTCGGCAACAACGGCAAAATATCGGCAAACCAGCCGGTCATTGCCAGCAAAGGCGCACCAGCTAAACGCCTCGGGGTCGGCGGTTGATCTGATGACCGGCTTGGCATCCCCGGTTGTAAGGTCGCCAACCAGCACGATCGACGCCCGGCCTGGACCCGGCCCAACATAGACGATGTGGTTGCCGTCGGGTGACAAATCCATGTTTTGCGCGGCCTCCCGCGCGCCGAAATCGGCGGCGTCGGTCGCCAGCGATGTCGATTGCGCCGAAGCGTGGCAGGCCATCAGCGCGAGCGCGGCGGCCGCGCCAGCGCACATCATCGATTTGAGCAATTTTCCCCCTTCCGAATCCGGCCCGGACAAATTGCAGCCCTTTCAGCCAATTACAAGCACGCTTGGCGCGGCTTCACGCGGCTGATAGGCGCGCCGACATGGTCCAGCCACCACCCCCCGAATGGGGCCCGCACGCAGCGGTGTGGATCGGTTTTCCGAGCGATCCCGAGCTGTGGCTGGAAGATTTGAGCGACGCCCAACGCGAAGTCGCGGCGTTTGCGGCGGCGGTCCACGCCGGTGGCCAGGGCGAAGCCGTGTGGCTGGTCGCGGCGCATGACGAGGCGGCGGCGGCGGCGCGTGACCTTGCCCCGTTCGCTAAGGTGATCGTCGAACCGTTCGGCGACATCTGGCTGCGCGACACCGGGCCGATAGTTACTGGCTCGGGCAAACAGCGCCGCGCCGCCGGCTTTGGCTTCAACGGCTGGGGCGGCAAATATGCGCTCGCGGGCGACGAGGACATCGGCGAACGGCTCGCCACCGCGGCCGGCCTAAATTATGCGAAGGCCGACTGGGTGCTCGAGGGCGGCGCGATCGACCAGGACGGCAGCGGCACCGTGCTGACCACCGAACAATGTCTGCTCAACCCCAATCGCAATCCAGCTCTATCGCGCGAGGACGTCGAGCAGCGGCTGGAGCGCAACCTCGGCTTTGAGCGCGTGGTCTGGCTCGGCGAGGGGCTGGCCAATGACCATACCGACGGCCACATCGACAATCTCGCCCGGTTCGTCGCCCCCGGCCGCGTCGCGATCCCGACCCCGGCCCAGGACGACCCCAACGCGGACGTCTACCGTGACGCCGCCAAGCGCCTACGCGCCGCCAGGCTCGACATCGTCAATCTGCCCTCGCCCGGCCGGATCGAGCGCGGCGGAGCGCTTATTCCAGCGAGCTACATGAATTTCTACATCGGCAATGCGGTGGTCGTAGTGCCGCAATATGGCGCCGCCAACGACCGCGGCGCGGTGACCGTGGTCCAGGCCCTATTCCCCGACCGCAAAGCCGTCGGCCTGCGCGCCGAACATATCCTCACCGGCGGCGGCAGCTTCCATTGCATCAGCCAGCAAGTGCCGGCGTGATCGTCATTGCGAGGAGCCACGGGCGACGCGGCAATCCAGCGCAAACAAAGAAACTGGATTGCTTCGCTTCGCTCGCAATGACGGATAAGAGCATGCGCCCATGACCAAGCTCACCGTCGCCGCGCTGCAGCTCGCTTTTGGCGACGACATCGACGCCAACATCCGCGCGGTGTCCGATCTGGTGCGCGAGGCCGCGGCCAAGGGCGCGCAGGTCGTGCTGCCCCCCGAACTGTTCGAAGGCCCCTATTTCTGCCGCACCGAAAACGAAACGCAGTTTGCCGGCGCGCGGGCGACCGCCGAGCACCCGTCGGTGCTGGCGATGCAAACGCTCGCCGCCGAGCTCAAGATTTGGATCCCGACCAGTTTCTTCGAAGCCGACGGCCCGCATTTTTACAACAGCCTCGCCATGGTCGGCCCCGACGGCCAGGTCGCCGGCGTCTATCGCAAAAGCCACATCCCTGACGGCCCCGGTTATCAGGAAAAATTCTATTTCCGCCCCGGCAACACCGGCTTCAAGGTCTGGCCTAGTGCTGGCACCACGTTGGGCGTCGGGATTTGCTGGGACCAATGGTATCCGGAAACCGCGCGGGCGATGATGCTGATGGGCGCCGAAGTGCTGTTCTACCCGACCGCGATCGGCACCGAGCCGCACGACCCCGACCTCGATACGTCGCGGCTATGGCGGCGGGCGATGATCGGCCATGCGGTCTCGAACGTCGTCCCGATCGTCGCCGCCAACCGCATCGGCACCGAAGGCGGCCAGCGCTTCTACGGCCACAGTTTTATTTGTGACGAGCGGGGCGACATGCTGGCCGAATTCGGTGCCGAGGAGACAGGCGTGCTGGTCGCGACGCTCGACCTTGCCGCCGCCAAAAAACACCGCGCCGCGTTCGGTTTCTTCCGCGATAGGAGGCCGGAGCTCTACGGACGACTGGTGGAGGACGTCTAGAGCTTACTTGTCGGGCTTTGGCGCGGACAGCCTTTCCCAAACCGGCCATTCCTCGACGATGCGATCGCCCTGAAAGCGACTGATATTCAGTCCCAGCAACTGCACAACTGCGCCTGATTCGCTAGAAACCCCGCGCGCGATCATCCGGGTTACGACGCGGTCGCCCACGGCAACTTGATCCTCGATTGAGAATTGCATTGCGGGGTAGGCCAGCCTGAATGCAGCAATGCGCTGCCGCAGTCCGTTCAGGTCCCGATCGCCGGAGGCCGCGTGGCCGATATAGCCCGGGCCAATGACTTCGCCAAGCTCATCGAGCGCCCCAGTCTGCCAGATCCGCAGATAGTGCTGGGCAATTCGTTTGTTCGCCTCCGGACTAACCAGGCACGGATCCGAAACCGGGCTGGACGGCAGTTGCGCGCCGGTGGCCGAAACCCGTGCCTGACTGGCGGACGCAAACACCATGGCAATCATCAAGAATAGCGACTTGAGCAAAGGTTTCATCTGCACTTCCCCATCCAAACTCGCGCGCACCGATGGCTAAGACTGTAATTTCAACTTTAAGCGGCGCTGGTTCGCAATATGTCAAAAGCCCGCTCGAACACGCTTTCGAACATCGCTGCATCCAGCCGCCGCGTGTTCTGGTTGTAGCGCGAGCAGTGGTAGCTATCGATCAGGCGCAGCCCGCCGGGCAGTGGATGCTCCGCGCCGTGCGCGAACCTGGCTTTGGCGAGCGGCACGGCGAAGCTTCGGCACAGGCTGTCGTGGGCGATTTTGCCCAGCGCGATGAAAGTGGTGAGATTGGGCAGGTTGGCGATCGCTTCCATCAGGAACGGGCGGCAGTTGGTTTCCTCTACCGGCAGCGGCTTGTTCCCTGGCGGCAGGCATTTGACCGCGTTGAGGATGATCGCGCCCTTCAACCGCAGCCCGTCCGCCGGGTCGGCGCCATAATCGCCTTCGGACAGACCAAATTTTGCCAGCGTCGCGTAAAGTAGCTCGCCGGCATAATCGCCGGTGAACGGGCGGCCGGTGCGGTTGGCCCCGTGCTTGCCGGGGGCAAGGCCGACGATGGCCAGCCACGCCTGGGGGTCGCCGAATGCCGGCACTGGCGCGTTCCACCAGTCGGGATGCTCGGCGCGGCAGTCGAGGCGGAACCGCACCAGCCGCGGACACAAGGGACAATCGCGCGGCGCTTCGGCCTGCGGGATCGGCGATAGGTCGGCGGGTTGTAGCATCCCCTGTCATTGCGAGAAGCGAAGCGCCGAAGCAATCCAGTCCTTCCGCCGCTGGATTGCTTCGCTACGCTCGCAATGACAGGGGAGCCGTGTGACCCACCTCTACGCCATTGGCATCGGTTCCAACCGTCGGCACGGCCGCTTTGGCCGCCCCGCGGGCGTGGTCGAAGCGGCGATCGCGCGGCTGGACCAAGACTTCGGCCTGTTCGACGCTTCGCCGATCGTCCTCAATCCGGCCCACGGCGGCGCCGGACGCGAGTTCGCCAACGCAGTCGCGCTGGTTGAAAGCGACCTCGAACCGCCGGCGATGCTCGGCGAATTGAAGGCCATCGAACGCGAATATGGCCGGCGTGGCGGGCGGCGCTGGGGGTGCCGAGTCCTCGATCTCGACCTCGTCGCGTGGAGCGGCGGCCAATGGCGCTCGCGCCGCCTCACCGTCCCCCACCCCTCGCTCGAGAAACGCAGCTTCGTCCTCGGGCCGTTGGCCGCCATCGCTCCCAACTGGCCGGTGCGGGGCGCGCTAGCCGCCCGCCATCTCGCCCATCGCCTTGCCCGCCGCGCGCCACGCGGCTAACCGGCGCAAGCGTCACAATGTGTGGGCCCTTAGCTCAGTTGGTAGAGCAACTGACTTTTAATCAGTAGGTCGCTGGTTCGAATCCAGCAGGGCTCACCAGTTTGCGTTGAGGCGGTCGCTCGCGGACCGCGAAGTGGAGAGTGTACGTATGCTGCGGCGCGCCGGAGGTCGTCGGGAATCGCCGCTGGCCGACATGCGCCGCCGGATTCTGCCGTTCGTGCCATTGGTGGCGGGTTTAGGCCTGCTGGCGAGCCTGCTCGAGGGCGCCGGCATTGGCTTGCTGGTCCCGCTGCTGGCGCTGATGCTGGACGAAACGGCGTCCACGAACATGCCCGGGCCATTGCGGGCAGCGGCGACATTGTTCAGCGGCGTCAGTCTCCAGCAACGCACCATCCTGTTCGGCGCCGCGATCATTGGCCTGATCTTGCTGAAGAATGTCGTCCAGGCCGCCAATGACTGCCTGCTGGTATCCCTCAAAGCGCGCATCGGACGGGATCTTCGCAACGGCCTGGCCAAAAGCCTGTTGTCCGTCGATTACCCATTTTTCCTCGCGCAGGACACCGCGCGGCTCACCCGGATCGTGTCGACGGACAGCTGGTTCGTCATCGAGGCAGCAGCTGCCGCGCTGGCGGTGATCCCCGCCGTGACGGCCCTCGTCGTCTTTAGCGTTCTGCTAGCGCTGCTCAATCTCAAGCTGTTCTTGCTCGTACTCGTCGGCGCCGCCGTCGTTCTGGGAACGGTCTATCTGTTCGAGCGGCGACAGCGGCGGTTTAGCCATGAATTTACGGCGAGCAGCCAGCTTCTCTGGCAACGCCATTTGACGCTGCTCCAGGCACCTCGCACCATTCGCCTGTTCGGCCAGCAACGACGCGAACAGCAGCGCGCGGCGGACGCGATCGAGCGCCTGTGGCAGAGCCTGCGGGCGACGAGTTACGTCAACGCCATCGTCAATCCGACGGTGGATGCCTTGATTGCCCTGGTGTTCCTGACCCTGCTGCTGGTCGGGTTTTGGAGCGGGATGACGGTTCCGGCGATCACCGCTTTCCTGTTGCTGCTGACCCGGGCTCAGCCGCATGCGAAAACCATCAGCCGGGCGCGGATCGGGATTGCCGCATACGAAGGGTCGATGCGCGAAGTTGACTGGCTGCTGTCGCAGGATGTGCCGGCCGCGGCGGCGCCGGACCACGACCTGCGACTGGACCGCCCGATCGCGTTCGACAATGTCAGTTTTGCTTATCCCAACGGCACCCGCGCGCTCGACCAAGCCACGCTGACGATCGCGCCGGGCGCCACCACGGCGCTGTTGGGTAAGTCCGGATCGGGCAAGACGACCCTGGTCAATTTGCTGTGCCGGCTGATCGAGCCGCAAGCGGGCGAAATCCGTCTCGGCGATGCGCCCATCGGACCGATTGATTCCGCCAGCTGGCGGCGACGGATCGCGGTGGCCGGCCAGGACAGCGACCTGGTCAACGGCACCGTTGCCGAAAACATCGCTTACGGCCGGCCCGAAGCCACCGCCGCCGAAATCGAAGCGGTCGCCCGCGCGGCTGGCGCGGAGACCTTCATCGCCGCTTTGCCCCAGGGCTTCGATACGCCGGTCGGCTCGCAGGGTCTCAACCTGTCGGGTGGCCAGCGGCAGCGCATCGGGGTCGCCCGGGCATTGCTGCTCAACCCGGATCTGTTGATCTTCGACGAAGCGACCAACGCGGTCGATGCCCTGTCCGACATGGAGATTGTCAAACTAGCGACCGAACATCGCCATTTCCAAACCCTGCTGATTATCAGTCATCGCAAGACAACCATCGCCGCCTGCCAGCACGGCATCGTCCTCCACGACGGCAAAATCGTCGAAGCCGGGCCGCTGTCCGACCTGGCTTACTTCCGCAGCATGGCCGGCCGTGCGGACGGATGACCGACCTCATCTATGATATCGGCATGCACGAAGGAGAAGACAGCAAATTCTATCTCCTCAAGGGCTTTCGGGTGGTCGCGGTCGAGGCGGACCCGGTGCTGTGCCATGCCGCCGCCGAGCACTTGCGCGAATTCACCGCGACCGGACAGCTGACCATCGTCAACCGGGCAATCGCGCCCGCGCCCGGACAAGTGACCTTCTATCGCAGCGCCAGGTCCGGCTGGAGCACCGTGGTCAGCCAATGGAACGAGGATAATGCGGCACGCGGAGTCCCATCCGAGGCGATTGCGGTCGAGGCGATTACGCTTGCCGAGCTCGTTCGGGATAATGGCGACGCCTTTTACATGAAGATCGACATCGAGGGCATGGATCGGACGGCCCTGCAATCGCTGGTCACAAGCCCGAGCCGCCCGCAGTACTTATCGATGGAAACCAGTTTTTCCCGCAACCCGACCTTCGCCGCCGTCAAAGCAGACTTCGAAGCCCTGGCAGAACTCGGCTACGACCGATTCAAGATCATCGACCAACGGGCGGTCCCCGAGCAGACGCCGCCTGCCCCGGCATCGGCGGGTCGCTATGTGCCCTATCGTTTCGACAACGGCGAGAGCGGCCTGTTTGGCGAGGAAAGCAGCGGTGACTGGCTGACGAGGGACGAGGCGCTGACGGCATTCCGTCGCCTGATCCGGAACAAATGGGTCCAGGTGCTGCTCTATCGACGATTGCGACTCTACCTTTATTACACCGCGATCATTCATCGCTTAAGCGGCAGGTATCCGAACCTTGGCTGGTACGATCTTCATGCAAAGCACTCGACCGTCGTATAGCCGCGGATCGCGGCAAGTCGACGCGAAGCGCGCCCTGCCACTCAGTCCGTCGGTATCGATCGTCATTCCGACATTCCAGCGGCGGGATGTGGTGAGCGACGCGGTCCGCGCCCTGGGCGAGATCGACTATGCCGGACCGGTCGAGATCATCGTCGTGGTCGACGGATCGACCGACGGCACGGCGCAGGCCCTTGACGCCATCGATTGCCCATTGCCCTTGACGATCGTGGAGCAAGTTCGCGGCGGCGCCGCCAGTGCCCGCAATCGCGGTGCGGCGGTCGCCGTGAACGACATCATCCTGTTTCTCGACGACGACATGATCGCCGAGCCCAAACTCCTCGACGAGCACGCCCGACTGCATCGGGATGGAGCGGACGCGGTCATCGGCGACACCCCGATTCACCCGGCCTCCCCCGCCGGCTTCCTGCCGGAGAGCGTCGCGCGGTGGATCGCATCGACCAGCGTCAAGTCGCCGCTCTCCCCGTTCGACGTGTTCAGCGGGCAACTCTCGGTGCGCCGCGCGGTATTCGAGGCGCTCGAGGGGTTCGACACAGCTTTCACGAGCGCGGCAGCCTTCGGCAACGAGGACGCCGATTTCGGCGTCAGGCTGCTCGCGCGATACGACGTTCGCCACAACCCGGCAGCGATCAGCCACCAATATTATGTGGTGACACCGAGTCAGTTCATGGAGCGGGCCCGCCGTGCGGTTGCGGCCGATCTCCACTTCGTTCGCAAGCACCCGCAACTCGCAAGAGAGCTGTTCGAGAGGAAGGGGCTATCGCGGCCCCTCGCGCGCTTCGTCTATCGGCCGCTGGCCCGCGTGCCAATGCTGCCGGAGATGATTGCCCGATTGGCCGTATGGGTCGCCGATGTCGCGCTCAAGACGCCGTTCCGGTCAAACCGAATCATCGCCCGCTTCTTTTCGGGCGCGCGCTCGCTGGCTTATTGGTCGGCGCTGCGCACCAGCAATTGGCTGCCGTTTTCCGACCAGCTTCTGGTCCTGTGCTATCACGCGATCGAGGATCAATCCGACGATCCTGTCCTGGCGCCTTATGGCGTGCCACCGGGGCTTTTTGCGAAACAGCTGGATTGGCTCACTCGGCGCGGATTCACCTTCATCACGCCAGCGCATCTCGCCGCTTACATCGACGCAAATGCGCCGCTGCCGCGTCGCCCGGTCCTGCTGACCTTCGACGATGGCTATGGCGACCTGGTCGACCTGGCGCGGGACGTGTTGCGACCGCGCGGGATCGAGGCGCTGGCTTTCGTCGTCACGGGTTCGGCATCGGGCACCAACGAATGGGACCAAGCCTACGGCGCGCAAACCATCCGCCTGCTGTCCGCGGACGAACGCATCAACCTTGCGGCCATGGGTATCGAAGTCGGTTCACACTCGCGCACGCATCGTGAGATGCCGTTGCTCGACGGAACGGAGCAGGTGGATGAAGTGGCCAACTCCGCCAACGATCTCGTCGCCTCGGGCCTGCCGCGGCCGCGATTTTTCGCCTACCCGTTCGGGTTCAACGACGAGAGCAGCAACGAGGCGGTGCGGAAAGCCGGCTATTGCGCGGCCTTCGGTTGCCGCGCCGATTGGGTCAAACGCGACAGCGACCTGTTTGCCCTTCCGAGAGTTATCATCCTGGCGTCAGATCGCGGCTGGCGGTTCGGGATGAAAATTCAGGCGCCGCGCCTGTTCGCTAAGCTGGTGTGGCTGCGCCAGGGAATCGCAAACAAGGTCCGTAAGATTGGGAGCCGTGGCCGTGACGCTGACTAAGGCCTGGCGCGAATTGCATCGATCGCGGTTCCAGGAGCTGCTAATCGATTGCGGCAATCGGCACGACCCCGGTGTGATCTACAGCGAGGACCTCCGCGACTGGTCCGACAAAGCGACGACGCCCGACCAGGCGAGGATGGAACGCTATATCGACCGCTACGACCTGCGGCAGGCGCGCATCCTCCATGTCGGGATCGGCAATTCGGGCTTCGCCAAGCGATTTCACGCGCGGGTCAAGGCCATCGTCGGGACGACCATCGACGAACCCGAAATGAAGGTGGCGCGCGCGCTTGGGCTGCCGAACTATCGCTTCGTCGTCCACAACAAATACTCGGGCCAGGACGACGTGGTCGAAGGGCCGTTCGACTTCATTCTCGACAACAACCCAACAAGCCCGTGCTGCTGCGTTCGGCATCTTGCCGACCTGTTTGAATTCTATCTGAAGAAGCTGGCACCGGGCGGGCAGATCGTCACCGACCGCCTGGGGCTCGGGTGGGTTCCGGCCGACAGCAACCCGCGCTGGAGTTTCGATTTCGACGATCTCGCCGCCATCGGCGCGGCTGCGGGGCTCGCTGCCTTTCCAATGAACCGCAGCGTCTACGCGTTGTCGCGATCGACGCCGCTCGCACCCGACCTCGTTTCGCGATCGCGCCACGTCGGTCGGCGCATCGCAACGGCGCCGGGGCGGATCGTCAGGACTGGGCCGAGCGGGCTGGCGAGAATTGCCCGCAAGTCGATCAAATGGGCCCTGGCCGCAACCGTCCCCTGGGCACTGCCGGCGCGGTACCGATCGAACAAGACGCGTAGACCGATGAAGCCAGCTCACGCCCCACCGCGTCTGCCCAACCTGTTCATCGTTGGCGCGCCCAAGTGCGGGACCACGGCCTGGGCCGAATATCTCGGCGCGCACCCGGACATCTTTTTCCCCGCCCACAAGGACCAATGCTTTTTCGCACTCGACCTGCCAAACTTCCAGCTGACGCGCACCGAGGCGGATTATGCGGAGTTGTTTGCGGAGAGTGGCAACGCCAGGGTCATCGGTGAAGCGTCGGCCATGTACCTCTTTTCGGCGGCTGCCGCTGGGGCAATCCACAACCACGACCCCGCGTCCAAAATCCTCATTTTCCTGCGCGAGCAGGAAGATTTTTTGCCGTCGCTGCACAATCAGTTCCTCCGCGAATTCGCCGAGGAGATTGAGGATTTAGAGACTGTGTGGAGGCTATCTGGCCAACGCCCGCCGTCCACCATTCCAACCACCTGTCTCGAACCCCGGACGCTTGATTATGCGGCGATGGGCCGCTTCCGCGAACAGGTTGAACGATATCTGGCCGCTTTCCCGGCGGATCAGTTGCGGGTGATCTGGTTCAGCGACTGGATCGCCGATCCCCGCGCCACTTATCTTGCGATCCTCAATTTCCTCGCGCTAGACGACGACGGGCGCACCGCATTCCCGCCGATCAACCCGGGGATGACCTACCGGTCGAGGAAGCTGGCGCGGTTCATTATTCGCCCGCCGACCTTTGTCCGACGCGTTGCGCGCCAGATGAGGAAGCTCTCGCTCGGCCGACGAATTGACCGAGCAGTGAGAACGGCCGGATTCTTGTCGGCGCCCGGATATAGGACCGAGATCAGCCCCGAGCTACGTAACCAGATCAAGCGCTATTATGCCGAGGATAACCAGCTGCTGAACGAGCGCCTCCGGCGCGCCCAGCCGCCGTCAAGCCAATGGAGAACTGGAATGGCATCGACTCAATCCGACTTCTGAATTAGTTCTACCTTTTGTAGCTATAGTGCTGAATCACAGATGTTTGTAACCTCGACCCCCAGGGTCAGCGTGATCATGCCTGTCCACAACGCACTGCCGTACCTCGATGCGGCGGTGGAAAGCATTCTTAGCCAAACATTCAGCGATTTCGAATTCGTCATTTTGGACGATGCCTCCACCGATGGCTCGACCCAGCGTTTGCACCATTGGGCCTCTCGAGATGCTCGCATTCGGCTGTTGCATGAGGATCGAAATTTAGGCCCGGCGCGAAGCTCCGAACGGGTAGCGCGCGCCGCCTCCGCCCCAATCGTCGCGCGCATGGACGCGGACGACATTTCATTTCCACAACGTCTCGCCGATCAGCTTGCGGTACTGGATCGATATCCCGCCGTTGGGGTGGTTGGAGGTCTATTCGACATCATCGACGCCAACGGCCGCATTGTCAGAGGGCCCGAGCTGTGGCGCGTGCGGCAGCCGGCCTCCGTCCCGCCATTCGGCAATGGGCCACTGACCTATCGACGCGAAGTCTTCGACCAGGTCGGCGGCTATCGCGAGGAATGTGAATTCTGGGAGGATAACGACCTTATCCTGCGCATGGCGGCGGTCACGAAAATCATGGTCTTGCCCTACTCCGTGTATCAAGTTCGACAAGCCGGGATCAGCAATCGCCTGTCATCCGAGCAGCAACGCGTCGAGCGCGCTGTGGATCTGATGTATCGGGCGCGGACGCGTCTCGACCAAGGCCTGACCTATGACGACCTCCTCCGCTCGAGCCTGAAGGACGACCGTAAGGTCAGTCCCCAGGTATTCGTTTCTCTTGGCTCGATCGTGCTTTGGGCGGGCGGAAGGCCGCGTCTGTTCAAGCGCTTATTGTCTCGGGGTGAACTTGGATTCGATCGCCGTTCGCTCACCGCGCTCGTGTGGACGGCTTGGGGGACGGTGGAACCTCGTTCGCTGCGCGCTTTTATCCGACTGCTCCTGCTTGGACGAAAGCTTCGAACAAGGCTCGTAATGCGCATCGATGGACCGGTATTATGGCCCATGCTGCGGAGCCACAGACCAATACCTGCCTTATCGTCCCAGCCGGGGCGTACGCGCAAAGCATTCGACGCCGCCTACGCGGTCGAGCCAGCCGAAGCACTGTCGCCAACCAGCCGGCGGACCTTGAAATAGGCCGGCGATTTGATCCGTCAGTGCGCTGGCTTTTCGTGGCGCTCGTGTTGCTAACTGCGGGGTGCGCGACCGTCGGCACCGCTAAACCGCCAGCCGCCCAGGCGGGTGTCGCTTTCGATCGCAACGGCGAACGCGGCAGTTTCGCCGACGGGTTCGCTGAACCATCGACCGGCCGCATGGTGACCGCCGACGACCCGGTGCGTGTCGCCTCGCTCAGCAAGCTGGTGGTTGCGATCGGGGTTATGAAGCTTGTCGAGGCGGGCAAGCTCGATCTCGATGGCGACGTCTCGACCTGGCTCGGCTGGCGCTTGCGCAACCCGGCTTTCCCTGACCGGCCGGTGAGCCTCCGGATGCTGCTGTCGCACACCAGCTCGGTGCGTGATCATGACGACCAATATGCGATCCCGCTCGACGGCCTGGTGCGGACGGCGATTGCGGACGCGACGTCGTGGGACGCCGCGCACGGTCCGGTCGAAAACTATTTCGCTTATGCCAACATGAACTTCCCGATTGTCGCGTCGATCGTCGAGCGGGTCACCGGCGAGCGGTTCGACCGCTGGATGCGCGCCGAGGTGCTCAATCCGATGGCGCTTGATGCCTGCTACAATTGGCCAACCTGCAGCGACGAGGCGGTCGCCCTCGCCGTGGTTCTGACCCAGGACGGCCAGGCAGTGAAAGACGATCTTGGCGGCCGCCGCCCGACCTGCCCGGTATCGCCCTCGGCCGACGGCGGTTGCGACCTTTGGTTATGGCGGGCCGGCGACAATGGCGCCATGTTCGCGCCGCAAGGTGGGCTGCGGATTTCGGCGCGCGGGCTCGCCCGGGTCGGCCGGATGCTCCTTAACGGCGGCATGCTGGACGGCGGTCGTATGCTCAGCCCGCAATCGGTCGACATGCTCTTGACGCCGGTGTGGCGGTTCGATGGCCACAACGGCGACACCGATCACGGCTTTTATTGCAGCTTTGGTCTGGCCAGCCAGCAAATCCCGACCAGCGGGGCCGGTTGCAACGACGATCCGATTGGTGACGGGGTCGTGCGTGTCGGCCATGGCGGCGACGCCTACGGCTTGCGTTCTGGGATTTGGATCGACCGCGCGACGGGCACCGGCGTCGCGTTTTTCGTCACCGGCCTACCTGCGGACCCGCCCCGCGGCAGAAGCGCTTTCCGCGCCGCCGAGGAAGCCACGTTCAAGCGAACATTGGCGCTACTCGCCCGCTAGCGGGAGGCCATTCGCGTGTCATCGATGCTGCTATGTTGCGGGACCACCAGCCTGAGCTGTTTCCGCGCGAAGTCGATCGAGAATTTGTTGAATGCCTGCATCGCATTCATGCCGAGCAGGACGGTCGGCTTGTTTTCCATGTCGAGACTGCGGAAGATCGCGGCGTCGGCGAACAGGACGACTAGATCCCGCATCTCGACGTCACCAATCTTGACGCTTCTCATCCGGAAAGCATCTCCCGCCAGTTTCTGTCCGGTGACCGAGGTCATTTCGATCCGCTCTCCCTCGCCGAGCTTCTTGCGCGCCTCGAGCTTGGCCCGCAGCGCCGGGTTGCCCATCGTGATCTCGGAACCGGTATCCAGAATGACCGTAATCGGCAGGCCGTTGACGGTCGCGGTGGTGACGATCAGATGGCCGCGCTTCAGATTGCCGCGCACGACGATGGTGCCTTCTTCGTCGCGCTCTTGCCTTTGAGCCGACGGCACGATCGAGATCACTCGCGACCGGAAATCGAACATCACCCTTTGTGATCGCAATGAATCGACGCCAAGGATTCCGTCGGCGCCCATGTTGATCGCCTCGAGCAAAGGCGCTTCGACGCTGCGCGTGCGCGACGGGCTGATTTCAAGGCTCGGGATGGTCGCGGTTCTGACCGGCGACGTTCCGGTGATGCTGTGGAGCGTCGCCATCGGGCCATCAACCAGCCCCAGCTGGGCCGCAATCGCCGTCGAAACGGCAGTCCGGTCCGCGCCGGTGTCGACCAGAAAACGATAGGGGCCTTTCCCGCCGAGGCGCACGGGCACCGTCATTCGGTCGTTGCGATCAATCTTGAAGGCGATGTCCTGCGTGGTTGTCGTCCGGTCGACCTCAACCGGGGCCTGGATTGCATCCACCACCGTGATCTGCGGTTCGGCCGCGGCCGGTGCCGCCAGAACCATCGCAATCAAGAATTTGGCACTCAGAGATAGTCGCATCACGTCATCCCCTCGCCAGCACGATACGCCGGTCGGCGGCGCGGTTCAACGAAGGGCTTCAATACGGTGTGATATACATCGAACTGGTAATGTCTCGCACGGTAGGGCGGTCAAAAGTAGTCGCAGTCGCACGTCGTAAAAAGGTTCTACCGTGGAAGATAAGCCGATCAATACGACGCTGTATTCACTCGACGATTCTCCCCCTTCCGCACCGACTGAACGCCGCGAGGGCGATCGGACCCTGACATTGTTGCGGGTTGGCTCGCTGATTATTGGCGGGCGCCGCGAGCTGTGCTTGATCAAGAACATTTCAGCCGGCGGGATGCTGGTCAAAGCCTATTGCCCCGTCCCGGCCGGCACCCGCTTGTCCATCGAGCTCAAATGCGGCGACGCTGTCCGCGGCACCGCGCGCTGGATCACCGGCGACACGGTCGGCGTGGAATTTGACGAATTGGTCGATGTCGTCGCGCTTCTGGCGTCCTCGATGGCGGGGCCCAGACCAAGAATGCCGCGCGTCGAAATCGATTGTGTCGCCTGGATTCGCGAAGGCGCGGAAACGCGTCGGGTCGGCACGCTTGACGTCTCCCAGGGCGGCCTCAAATTTGCCAGCACCACAGCATTCTCAATCGGCGGGCATGTTATCGTGACCTTGTCTGGATTGCCGCCGTTTGCCGGCATTGTCCGGTGGCAGAATGCCGACTGTTTCGGGGTGACGTTCAATAAGGTGCTGCCGCTGCCGATGCTGGTCAGCTGGCTCCACGAGCAGCGCGAACGCCTGCGCGCCGCCGGCTAGATTCGAGGTAAGGCCTTATTCGCCCAGCGTATTGCGCGATGGAGTCCACGCCCAACTTTCGGCCAGTCGACGCTCGTCGGCCGACAGCTTGCGAACCGCCAGGCCGTCGCGCCGGAAAATCAATGGCGCCCGATACCTGGGGCTGGGAATATTGCGGAGCACGTCTTCCTGCGGGATCGGTTCCCGGAAAGCCACGCCCGCTTGCTTGCCAAGCACCCAGGCAACACGACTGCTGACGCTGAGTTCGTTGCGACGGAACAGAACTTCCGATCCCTCGACCGGCAGCCCATTGCCCTCGATCAGCGCCCCTTCCGTCGACAGATTGCGCAATTTGACCGGGATCACCGCCCCTAGCGCCTCGATCGAGGCGGCAAGAAGTACGTTCGAGCGGCGCGTTTGGCGATTTTGCGTGATGCTGCTCTGGTTCATGGGGCAATCGTAACGGACGATAGTAAAACTCTGTTTAACGCGGTTTGCGAGAGTAGTTCAGCAGCAACATCAGGTTGTTGGCGGGCATTTCGCGCGTTTCAGCCAGGGCGAAACCACGTTTTGTGGCTTCCTTGGCGAAGTTTTCGACCAGGCGCAGGCCCCAATTCGGGTCCCGCCGTTTAAGATCTTCATCGAATGCCAAATTGCTGGGCGTGGCGGCGACTCCCTGCTGGAGCCACGGCCCGTAGAGAATCAACGGACCGTTGTTTGGCAGCAGCCGCGCCGCACCGTCGAGCAACCCCAGCGCCGATGACCAGGGGCTGATATGCACCATGTTGATGCTGAGCACTGCGTCGGCCTGTTCGATCGGCCAGTCGGGCTTGCTTGCATCAAGGACAAGTGGGGCGCGAATGTTCGGATATTCCGACGCCGCGCGCCACGCGGCGATGGAAGACAGCGCATCCGGGTGAACATCGCTCGGCTGCCAGTCGAGCGCCGGGAAGCGTTCGGCGAAAAACACCGCATGCTCACCGGTGCCGCTGGCGATTTCGAGCACCAGGCCGTTATCCGGCAGCCAATCAGCCAGGACCTCGGCGATCGGTTCGCGGTTGCGCAAGGCGGCAGGAGCTGAACGGCGGGCAATGTTTGCCGTCGGCGCCTCGTAGAATCGCGGCCCTTCGGTCACTTCGCCGCCTGCGCCGGATCGGGCTCGCGATAGGTAAGGATCGGCTGGCGCGCGGCCAGGGTCTCGTCGAGCCGGCGGCGGGGAGCGAAGATCGGCGCGGCCTTGAGGGCTGGATCGCCGGCCTTCGCCCGTTCGGCGATGGCCCGCATGGCGGCGATGAACTGGTCGAGCGCCGCCTTGGATTCGGTCTCGGTCGGTTCGACCAGCATCGCGCCGTGGACGACCAAAGGAAAATACATGGTCATCGGGTGGAAGCCCTCGTCGATCAAAGCCTTTGCCAATTCGATGGTGCTGAACCCGTCGGCAAAGCCGCGGTCGGAGAAGATGGCTTCGTGCATGCACGGCCCCGAGCCCGCGAACGGCGCGTCGAGCACGTCGGCGAGGCTGCGGAGGACGTAATTGGCGTTGAGCACCGCATCCTCGGCGACTTGCCGCAAGCCATCGGCGCCGTGGCTCAGCATATAAGCGGCAGCGCGCGTGAACATGCCCATCTGGCCGTGGAAGGCGACCATCCGGCCGAAGCTGCGGCCATGATGCTCACCAGCTGTTTCTTCTTCGACCAGCTCGAACCGGTCGCCGGCTTTCTCGATGAAGGGCAGCGGCGCGAACGGCGTCAGCGCCGCCGACAGCACGACCGGGCCCGAGCCCGGACCGCCGCCGCCGTGCGGGGTCGAGAAGGTCTTGTGGAGGTTGATGTGCATGGCATCGATGCCAAGGTCGCCCGGGCGAACCTTGCCGACGATCGCGTTGAAATTGGCGCCGTCGCAATACACCAAAGCACCGGCCGCATGGACCGCTTCGGAGATGGCGATCATGTCCGGCTCGAACAGCCCGCAAGTGTTGGGGTTGGTGATCATCAGCGCGGCGACGTCGGGGCCGAGACGGGCTTTCAGCGCATCACGATCGACTCTTCCCGCCGCGTTCGCCGGGATGTTCTCGACGCGATAGCCGGCGAAGGCCGCCGTCGCGGGATTGGTGCCGTGGGCACTCTCGGGCACCAGCACCACTTGGCGCGCATCACCGCGCGCTTCGAGCGCGGCGCGAATGGCGAGCAAGCCACACAGCTCGCCGTGCGCCCCGGCCTTGGGGCTCATCGCCACCGAATGCATGCCGGTCAGCGTAATCAGCCAGTGGCCGACAAGGTCGATCAGCTCGAGCGCGCCCTGAACCGTGTCGACCGGTTGCAGCGGGTGGATGTCGGCAAAGCCGGGCAGCCGCGCGACTTTCTCGTTCAAGCGCGGATTGTGCTTCATGGTGCATGACCCGAGCGGGAACAGCCCGAGGTCGATCGCGTAATTCTGGCGGCTCAGCCGCGTGTAGTGGCGCACCGTTTCCGGTTCGGACAGGCCGGCGAGGCCGATCGGCGCGCTGCGCTCGAGGCCGCCGAGGCGGCTCGTCAACAATGCTAGGTCAGTGAAGTCCACACCAGTCTGATCGATGCTGCCGATCTCGAACAGCAACGGCTCCTCAAGCATCAGCCCGCGGTTGCCAGTCACCGTGCCAGTTTGCCCTTGTTCGGTGGCCGGGGTCGAGGGCCGCCATCCCGACGGGTTGACGGTCATCGGACGAGCTCCCTGAGAGCCGCCTCGAAGGCGTCGATGTCCGCGTCGGTGACGGTTTCCGTAACCGCGACGACCAGCCCGTTTTCAAGCGTCTCGGCGCCTGGATAGAGCCGGCCGAGCGACACACCGCCGAGGATGCCGCGGTCGGCCATGTCGCGCACTGCCGGCCGCGCCTCGACCGGTAACCGCAGCGTGAACTCGTTGAAGAAACTGTCGTTGACCAAGCTTACGCCTGGAATCGCCGACAGTCTCTCGGCGACATTGACCGCGCGGGCGTGATTGATCGTCGCGAGCTGTCTCAACCCCTTCTCGCCCAAGAGGCTCATGTGGACCGAGAAAGCGAGCGCGCAGAGGCCCGAATTGGTGCAGATGTTCGACGTCGCTTTCTCGCGCCGGATATGCTGTTCGCGGGTAGACAGCGTCAGCACGAAGCCGCGCCGCCCTTCCGCATCGACGGTCTCGCCCGCCAGCCGCCCCGGCATCTGGCGGACAGGCTTCTCTCGGCACGCGAACAGGCCGACGTAAGGTCCACCGAAATGCAGCCCGACGCCGATCGACTGGCCCTCGCCGACGACGATGTCAGCGCCCATCTCGCCCGGCGATTTGATCAGCCCCAGCGCGACCGGCTCGGTGACCACGGCGATCAGCAATGCGCCCGCCGCGTGCGCCGCCTCGGCAATCGGCGCCAGGTCGGTGATGCGGCCGAGGATGTCGGGATATTGCACGACCACCGCGCTGGTTTCGCCGTCGATGCCGGCGATCAGCCGCTGGGCGTCGGTCTCGGCGGCGAGCTCGGGCAGCGCGGTGTCGAGCACATCGCCAGTGAACCGCGCCATGGTCCTGGCGACGTTGACATAATGCGGGTGCAGTCCCGACGAGATCAATGCCTTGGTCCGCCGCGTAATCCGCCGCGCCATGCCGATTGCTTCCCAGCAAGCGGTCGAGCCGTCGTACATCGACGCATTGGCGACTTCGCAGCCATAGAGCCGCGCGACCTGGGTCTGGAATTCGAACAAGACCTGCAGCGTGCCTTGCGCGATCTCGGGCTGGTAGGGCGTGTAGCTGGTCAGAAACTCGCCGCGCTGGATGATGTGGTCGACGCTGGCCGGCACATGGTGCCGATAGGCGCCGCAGCCGAGGAAGAACGGCGCCTCGCCAGCGACGAGATTCTTGCGCGACAAAGCGGTCAGTTGCCGCTCGACCGACAGCTCGCTGGCATGGTCCGGCAGGCCCTGGATGCTCTCCTTGAGCCGTGCCGCTGCGGGCACGTCGCGGAACAGTTCGTCCACCGAACCGGCGCCGATTGTGGCCAGCATGGCATGGCGGTCGGCATCGCTGAGCGGCAAATAACGCATCAAACAGGCTTTCTCATGATAAAGCGGAGGCGGACGTAGTCGGCGATGTTCGAGCCGATGTGGTCGGCGACCGCGGCGCCAATGGCGGCGCGCTCACCTTCAGGCACTTGCGCCCGGTCGAGCCAGCCTTTGCGAAAGGTCGTCACCCAGGCGGCGATGCCATGATCGATCAGCGTCGGCCGCTCGATCAGCCGCGCGTCGATTTGCTCGAAGCCCGCGGCGCCATAAGCCAAGGCAAATTCATCGGGCGACGCGTACCAGTTGCTGGCCTCGAGCGGCGGCACATAGCCACGCCTGATCAGCTCATTGTCGAGCGCCTCGCGCAGTCGCACGAGATTGCCCTCGCCGCCCATTTCGCCGGCAAACCGCCCGCCGGGCTTCAATGCCCGGAAGATCGCCAGCGCGGCCCGCTCCTTCTCCAGCACCCAGTGCAGGGTTGCATTGGAGAAGGCCGCGTCGAACTCATTCGCAAACGCCATGGCGGCCGCGTCCATCAGCATTGCATCGATGCCCGCCGCAAGCGCCGCCGCGATCATCTCGGGCGAATTGTCGATCCCCAGTACGGTCGCGCCGCGGTCGGCGATCATCCTGGTCAGCGTCCCCTCGCCGCAGCCAATGTCGAGAATGCGCTCGCCCGACTTGGGGTCGAGCAAATCGAGCGCCGCACCACCAAGCGCGGCAACGAACGCGCCGACCTTAGCATAGTCGGCGGCGTCCCATTGGCTGGTCGAGGCGGGCGCGCTGGTCAGAGCGTCTTCACCCAGTCGCGATAGGCGGCTTCATCCAGCAGCCCGTTGACCTCGCCCGGGTCGGCCAGTTTCAACTTGAAAAACCAGCCCTCGCCTTCAGGATCGCGATTGATCAGCGCCGGGTCGTCGGCGACCGCGGCGTTGCCCTCGATCACTTCGCCGCCGACCGGCGAGTAGACGTCCGACGCAGCCTTGACCGATTCGACCACCGCGGCTTCGGCGCCCTTGGCCAGCTGCTTGCCCGCCGCCGGCACTTCGGCGAAGACGATGTCGCCCAGCGCCTGCTGCGCGTGGTCGGAGATGCCGACCGTGGCGACGTCGCCGTCGACGCGGACCCATTCATGCTCGCGGGTGAAATAGAGGCTCATGCGGCGGCTCCCTTGCGGTGGTAATTGTGGGGGACAAAGGGCAGCGCGGCGACGCGCGCCTCAAACAATTTGCCGCGCTGCTCAAGCTTCAGCGCGGTGCCCACTTCGGCGAGTGGAGTGGCAACAAAACCCATGGCGATCGGCCGCTGCAAAGTCGGCGAGAAGCCGCCGCTGGTAATGCGCCCAACTTCATTGCCCTCGCCGTCGAGCACCAGCGCGCCTTCGCGCACCGGCTGGCGGCCGTCGATGTCGAAGCCGACGCGGCGCTGGGGCGGGCCGTCGTCGAGCTCGGCAAGGATTCGCTGGGCGCCGGGAAAGCCGCCTTCGGACCGGCGGCGCTTGTTAATGGCGAAGGTCAGCCCGGCCATCACCGGGGTGGTCGACCGGTCGATGTCGTGGCCGTAAAGCGGCAGCCCGGCCTCAAGCCGCAGCGAATCGCGCGCGCCCAGTCCCACCGGCTTGACCGCATAGTCGGCGACCAGCGACTCAGCGACCGTTTCCGCCGCGGTCGAGGGAATGGACATTTCAAAGCCGTCTTCGCCGGTATAGCCCGACCGGCTGATCCACGCCGGATGGCCGGCAAGCCGGAACGCACCCCCCTGCATGAAGCCGAGGTCGCTCACGCCAGGTGCAATCCTCTCCAGTGCTTCGGCCGCTTTGGGGCCCTGCAATGCAAGCAGCGCCTGTTGCTTCATGTGATCGACGACGATCGTGCGCGGCAGGCTGCTTTCGAGGACCGCGATGTCGCCGTCCTTGGTGGCGCCGTTGACGACCAGGTAAAAATCCTCGCCGCGACGGGTTGCCATCAAATCGTCGATGATCCCGCCGTTGTCGTCGAGCAGCATGGAATAGCGAAGTTTCATGTCGGCGAGGCCGCGAAGGTCACCCGGCAGGAGCGCCTCCAGCGCGGCGTCAACATCGCTGCCGTGAACCAGCAGCTGGCCCATATGGCTGACGTCGAACAGGCCGGCATTGCCCCGCGCCCACGCGTGTTCGGCCATGATGCCTTCATATTGGACCGGCATCTCATAGCCCGCGAACGGGACCATGCGCGCGCCTTTGGAGCGATGCCAATTGTCTAGCGCAAGCGTCCGGATTTCCTGGACTTCGATGCCCTGACCCGACGGACTATCATGGTCTTCCTGGTGCATCAGATGCTCCCGCGACGAGTGACGACAGTTTCCGCCCCCGCAGGTTGCAACCCCGCGGACTTCAACCGGCGCCCCCTTCTGTCGCTGAGACCTGAGAGCTTTCCCCCGGATTGAGCCCGGGGTTACCCCTTCGGTGGCCCGCGCTGTCGCGAGGACGCTTTCCAGACTGTCAGGCGCGCGCGGTCCTGTGGCCTGAGAGATTCCGGGGGCGGTTGCTCCTTCGGCGCCGATCCACCCAATTGGGCATCACGAACTCTCCCGCGCGGCCTTCCGGCAGGTGCCGGTGACGGGTCGAGCCTTGGCCGTGTGCGCGCATTGAGTCAACGATCCGTGCGGTTTAGCGCGTCGCGTTATACCTGAGCATTTCGGGGGTCATCTGGAAACCGATCAGATGCTCGAAGGTCGCGCGCGCGACGGAGGCGCGAACCGCGGGATCGGAAAGCGGATCGATCGCCGCTTCGGCGTCGCCCGCTTTGCGCCGGCGGGTCAGGATTTCGCGGACATTGGCCGGCAGCGTCGCCGCCGCTCGCGATATCCAGATGACCGCCTGCCCCCTGGCCTGAGCGCGCTGGCTGCCGGCCGGGAAATTGAGCACGACCTGGCCAAGCCGCTTGGCGACAATCTGGCTGCCACCTTGGACCGCGACGCTAAAGAACGGCAGGACGACTTGCCGGGCAGGCCCCGCATCATGCCGGACGGCGACCACGTCGAAGGCCGCGTTGGACATCACCCGGTCGCCGGTCTCGTTGCAATTGTTGAACAGATTGGTGATCGACGCCGTGACGTCGATGGCCGACGCATCGCGGCTTTGCGGCGGGTTGAACAAGGTGATGTCGCCGGTCGCGGCCGGAATCCCGATCTCCGGGCAGGCGCTCCGCGTGACATACACGCCGCCGTCTTCGAATTGGCCCTTGCGGGAGCAGGCTGAGAGCAGCGACAGGATCAGCAGCGTGGCGATGCGGAGCTTCACAGGGGTGGGATTCCTTCGAAAGACGAACGCAGATCAGTAGACGCCGCTCATAGGAAGCGCCTTTCAACGCTGCAAGCGATCGCTTACATGCGCTGACCAATGGCTGAACGCCCTCCCTTGCATGTCCTGATTGCCGCGCCGCGAGGTTTCTGCGCCGGTGTCGATCGCGCCATCCAGATCGTCGAGCTGGCGCTCGAGCGGTTCGGCGCGCCCGTTTATGTCCGCCACGAGATCGTTCACAACCGCTTTGTCGTCGACCGGCTGCGCGACCAAGGCGCGGTGTTCGTCGACGAGCTCGACGAGGTCCCGGACGACCGGCCGGTGGTGTTTTCCGCCCACGGCGTGCCCAAATCGGTCCCCGCCATGGCCACCGAGCGCGGCCTGCACTTCGTCGATGCCACCTGCCCCCTGGTGTCCAAGGTCCACCGCCAGGCCGAGCGGCTGATTGCCGACGGTCGGCACATCCTGTTCATCGGCCATGCCGGGCACCCGGAGGTCATCGGCACGTTCGGCCAGGTCCCGGAAGGCTCGATCACATTGGTCGAGACGGTCGCGGACGCCGGCAGCGTCGCCGTGTTGGACCCGGCCAACCTCGCGTACCTGACCCAGACCACGTTGTCGGTCGACGACACCGCTGCGATCGTTGACGCCTTGACGGCACGGTTTCCCGCCATCCAGGCGCCGCGCAGCGAGGACATTTGCTACGCGACTTCGAATCGCCAGGCGGCGGTCAAGGCGATCGCGCCATCTTGCGAGAAGATGCTGGTCATCGGCGCGCCCAACAGCAGCAATTCGTTGCGCCTGGCCGAAGTCGCCGAGCGCCTCGGCGTGCCGTCGCGCCTGATTGAACGTGCCACCGACATCGACTGGGACTGGCTCGGCCAGCCGCAGACGCTTGGTGTCACCGCGGGCGCATCCGCCCCGGAACTGTTGGTGCGCGAAGTCATCGACGCATTGCGGTTGCGGTTCACGGTCATCGAGGACGAAACCGAGCACCGGCCCGAGGGCATGAGCTTCAAATTGCCTCGCGAGCTCGTCGCCTGACGATCGCGGGCGAACTGCCGAAGGTCGAGATTTTCACCGACGGGGCGTGCCGTGGCAATCCCGGCCCGGGCGGCTGGGCGGCGCTGATCCGCCTGAATTCAACAACAGGAACGCGCGCACGCGAGCGCGAGCTATCGGGCGGCGAACCACTGACCACCAACAACCGGATGGAGCTGAAGGCCGCGATCGAGGCCTTGAACGCGCTGACCAAGCCGTGCCGGGTAAGCCTGACCACTGACAGCGCCTACGTTCGCGACGGCATCACGCGCTGGATCCACGGCTGGCAGCGCAACGGCTGGCGCACCGCGGACCGCAAGCCGGTCAAGAACGCCGACCTGTGGCAGGAACTGCTCGACGCCATCGTGCCGCATCGAATCGACTGGCACTGGGTCAAGGGCCACAGCGGCCACCCCGAGAACGACCGCGTCGACGATCTCGCCTGCGCCGCCGCCGACGCACAACGCTAGTGTCCGCTTCCGACCCATTGCGGCTGCAGGCGCTAACTTTACTTCATCGGTTTCAGACTGGCGCTCTTCGCCGAGGCTGAACGATCAAAAGCGTAGCCAAACCAAGCGCTGCCACCACATCGTAACTGCCGCAGAATGCGGGCCACCATTCGGGAACGCCCCGTCCTGCGAGAAAGGTCTGACGATAGAAATCGAACACGCCGTGGAGCGCGAGCCCGGCAGCCACAATCCAGAGGCTGGTTCGGAAACCGATCGCGGCCAAGGCCGCAAAGAGAGCAAAAAAACCGATTTCGGCAACAAGGTCGTGGCCGCCGCCTGCCATTATATTAAACAGGACATACACAGAGCCTACGACCGTCAGCACGACCGCATAAAACGACCTGTCGCGGTCGTAGCCGACGACATGGGCGAGCAAACCCACCGCTGCTGCCAGGACAGGTCCGACAATCAAGGGATTCACTGAATTTCTCCCTCCTGACGCTCAGATTTGGCCCCGCAAATTGTCAGGGTTGAGGCTATTGTCTGCCTGCCACCCCAATCAAAAGCTGCAGGTGCATGCTGCGCATCGATCGCTCGCCGCGTAAACAGCGAACTTAGCGACCCGCACGGGGCTGGAAGGCGGCGGGATCGATTCTCGCCAGTTCAGGCGGCAGCGCATCCCCCCGAATCAACGCCGCGCACAGCAAGGACGCCGCGGGTGCGGTCTGGATGCCCATGCCGCCCTGCCCCGCGCACCAGAAAAAGGCCGGCTCGGTGGGATCGAAGCCGAGCTTCAACATCCGATCCGGCGCGAAGGTGCGTAAGCCCGCCCATTTGCGCTCGACCGCTTCGACCGGCCAGTCGACCGCTCGTTCGAATCGGTCGATCGCGTTGGCGACGTCGATGTCTTCGGGCGCGGCATCGCACGGGTCGACCGGCGTTTCGTCCAGCGGGCTGACCCAGACGCTGCTTGTGCCCTCGCCCTTGAAATAGAAACTGGTGTGGAGATCGGTGACTAAAGGCAGGTCCTTGAGGCCATCGCGGCCGACGCGCAGCTGGACCACGGTCCGCCGCATCGGCTGCAGCGCGATGCCCGACACTCCGCAGCGGGCGGCGACATCGTCGGCCCATGCGCCGGCGGCATTGACCATGATTGCCGCGCGAATCGGCCCGGCGGCGGTCTCGACCTCCCAACCGTCGCCCGATCGCCTGGCCGAGCGCAGGCCGGCATCGGTACGAACCTCGCCCCCATCGCGGCGAATCGCTGCCAAACAAGCGGCATGAAAAGCCGCGACCTCAATATCGGCACAGCTTTGTTCGTACCAGGCGCCGGTCCACTGCTCGCGAAGCCCGGGAATCATCCGGTCGAGCTCGGCGCGGTCGAGATAGACGAGCGCGTGCTCGCCAGTTAGCTCGTCGGCGCCTTCAATCCGGTCGCCGTGCGGGCCAGTCAAATGGACGGTGCCGCGGCGGCGCAGCAAAGGCGTCGACGTTCCCGGCCAGCCGGCGTCGAACATCGGCCTCGATGCAAAGCTCAAGCGCCGGGCTGGGCCGGCGCCGAGGCTGGCTTCCCAGAACGCGGCCGAACGCCCGGTTGAATGGCGGCCGCACAAATCCTCGGCTTCGATGAGAATCACGCGCCAGTCGCTGGCGAGACGTGCGCCGAGGCTCGCGCCGGCGATGCCGCCACCGACGATCAGGACATCGCAATCGATTGAAGAAGCCGTTTGCACCACCATGATGCGGCTTGGTTACGTTTTAGAAAGCCGCACCGTCTAGTGGTCGGCCGATGAACAACTTCGGATTTAGCGAATTGCTGCTTGGGCTTCTGGCGATTTTGCTGGTGGTCGCGGCGGTCATCGACATCCGGACCTTCACCATTTCCAACGCCCTCAGCCTCACCGTCGCTCTGCTCGCGCCGCTCTATTGGCTGTCGATCGCGCTGCCTTTGTGGCCCGATGCGGCGATCCAGCTCGGAATCGCCGTGGGTGTATTCATTTTATTGGCCGGGGCATTTTACGCCGGCATGATGGGCGGCGGTGACGTCAAGCTGGCCGCCGCGCTGGCCGTGTGGTTTTCGCCCGCATCCACCTTCAGATTCCTGGTGCTGATGTCGCTTGCCGGCGGCGTCGTGACTCTGGTCGCAATCGCCTTCCACCGGCTGCGCAAAAACGCCGGCCGACCCAAAATTCCATATGGCGTGGCCATCGCTTTTGGCGGTTTGGCCATTCTAACCCAACAGTTTCTTAACCAATTTGCCTGATGTGTGGAAACATAGTCGGGGCCCTTTAAGGGAGGCGATCGCGCCATGAACGTGAAGAAAATTGCGCTGCTGCTTGG
>NZ_JANMCO010000175.1:0-7190 GCF_031361285.1 Sphingomonas sp.
AAGCGTCGCGAATGGCCACAGGGCCGAGCTGAACCACGTGTCGAGCACATCCTCGTCCTGGCGTAGCGGCTGGTCGCCGGCCTGCTTGCGGGCTTCTTCCTCGCTCTCGGCAACGAAAACTTGTCCGTCGTCGGCGAACCACGCCGGAATCCGGTGTCCCCACCACAATTGCCGCGAGACGCACCACGGCTGGATGTTTTCGAGCCAGTTGAACCAGGTTTTTTTCCAGGTCTCCGGCACAATCTTGATCGCCCCAGAACGGGTGGCCTCGATCACCGGTTTCACCAGCGTCGCCGCATCGACGTACCACTGGTCGGTCAGCCATGGTTCGATCACCACGCCCGAACGGTCGCCATAGGGCGTGGCGATGACGCGGTCCTCGACCTTTTCCAGCGCGTCTTCACCCTCAAGCATGGCGATCACCCGGTCGCGCGCTTCGAAGCGGTCGAGGCCGACGAGCTCCTCCGGAATTACCCCATCAGCGGTCTGCACCACCCGCGCCTGCCCATCGAGCATGTTAAACATCTCGGCGGCTTTGAACCCGGCGCGGACGCCGACGTCGAAATCGTTGAAGTCGTGGCCGGGCGTGATCTTGACCGCGCCTGAGCCGAGCTCGGGGTCGGCATGTTCGTCGGCGATGATCGGGACCAGCCGCCCGGTGATTGGCAGCTTGACCATCTTGCCGACCAGTTTCGTGTAGCGCTTGTCCTTCGGGTGCACCGCGACCGCCATGTCGGCGAGCATCGTTTCGGGCCGCGTCGTCGCCACACTGACATGCCCGTTGCCGTCGGCGAGCGGGTAATTGAGCGTCCAGAATTTGCCCTGGACTTCGCGGGTCTCGACCTCGAGGTCGCTGATCGCGGTCTGGAACTTGGGGTCCCAATTGACCAGGCGCTTGTCACGATAGGCGAGGCCGCGGCGGTAGAGCTCGATGAACACGTGGGAAACGGCTTTCGAAAAGCCCTCGTCCATGGTGAAGCGCTCGTGGGCCCAGTCGCATGACGCGCCGAGGCGGCGGAGCTGGCGGGTGATCGCGCCACCGCTTGCTTCCTTCCACTCCCAGACCTTGGCGACGAACTCCTCGCGGCTGTAATTGGTGCGCTTGTCCTGCCGTTCCTCGAGCTGGCGCTCGACCACCATCTGGGTGGCGATGCCGGCATGGTCGGTGCCTACCACCCACAAGGCATCCTTGCCGAGCATCCGTTCGCGCCGGGTGAGCACGTCCTGGAGCGTGATGTCGAGCGCGTGGCCGATGTGCAGGCTGCCGGTGACGTTGGGCGGCGGCATGACGATCGTCCACGGCGTCGCCTCGCCCCGATCGGGCCGGAACAGCCCCTTGGCTTCCCAATGGGCGTACCAGCGATCCTCGATCGCCTTGGGGTCGAAAGTCTTGGCAAGCTCGCTCATGGCTCGCGCCTAACCGCGCCGCAGCGCAGCATCAACCTTGGCGGCCATGCGTCCGGTTACAGCGGGCGGCCGGTGATGCGGGTGATCTCGCGCTTTACATGCTCATCGACGATGCCGGGCAAATGATCGTCGAGCCATTGCTTGAGGATCGGCCGCAGCAGTTCGCGAATCAGCTCTTCGAGCGGATTGACCGGCGGCGGCGCGGGCGCGGCGGCGGCAACGGCCGATAGCGATTCCAGCGCATGGCGGCTGGTGTCGGCGACCGCTTCGTCCATCAAAGGCGGCCCCAGATCGGGTGGCGGCGCCAGTGGCTCGTTGAGCTCGAGCACCTCATCCTCATCGGCTTGTGGCAGCATGGCTTCGTCCAGCTGCTGGACGGGCGGGGCGGGCACACGCAGCCCCTTCTCCTCGGCGATCACCTTTTTGATCGACGCCAGTATGTCTTCCATCGAGGGTTCGCGGCTGGGCGACTGCATAGTCGGACGCTATCGCTTATTGCGGCGGCGGTGTCACCCCTGCGGCGGGCGCGGCCTCTTCTGGCGTCACCGTCCGGGTCGCGACCGGTTGGTGGCGGGGATCGCTGGCCCAATCGTTCCAATTGCCAGAAACGCGGCGATAATTGCCCAGCGGATCGTACAATGGGCCGCCGTCGAGCCCGAGATCGTCGGCCTCGGCCTGGCCCATCGCGTTCAGCAACTCAAAGCCGGCGACATAGGCGTCGTGCCGAGCGGTCACGAGCGCCACCTGGGAATTGAGCAATTCCTGTTCGGCATTGAGGACATCGAGCACGGTGCGGGTGCCGACGCTGCGTTCGGCCCGGGCGCCTTCGAGGGCGAGTTCGTTGGCTTTGACGGCGACTTCGTTGGAAGCGATCGCATTCTGCGCCGCTTGATAGCTCGCAAAAGCCGAGCGCGTCGTCGACAAAACCGCTCGCTCGGTGGCGATGGTCCGTTCCATCAGCTGGCCTTCGAGCGCCTGGGCCGAGCGAATCCGCGCCGCCGGCAGCCCGCCCTGATAGAGCGGGATACGCGCATTGAGCCCGGCGCTGGTTTGCGTGCCGCTGCTGGGCAGCGTGCCCGAATTCCCACCCAACGAATCGACGTAGGTACCGCTGACGATGCCGGCCACGGTCGGCAGCCGGCTCGCAGAAGCGACCCGAACGTCAAAGCCGGCGGCCGAAGCCTGCTTGTTGATTGAAATCAGGTCCGGGTTGTTGGCCAGCGCCACCCGCGACGCTTCGTCCGGCGTCGCCGGGAACGGCGGCAGCGGCGGCGGCGGGGCCAACGCCTCGGGGCGCTTGCCGATCACCCGGCGATAATTCTCTTCGCTGCCGGCCAGCCGTCCTTGCGACGTCGCCAGCAGCGACCGGCCGAGCTGCAGCCGGGCCTCGGACTGGGCGACATCGGTCCGCGTCAAATCGCCAATTTCGAAACGGTCACGGCTGGCCTCCAGATTGGTACCGAGTACTTGGACGTTGTTGGCATTGAGTTCGACGATCGCGCGGTCGCGGATCACGTCCATATAAGCGGTCACAGCCTCGACAAACACGTCGCCTTCGACCGCGCGCAACGTCGCGCGCCCGGCCTCGACCCTGGTCTTGGCGGCGCGCACGCCATTGTTGACGCTGCCGCCGTTGAACAGAGGATAGCTCAAATCGACGCCGACCGACGCCGTCGGGCCCTTGCCGCCGGTATTAAGGATCCCGCTGCGCGACAGATCCTGATTGACGCCGACGGTCGCGCTGACCTGTGGCCGGCCGGCGGCGCGGGCAATGGCGACATTGGCGTCGGTGGCGCGCAACGATTCGCGCTGGCCGGCGATTGTCGGGTTGGTCGCATAGGTCGACACCAACGCTTCGCGCAGCGTGTCGGCCGACGCCGTCCCCGCCATCAACGCCGCCACCAGCGACCCCAGTGCAAACTTACGCAACAATAGTCTTACCTTTCGAACGTGAACGGGCGCGACCGCGCAAAGCCAGGCAGCGGAGCCACGCCGGCGTCGGCAATCGATAAAAACCCGAATGCCCCCGCGACCTTCTGGCCGACGATCAGGCGGGTCAGGCCGCGGTCAATCAGCGCCGTGCCCAGCCGCCCGCCGTCAACCATTTGGTCGACGATTGCGTCCGGCAGAAACTCAACCGCGCCGTCGATCAAGATGAGATCGTATGGCGCGCCGGCTGCGTGGCCCTTGGCTAGCCCGCCTTCGACCACGGTCACCCCAAGTTTCCGTGCGCGGGCACCAAGCTCGGCCACGTTTTCCAGGACAATAACGTCGCAGCCCATCGCCGACAGCACCGCCGCCGAGTAACCGGTTCCGCCGCCAATCACGAGCGCGCGCTCGCCGGCTACCGGGGCAAGCTCGGTCAGCAGCTTGCCGAGGACCGCCGGCGCGGCCAGGAAGCGCCCGCCACCAAGCGCCAGCGAACGGTCGCCATAGGCCAGCTGCTGTGACGGCTCGGGGACGAATTGCTCGCGCGGGATGGTTGCCATCGCTTCAAGCACACCAGCGTCAGTCACGCCTTCGGGGCGCAACTGGCTCTCGATCATCGTTCGCCGGGCGGTGGCGAAGTCGGGAATGGAAAGCTGAATCGTCATAGCTGTTATATGCCGCTAATACACCTTGGATGCAAGGCTGCTCTTACCGGCAGCAACCCACCGCGCCAACCGCCATTGGTCGAATTCGAAATGCGGGGCGGCGCTTGCCATCGATGCTTGACGTCGATGGTTGACCTCGGGCGCGATGTCGGGGACATGGCCAGGCCTCGGCCCGATGGCGGAGTGGTTACGTAGAGGACTGCAAATCCTCGCACGCCGGTTCGATTCCGGCTCGGGCCTCCACCCACATTCCTTGTTCTCAGTCTCCGTACAAATAATATCGAAAAAGGGCGCAGACCTGCGGGTTCTCTTAGGCACAACCAAACGCGGAGACTGCCCTAAGGTGTCGAGTCGGGGACAATCTATTCCCGAAGTCTCTGCGGCCGATTTGCGGTGCACGGTTTTCAGGGCCTGCGTTGACGCTGGGGAAGGGCACTCATGACAGAAACATCTCATGAATTAAGTGATCGTCGCGAGACCCGCTGATCCTTTATCAGCGGGTTACGGTTTCCATAGCTAATGCAACCTCTGTCTTCGGAGCCCCCCGCCTAACTTTCTGTCTAACTGGACGGGCACAGTCACCGCTGCAGCCTCGCGGAATCGATGGCGTGGCTGCTGTTGCTCAAGAATGTCCATGTCGCGTTGATGATCGTCGACGGCATGGTCGAGAAGCCCGGCAATGTCGGCGAAGGGCGATGACTGACTGGCCATGTCCAAATCTCCTCTAGGAGGGGGAGATAGGTGTGCAGACTGAACAACTGCCCGGTCAGGTAGGGATCAAGGGCATCAGCATGTCCGCTTTCCACCCATTACGGACGTTAGTACTCGGAGACGGGGGGAGCCTAACCCCCACGGAAAGCGTGGATTTTTGAGCCCATCTACGTGCCCCCGAGTGGCTATTCCGTTCTGATGATCTGAAACGCTTGCGTTCCCAACGGTCTCACCGCGAGCCTTGCTCCCGGCCAAGAGCCTGCCACGACCAGCTCTACAACAAGGCGAAGCACAGCATGGTGCGCGGCTAGCGCCTCCTCCATCGAGCAAGGCTCATCACCATACCGGATGGACGGGCTGCATTGGATCGCGTCAATGAGCGACGGCGTGGCGATGGTGACTCCAAATTTCGCCAGATCATCCCGCAGTTCTCGCAATTTGTGGGTGCGATCGGGTGTGCCTCCGCGCACGTCGAGGGATGCTTTGAAACACTTCTCCGCCGCTTGGAGAGTGGCCCATTTGGAATCACCGAAATGTTCGCCGCGATCCATCAACTTGCTGACAGCCGTTTTCATGTCGCTTTGAGCAATTTTGATCAGCGGGTGCGCTGACCCGGCTTCCAGGTGGTAGGCCGCTGCGAGCCCGATCGGGAACAGTTCGATCATCGAACGGAGTGCCTTATCGGAGAGCGTCCGGGCCTTCGGCTCGGTCATGTGATCGATCAGCTGCACAAGGTTGAGACGGAAGCCTCGCCGGGGGTCATTCTCCGGGCTGATGAACTGACGTGTGACTATGATCTCCCCGGTCCCCCAGAAGCGCAGGAGCGTCATTTGATAGAGGTCGCCGTCGAGGTTCAGCACAACTCGACCGGGCGACATGTCGACATTCAGCCGATCGCCATAGGCATCTTTATACCATCTCTGGATGCCGTTGCTGAGAGCAGCGTAGCGCTTGAGTTCTGGTGCGCTGCCTGGCACCGGATCGGTGATCGGAATAGCGATCCCATATTTGAGCGACACTTCGCGAGCAGCTATGAGTGGTCGCGCGGTGATTTTCGTCCCATTTTTCACAAAGCCCGCGTCGATCTTGCACATCATCGCTTCGAACTCAGGACCATCCTCTAGAACTGCAACAACCTCTGTCACTCGCACTCCTCATCTCTTGCGGCGCGCCGCCTCGAAAGCCTCCATCATCGGCTTAATCTCCGCCATGATCCGCGCATTTTCCTCTGGCGAAATCGGCTTCTCCGGCACAAGCGCGTCTTCGCGCCAACGTGGGCGCAGTTCATCGTAAACGTCGTGGATCACTGTCTGTAGCTCCAACGGTGGGTAGCGAGCAAAACGCATGCTGCCCTGCTTGCGAAGTTCTTCATCATGCTGCTCGTAATGAGCAACGAACTCGGCCAGCGCCTTTTTCAAATCTGGTGCCCAGACGAACTGCTGCTTCGGTCTCATGAAGAGCGGGGCGAGCTCTCGATGGAGCTTGTCGCCTGAGGTGAACACTTGGCAGAACGGCAAGTAATACAAGTATTGGAGATCAACGATGTTCGTTGGGCGTTCGGGAATAAGCCTGAACGAAACACCCGACAAAAACGTCATGGTCAGTTGGAGCGCGAAATACGCATACGGCGCAAACACAGAAATATGGGGCCGCCCAAGAGCTACCCATTTGCGCTTGATGAGGGTCCGTTCCTTCGGGTCGACATCGAATGACTCGAATGCAGAGCTGAGGGTCCGAAACTGTGCAGCCGGATCGCCGCAAAACAGATCAATCGTCCGCTTTAGGTCCAACAGCGTCAATCCAGAGATGTCGGCCCGCTGCTGCTTTGACATTTTCATGCTGCGCACGAGTGCTTGCAGGTCGAAGTTCTTGCTTGTCACACGCCAGCCAGCGGCCTGCGCCCGATCGGCGTCGTCGAATTCACCCGATTGCCAGCGCCGGAGAGTTTCTACTTCTGGGGTTTCGCCGAGGAAGACACCCCACTCACCCTTCGCATTTTGGACCCGTTGTCCCCCGCCGACCAACGGCACTCCACGCATCTCGACCTCGTAACCGCGAAGATTCATCGCGATCAGTTCGGTGTGTGGCAAATTGGGAAGCGATCCCATGTCATGCGCCTTCGCGGCCATGGCAGCGAAAGCGATTCCAGCTTAAGCTAACTCTGGTTGGCTTTCAATGTGGGCTCAGGCCCACGCCTACCCACAGCCCGCGACCGCGCGAGTCGATAGTCGTGGCAAGAAAGCCGGCGATCATGCTGCTGTTCTTGCTGATGATCACCACGGCATTTTGCCTGCTCGGTTTCGTCATCGGCATTTGGGCGCAGAATTTCGAGCAGTTGCAGATCATTCCGATGCTGTTCGTCACCCCGATGACCTTCCTCGGCGGCGCGTTCTATTCGGTCAGCGCATTGCCCGAGCCGTGGCGCACGGTCACTCTGTTCAACCCGGTGGTCTATCTGGTTAGCGGGTTCCGCTGGAC
>NZ_JANMCO010000046.1:0-79875 GCF_031361285.1 Sphingomonas sp.
GGATGAGGAAGCGGCCAAGGCCTCGCCGATCTTCGAAGGGCGGGTCGCCCACGGCTATCTGATCCTGAGCTTCGCCGCCGGCCTGTTCGTCGATCCCGACCCCGGCCCGGTGCTGGCCAACACCGGCCTTGAGAATCTGCGCTTCCTGACCCCGCTCTACCCCGACGATTCGATGCGGGTTGAGCTCACCGTCCGCTCCAAATCATTGAAAAGCGAGGAAACCGGCGTCGTCCGCTGGGCGGTGGAGATTTTCAACCAGAAGGATGAACTCGTCGCCACCTACGATCTGCTGACCGAGAACGTCCCCTAGGCGGAACGCGTCGCTCCCACCGTTCGTTCGAGGGTCGAACCGGTTCCAAATGGAGTGCGACAATGAAAATCAGTGATGTGATGACGACGGACGTACAGACGATCAGACCCGACCAGACTGCACGAGAGGCCGCCGCCTTCATGCTCAGCGCCGACGCGGGGTCGATCCCGGTGACCGAAGACGAGCGGCTGATCGGCATGATTACTGATCGCGACATCGCCGTGCGCGGCATCGCCAAAGGCCACGGACCCGACACTCCGGTCCGCGATTTGATGACCAGCGGCGTCGTCAGCGTGAATCTCGAGGACGATATTGCTGCGGTGGTGAGCAAGATGAGCGAAGCCCAGGTCCGCCGCCTGCCCGTGGTCGATGAGCAGCAACGGCTTTGCGGCATCGTCAGCCTCGGCGATCTCAGTCGGGGTAGTGAAGGCGAGCAGGCTAATCAGGCGCTCGAAGGCGTCAGCGCGCCTGGCGGCCAGCACCAGCAGTAAGGGTGTGCTCCTGCGAAGGCAGGAGCCCATGAGAATTACCCGCTCGGCAGCTCGGCGATTGCTTGGTCGACGACCCTGGCGTCGGCGACGGAGTCGTGCCGTTGGACGATCAATTTTTCCGCGGCCCTGGAGGTAGCTGCCGCAGCGGCCGCCCGTATCCCTTCAATCGCCGCACGCTCCTCGGCGGCGATCTTGTCCTCGGCCATGCGCGTGCGGCGCTCGATTAGCACCTTGGCGTCGGCATCGGCCCGGGCGACAATCGACTCGGCCTCAACCTTGGCGCGCTCAATCATCTCCGCGGCTTCTTTTTCGACCGACTTGGCTTTCTTCTCATATTCCTTGCGGAGCGCCTCGGCTTCTTCGCGCAGCGTCTTCGCCTCGTCGAGCTGGGAGCGAATTGCATCGATCTTGCTGTCGAGAGCGTTGGCGATCGCCGCCGGCACTTTCTTCCAGATCATCACCGCGAAGACGACCAGCATCGCGATCGCTACCCAGCCCCCGGCGTTAAAACCAAGCGCGGTGGCCTCGTGGTGCTCGGCTGGCACCTCGGTACCTGCGGTTGTGTGAGCGGACTCAGCCATGCACAGCCTCCACCGCCTTGAGCGCCTCTTCCTTGCCGATCTTGATGCCCGCGACCTTGGCGACGACTTCCTGGGTCATTTCCGCCGCGGCCCCCGCGATTTCGACACGAGCGGCCGCGCTCGCCGAACGAATTCGGGCCTCGGCTTTTTCGAGCTTGGCTTGGTTGGCGGTATTTGCCTTGGCGACCAGCTGCTCAATCCTGCGGGTGGCCTCCTGCTTGGCGGCGGCGGTGATCTTCATCGCCTCTGCCCGGCTGGCGTCCATTCGTTGACGATAGGCCACTTCAGTTTCGTCCGCCTTGAACTTGGCGAGCTCGGCTGCGGCCAAATCGTCGGCAATCTGCTGATCGCGCTTGTCGACGGTCGACTGGATTCGCGGCACCATGCCGCGGCCGATGACGAAATAAATGAAGCCAAGCGTGATCGCGAGCCAGAACAGCTGCGACAGTATGACATCCGATAGCTGGTTGAGCTGGGGCATCTGGTTCCTCGTGCGTGGCAGGGACGTACCCCGCCGATTCGATTAACGCGCGTAGAGGATGATCATCGCCACCGCGAAGGCCATCAGGCCGAGCAGCTCGGCAGCGGCAAAGCCGATGAACAGCCGTCCCTGCTGACCGTCGGCAGCCGCTGGATTGCGCAGCGCGCCTTGGAGGAACGATCCGAAGACGATGCCGACGCCGGCAGCTGCAGCGCCGACACCGATTGCGGCGAGTCCGGCGCCAATGACTTGGGCTGAAGCGAGATCCATTGCATTACTCCTTAAAAAAAAGACGAAAATGGCTAGTGAAGATTGACCGCGTCGTTGATGTAGAGCGACGTCAGCAGTGCGAAAACGTAAGCCTGGATGGCGCCGACCAACAACTCCAGCGCGTTGATGAAAGCGACGAACAGGAACGACAGAGCCGACACCGCATAGCCAGCGGCGCTCTGGCTGTTGATCCCCTGGACGACGAAATTTCCAAAAACGTCGAGCAGGATGTGCCCGGCGAACATGGCGATGAACGGCCGCAGCCCGAGGCTGAATGGCCGCACCGCGAAGCTGATGAACTCGACCGGCGTGATCAGCAGTTTGAGGACGAACGGCGTCCCCTTCGGCACGAACAGGGAGAAAAAGCGCAGTCCATGCTTCCAGAAGCCGACGCCGAGCACGATCAGGAAGCTGAGGACTGACATCGCGCCGGTGATCGTGAATTGGCTGGTGACGGTAAACGGATGCAGACCCGGATAGACCGCGAACGGCATGGCACCGAGGAAATTGGCGAACAGAATGAAGATGAAAGTCGTGAAAATCCACGGCAGATAGGCTCGGCCCTGCGGCCCGATGCTGGTCACAACCATGTTGTTCAGGAAGCCGACCAACCCTTCGGCCGCCATCTGCCAGCGGCCTGGCACCAGTTCGCGGCGCATGCCGACCAACATGAAGCCGGTGATCAGCGCGAGCACAGCCAAGGTCCACAACGTCGCGTTGGTGAACACGAACGGATTGTTCGGCCCCAGCTGCCCAAAAATTGGGTCGATCTGGAACTGGTGCATCGGGTCGATTTTGGTCTCAGTCGCCACGTCTTACTTCCCTGCGCCCCCGCCTTGTTTGGTCGACTTCATCAGTTGCAAGACTCCGCCGGTGAAGCCGATGAACATCAGCGCCAAGGCGATCCACGGCACCGTACCGAACAGTTGGTCGAACAGAAATCCGACCACGAAGCCGCCCAGTGGCATTCCAACGAGATTCTGCGCCAGCTGACCGCCAGCCGACCGAATCGCAGCTTTTGAATCCGCGGACGGCCTGCGCTCGCTTTCCACCCTCTCCGCTCGCTTCAATCGCTCGTCGAGCGATGTCAGGCGCACGTCCTGGGGGGACGCTGGATCCTTTTCGGTCTCGTCTCCCGCCATGCGCCCAACTCCGAATGTGCGCGGCGACGCTTGAAAAAGCGCAGCCGCAAAGAACGAGGAACATGGCGGCTTTGGAGCCCGCCAAGGCGCGGTTCCTTTATGAACCAGGCCGCATTTAGTCAACCGCGGCCGCGCTCCGTCAGCGGCAATAATCGGGGACCGGAGGGGATTGGTTGGGAAGCCGCCGCCGCCATTGTCCATCGGCCAGCATATACGCCTGCCCAACCTGTAACCGACCGAGCAAGTGGCAACCGGCGGTGAGGCCGACCTCCTCGGGCGAAACGCCCTTGCTCGCAGCCAAGTTGCTATAAAGCGAACGCCGCCGGATGTTGATCGCCGCGACCTGGCTACGCAGTCCGGGCGAAGCGGGGACGCTTAGCCCCAGATAGCCGTCGTAGCGCTCGCCGATCTGGGCCGACTGCCGGGCGGCATCGATCGCCGGCACTTGGGCGCCGGCCGGAGCCGCTGGTGCCATGACCGCCGCCAGCACGACCAGGTAAACCGGCTTCATTGCGGTTTTGGCGTTGGCGGGAAGGCTTGCGGATTCTGGTTGATCAGCTGCTCGACGTCGCGCTGCAGCCGCACCAGCACTTCCTGCTTGATATTGACGTTCAAGTTGATTTCGATCGGCTTTTCCGGCGTCTTGACCGAAATGCAGCCGGTCAGTGCGGTGCTCAGAGCAGCTGCGCCGAGTCCGGTGGCACGACTAATGGGCATTTTCATCATGGCTCATCTTTCGCTTGGCGGGGGTGGGGTGGTGGACACGTCGACTTTCTCCTGGACCGGGGTCTGCGTCTGGGTCTGCTGTTCATCGAGCCGGCGCACTTCGGTGACGATGCCTGGCACCTCGTCGAGCGGGTGCGGCAGCACGTCCGCGATCACTTGCCGCGGATCGCGGAATGCCTTGGCGGTCGCGATCAGGGCGCGGAACGGCCCGCGGATGGTGACATTGAACTTCAACGGTAGCCGATAGAGCGCGCGGATAAACTTGGCGGTTTTGCTTTCGCCCAGCCCAACGCCGTCGATCGTCAGCCGGGTGGCGAATTCGCCGGCGAGATCGCCGTCCAGTCGCACGATCATCGATTTGAAGCGCAAGTTTCTCAAGGCGTCGAAGGCGATGTTGCCCATCATGCCGAGGTTCGCCCGGTTGATCACGCCATTGTAGGCCAGGACCCCGCCGGGAGCGCGGGAATCAAGCCGCCCGCCGACGATCCGGCCGCCATTCTCGTCGAAAATCATCGGCAACACGCCGTCGAACACGCCGGTCGCGGCGATTTCCTTGAAGCCCAAACTCTCGACGAACACCTTGGCGTCGAGGCCAACGACTTCGAACGTCAGTCGTTTGGCGCTGGGCTTGCCGAAATTGAGCACCGTTTCGCGCAGGATCAGACGGCCGCCCATGAATGGCCATTCGCCGCGCTCGATCTGGACCAGCTGATTGGGCAGCAACTGGTAATGGATGACGCCATTTTCGACCAGGATGCCGGGGTTGATCGACGCGACCGTCATGGTCTGGCCCTGGGGTGTCGTCAGGCCCAGCAAATCGCTGAAATGCATCGTCCCGCGAATCCCGGTCACCGGCCCGAACGGCGCCGCGAGGTCCATGCCCGCAGTGGCAAAATCTCCGGTCGAGGTGACCTGCGATCCGGTCCAGTCGATCCGGCCGCGGCCCGTCAGCGTCCCTTGAACCAACGCGATCACCCCTTCGGACAATCGCGTCAGTTCTTCCGGCTGCAAATTCTGCCCGAAAGTGACGCCCGGCACATCGAGATCGGCATGGCCGACCCCAGTTGCCAGCACATGCTCGATCGTGACGTCGGTGACCTTGGTGCCGCTCGCCGGATGGTTGAGCGTGCCGTTGGCACGCACCATGCCGTTGGCGATCGAAAAGTGCACATTGTCGCTGTGCAGCGGATAGAAACGCGGCATCGGCGCCCGGTCGGACACGGTCGTCGCGCCATCGACAGTAATATCGCCCTTATACGCGCCCCAGCGACCGCCGATCTCGCTCAGCGCCAGCGGCACATTGCCGATGGTTGAGCGCCCGCCGGAGAACGTGCCGCCTAGCCCGCTGCCGGCGAGGCTGCCCTGGAGCTTCTGCGCGTCGAAGATGATCGGTGCCGTCGGGCGGCCAAGCCGCAGCGCCAGCGCGTTGAAAGCGAAGCGCGCGTTTTCGATCCGGCCGTTGACGGCGGTAAGATGCAATGGCGATGCGCCCAGCCGGCCATCGAGCACCGGATGGTTGAACAGGGCGGCGAATCGCGCCGATCCGCCGGCCGGCTTGGAAACTATCGCCGGCCCAAGCGGGCAAACCGGCAGACTGGTTGGCCCAAACTGAAGGGCGCCGGTCTTCAGATAGGCGAAACTGACCACCGCGCAGCCAGTCCCGAACGCGAAGTTGCCGCCATTGCCCAACCGCCCGCTGATCGGGATCCTGAGCGCTTGTACGCGGCCGCTGGAAAATGGTCCGTCGAGCAAAGCGAGGGTGCTCAACTGGGTCGAACCGTCACGCGCGCCGGTAAAGCGGATCGGTGTCAGCGCCAGCCGCGAGCCGTTCGCCGAATAAGGCACGAATTCGGCCAGGCCGCTGATCGGTCCACCATTGCGCGGCTGATGCAGCGCTATCCGCCCGGTCGGCAGGCCACCCCCGGTCGTCGCAATGCCGCTGTCGATGCGGATGCGCCCGGTTGGCCAATAATAAGTCGCGCCGTCGCCGCCGGACAAGCTGACGCGCGCGCCCATCGGTCCCGACACATCGGCGCTTTCGATCCGCGCCGCGCCGCCGCCGGAGAAATTGACCAGCCGGATGCCGCCCGAGGCATCGAAATTCTTCGCCGTGCGGCGAATCGCATCGCCGATCGAGGTCGCCACCGGGCCGATCGGCGTTATGGCGGCGGCGGCCAGCGGGCCGGTAATGCTGGCCAGCATCGCCGGCGCCAGGGTCGCGCTATTCGCTTCATATCCCCCGACGAAGACCAGGGTCCCGCCCGTCACGCCCAACAGATATTGTCCGGCGAGATGAGTCCGATCGGCAAAGATGCTGGCCAGCCGTGATCGCTGAGCGGACAGTTTGACCGAGCCATAAGTGGCCTTGGGATTACCGCGAAAGGTCAGGTCGCCAACGAACGCGGCTAGGCCGTTGTCGCCGGCGGTCAGCGTCCGGATCGCCATTCGCCCACTGCCGTCATAGCTGGTGAACGATTCGTTGAAGCGGCTGTTGATGTCGAACCGCGGCTCAATCATCACCAGCCGGCTCTTCGGGCAATTCAATTGCCCCAAGGTCAGTGGGCCGTCGACATGCGGCCGGCGGGCTTCCACCGACACCGCCGTGTTGGCCCGCAAATTAAGGATTTCGCAGCGGCCGGGGATCAGGCGCGGCGCCATCGCCGCCATGCGTCCCTTGAAGCCGCCGGTCAGGTTCCCGGCCCCCTGAATCGCCACGCCAAGCGGACCGAACGGCGTCGCCAACGCGATGCTGGCATCGCTCACATCGAGGGCGAAATTGGGCAATGTGAACGGCTTGCCGCTCGGCGGTGGCAGCAATTTGTCGATCTGGCCCCAGCTGACCCGCCCGTGCACCAGGCGGCCGCGCAGCCGGACTCCTCGCGCCACGACGCGATAGATTTCGACGCTGCCATTCCATTTAATGCGGGTCTGGATTTGCGCGAACCGCGCGGTGAGGTCGGGCCGCCGGGGATTGCCGATGACCAGGTTGCTGACTTGCTGAGTGCGTAACCCCACGCGGTCGAGATGGTAGGTCGCTTCAACCCCTCGTTTCGCGAACTCGTTTTGGAGAAATCCGTTGGCGATCGGTCGGCGCGCGATCCACAATCCGGCCAGTACGACCAGCAGCGCGATCAACAGGCCAATACCCGCGGTCATCGCGATCCGACGGCCCCGATAGCGACGCATCGCGACTCCAGGGCCCTCGTCGGGGGTCCGTCCTTGTTCTGTCGTCGGCCGCTCTACCATTGGCTCTAACAAACCCTTGCGGTGCTGGCCCGTTCCGTGACCGGCACGACCCCGCTAAATGCCCGCAGTTGCATGGTGCGACCCATGTTCCTAGCCTTGACCAATCATGGGGGAACCACCGATCGATGCCGCCGGCCACCGCGCCCGCCTGCGCAAGCGGCTGTTCGATGGCGGCTCCAAGGCGCTGCTCGATCATGAGCTGGTGGAATATCTGCTCGCGCTGGCCATCCCCCGGCGCGACACCAAGGCGCAGGCGAAAAAGCTGATTGCCGAGTTCGGCGGGATTGGCCCGTTGTTGTCGGCCGATGCCGAGACGCTGACCCGCGCCGGTCTCACCGAAAACACCGTCGCCGCGCTCAAGATTGCCGAAGCCACCGCGTTGCGGCTGCTGGAAACGCGGGTTGAAGGGCGGTCGATATTGTCGAACTGGGAAGCACTCGGCGACTATCTTCAAGCGGCCATGGCCCATGCGACGGTGGAAGAAGTGCGGGTGCTGTTCCTCAACGCCAAAAACCTCCTGATCGCCAACGAAGCGATGTGGCAGGGCTCGGTCGACGAAGCGTCGGTGCACGTGCGAGAAGTCATCAGCCGCGCGATTGCGCTCGGCGCCACCGCTTTAGTGATTGTCCACAACCACCCCAGTGGCGATTCGACGCCCAGCACCCAGGACATCCGCCTGACCCGCAATCTGGTCGAAGCCGGCAAGCACATGAAGATCACCATCCACGACCACATCATCGTCGGCGCCCAAGGCCGCACCAGCTTAAAAGCGCTTGGTCTGATTTGAATCTCAGTCGCATGTTTCTTCGTCTTCGCTGGAAATCGCCTAATAATATGCGCATTTCTCGCCCCAATTAGGGCCAGATGGCCTTTGCATTGGGGCCGGCCCAAAACCTATTGTGCGCCATGCGGGCGATGGAGTGGGGCGGCGATGAATGGACGTGCAAATGATTTCGAAAGTCTCGTAAATCGTCGCGACTTGCTCGCTCTTGCAGGAGCGACAGCCATATTGGCGTCCTCACCGGCGATGGCCCGAGCCGGCAAACGCGATGGCGTCGCGGAAACGCTGGCCGACCTGGTCGAACGAGAATATCCAGACCCGCTGCTGGCGCGTGCTATTGCGACCGGGATTCGCCGCGAAATGCGTTCGAATCGCTACTCGATGACCGATCCGCAAGCGTTCGCCGCGGCGTTGACGGCCGATTTGCGCAAGCCGGGCCATGACGAACATCTGAAAGTCACCTACGACCCAAAAGACGCCGCGATGCGAACATCCGCAAAGGCAGCGCCCGCGCCCGCCAATCCGCCATCACCAAAGACCCCATCGCTCCGGGCCAAAGCGGTGTTCGGGCCACAGGGATATGGCGTGATCAAAGCCGAGCTTTTGGAGGGCAATATTGGTCTTTTGCGGATCGATAATTTTGTCCCGCTTTATGATTTGGTCAAGGAACGGATTGGCCATGCGATCGACCTGCTGTCCGACAGCTGGGCGATGATCTTGGACCTTCGGCACAATGGCGGCGGGACGTCGGACACGCCGGCGTATTTGCTCAGCTATTTCTTCGACCGACCGCCGTTTTTGCTCAACCGCATGGTCTGGCGGCGCCAGCCCGAGGAACGGATCGAAACGACGCGAAATATTATTGGGCCGTCCTATGGCGAATCGCGTCCGCTGATTGCGGCCATTTCCAGCGAGACGTTCTCAGCGGCCGAAGCCGTGGCGTACAGTCTGCAATCGACAAAACGCGCGACGATCGTCGGCCAAACGACCCGCGGCGGAGCCAATCCCGGGGATTTCTTCGACATTGGACAGGGCTTCGTCGCATTCTGCCCGCAAGGGCAAGCGGTCGATGCCGTAACCGGCAGGAATTGGGAAGGCACCGGCGTTATCCCCGATGTCCCGACCTCACCTCAGGATATTCTGCGGATCGCGCACTGCACCGCGGTGCAGAAGGCCTTGGCGCAGGCCAAGGACAGCGATGCCATTAGCCAGCTCAAAGGCGCCCTGAAATCGGGACCATATATCGAGGGCTGATCACAAGTCAGATTTGATGCTGGGCGGCGCCTCTGCTAGCCGCCCTCGCCATGGTACCCCGCTACTCCCGCCCCGAAATGACCGCGATCTGGTCGGCTGACAATCGCTATCGCATCTGGTTTGCCATCGAAGTGTTCGCCGCCGAGGCGATGGGCCGCACCGGCGCGATCCCGGCCAAGGATGCCGCCAAGATTCGCGCCGCCTACGACGCCGACGTGCTCGGCGAGATCGACATCGCGGCGATCGACGCCATCGAAGCCGTCACCAAGCACGACGTGATCGCCTTCCTCACTTGGGCGGGCAGCAAGATGGGCCCCGAAGCGCGCTACCTCCACCAGGGGATGACCAGTTCCGACGTACTCGACACCGCGCTGGCGGTGCAGCTGAAGCAGTCCGCCGACCTGCTGCTGGCCGACCTCGACGCGTTGCTGGCGGTGCTCAAACGCCGCGCCCTTGAACACAAAAACACCCCGACCATCGGCCGCAGCCACGGCATCCACGCCGAACCGACCAGCTTCGGGTTGAAGCTTGCCCAGGCTTATGCCGAGTTCGACCGCGCCCGCGTCCGTCTGGCCGCCGCCCGCGACGATATCGCCACCTGCGCCATCTCCGGCGCGGTGGGCACGTTCGCCAACGTCTCGCCCGAGATCGAGGCCCACGTCGCCGCCGAACTCGGCCTCACGCCCGAGCCGATCTCGACCCAGATCATCCCCCGCGATCGCCACGCGATGTTCTTCGCCACTTTGGGCGTGATCGCCTCGTCGATCGAGCGGCTGGCGACCGAGATCCGCCACCTGCAGCGCACCGAAGTGCTCGAGGTCGAGGAGTATTTCTCGCCCGGGCAAAAGGGCAGCTCGGCAATGCCGCACAAGCGCAACCCGGTGTTGAGCGAGAATTTGACCGGCCTCGCCCGCATAGTGCGCAGCGCCGTCACCCCGGCGCTCGAGAATGTCGCTCTGTGGCACGAGCGCGATATCTCGCACTCATCGGTCGAGCGGTTTATCGGCCCGGACGTGACGATCACGCTCGATTTCGCGCTGGCGCGGCTCACCGGCCTGATCGACAAATTGCTCATTTATCCCGAGCGGATGCGCAAGAACCTCGATCGCATGGGCGGCCTGGTTCATTCGCAACGCGTAATGTTGGCGCTGACTCAGGCCGGCCTCAGCCGCGAGGATGCTTATGCCTCGGTCCAACGCCACGCGATGAAGGTGTGGGAATCCGATGGCAAACAGTCATTGCTCGACCTTCTCCGAGCGGATTCAGAGATCACGGCCCACATCCGCCCCGCAGATCTCGCAATGCTGTTTGACCTCGACCATCACTTGAGTGCGGTCGACACAATCTTCACTCGGGTTTTCGGACCGGGCGCGTAACGGCCCCGTCGGACTGATGTTTTTGGGTTGCGCGGGCCGATCCTGCGCTATGGTGCGGGCCAAGGAACTGATGTCGCCGCAGGACACTTATACCCTAAATGACAATCGCTCTCAGACTGTGAAACCTGTGGATTCCGACGAGCTGCAGCTCCAGGCGGCCGGCTTCCTGATCCAGATGTCGCTCGACTGGATCATCTTGCGCGCGTCCGAGAACATCGATGACTTCCTCGGCGAATCGCACGTCACTTTGATCGAGGAACCACTCAGCCGCTTCGTCCAGGCGCAGGCGCTCCACGACCTGCGCAACCTGTTCTCAAGGCTAAGCGGCTCAACCGGAATCGGGCGCGCCTATCGCGTCCGGCTGACCGACGATCGCCCGCGTTTCGATATTACGTTCCAGGTCAGCGAAGGCCGCGTGCTGCTCGAAGCCGCGCCCAGCCCCGAGCGCGGGCCGGGCAAGGCGATGGGTTCGGTGGGTGGGTTGATCGAAAGCCTCGGCGGGCGCAGCGGGCCGGCACTGATGGAAGGCGCGGCGCGACGTCTTCGCGCGCTCACCGGATACGACCAATGCTCGATCGCTTGCGGAGATCAAACCGCGCACAGCAGCCGCGAAAGTACCTCGGACACCGCGAACATCGCCGACCTCCCGGGAATCGTGGCCAACACGGCCGACGCTCCGGTGCCAATCTTCCCCCGCAAGCCGGGAGACCGTTCGATCGCCCACGCGCTGCTGTGGTCACCGTCGGCCGGTTCGCTACGACAGTTGCGCGTTCATGAAATTTGCTCAGCCATGAGCATTCCTTTGACCTTTGAAGGTCAGCCGATCGGCCGTATTCGCTGCGAATCCCGCTCGCCGATCCAACCCAATTTTGAGCTTCACGCGGCGGCGGAGCTGTTCGCGCAAATGCTCGCCCTGCGCCTCGAGATCGACCGTCTGCGCGGCTAGCTGCCGAAGGTTTCGCGGATCCGCTGGAAGAAGCTTTTCGACGCCGGACTCTCGTCGCCGGTCTCCGTCGCCTTAAAGTCTTGGAGCAACCTCTTCTGCTTGGCGCTCAACCGGCGCGGCGTTTCGACCAGCACGCGCGCGACCAGATCACCGCGACCGTGGCCGTTTAACACGCTCATTCCGGCGCCGCGCTGGCGAAGCTGCTCGCCCGACTGGATGCCGGCGGGGATCTTGATGTCGATCTTGGCGCCATCGACGCCAGGCAGGCTGATCGATCCGCCCAGCGCGGCCGTCGTAAAGCTCACCGGGCATTCGGCGACCAGCGTTGTGCCGTCGCGCCCGTAGAGCGCATGTCGCTTCATGTGGACGAAGATGTACAGGTCGCCATTGGCGGCGTTGCGCACGCCCGCCTCGCCTTCGTTGGAAACGCGGATGCGGGTGCCTTCGTCGACGCCGGCAGGGATCTTTACCGAGATGCTGCGCCGCTTGAGCGCCCGCCCTTCGCCGTCACAAGTGGCACAAGGGTCGGCGATCGTCTGGCCGCTGCCGCGACAGGTCGGGCAACCGCGCTCGACCACGAAAAAGCCTTGCTGGGCGCGGACCTTGCCGGCGCCATTGCAGGTCGCGCAGGTTTGGGCGTGGCTTTGGCCGCTCGCCCCCCGGCCTTCGCAGCCTTCGCACCGGGCCAGCGCCTCAATCGCTATTTCGGTTTCCTTGCCGGCAAACGCGTCTTCAAGCGTCAGCTCAAGATCGTAGCGCAAATCGGCGCCGCGGGCGGCATTCTGGCTCTGCCCGCGCGGGTCCATGAATTCGCCGAAAATCGACGAGAAAATGTCGGAAAAGCCCTCGAAACCGCCGCCGCCGCCGCCAAACGGATCGCCGCCGTTTTGGAATGCGGCTTTACCAAAGCGGTCATAGGCCGCGCGCTTCTGCGGATCCTTGAGGCACTCATAGGCCTCGCTGATCGCCTTGAAGCGCGCTTCCTGGTCGGTGCAGCCGCCGTGGCGGTCCGGGTGGCATTCCTTGGCAAGCCGCCGGTACGCGGCTTTGATCGCCGCGTCGTCCGCGCCGCGCGCCAGTCCCAACATTTCGTAATAGTCCCCGTCGACCATCACGGCTCCCCAGCCTGCAGTCGAAGCGCCGGCCGTTTAGGAGCCGGCGTCCCGATCAGCATTACCCCTTGGTCTCGTCGTCGACTTCGGAAAATTCGGCGTCGACGACCTCTTCGTCTCCCGCCGCCTCTGACGGCTCCGCATCGCTACCTTCAGCCGCCTCGGGCTGGGCATCAGACGCCTGTTGCTGCTCGTACATCGCCTGGCCAAGCTTCATTGCCGCCTGCGTCAGCGCGTTGGTCTTTTCGGTCATCGCTTCGGCATCACCGCTTTCAACCGCGGTCTTGGCCTCGGCGAGCGCGGTCTCGATTTCCGTCTTGATGTCGGCCGAAACCTTGTCGCCATGCTCCTTAAGCTGCCCTTCGGTCGAGTGGATCAGGCTCTCGGCCTGATTCTTGGCTTCGGCCTCGGCGCGGCGCTTTTTGTCTTCCTCGGCAAACTGCTCGGCTTCCTTGACCATCTTGTCGATGTCGGCATCGGCCAAACCGCCCGACGCCTGGATGCGGATCTGCTGTTCCTTGCCGGTGCCCTTATCCTTGGCGCTGACGTTGACGATGCCGTTGGCATCGATGTCGAACGTGACCTCGATCTGCGGCACGCCGCGCGGCGCCGGCGGAATGCCGACCAGGTCGAACTGGCCGAGGACCTTATTGTCCGCGGCCATTTCGCGTTCGCCCTGGAAAACGCGGATGGTGACCGCGCTCTGATTGTCGTCGGCGGTCGAAAACACCTGGCTTTTCTTGGTCGGGATGGTCGTGTTGCGGTCGATCATCCGGGTGAACACGCCGCCCAGCGTCTCGATGCCCAGCGACAGCGGCGTCACGTCGAGCAGCAACACGTCCTTGACGTCGCCCTGCAGCACGCCGGCCTGGATCGCGGCGCCCATCGCCACGACTTCGTCGGGATTGACGCCGATATGCGGTTCCTTGCCGAAGAATTCCTTCACCACTTCGCGCACCCGCGGCATGCGGGTCTGGCCGCCGACCAGCACCGCTTCGGCGATGTCCTTGGCGGTCAGGCCAGCATCCTTGAGCGCCTTCTTGCACGGGTCGAGCGTGCGATTGATGAGGTCAGCGACAAGCTTCTCAAGATCGGCCCGGGTAATCGTCTCAACCAAATGGAGCGGCGTGGTTTGCCCGCCTTCCATGCGCGCGGTGATGAACGGCTGGTTGATCTCGGTCGAGGCGGCCGATGACAATTCGATCTTGGCTTTTTCGGCGGCTTCCTTGAGCCGCTGCAACGCCAGCCGGTCGCCGCGCAGGTCGATGCCTTCCTTGGCCTTGAACTTGTCGGCGAGAAACTCGACGATCTTAGCGTCGAAATCCTCACCACCGAGGAAGGTGTCGCCGTTGGTCGACTTCACTTCAAACACGCCGTCGCCGATCTCGAGGATCGAGACGTCGAACGTGCCGCCACCTAGATCGTAGACCGCGATGGTTTTGCCGTCCTGCTTCTCGAGCCCGTAGGCGAGCGCGGCCGCGGTCGGCTCGTTGATGATCCGCAACACTTCGAGGCCGGCGATCTGGCCGGCGTCCTTGGTTGCCTGGCGCTGGGCGTCGTTGAAATAAGCGGGAACCGTGATCACCGCCTGGGTGACCGTCTCGCCGAGATAAGCCTCGGCGGTTTCCTTCATCTTCTGCAGGATGAATGCCGAGATCTGCGATGGCGAATAATCCTGGCCACCGGCATGGACCCAGGCGTCGCCATTGGGGCCCTTGACGATCTTGTAGGGCACCAGCTTGGTGTCTTTCTTGGTGATCGGGTCGTCGAAGCGACGGCCGATCAGGCGCTTGACCGCAAACACGGTATTATCGGGGTTGGTGACCGCTTGGCGCTTGGCCGGCTGGCCGATCAGTCGCTCGCCGTCCTTGGTGAACGCGACCACCGACGGCGTCGTGCGCGCGCCTTCCGCATTCTCGATGACCTTGGGCTTGCCACCCTCCATCACTGCAACGCAGCTGTTGGTGGTGCCCAAGTCGATTCCGATGACCTTGGCCATAACTCTTCCCTCTTCATTGCCCCTCGGCCGCAGCCAAGCAGCCGAACTTGTGATTTCGCTGGCGATATAGGGGGCATTACGCCGACGACAAGGCGTGCGGACGCGGCTTCGCGCCGACGAATTCTTGATCTATTCAAGCGCCGAGGGGGTGGCGATGCAGGCATTGGCGAGTGGGGAATGGCTGACGCGTGAGCGAGTGGTGCGGATCGCCACTATCTGCGGCCTCGGCACGCTCGCAATTCTCGCCTGGCTCGCGGCCTTCTCGCACGGCACGTTGGACGCGCTCGGGCGGCCGCTCGGGACCGATTTCTCCAACGTCTGGGCGGCGGGCCATTTGGCGCTCGACGGCCGCGCCGCCGACGCGTGGGTGTGGAAAGACCATTACGCGGTCCAGCGGGCGCTCCACCACAAGGCCGATGTCGATTTTTACGGCTGGCATTATCCGCCGCCGTTCCTGCTCGTCGCCGCCGTTCTCGCGTCCCTGCCCTACATCCCCGCCCTGATCCTATGGCAGTTAGCGACCCTCGCACCGTTCACTTGGTTGATAACCCGGCTGGTACCGCGGCGCGAAACCGTGCTGCTGGCCCTCGCCGCCCCGGTCACCATGATTTGCCTGACGCATGGCCACAACGGGTTCCTGACCGCCTTGCTGCTCGGCGGCGGCCTCATGCTGCTCGACCGCAAACCGGTCTTCGCCGGCCTCTTGTTCGGCTGCCTGATCTACAAGCCCCAGTTCGCGTTGATCTTGCCGCCGCTGCTGCTCGCCACTCGCAACTGGCGCGCGATCGCCGGCGCGATTCTGTCGGCCGGACTGCTAGTTGGACTCACTCTCGCGATCTGGGGCTGGCCGGTGTGGCAGGCGTTCCTCGACAGCCTCCCGCTGACACGGCACGTCGTCATCGAGCAGGGCGCCACCGGCTGGCAAAAGATTATGAGCCCGTTCGCCGCGATCCGCATGTGGGGCGGCGGCATTGCGATCGCTTATGCGGTACAATTGGCCGCGACACTCGCGGCAATTGCAGCGGTGGTGTGGATTTCATGGACCCGAAAGCGCCCGGAGCTACGCAGCGCGCTGGTCTGCGCCGCCGTACTGATCGCCACTCCCTATGCGCTAGACTACGACTATGTCGTGCTGCTGCCGGCACTCGCATTTCTGTGGATCGACGGCCAACGGCACAGCGTCTTGCCATGGGACAAAAGCTTGATGGCAGTGGTGTGGATCGCGCCACTATTCGCGCGGTCGGTTGCCCAATTCACGCATGTGCCGCTCGGCCTTGCGTCGGCGATCATCGTCGCCGCCATCGCCATCCGCCGCACAATGGTCAGATCATCGCCATCCCGCCATTCACGTGCAGCGTCTGGCCGGTAACATAGCCTGCCTCCCGCGACGCCAGATAGACCGCCGCGGCGCCGATATCGTCACCGCTGCCCATGGCGCCCATCGGAATTCGTGACAGGATGCTGTCGCGTTGCTGGTCGTTCAAGGCATCGGTCATCGCCGACGTCATGAAGCCGGGCGCGAGGCAATTGACGGTAATCCCGCGCGTCGCGAGTTCTTGCCCCAACGCCTTCGACAGTCCGATCAGACCCGCCTTCGCCGCGACATAATTCGCCTGGCCCGGGTTGCCCGTCACTGCGACCACGGAGGTCACCGAGATGATCCGTCCGAAGCGCGCCTTCATCATCGGCCGCGCCGCCGCGCGCATCAGCCGGAACGCGGCCTCGAGATTGACGCGCAAAACCTCGTCCCATTCCTCATCCTTCATTCGCATCGCGAGGTTGTCGCGGGTGATGCCGGCATTGTTGACCAGGATGTCAAGCTTGCCCCCCAACGCCTCCACGGCTTGCGGCACCAGCGCATCGACCGCCGCGCCGTCCGACAAATTGCAGGGCAGCGCGACATGGTCACCGCCCAGCGACGAGCGGAATTTCTCGAGCTTGTCGACATTGCTCCCCGACACCGCCAGCCGCGCGCCTTGCCCCGCCAGGGCCTGCGCGATCGCCGACCCGAGCCCGCCACTCGCCCCCGTCACCAGCGCGGTCATTCCCGTGAGGTCGAACATCATGCGATCTCCTTCGCCAGAGCTTCAATGTCCGCCATCGTGACCACACTCAACACCTTCACGTCCGGCGCGGTGCGCTTGACCATGGGCCCGAGCACTTTGCCGCCCAATTCGATGAATTCGTCGATGCCAGCGTCGGCCATCGCCGCGACGCTTTCGCGCCAGCGGACCATGCCAGTTACCTGGTCGACCAATAGGCCACGGATCTTGTCCGGGTCGGTCTCGGGCGCGGCGGTGACATTGGCGTAAATCGGCACCGCCGGTTTCTCGACCACCACATAGCTCAGCGCGTCCTGCATCGCCTCGGCGGCGGGCTGCATCAACGGGCAATGGAACGGCGCCGACACCGGCAGCGGCACGGCGCGCTTGGCGCCCATCTCCTTGGCCATCTCGATCGCGCGGTCGATCGCGCCCCTGTGCCCAGACAGCACGACCTGACCGGGGTCATTGTCGTTGGCGACGGTGCACACTTCGCCCTGTGCCGCCGCGTCGGCGATCTTTTGCGCGAGCTCGACGTCCGCGCCGAGCAGCGCCGCCATCGCGCCGACGCCGACCGGCACCGCCGCCTGCATCGCCTGGCCGCGCAGCTTGAGCAGCTTGGCGGTCGTCGCCAGGTCGAACGAACCCGCCGCGCACAGCGCCGAATATTCACCGAGACTATGCCCCGCGACGAATTGCGCTGCCTTGGCCAGATCGACATTGCCTTCACGGGTCAGCGCCGCGAACACCGCCAGCGAGTTGGCCATGATCGCCGGCTGCGCATTCTCGGTCAGCCGCAACGCGTCGTCGGGCCCGTCGCGCATCAGCCTGAACAGATTCTGGCCGAGCGCTTCGTCGACCTGCTCGAATATGTCGCGCGCGGCGCGGCTGGCATCGGCCAGCGCGACCCCCATGCCAACCGCCTGGCTACCCTGCCCCGGAAAAAGGAATGCCCGCATTGTGTTTCCCGCCGATCTGTTCTTTCTGGCCGCGGGCGGACTAAGCGGTGAACGGCGGGATGCCAAGCCTGAGGGGGCATGTGTGACCAAACAAGTCGATGGCACCCAGGTCGAACGATCGCAGATGATGGGCCCGTGGCTAACCACGGCATTGGTGGTCGGCGCGATGATCGGGTCGGGCATCTTCATGCTTCCGGTGTCGCTCGCGCCACTCGGCGCGAATGCGCTAATCGGCTGGCTGCTGAGCATCGCCGGGGCGCTGTCGATCGCCTTTGCTTTTGCGCGGCTGTCGCGGGCTGGCGGCGGCGGGATCCAGTCCTACGTCGAGCAGGCGTTCAGTCCTTTAATTGCCTACCTCAGTACCTGGGCGTTCTGGTTTTCCAATTGGACCGGGAACGCCGCGCTAGCGATCGCGTTCGGCGCGGCGACGTCGCGGATCAGCCCGATGTTCGGCAACGAAACCGTCGTTATCCTGGCAATTGGGTCGATCGCGTTTTTGACCGCCGTCAACGCCATGGGCGTGCGGGTATCGGGCGGGCTCAACATGGCGACGATCGCGATCAAGCTCATTCCGTTGGTCGGAGTCACGGTGCTCCTTGGACTGCGCGGAATTTCAGGCGCTCCGTTCGAGCCGCTTGCTCCTGCCCCTTTGACCATCACCAACATCGCCACCGCCACCACGCTGACCCTGTTTGCAATGCTCGGGTTCGAAAATGCGACCACACCGGTGGGCAAGGTCCGCGATCCTGAACGCACCTTGCCCCGAGCCTTGCTCGGAGGGACGGTGCTGGTCGGATCAATCTACCTCCTGTCGAGCAGCGGGGTGACCTTCCTGCTTCCGGCCGGCGAGGTCGCCGCGTCACCAGCCCCTTACGCCGACGTCTTCGCGGCTTATGGCGGCGAGTCGATCGTTATCCTCGCGGCCTTCGCAATCGCGGTCAGCGCGTTCGGGACGTTGAACTGCCTGATCCTGGCTACCGGTGAACTCGGCTATGCGATGGCCCTGCGGCGCCAGCTTCCCGCGGTCCTTGCCCGGACTCAGGGCGCCAACACGCCGGTCGCCTCGCAAATCGCCGGTTCGGCACTGGCAATCCTGCTGGTATTGTCAAACAGCAGCCGGACGACCGCTGGACTATTTACTTTCATTATCTTGCTGTCGACGTCGGGAATCCTGGTGGTGTATTTGGCAGGAACGCTAGCGGCTCTTCGCAAGGGTGGGTCGGTGGGCACCCGGATGATCCTCTGGCTGGCCTTGCTGTTCATCGCCTTCGCTTTTTACGGATCGGGCGCCGAGGCCGACGCCTGGTGCCTGGCCCTGCTGGCGCTCGGCCTCGCCAATTACCTCATCATGCACCGGCTCAGTTCGCGCGGTGCCACCCCGGCGGCGGCGACCGCTCAAGTCTAGCTTCCGGAATCAGCCGCCGCAGCTTCTGCGCGAAGCTTCGCAGGCACACTTCGCTCGTTCCCAGCGGTCCGGCGATGTAGCTCGGCGATTGCATACCCGCCTGCACCCGGCTGATCAGCTCGGTGTCCTCGGCATTGACCCGCCGGTTGATCCGCCAGTTGAGGTACCGGGTCGCCCGCATCTCGCGCCGCTCATCGGGCAGCGCGTAACTGATCTCGCGGATCACCGTCTCGGTCGCGCTGACCGGCAAGAACTGCATGAAGTCGACCTGGTCGGGGTAGATGTCGAACGCGACGTTGGGGAACAGCTTGTAATAGACCCACTTGCGGCGGTGCGACGGCGGCAGGTGCGTCGCCTCGGGCAAATAATGCTGATAGGCGCGCTCGGACGGATTACTCGACGGTTTGTCGACCAGCTCGCCCTCCATGCGGTCGACATGCTCGCGCGCTTCAATTTTGTAGTTTCGCCCGAATAATCTTGACAGCCCCGGATGGCCGATCGGGATGTGCAGTCCATCCGAATAATTATCGGCAATGGTCTTCCAGTTGAGACTGCGCGGCCGATTGGTCACCCGTCCGATCGCGCGCAAATCCTCGAAGCGATACGGCGCCACCTCATCCTCATACGGCGCCATCATCTCGGCCACGCTCGGCGCGCCCGGCTCGAGCGTCGCGAACAGGAACCCGTGCCATGGCTCCAGCGCAACCGGCACCAAGCCCAATTTATCGGTCTCGAGCCCCGGATATTCGTTGCGATGGGGGACCCCGACCAGCCGCCCGTCACGAGCATAGCTCCACGCATGATAAGGGCAGGTCAGCACCTTGGCGCAGCCGCCAGTGCCGTCGACCAACCGCGATCCGCGATGCCGGCAGACGTTGGCGAACGCCCGCGCCTCGCCATCGTCCCCGCGCATGACGATTACGCTCTCGCCGAGATAGTCGAGGGCCTGCCAGTCGCCCGCCTGGGGGATGTCGCTCTGGTGGCACACGACCTGCGGCGCCGCCCGCAGGAACGCCCGTCTCTCCGCCGCGAAGAACTCCGCGTCGTGATACAGCCACCCCGGCAAGCTCATCCCGTCGAGCGGTTCGGGCTTGCAAGCCACGGATTTCAAATGCGTCGCCATCCCTCAAGACTTGCCATTTTGGCGTGGCTGCGGCAATGGGCGGCGCATCGGGGTGTCGGCCTTGCCGCCGCCCCGTTGCTTTTGAGACGACAGCCGGAGGGGCGTCCGCACGGTGCGGCGTCAGCAATCGGCCAACGAAGAGACAATGAACATGGCTCTATACGAGCATGTTTTCCTCGCACGTCAGGACCTCGCCCAGGCCCAGGTCGATGCGCTAGCGGAAAACGCCACCAAGATTTTGACCGACAATGGCGGCACGGTCGTCAAGACCGAAACCTGGGGCCTGCGCAGCCTCGCCTATCGCATCGCCAAGAACCGCAAGGCGCATTATGTCATGCTCGACGTCGACGCGCCCCCGGCCGCGGTCGCCGAGCTCGAGCGCCAGACCAACATCAACGAGGACGTCATCCGCTTCCTCACCATCCGCGTCGACGAGCACGAGACAGGCCCGTCGGCGATGATGCGGCGGTCCGAGCGCAGCGACCGTGACGGCCGTGGTGGCGACCGCGGCGACCGCGGGCCCCGCGGCGGCGATCGCGACCGTGGCGACCGCCCCGACCGCGGCGACCGCCCGAGCTATCGTCCTCGCGACGAAGAGATGGGAGTTTAACCGATGGCCCGTGCATTTTTCCGCCGCCGCAAGAGCTGCCCCTTCTCGGGCAAGGACGCGCCAACGATCGATTATAAGGACGTCCGCTTGCTCCAGGGGTTCATATCCGAGCGCGGCAAGATCGTCCCGTCGCGGATTACCGCGGTGTCCACCAAAAAGCAGCGCGAGCTGGCCAAGGCGATCAAGCGCTCACGCCACCTCGGCTTGCTCCCCTACCTCGTGAAATAAGGAGCCGGGCACATGGAAATCATCCTGCTCGAGCGGGTCGAGAAACTGGGCGCGATCGGTGACGTCGTCACCGTCAAGAACGGTTTCGCGCGCAATTATCTGCTGCCTAACAAGAAGGCGCTGCGAGCCAACGAAACCAACCGCAAGCTGTTCGAAGTCAACCGCCACAAGATCGAAGCCGACAATGCCGACAAGCGCGCCGAGGCCGAAAAGGCGTCAAAGGGCGTCGAAGGCAAAACCGTCCAGCTGATCCGCCAGGCGTCCAACGTCGGCCATCTGTACGGCTCGGTCAGCGCCCGCGACATCGTCGATGCGCTCGAAGCCGATGGCGCGCATGTGACCAAGAGCCAGATCGTGCTCGACCGCCCGATCAAGGCGATCGGCATGCACGACGTCAGAGTCGCGCTGCACCCCGAAGTCGCGGTGACGATCAAGGTCAATGTCGCCCGCTCGCCCGAGGAAGCCGATTTGCAGGCCCAGGGCATCGACGTGATGGCGCAAATGTTCGAGCGCGACGCCGCACCCGCGCCGGAAGAGCTCAATCCCGCCGTTGACGCGGATGCCGCGGAAGACGCCGTTGCCGAGACCGCCGATGAGGCGGTTGCGGAAACCGCGGACGCTCCTGAGGGTGAAGCCACTGCGGAAGCCCCCGCCGCCGAAGCATCGGACGAACCGCCCGCCACGGATGACGGCGAGCAAGCCTAAGTCCGTCTCGCGATTGCTAATACGCCGCGCTCCCCCGGGGGCGCGGCGTTTTTGTTACGCCGGTTCGCGCGCCAGGAACGCGGTTTCCCGCTCGATCCATGGTGCAAAACTGGGCCGCGCCAGGATCCGTTCGACATAAGCGCGGGTGCGTCCGTGCCGCGCGCGGTCGATTTCGCAATTGAGATGCCCCAGATTGGCGAACGGGCTGGCCACCGCGATATCGGCCAAGGTCAGGCGGTCGCCAACCAGATAGCCATCGCCGTCCGGCACCACCGTCTCAAGATAATCGAGGATCGGCGGCAGTTCCTCGCGCTCGGCGGTCGCGGCAGCGGCTTCGTCGCCCGGTCGATTGAGGAAACGCGGCGCAACCACCCGGTTGAAGAACATCTTGGCCCCGCAAGCAGCAATGATTGTATCGCCGAACTCGTCGAACCAAATGGTGCGCCCGCGCAGTTTAGGTTCGGCGGGGATCAGCGCCGGCTCGGGGTGCTTGGCCTCGAGATAATGGACGATCGCACTCGAATCGGCGAGGTGAAAATCACCGTCGGAGAATGCCGGCATCTTGCCGAACGGACTCGCTGCCCGAAAGTCCGGATTGGGATCGCCCGGCCCGACCGGCACGACTTTAAGGTCGATGCCCTTTTCGGCCGCGAAAGCTAGCACTTTGCGAACGAACGGCGAGAGCGATGAACCGTAGAGAATCATGATCAAATGCCTCCGGTAGGGCCGACAAGGCCTCGCCTTAGCCCATCCGATAATATCCCGCGAGCCGGTCGAGGGCCAAGGTTAGCACCAGCTTGCCGGCCCGCGCCGGCCAGCCGAGCGCCGTTTCGGCCTCACGCATGCCCTCGCCCGCGCAAACCACGCGCCACAAGATGTCGGACAGCCCCGGCCCGACGCTGGCGACCGCGGCGTGAAACCGCCGACGGGCATCGAGCTGGCCGGACGAAGGTTCTGGTCCCGGTGACGCTCCGCCACACCCGCGGGCGATCGGCGCCGCATCCCAGGACATCGTCACGCGGGGGGCAAGCTGAGACCGTTCCCAGTCCATCCGCAGCCGCTCCCCGGCATCAAACTGGAGCCGGCTGACCAGGCCGCGCGACAGCAGCCAGCCAAGCGGCGATTCCGCGAGGTTGACCGTCACCGACCGCGCCGAGCGCCGGATCGCCGGGCCGGTCGCCGACGCCGGCATGCCGAGCCCACCGATGGCGCGCTCCTGCAACAACCGCGCCTGTCTAATTTTGCTCATTAAATTTCCTCTCGCCGGACCAATGGACCACTGAGGTCTTGCCACAGCGGCGAAACTGTAGGACAGTGAAAAAACCAGTTTGGTTAGGATAATCTGGAGGCAGACTGATGATCACGCGGATTCGTGAAGTGCGCCGCGCACGGGCGATGACCCTCGACGATGTTGCCCGCGCCTGCGTTCCGCCGACCACGCCGCAGACCATCGGCCGCCTCGAAACCGGGACCCGCACCGTATCGGTCGGCTGGCTCAACCGCATCGCTGCCGCGCTTAAGGTCGAAGCCTCAGACCTCGTCGATCATGGCGATCGGGCGGATCTCGGCGTTGTCGCAATTCTTGGAGCCGGCGGCGCGTCGGCGCCAAAACGAACCGCACTGGTCGTTCCGCCGCGGGCGAGCGCGGGCCAGGTCGCAGTGACCGTCTCGGCCAGTCTCGGCGACTATCGCGCCGGCGACGAAGTCTGGTGCGACGTGTTGCAGCCCGAGGACTTCACCCAGGCGCTCAATCGCGACGTGCTGATCCCGCGACCGGCGGGCCGATTCCTGTTCGGCCGCCTGATCGGTCGCGAAGATGGCAAACTCCACATGCTGCCGCCCGGGGCCGGCGGCCGCCAGAGCGTCGTCGCCGATCCGCCATGGCTGGCGGTCGCGGTTCGGCTAGTCCGGAGCCTCTAGGGAATTTGGTTCAGACGCTCCCCGCGCTGAACTTTGGTGGGCGCTGACGGGCTCGAACCGCCGACCCTCTCGGTGTAAACGAGATGCTCTACCAACTGAGCTAAGCGCCCGTGCGAGGATCGCGTTTGCGGTGCCACGGGCCGGGCGCTTGGGCAAGTCAGCCGCGGGCGATCACACCACCGCAGGCTGGCCGATGTCGGCGAAATAGCGACGCAGGGCCTGGCTCGCCTGCGGGGCGAGTTCGACGAAAACCCGCCGGCCATCATGCGGATCGGCGCGGCGCTCAAAAATTCCCTGCTGGGTCATCGTCTTGAGCCAGCGTAGTGCCGTTGTGGCGGGTACCGACGCAGCGATGCACAGGCTCGATACCGGCACGCGGAGCTGAGTAAGTTCAGCCTGGAGCAAGTCGAGCAGCATGTCCCAGGCAGGGTCGGCGAACATATTTTCGTCAAAGTAGCGGGCGCGCAACCGCCGCGCTTGAATGACGTTTCGCACCGTTTCCGCGGAAACCTGTGGCAGGTCGCCCGATACAGGCGGCATTTCGGTCAGCCGTGGCGAAGAGGCCGGGCCGGTCGACAATCTCGCCAGGGTCGACGCAATTCGGCTGACTTCGTCACTTAGCTGGCGCAGCCGGGTCGCATTCTGGTCCGATGCGACATCCGACAGGCGATCGGGACGGCCGGCAGTGCTCAACGCAACCGCGAGCGCCGCCGTGCGATCGGCCTCGTCACCGTCGACAACCAACGCGATCCCGCCGTCACCAAGCCGCGCCTCAATCGCGTCTATCAGCTTAGACGGAGCTGCGACGATTGCCGGGTATCGCCCGTGCGCGACATCCCGATTTACATGATCGAGCAGCCGGTCCATCGGCGCCCCGCGATCGTCGTCCAGTTCGATCCACAAGGCCGACGCCGCCGCCTGCCGGTCAATCCGTTCCAGCGCCGCCTCGATGTCAACGGAATCGGCGATCCTCAACCCGCAGGCTTCGACGGTTCGGGCGGCGCGCTGGAGCGCGGCATCGCTGTCCCCGGCAATCAGGATCGGAGGGCGATCGAAACCGCTCTGCGAACTCGCCGCGCCGGCCAAATAATCGGTCATTGATTAGTCCCTTCGAAAGTCGGGACCGAGCAACTTTGGTTGATAGCGCGCATTGTGGAGTAGAGTCAGACGATTTCGGTATCCATATTGGATGCTTCGCAACTGAGTAGCAATGAACCGGCGACTATACCCATTCACCTGGACGGGAGAGTATGCGTGGAGCGATTGGGTGACCGGCCAACGGCCGAGCGAGGGCGGTGGTTGGCTGAGTTGGCCGACGCCATTGCCGAGGCGCAACGGGTGGCTCGGTGCTTGAGCACATCAACAGCCGATTGTCCCGAAGCGAAAACTCTCCACGGCCGCCTGGAATTGGTCCGAATTGAAGTCGAGAACCTGCGCCGGGGTGGCTGGAGCTCCCAGCCGACGAAGATTGATCCAAGTTGGACCAGTCTCTTCCCGTGGCGGGGCCGGCCCAAATTCTAGATGCCTTGCGGAATGTCACCCCCGCCGGCGAATTCTTCCAGCCAAGGCCAGATTGCCGGCGCCTGCCAACCGCCGGTCGCGACGAAACCACGGTTGAGAAAGGCTTTCTTGCCATAACGAAGCGACGATCCATCGGGCCCGTCGACACGCCCGCCGGCGGCAATCAGAACGGCATGGCCGGCGCCGGTATCCCATTCGCTGGTTGGTGACAGCCGCGGGTAGATGTCGGCTTTTCCTTCGGCGACAATACAAAACTTCAACGAAGAGCCGACCGCGACGTAGCCGCAGCCGCTGGCCGTCTTCGCCAGATAATCGGCCGTCGCTTGGTTGAAGTGCGATTTGGAAGCCACTGCAGTTAACTCCGGTCCGGGCCTGCGCGTTGCAATCGACCGCCGACCACCGTCGTCTTCCATCCATGCCCCATGACCCACCAATCCGCCGTGAAGCACTCCCCGCGCGGGGGCGAACACGACACCCAGGCGCGGCATTCCGTCGCTGATCAACCCGATGTTCACGGTGTAGTCGTCACCGCCGCGGATGAATTCCTTGGTGCCGTCGAGCGGATCGACCAGGAAATACAGTTGGTCATGGGCAGGTATGCGCCCGGCGGCAACCTCTTCTTCCGCGATCACCGGGACGCCGGGGGCAGCGCGGGCCAACGCCGCGAGGATGATTAGCTCGGCCGCGCGGTCGGCCTCCGTGACCGGCGACGCGTCCCGCTTGCTCTCGACCTCGAACCCACGCGCGACGATCTGCAGGATCGCCTCGCCGGCTTCGCGCGCCGCGATCGCGATGGAGTCGAGAAGCTTCAGCTCTTCCAAAATGCTCGTGCCTAACGGGGCGCCATGCGGATGCCGCCGTCGAGCCGGATGGCTTCCGCGTTCAAATACGGTGTTTCGACCACGAAGCATGCCAATTTGGCATATTCCTCTGGCCGGCCGAGCCGCTTGGGAAACGGCACCTGGGCCCCCAGCGCGTCCTGCACATTTTCGGGCATCATCGCCACCATTGGCGTCTTGAATACGCCCGGCAGGATGGTGTTGACCCGCACCCCGTCGTTCATCAGGTCGCGCGCGATCGGCAGCGCCATTGCCAGCACCCCGCCCTTCGACGCCGAATAAGCGACCTGGCCGATCTGCCCGTCCTGCGCGGCGACCGAGGCGGTATTGATGATGCAGCCGCGCTCATTGTCCGCCAGCGGTTCGAGCCCGACCATCCCCGCCGCGGAATGCGCGATGCAGCGAAAAGTCCCGACCAGGTTGATCGCGATTGCCAGCTCGAACTGTTGCATTGGATAAAATTTGATCTCCCCCGTCAGCTTGTCGCGGCCGACCGTCTTGGCGGCGTTGGCGACGCCGGCGCAATTGACCAGCACGCGTTCCTGGCCGTGGGCCGCGCGCGCCTTGGCGAAAGCCGCCGCGACTTTCTCGTCGCTGGTCACGTCAACTTCGCAGAAGATGCCGCCGATCTCTTTGGCAATTTTTTCGCCCTTGTCGGCGTCGCGGTCGAACACTGCGACCTTGGCCCCGCGCCGCGCGAGTTCGCGCGCCGTCGCTTCGCCCAGCCCCGACGCGCCACCGGTAACGACCGCCGAAATTCCTTGGATGTCCATGCTCGTGCCTTCGCTTGATGCTGGCCCGGCCAGCGCTGGTGCGGGCCTATGCGATGGATTTGTCCGATCACCAAGTGGGTCGCCAACCGGCAAGGTGATGCAAGGGAAACACGCTCCGTCGGCCAAGACCATCTAATCGTCGAGAATCGAGATAGAAACCGCTGACATTCCAATCGGTCCGTGGCAGATTCGATAAAGCGGCCATATGGCTATCGTTCATAAAGCCAAGGCTAGGGGACAGGCATGAACTCGTACTCAATTCGTTGGCTCGCTGGCGCGGCCCTATTACTCGACGTCGGCGCTGCCGCTTCGGCGCAGCAAACTATTCCAAGCACGGCGTTTCAGGCGCCCTTGCCTTCCGCCAGCGCAGTCAACGCTTTCTACGGTCGATGGTCGACCCCGATGTGGTTCCGCGGCAGCATGCCCAATGCCGCCGTTCCGCAGCTGGTGAATATCTTGAAACGGGCGCCATTCGATGGCCTTGCGACGGGGCCACAACTTGCCGCCCAGGTCGAAGCGGTGGCGGCGCAGGCGCAGAGCGGTAACGCGACTGACATCGCGTCGGCCGAGCGAGTGCTGTCGACCGCCTGGGTCGAATATGCGCTGGCGGTCAAGCGGCCGACCACGGGTATGATCTATGCCTACGACGTGCTGAAGCCCCGGGGTGGCCGGGCCGATCAGATCCTGTTGACCGCGGCGGCGGCGCCTTCGCTGACGCAATACATAACGTCGGTTGCAAACGTGAATCCAATTTACGCTCAGTTGCGCGATACCGCGTGGGCGCAGGCTCAAGCGAGCGGCAATCTCACACCCGATCCGCGGCTGCTTGCAAACCTTGATCGGGTGCGCTCATTGCCCGCCAGCGGCCGGTTTCTGTTGGTCGATGCCGGATCGTCGATGCTGACGCTTTACCAGAACGGGCAGCCGATCGATTCGATGAAGGTCATTACCGGCACCAATGAGCTGCCGACGCCGCTCATCGCCAGCGTCATGTATTACATCACTTACAATCCCTATTGGCATGCACCTGACCATTTGGTGCGCAAGACAATCGCGCCCAATGCGGTGCACCTCGGCCAATCCTATCTGAAGTCGCACGGCTACGAGGTGATCGACGAATGGAGCGAGAATTCAAAGGTCATCGATCCGGCCACAGTCGACTGGAAGGGTGCCGCAGCCGGGACGGTCCACCTTCGGGTGAGACAGCGGCCTGGTCCTCTGAACTCGATGGGAATTTTGAAATTCCCGTTCCCGAACCCTCAGGACATCTATCTCCACGACACGCCGGACCATGCGAAGTTCGCACTGGCCAACCGTAACCTCAGCAACGGCTGTGTACGCGTCGAAGATGCCAAGCGGCTCGGACGCTGGCTGCTCGGTTCTGAGCCAACATGGCCGGGAAAAGAAGCGGAGACGCGTGTCCAGCTGGCGCAAGGCACGCAGGTCTACCTGACCTACATCACGGCGCAGGTGAAAGACGGCAAGCTCGCCTATCGGCCCGACATTTACGGTTGGGACCGCGCCGCGCCGCAATTCGCGTCAAACTAACGCGGAAGCCACCATTGACCGCGAGTGCGTGGCAACGGCTCGCTGCTGGCGGCAAATAGCGTCATCGACGGGTAATTTCGACGATCTTGTAAACGCGCCGGGTAGAAGCGCCCTGCTGTCCCGCTGGGATGGAAATGCGGCGATGGGTTCGCGGCGGGCGCGTCGTTGCAAGTCGCCCGCACATTGATAGCGCAAGCTTAGCCTAGCCAACGGGGCGGAGGCCCCAGGCCCAGCTCCACCGGCCAAATTCTCAGCACAAAGAAAACCGGCCCGGAGGCGAACCTCCGAGCCGGCATTCTTTTCAAGACCGTCAGCCGAGCTGACGCCTCGCCTCAGGACCCCCCGCGAAGTACCACTTTGCGGGATGGTTCCCCTTGTTACCCGCGCTCGGGCTCAGGCGGCGGCGGCGGCGGCGGCGGCGGCGGCACCGGACAGGCGTCGGTCGCCAAAATCACCGAACCGTCGGCACAGGTCTGCGTCGCAGGAGGCGGCGGAGGCGGCGGCGGCGGGGGTGGCGGCGGCGGCGGTGGCGGTGGCGGCGGCGGAGCAAAGTTGTAGATCAGGCTCAGCAGCAAGCTGTGCGTGCGCAGGCGACCGCTCAAATCGAACGGAACGCGCTGTCCACCACTTTCGTTGAAGGTCAGATTGCTCGCGTTGAAGAAGCGATACTTCAGGCCTAGATCGATGTTAGGCGTGACCGCATAACGAACGCCGGCAATGGCCTGCCAGGCAAACGAATTGTCAGAATCGCTGAAGCTAAAGGAACTGAGCGGCGCAGCTATCGAAGCGCTATACTTGACCTTAGCGTAACCGGCACCACCGCCGATATAGCCGTTCCAGCCATTATCGTCGCCGAAATCGAGCAGTATGTTGGCCATCGCCGAAAGAACGGAGACTCGCCCGTCCGTCGGGTAGAACAGAGCGGAAGCGGGCAGCGCCAAGACTGCATCGATTTTGGTGGGCTGCAGGCTTGCACGCTTGTAACCGAGCTCTGCTTCAGCGCGAATCCATCCAAAGTCGTAACCGCCGATGGCATCGACGTCCCAACCCTTCTTATGGTTCATAATCAAACCATTCGGGAGCGTGAGATTCGCATCCCGATAGATGAGTGCGGTATCCTCGACGATCATCGGACCGCCTTCGATGCCGACGTAGCCCGAATGGTCGAGAGCGAGCGCCGGTGTAGTCAGCCCTGTCGATGCGAGCGCCATTACGATGGCCAGCTTGCGCATAATTGTCCCCTTTCACGTGCGTTCTGAAATTGAACTGCCGGAACACATTATGAGAGCGCTTGTTTCCGCGCAAGGTGGCTGTTCTCTCAAATTGTTGCACAAAAGCCTCACATGGCCTCAGATTGGTATTCAAGTCATTGAAACACATGCAATTTATTACATTTCAATAAGTCCGTGCTGGCGCATGGTAGCAAGGACTAATCCGATCGCTGTTCGGGCTTCCGAATCGATTGTGGTTCCGCCCGCGGGGGCCACGATTGCCAGGGCTCGCGATCCCACCACTTTCAGGCCGTCGACCGCCAGTTGCGACCCATTGAGCGTTCCAATCTCCCACGCGCCGCCATGATACACCGCGATTTTCCCGTTGCTGGCGACATAGAAACTCATGCCGTCGCGCGGCGCGACGAAGCGCCAACCGCCGCTGGTAAAGGCCGCAAGCTGTTGCGCGTGACCGACCCAAAGGCCGGTCGGGCTGCCAGCAATGATATAGCAATTGCCGATTGTCGGGCTGGCGGGCGGCGCCGCGAGCGGAAGTCCTTCGACGGCGCCCGCCACCAGCACGTCCATGACCTGTAACGCTTCGTTGTGGAACAATTCCTTCTGGGCTTGGCCGGCAACTTGTCACTATTCCTGTCATGTACCCAATGAGCGTGACGATGTCAAGCATTATTTACCGGTTTGGTTATTTAATTCTGGGAGATTGTGCCACATGACTCATGTCCGCGTCTGGCAATTCCAGCCCGCCCCTGGGCGCGAAAGTGATTTCGTGGCGGCCTATTCCGGCGGCAGCGTCTGGGCAAAGCTGTTCGACCAGGCCGAAGGGTTTGTCGGCACGACCTTGCTCACACCGATTAAATCCGGCGGGCCTTATTTAACCCTCGACCGGTGGGAGTCATTGGGCGCATTCGAGCGCTTCCAGGATGTTTTCGGGGACGCCTATCGCCGCCTCGATATCACAATGGAGACGCTGACAGCTGGTGAAGTCTTTATCGGCGCGTTCGACAATCGTTCGTGAATTCAGCTTCTAGCGGAACGCGGCGTTGGCGGCGGTGACGATTTTCCACTGCGTCGACGGCGTGGTACTGGCGCTGCGCACCGTCGGGGCCAGCGGTACGTAATGGCCGCCCGAACCACCAAAGGCGAAATGGCTGTGATCGCCCTCGTCGAGCGATTCCATCAGATGATATCCGGCGTTGCGAAAGGCGGCGGCGATCTGCGCATGGGTAACGCCCGGCCGGCGCGCGATGTCGACCGCCCGTCCGCTCAAATGCCAGCTGTTGCGGACCCCGCCGACAGCGTGATTGTGGGCGACCGAGCGGATCATGCTGGTCACTCTTCCCCATTGGGCGCCAAGGCTGGCCACGGCGCGCAAATTGACCCTCGACCCCAACGGCAACGACGGATTGGTGAACAATGGATTGTTCAACCGCGCGGGCGTCGGATTATTCGACGCCAGCAGCGCCTTGGACGCCGAATTGGTGACGACGGTGGTGATTTGCCCGGAATTGGTGCGGACCCCGACCGTGCGAACTCCGACCGTGCGGATGCCGAAATCGGTTGTGCTCGACGCCGCCCAGGCTTCGGTCGCACTCATCAACAGCGCCAAACTCACCAACGATTTCAACATGGGACCCCCCGGGACTCCGACTCGCATTACACCGGTTGCGCAGGCCGGACAATTGCTGGCCGGCCGGTGTCCCAATCCGCACCATCGCCCGCCCTGGAGCCCGCCCCAGCGACCGACTCCACAGGCCGTTGCGCCCATGGTAAGCCGCATCGTCAGCCCGCTTTCAAGCGCCATTAGGGGCCTGCACGCCATCCTTTTGCAGACCCGGCTGACGAGTAAGCGATCAGTTTCTTCAACAGGGGCGAAAACCATGACCAAGACTCTATTCCTGGCGACATTCTTACTGTCGTCGCTTCCCTTGGCGGCTTGCAACAAGCCGGCCAGCCAGGCTGACGGCACCGCGGCCACGGCCACCGCCGCCGCCACCGCCGCCGCTGCAGTCAAGGCTGTCGAAGCCGAGATGCTCGCGGCGTTCGCGACAAAGGATGCCGCGAAGCTCATATCGCAATATGCGTCGGATGCGGTGCTCGCCCTCCCTGGCCGCACCGTCAAGGGCACCGAGGAGATCACCAAAGCCTACACTCAGGATCTCGCCGATCCGGCCTTCTCCTTGGCCTTCGTCAACGACAAGACCGATGTCGCCGCATCCGCCGACCTCGCCTACACCAGCGGCACCTTCAATGTGAGCTCCACCAACCCGCAAACCAAGGCGGTCGAGAAGGTCGCCGGCACCTACGTCACCGTGTTCCGCAAGCAGGCCGACGGATCGTGGAAGGCGGTCGCCGACATCGCCACCCCCGGCGCCCCGCCGGCAGCCGCGGCCGCACCTCCAGCCTGAGCCTCTGACGGTCGCCGGCCGCCAACCCGATCGATCGAAGCGCGGCTCGCGGAGGTTCGGTGCATATCGCGCCGGGCCCTCGCGAGCCGCCTTCGGGCCAAGGCCACCTTCCGCGTGCCAAATTCGAACGGCCGGTTTTCCGACCATTGCGGAAGGTGATTCACCCATCCTAGACTCGTCGCGACGATAAGCGGTGCATCAACAAGCCTGGTTGCTGCGTTGGTAACTGTGTCCGCAAGGATGAATCGGGATGGCGCGATGAAATACAAGTTTGCGGTGTTGGCTCTGATCCTCAGCCCGTCGGCGGCTGTTGCCGCCGCGCAACTGCCGCCGCTCAAGAACCCCGCCGTCCTCAACATTGGCTTCGTCTGCCGCTGGGACGATCGCTGCATCGACCGCCAAAAAGGCGCGATGCGCGACGCGCTCAAATTTGTCGCCAAATACCCGCCGCCGCCGTGGAAGATCCAGCTGTGCAATCGCAACGCCGGCCGCAACGGCACCCGCGTCGACTGGGTCGGCTTCCACAATTGCGTTCGCAACGCGGAGCTTCGCCCGCCGCCCAAGCCCAAGTATCGCCGCCGCTAGAACCCTATTCTTCGCCAACCCCGCCGGTGCTAAGGGCGGAGTCGGGTGGGGTCACAACTTGGGGAAGATGACGATGAAAAATGCGTTCCTGATCACTGCAGCCATAGCGCTTCTCGGCACCCCTTTATTGACTTCAAGCGTCCAGTCGCAGGTCAATCCCGGCAACCTCAAATGGGGTCCGGCGCCGGCGGGGCTGCCGCGCGGCGCGCAGGCCTCGGTGCTTGCCGGCAACCCCGAGCGGTCGGGCATGTTCACCATCCGCCTGCGTTTCCCGGCCGGCTATGCGGTGCCGCCGCACACCCATCCGGCCGATGAGCATGTGACGGTCATTTCCGGCCAGCTGTCGCTTGGCATGGGGCCGCGAGTCCGGCCGCGGCGGATGGCGAGCCTGGTCGCTGGCGGGTTCGCCAATGCGCCCGCGCGCATGGCCCATTACGCGTCGACCCGCTCCGGGGCCGTGATTCAGGTCACCAGCCAGGGACCGTTCGCGATCACCTACGTCAATCCCGCCGACGATCCCCGTCGCAGGTAGCTCTGCAGGTTGACCGGACGGGTTTCGCCGCCGCTAACCGGATCGCGATGCAGGAAAAACGCATCCACGAGATCTTCCAGCTGAGCATCCTCTTAAAGGGTGCCCACGCGATGATCGAATGCCTGGGCGGCATCGCGCTGGCGGTGACCAGCGCCGCCACCATCCGCGCCTGGGTCGACCGGCTGACCCAGGACGAGCTCCTCCACGACCGCGGCGACTTCATCGCCAGCCATATGCTCGCCTGGGCCCAGACCTTTTCGGTCCAGACCCAGCATTTCTACGCTTTCTATCTATTGAGCCACGGCGTCGTGAAGCTGGCGCTGGTCGTCGGCCTGCTGATGAACCGCCTCTGGGCCTATCCCGCTTCGCTTGGCGTGATGACCCTGTTCATCGCCTACCAGCTCTACCGTTTTTCTTACACCCACGGCCTCGGCCTGATCGCGCTGACCATCTTCGACCTCTTCGTCATCGCCCTCATCTGGCACGAATACCGCCTGATCCGGCACCATCTGCCGGTGAAGTGAGGGGGACGATCAGTAGCCCATCAGCGCCAGTACCTCGCGCCGGCTTCTCTCGTCGCTCCGAAACGTGCCCATCATGCGACTGGTGGTCATCATCACCCCGGGCGTGTTGACGCCGCGCGCGCTCATGCAGCTGTGGCTGGCCTCGATGACGACGGCGACGCCCTTGGGCTTCAAATGCTCGCAGATGCAGTCGGCGACTTGCGCGGTCAGCCGTTCCTGCACTTGCAGGCGCCGGGCGTAGCCGTGGAGGACACGGGCTAACTTGCTGATTCCAACAACTTTATCGCGCGGCAAATAAGCGATCGACGCCTTGCCGATGATCGGCGCCATATGGTGCTCGCAGTGGGACTGGAACGGGATATCCTTCAACAGCACGATCTCGTCATAGCCGCCGACCTCCTCAAATGTTCGCGCGAGGTGGATTGCCGGGTCTTCGGCATAGCCGCTGGCATATTCGCGCCAGGCTCGCGCGACGCGTTTGGGCGTATCGAGCAGGCCTTCGCGATCGGGATCGTCACCGGCCCAGCGGATCAATGTTCGCACCGCTTCGGTGACGTCGCTGGGAACGCCGACTTTGGGCGGGGATTCAACCAAATCGCCATCTTCAGGTTCAGCGGTCATATTTCCAACTCCCTCGCGATGCCCTCGGCGACCGCGGCCGCCTGCTCCCTTATGTCGGGTACCGCGACGATTTCCCAATAGCGGCCTTTGGTCAGCGGCCCCAACGCCCACATCCGCTCGGCGCCAATCGCCCGCGATCGCTGGTCGACATCGAGGCCGATACCGAGCGGGTCAGGTCGCACCAGTTGGCCATCGAGCAAAGACCGCAACATCGGATCGCAGGTCCGCTCGATGGCCCCCAGCGGCCCGGTGCAGTTGATGGCATAGGCAAATCGCCTGGTTTCCGCCGATCCGCGGCGTCGCCGGATTTCGACCTCGAGCCCGCCATCGACATCCCGGATGGCGCCAATACGGCCGGCGACGATCTCCAGGCTGCCCGCCGCAACCCGATCATGGACCTGGCGCGCAACCTCGGGCGCGATCCGGTGGCGGTGCACATCCCACCACGGTCGCGCATGGCGCAGGAAGCGCCGCTGCTGCCGATCGTCCAGGCTTTGCCAGAGCTTTTGGCTGTGCGGCCGCAGAGAATCGATCGCGGCGCGCCAGCCAAGTTCGCCGCTTCGCCGCCTGAGCCAGCGCCACAATGCCAATACGTCGCCTTTCGGAACATCGCTTTCTTCCACGGGAGAAGCGACGAAATCCGCATGTGCCTTGGGGATCTGCCCGCGCCGCGACAATGCGACAATCCTGCCCTGGTGCTCCGCGGCATTGAGCGACAGCACCGCGTCGATCATCGTCAGCCCGGTGCCGACCAGCAGGACATCGCCGCCGCTCGTCGCGGCGTCGCGAACCGCGGCCTTGGCTTCGTCGTTCCACGGGTTGTTGATGAAACGCGCGCCCAGTCCCGAAGCGATGCCCAACGGCTCCGGCGACTGGTTGCCGGTCGCCAGTACCACCGCTTGCGCCGCGACCATGCCGCCGTCGTCCAACTCTACCCACCATCCGTCTGCACCCGGTGTCGCGGCAACCGCCGTGCTCGATACCACCTCGCCGAGACCGGACGCCACCACGTTATCGAGGATTTCGCGCAGATAGCGGCCGAAGAATCTCCGCTCCGCGAAGCCTCGTGGGTCGCCAAATTTATGCGCGAAATTACTCGGGTCGTCGGGCCACGCGCTCATCCCTTCAGCCCGCACATTCAAAACATGCGCCGGTTCCGCGGTTGAATAGGCCGTGCCGAGACCCACTCGTCCGCCGCCTTCGATTAACAGCGAAGCAATGCCGCGGCGGGCGAGTTGGGCCGCCAGCATCGTCCCCGAAAATCCGCCGCCGATAATCGCAACCGGTACGCGCCGGTCAGATTTCATAGTCCGGCCATGCGTTGGGATTGGCGGCCCCGGCTTTGCGGCTGGCGATGTCGTCATAGATGTCGGTGACTGTGCGGCCGGCGGTCTGGGTGAACCAGGCGGGCACGACCGAATGGATCAGGCAGGCGATTCCAGCACTGACCAGCCGGGCCCCGATAACCGCGGCTCCGGCGCCGTGCGATGCCCACGACATTCCGAGTGAGCGCGGATGATCATTGAAGAGCCGACCGACCAAGTTTGAGCTTGTGTCGGAACCGGTTTTTCGCTGTCCTAATGCCATGGCACGTGCTAGCCCCTCTTTCGAACCAATTTGGTGGCCCCGGCAGGACTCGAACCTGCGACCTGCGGTTTAGGAAACCGTTGCTCTATCCTGCTGAGCTACGGAGCCATACTCCGGCGAGGGAATAGGCACGAGGCCCGCCTTTTTCAATTGACCTGGTTGGGCGGCACTACGGGCAGTGGCAAAGGCGCAATCGGCACGCCATCATCGACCAGCGAACGCGCTTGTTCCGCGGTCGCTTCCCCATGCACCGGCGCAATGTCGATTTCGCCCAGATGCATCGCCCGGGCCGTGTCGGCGAATTCACCACCAACCCATTTCGAATTGCGCAAGAGTTCCGCTTGCGCGGACGCGAGTTTGGCGAGCGCATCGCCAATTACCGGATCACGATCGCCTTTCCGGGGCACTCGCGGCGCCATCGGCGCTTTGGCCACCCGGCTCGATTGGCAAGTCGGACATTGCACCAAGCCCAGCGCAAGTTGCCGCTCAAATTCGGCATTGGATCGAAACCAGGCTTCGAACCGCTCGCCGCGCGCCAGGCAGTGGAGGTCAAAGACGATCATACTAATATCGCCGGGCCAATCGGTCGGCGATGATCGAGCACGGGGATCCGCTGGCGCACGTCGTCGACCTGCGCCAGCTCTAGGTCGGCAAATGCGACTCCGGTGTCTTGCCCCATGTTCAGCAACACTTCGCCCCACGGGCTCACGACCAGCGAATGGCCATAGGTATCGCGGCCATCCGCATGGTGCCCCGATTGCGCCGCCGCAATCACAAATGCTTCGGATTCAATCGCTCGCGCCCGGAGCAGAACCTCCCAATGCGCCTGGCCCGTCGGCACCGTGAACGCCGCGGGTACCGCAACCACCTCTGCCCCCGCCTCGGCTAGCTTCGCAAACAATTCCGGAAATCGAAGGTCGTAGCAAATCGACAGGCCAAGCCTGCCCAACGGCGTGCCCTCGACCACCACGGCGCTTTCGCCGGCACGATAGACCGCCGATTCCCGCCAACTTTCGCCGGTCGGCAAGTCTACGTCGAACAAATGGATCTTGTCGTATCGTGCGCGCACTTCCCCCGCCGGATCAATTACGAATCCGCGATTGGCGAGCTTGCCGTCGTCGGTTCGCACCGCCAGCGATCCCAGATGCACCCAGAGGCCCCGGCGGCTCGCCGCTTCGCGGCAGGCGGCGAGCACTCGGTCATTCTCTTCCGTACTTAAATTGGCAGCGGCACGCTTGGCGTCGCGGTCCACCAGTCCCGACATCTCGGGCGTGAACAGCATCTCCGCCTTACCCGCGAACGCTTGTTCAATCGCATCGGTCAAAGTTTGCGCGCTGGCGGCAGGATCAATCCCGGTGCGCGATTGGAAGAGGGCAATCCGGATCATCGTTAGGCAGCCAACAGGCCGTCGAGTTTGCCTCGGCTTTCTAGATCCAACAGCTCGCTGCAGTCACCGATATGGCGCCCATCGATAAAGATTTGCGGGACCGTGGTCCGGCCACCCGACCGCTCGATCATCTCCTGCCTTTCTGGTCCGCCGTAGAATACGAGATGCTCCTTATACTCGATCTCCTTGGAATCGAGCAGGTGCTTGGCTTGAACGCAGTAGCCGCAGAAGGTCTTGGTGTAGATTTCTACCCTTGGCACGAGCCCATCCTTCTCAAGCATCGGCGTATTTTCAAGGCACAAATTGCGCGGGACGCACCACCCGTGCCCAGCTGATAAGTTCGACTCTCGCAGCGCCCGCCCGCCGCAATTCGCGTGCGCAGGCATTGGCGGTACTTCCCGTGGTCAGCACGTCATCGACCAGGACCACGGTGCGTCCGGCTAAGGTCGAGCGATCTTCAACTTTGAACGCACCCACAACCAGGCGACGGCGCTGCTGCAAGCTCATTCCTTTCAAAGGCGGGGTGCGTTTGACGCGTTTCAGGAGGCTGGTGTTGGTCTCAATCCCAGTGTGGCGTGACAGTTCGCGAGCAACAATTGCGGATTGGTTGAATCCCCGCTGCCACAACCGGCTTCGATGCAGTGGAACCGGCACCAGCAAATTACCTTCACCGCGCGCTTCGATCAGCGGCGCCATGAATCGCGCCATGGTCTTCGCAATGGCAATCTTGCGCCCATATTTCAGCCGCAAGGCGAGGCCGCGCGAGACATCGCCATACGCCACGGCGGCCCGCGTCCGCGCTATTCGCGGCGGCCTGGCCAGGCAGATCGCGCAACTTTCCGCATCCGTCGCCTGCAACGGCATGCCGCACGTTACGCATCCCGCGGATCCCAAAAACTCGATTTGCGTCCAGCAATCGGGGCAGAAACTGTGGACGTCGGTAACAATAGTGCCGCAACCGGCGCAGCGGGGCGGCAGTGCGAAATCCAGGATCCAAATGGCAAGCCTGCCGATCTCGTGTCTCGCCGCGCCAATCATATTGCCGCTTGTCGGCTCGCAGCGTGCGCCGCACAAGCTTTCGCGTGCCAAACAATATTTTCGACATGGAATTGCGGGCGCTTCGCCGCGACCGCGCGTTCCGCAGTGGCCCCGAACTATTCCTGCACGAACGAGCCTTCGAAGATTGCCTTGAGCGGCTCACGCTCTTCCGTCGTCGATTCCAATCGGCGCTGCTGATCGGCTGCCCGGATGCCGGCTGGCGCAGCCGGCTGGAGACTTTCGTCCAGTCGGTCGAAGTCTGCGATCCAGGACCGCTGTTCGCCAAGGCGGTAGACGGAGCGGTCATTATCGAAGACCAATGGGATGCGCAGCCGCAAGCCTTTGATCTCTGCCTTTCGATTGGGACCATCGACACGGTAAACGACCTGCCCCGCGCGCTGCAATTGATCCGCGGCTCACTAACCGAGGATTCGCTCCTGATTGGGGCGATGGCGGGCGGCGATTGCCTGCCGCAACTGCGCCGCGCCATGCACTATGCCGACCAGGGAGGGGGAGCTGCCTCGCCACATGTGCATCCGCGCATCGAGGCCGGTTCGTTGGCAGCATTGCTGACAGGTTGTGGCTTCGTCAGGCCGGTGGTCGACGTCGACCGCGTGCAGGTTGCCTACGAAACTCTGGACGGCCTGGTGAACGACTTGCGCCGGATGGGCGCGACCAGCATTCTCAATGCGCGCGCTCGCACTCCTCTGATGCGCGCGGCCAGTGCGGCCGCAAAGGCCGCGTTCCGCTTGGCTGGCGACGGATTGCGCACGGTCGAAAGTTTCGAAATCCTTCACTTTGCCGCCTGGACACCGGCCCGCTGAGCTATTTCGTAAGACAGGGCTGAGATGCCGTTAACGATGTGCCGCACATGAGTTGTTAACTCCGTAAAGGTTAGCTTGGCTTCGTGGACGTGGACCAGAGGAGGGTGGCTTGGACGCTATCCGGAAGAATTTTCGCAAGCTGCTCGCCGAACAGGGGGGCGCAACTGCAATCGAATATGGGCTTATCGTGGCTTTGATTGCTGTAGCGGCAATCGGCGGCTTCTCTGCATTGGGCGGCGGATCCGGCGGCATGTGGACCAACCTCAGCGGCACCGTTCAGGCTTCGATGTAGCCACGACGGCGAGCTAAGTTCGCCGCGCTCCATAAACAACTAACTTGACCTTCTGGCTAGGTGCCAGGCGGCCGCCAGCGGCTAGGCTGTTGATGGTCAGGAATCGATCGACCTGGAAATCCCGATACGCCATCCGATTGGAAAGTGACTGGACGGTATCGCCCGGACGAACCGTCACGACGTCAATCACCCGTGGCCGAATCGCCCCCGCCTCCGCCGGCGAAACCCGCCGCAAAGAATTGACCATCGACGTGAACGGGTTGATCCCCGATCCGCCATTCGTCAGCATGACGAAGTGATAGATCGTGTTTGGACTCCACTGAAATGCAACGACACTGGCGTCGACCACGCCTGATGACGTATTTGCCCGGGCGGTGGTGAACGCCGCCGGGAGACCATTGATCGTTGTCCGCTGCGGGGGCGGAATATTCAGCTGCTGGCGCCCGCCGGTTAGCTGCTGAAACACCTGATAGATGTAATTCTCGATGGAGCCGTTGTAACGGCCACCACTGAACTGCGCCTGCCCCGCCGACCCCTGGATGGTGACCGCTTGCGCGCTGTTCTGCATCAGATAGCCCGGTGGTACCGAAAATTGAATCCGCAAGTCGGGATGGGTGAACGATCGCCCTTCGATAATGCCCTGCGCCGGGTCGTCATCGACGGTGATGCCTTGAAGCTGGCCAAGGAATGTATCGCGGTTGCGGATGCCTTGACCAAGCCGCCCGGTTCGCTGCGCCTCGCCCAGGGCGCGTTGCATCCGGTTTTCGCTGAGCGGATGCGTACTGGCCCATTCGGGAGTCTGCCGGTTGGTGCGCCCCTGCACCCTCGCCTGGAGTGCGCTCGCCCGCGTTATCGCAGCGAGGATTCCGGGCCCGCCGACCGGGTCATAGCCGGCGGCGACAATGTAACGCGTACCCAGAGTGTCCGCCTGATATTCCTGGTCGCGCGAGAAGCTTAGCGTCGCCAATTGCGCCCGCTGGGCGCTCAATTGCGAAATGGCATTACCGATCCCACCGCCAAGAATGCTGCCCAGCAAGACCCCGAAAATTCCACCGATCGAATTGCGGCGGGCCGCCGACTGTCGCGCCTGGGCGTGGTTGGCGGCTATATGGCCGGTTTCATGGCCGAGCGCGAACGCAAGCTGGGATTCGTCATCCATCAGCGTCATCAACTGGCGGGTGATGTAAACATAGCCTCCCGGGACCGCGAAGGCGTTCTCAACCGCGGAATTCAGCGTCGTGAAGTGGAAAGCAGCACCGGCATTGGCGATGCTGGAATAGGCCGCGACGCGGCGCCCGACCGATTCGACATAAGCACCCCGCGGGCCGGTTTCGGCGCCGCCGAACTCGGCAATCAGTTCGGCGTGTTGGCGCTGGGCCTCGGCAACTTCGCGTTGATCGAGGAATCGCGCGGACGATTGCGCCGGCAAGGCGGCCGGCGATAGCGCGACCGCGGTTGCGGTGAGCAGCAGGACGGAGTTACGCATTTCAGTCTCCGGTTTTGGCAGCTTCGTAGGAATCGCCGTTTGAACGGAAGATGAAAGCGGTTGTTCCGAAAACGCGTCGGTTAGCCGATCGCCAGGAACTTCGCCCGGCGCTGGGCGAGAAGCTCGTCGCCGCCGATTACCGAGAAACCGTCGAGCTCTTCCATGATGGCGCCTTTGATGGCCCCGATCGCTGCTTCGGGATCGCGATGGGCGCCGCCCAATGGCTCGGCGACGATGCGATCGACTACGCCCAACGCCTGGAGGTCGGACGCGGTGATCTTCATGGCTTCAGCAGCTTCCGGCGCCTTGTCCGCGGTTCGCCAGAGGATCGAAGCGCAACCTTCCGGCGAGATTACTGAATAGACCGCGTGCTCGAACATCAGCACCCGGTTCGCCGCCGCAATCGCCACGGCGCCGCCCGACCCACCTTCACCAACGATCGCGGCAATGATCGGCACTTTGACTTCGAGGCATTGTTCGATCGACCGCGCGATTGCTTCCGCTTGCCCGCGTTCTTCCGCCTCAACGCCCGGAAATGCGCCAGGCGTGTCAACCAAGGTGACGATCGGAATTCCGAAGTGGTCGGCAAGCTTCATCAACCGGATCGCCTTGCGGTAGCCTTCGGGCTTTGCCATTCCGAAATTATGCTTGAGCCGCGAGGCGGTATCATCGCCCTTTTCGTGGCCGATGATCATCACCCGCCGGCCTTCGATGCGGCCAAGTCCGCCAATGATCGCAGGATCGTCGCCGAATGCCCGGTCGCCGGCCAGCGGCAGGAAATCATCGGTGAGCCCCGCCACATAATCGTTAAAATGCGGACGTTCGGGGTGCCGGGCGACCTGCGACTTCTGCCACGGCGTCAGCTTCGCATAGGTATCTTTCAAGAGCTTGGCCGACTTGACCTCGAGCCGCCCTATCTCGGCTTCGATATCGATCGAACCCACGCTCGCGGTCTCGCGCAGCTCGGCGACACGAGTTTCGAGTTCGGCGATCGGTTTCTCAAAGTCGAGGAAGGTCAGCATTCGGGGCGGCGGGTAGGACGCGCCTCCTTCCGCGTCAACGATTGCGGTCGCCAAGTGGGTGGCGCGCATTGACCAACTCTACCAGTCGCGCGCTGTCAACATGGGTGTAGATTTGGGTGGTGGCGATGTCAGCATGGCCGAGCAAGGATTGCAGCACCCGCAAGTCCGCGCCCCCCGCCAGCAGATGCGTGGCAAAGGCGTGGCGCAGCACATGCGGGCTGATGCGCTCGGGGGAAATCCCGGCAAGCGCCGCAATTTCACGCACGATTTGGAACAGCCTGACTCGGCTCAAATGACGCTTGCCGCTGGGAAACAGCCACAGGCTGTCGCGCGACACATTCTCCAGCCAGCTTTCGACCGCCGCCTCGGCGCGGGTGGAAATCGGCACCAGCCGTTCCTTGTTGCCCTTGCCGCTCAAGATCACGAACGGCTGCCCTTTGCGCAAAGCGCCGCGCCCGAGCGTGACCAGCTCGCTGGCCCGCATGCCGGACCCGTAGAGCAGCTCGAGGATGGCCAGATTGCGGACTGCATTCGGCTCCCCGCTCGACGCGCGCGCTTCAGCGGCCTCGAAAATCCGGCCGATTTCGCGTTCATCGAGTATGCGTGGCAAGGGCCGCTCGAGCCGGGGCCGGGGGAGCGCCGCCGACGGATCGTCAGTGCGAAACCCCTCATCCATGAGAAATCCGAAAAACCGCCGCAGCGCCGCCGATCGGCGGGCCACCGTCGCCGGTGAGAGTTCAGCCCATTGCTCCCCAAGCCGCGAAAGGGTTTCTGCATTCGCCGTCCCCAGCGATCCGCCGACATCCGCCGCCGCGTGGCTTATGTCATTGCGGTAGGCGGACAGGGTGTGGGGGGAAGCGCCGGCCTCGGCCGCCATCATGTCGAGGAATCGATCGACCAGCGCCCGATCGTCGTCGGTCACGTGCGGGCGAGCGCCTCGGCGGCGATCATCCTCGCGGTGTAACCTTGCCCGGTCCGGCTGAGTGCCGCGACCGCATGGTAGAGGTGGGACGACGGAAGTCTCTCAAAGCCTGTGGACTGGAAACCGGTTGCGGTCAGCACCAGAACGCTTCCGGCTTGCCCGAGCGCGGCGGACCCGTCGATCAGCCGGGTCCAGCGATTGAGATGCCCGATGGCCAGGCCATGGCGGCGGTTGAGCCGGTCGGCGCTGCGCGCGTCGATCCGGCCGAGCCCGGCCAGGCCCGCGACCAGCAACGCGCTCCGCTTTTTGCCTTCGCTCTGGTCGCGGCTGATGAAAGCGTTGATCCGACCGAAGCTCAGATCCAGGCCAGCGGTCTCGGGTGCGGACAGCACCAGCATTGCCCAGCTAGGATCGGCGAAGCGCTCGTCCATCCGCCGAACCGCATTGGTCCAGCGGGCGGCTTCGCGGTCGTAGCCGGCGGCCAGCATCGACGCGATCAGCGCCGGCGCATCCTCTTGTACGCTAGCGTCTGGCGCGATGAGCGTCGCGGCACGCCCAGATAGGGCTCGGGATGCCTCGACTTGCAGCGGGTCTTTGGAAATCGACCATAAGCGCCGAATCGCCTTGATACGAGCATCGCGATCCTTGCCCGCGAATGCCAAACGCACTTGCCAGGCTTCGGTCTCCGACAGCTGGTCGGGGTCGGTCGCATCGTAGATCATCGAATACAGGTCAATTAGCGACTGCGACGACAGGACCCCAAGGCCGGTCGCGATGCGGGCCGAATCAAGCCGCTGTTGCGGGGACAGCAAGGGTGCGCGAGCCTGCCAGGCCCTAACTTGCGGCGTCGCCGACTTGAGCAGGCGATCGGGTACCGCCATGCCGGTGGCAGTGGCCAATCCGAACCGCCAGCTGGTCAGTTGCTGGACCGGCTCCCATTCGACGGTCACCGCCCGGCCGGTGTCCGCACCCGCGCCGACGACCTTCTGGGCAAGGACCAGGTCAATGCCCCCGATCCGCCCCCGGCGGCGCGCGGCATCGATCTGCGCCGCCGCGCTTTCGGGTTCGCCCGACAGCGACGCGCACATTGCGTCGACCAGTGGAAACACTCGCGGCTCGACCTTGCGGACGCCGTCCAACAGCGGACACAGCCCGGCCGGATCGGCGTTCGCCAGCGCACTTTGCACCGCGACCTGGAACATCTTCGGAGTGAATTTGTCGACATCGACGCCGGACACCAGCATGCGGGCCGCGTCGGCCTCGCCCATCCTGAGCAACAACCAGCCGCGTTCGGCTGTCCAATCCACCGGATTGACGTTGCGTGGCGCCTTAACCTTGGCGAGTAATGCGTTGCGTAGCGCGATGTGCGCCCATCGCGAGGCGATTGGCGTATCGGTTCGCCGCATCAGGCTCGACAGGAACGCTCCGCTGGCCATGCCCCAAGGATTGGCGCCAAGACCGAGCTTGACCGAATCGAGGCGGCCAACGACCCAAGGATCGCGCCGCGCATGATCGGGCAGTTCCACCGGCCGCGTCACAGACTGCACCTCGGGTGCGCTGACTGCGGTAATCCCGGTTTCGCTCTCGCCGAACCCAGGCGAGGCTTCCGAGGCACTTGTACTGGACACCGGTGAAGCGCCGACTGGAGTTGTGGCCAGCGGCGTCGCGGTAGCGGCAGGCGGCGCGCGATCCTGCGCCAGCGCCGGCAGCGCCAGCACCACGGCCGCGGAGATAATCAATAATCGTTTAGTGCGCACCCTGGCTCACATCCGATTCGATCGTGCGCGTCGGCACTTCCTTGGCCCGCGTCGAGAGAAAAATCAGACCGCCGATGACGAGCACCAGGGCAAAGATGAGAACAATCAGTCGCGACATCGACGATCCGCTTCAATGGCTGAGCAATCGGGGGCTTTTGCCGTCCTTGCCCACCGCTGTATAGCCCTAGCCGTGCAAGACTTAGTCCAGCGTCTCGACCGGCCGATCGTCCTCGTGGGATTAATGGGCGTCGGCAAATCGACCGTCGGCCGTCGTCTTGCACGAAGGCTCGGTCTGCCCTTTGTCGACAGCGATTCGGCGATCGAAGATGCCTCTGGCCTGTCCGCCGCCGAGGTGTTCGAACGCTTTGGCGAAGAGGATTATCGCGACGGCGAGCGGCGGCTGGTCGCGCGCCTGATTGACGGGGAGGTCCGGGTGATTGCCACCGGCGGCGGAGTATTCGTCGATCCCCGGACACGCGACATGCTGAACACGCGTGCAATCACCGTCTGGCTCGACGCGCCCATCGATATTCTTGCCGTTCGCACCTCCCGGCGCAACACTCGGCCACTGCTCCGCAATGGCGACCCCAAAGGAACGCTTGAGCGCCTTGCTGAGGTCGAGAGGCCGTCTTATTCGGCCGCTCACATCCATGTGAAAAGCGGCGATGGCGCCCACCGCGACGTGGTCGACTCCATTATCAAAGCGCTCGAGGAGCATCTCTCGGCCCCCAAATCCTAAGCCGGATCGCGAACCTGTTCGTCGGGCAGTGAAGAATCGGCGCCGAACATCCGGTCTTGGGCGGCGCGCAAGTCACCGGTCTTGCTCTGGACCTGAAGGCGTTCGGTATCTCTTTGACGGTACGCGGCCTCGACCCGATCCGCTTCGCGTTGGGCAATCCCCAGTTTCAGCAGCGCCTCCCGGCCCATCATGACTGCGCCTTCGAATAGCTCGCGCTGAATGAAAGCGACTTTGAGACCATCGAATTCGATGACCTGCCGTCGGTCATAGACCCGGACCATGACCATCGCGCGCGGAAACGCCTCGAGGATGGTTTCCAGGCCGGCGCGATTCAAATCCTGCCCGTCCTGGCAGAACAGGATCGCCTCTGCGGTCTCGGCGCCAGCGGTACGAAGCAGGTCGATGCGGGTGCCGTCGCCGTAATAGACTTTGGTGCCGAACTCCTGGCTCAATTCAATTTGCGAGGGCTTGCTGTCGATCAACGTCACCGGGACTCGCTTGGCTTGCAGCATCTGGGCGACGGTCTGCCCAAATCGCCCATAGCCGACGACGATAGCGTTGGTTTCGGGCGAGAATTCCGGTCCTTCAAGATCGACATCGGGATCGGGAATGCGTTTCTGGACCCATTCCGTGAACCGCATCAGAAACGGCGTCGAGATCATCGACACGGTGACGATGGCGCTGAACAGCGACGCCGCCTCCGGCAAGATCAGCTTGGCCATGGCCGCCTGGCCGAACAGGACGAAGCTGAACTCGCCCGCCTGGCTGAGCAGCAGGCCGAGCCAGATCGCCCGGCCCCATTTCATGCCGAACCACCGCGCCAGCCCCGCGATCAGTACGGCCTTGACGATCACGATCGCAATCGCGGCCCCGGCTACCAGCAGGGGTTGGGCGGCGATGGCGTTGAAATCGATCAGCATCCCAACCGACAGGAAGAACATGCCGAGCAGGATTGAGCGGAACGGCTCGACGTCGCTCTCCAGCTCGTGCCGGTACGGCGATTCGGCGAGAACGACGCCAGCGATAAACGCGCCCAAGGCGACCGACAGGTGGAGCCACTGCATCAAGGCCGCACTGGCAATGATTGCAAACAGCCCGGCGACGACGAACAACTCGCGCTCGCCCAACCGGCCGACCAGTCGGAATAAGGGGTTCAAGATATAACGCCCAGCCAGCACCAAACCGACAATCGCACCGACCGTATAGAGAGCGAGCAGCCCCCCGGGCGGCGCATTCGGATCGAGCGGCGATCGCGACAGCGCGGCGATGATCGTGATCATCGGCACGATCGACAGGTCCTGGAACAACAACACCGAGAACGCCCGCTCACCGCGACTGGTGTTGAGCTGCCCCGATGACCGCAACATCGGCAGCACCTGAGCCGTCGACGACAAGGCCAGTGGCAGGCCGAGCGCGAGGCTGGCCTCGATGCTAAACCCGAGTACGACATAAATCAGCCCGCTCAACGCCAGTCCGCACAGCACGACCTGGATCAGGCCGAGCCCGAAGATATCCTTGCGCAGCCGCCACAGACGACCGGGATTGAGCTCCAGGCCAACCAAGAACAGCAGGAAAGCAATACCGATTTCGGACACCCGCATCACCGCGTCGGGATCGCCGATCAAATTCAGCGCAAAGGGGCCAATCGCCGCTCCGCCGACGATGTACCCCAGCGTCGCGCCAAGCCCGAGCTTGCGAAATAGCGTCACGAAGATGAGCGCCGCTCCCAGCATGACGGCGATGCTGAGCAAGGTCGCGCCGGCCACGGCGGTTTGGGCGGTGTCGTTCACCCTCCCGCTTCCTCGATCGCCGCCAGCAGCGCCCGCAGCGGCAGGAGAATCGCGCCGTGCCGCGAGGTCCGCGACCGCGCCGGCGCCAGCGCCTCAAACCCCCATCCGCCGGGATCGTCGCCGCGGCTGTCGAGCCAGGCGGACAAACTGGCGAGCACCTCGGCAATCTCTTCCTTGGTCCGGCCCGCCGCGTGCTTCGCGACCAAAGCCGCCGATGACTGGCCGAACGCACAGGCACGAACTTGCTGAGAAATCGCGGTTACGACCCAACCCTCAAGCTGCACTTCTGTCCGCACCGTGCTGCCGCAGGTCGGCGCGCGCAGCTCAGCCATCCCGTCGACCCGCTCGAGGTGCGTCGGATCGGGCAGCGATCCCGCCAGCCGCAGGATCCCGATGGTGTACAGCGGCGCATTCATGACCGGCGCCATGTCGTCCCCCCCGGTCCATCTTCAAGGACGATGCCCTCGGCGGCAAGCTCGTCGCGGATGCGGTCGGCGGTGGCAAAGTCACGGTTCTTCTTAGCCTCGGCCCGCTCGGCGATCTTTTGCTCGATGTCATTCTCCGCACGAATGACACCTGCGTGCGCTGTCATCGAAAGGCCAACTAGCGCGACAGTGACATGAGGATTGCGGCCTTTGAGCCAATCCTCTCCTGTCTGGCTGAGCAGTCCCAATAGAACGCCACTCGACTTGATCGTCGCCGGATCATCGAGCGCCATCAGCCGCGTCAGTGCCAGCGGCGTGTTCAGATCGTCGCGCAGCGCGTCCATAACTCCGCTATCGACGTCACTCGGTTCGACATCGCCAACCTTGCGGTATAGTCCGTCGAGCGTCGTCTTGGCCTGCGCGATCAGCGTCTCCGTCCACGGCAAAGGTTGGCGATAGTGCGCTGACAGCAACGCCAGTCGCAGGGCCTCCTCGCGATGTACCTTTCGCAGTTCACCCACCGTCACGACATTGCCCAACGACTTCGACATCTTCTCCGCGCCCATATCGACGAAACCGTTGTGCACCCAATATCGCGCGAGCGGAGCGCCGCCATGCGCGCAGCGGCTCTGGGCGATCTCATTTTCGTGGTGCGGGAAAATGAGATCGAGACCGCCGCCGTGGATGTCGATCGTCTCGCCCAAATGCGCGGCGATCATCGCCGAGCATTCGATGTGCCAGCCGGGCCGCCCGCGACCCCACGGCGAATCCCAGCCGATCACCCCATCGGCACTCGGCTTCCACAGCACAAAATCCGCCGGGTCGCGCTTGTACGGCGCCACCTCGACCCGCGCCCCGGCCAGCAGCGCATCGCGGTCGCGGCGGCTGAGCGCGCCATAATCCGGGTCGGACGGCACATGGAACAGGACATGGCCTTCCGCTTCGTACGCGTTGCCCAACCCAATCAACCGCTCGATCATCGCGATCATTGGCGCGATCTCTTGCGTCGCATGCGGCGCGATGGTCGGCGGCGCCACGCCCAGCGCGCCCATGTCCTCGATATAGTGCCGCTCATACCGCTCGGTGATCACCGTCGGCGCGACCCCTTCCGCTTCCGCCGCCGCGATGATCTTGTCGTCAACGTCAGTGACGTTGCGGGCATAGACTAGGCTGTCCGCGCCATATTGGTGCCGGATAAGCCGGGCGAGCGTGTCGAACACCACCGCCGGCCGGGCATTGCCGATGTGCGCGCGCCCGTAAACCGTTGGCCCGCACACATACATCGTGATGCGCTTCGGATCGGCCGGCTCGAACGCCCGCTTCTCGCGCGCCATGGTGTCGTAAAGCCGGATCATGCCGGGTTGACCTTCAACCGGCGCTTCTCGACCCAGTCGACGATCGCCAGGCCGCTGGCGTTGAGCAGAGGATAAGTCCGCGACGTCGTCATCCACTCCGGTCGGTCGGCTTCGGGTCCATAGACCATGTCGGTGGCGAGATTGGCGAGGAGGAAGAACAGCGTTGCGCCGAGCAGCCCTTTGATCAAACCGAATCCGCCGCCGAGCAACCGATCGACCGCGCCCAGCACCGACTTGCGCGCCTTGCCGCCGATCGAGCGGGCGAGCAATTTCACCAACAGGAAACTCGGGATGAATAGAAGCGCGAACGCGACCACCGCCGCGCCTGCTGGCGTTCCGACGGTCTCGGTCAGCCCCGTCGACAGCTGGGTGTGAAACAATTTGAGCATGGCGATGGCCACCACCCAGGCGAACAGCCCCAGCACTTCGTGAACGAACCCGCGGATAAAGCCGATGATCGCCCCGCCGCCCAGGAGAAGGATGACGAAGATGTCGAGCGCGCTCATCGACCTTCGGCTAGCGGAGGCCAACATCCGATGCCAGCCCTTGCGACATGCGCGGCGGTTCTCCGCCTTGCCCGTGACGGGCTAATCGGCCATTGATTCGCTGATCCGGCAAGAGGTGGGCGCAGATGTCTGGGACGGCGAGCGCGGCTGATGCCTCGCTACTCTTCATAATCGGCGGCGGCGACCAAGGCGACCAGATCATGCAGGCCGGCTCCAAGATCATGGTTGCCGGCACCACCGACCTCACTAAGCTACTTCTCGACCGCGAGCCGCACCATCGCCTTCATGTTACCCGCAACTATTTTCGCCAATCCCGCCAGGCAGACCTTTCGGGCTACAGGGTTCTCGTTAACCTGATCACCGAACCCGAGCAGAACGCGAAGGTGCTGGAGAATTTGAGGAAGGTTCTGCGTGGCGTTCCAGGGCGCGTAGTCAACCCACCAGAAGCTGTGTTGCGATCGACCCGCGACCAGGTGGCGCGCCTGCTCGCCGGCATCCCCGACCTGATTGTGCCGAAGGCTGTGCGGTTGCACGGCGGCAAGACATCGATCGCGGCGCGGACGCTCGAAAACGCCGGTCTTGGGCCGCCGATCATCCTGCGCCAGGCCGGCACCCACACCGGCAAGATCGTCGGGCTCTTCACCACCGTCGACGAGACCGTCGCCGCGCTCGGACCCGGCGAGCACGTCGCCACGCAGTTCGTCGACTTTGCCGGCGTCAACGGGCTTTATCGGAAATTCCGCGTCTATTTCATCGGGCGACGCATCGTCCTCAGGCACATGATCATCTCGGATCAGTGGAACGTCCACGTCAAGGATCGGGTGCGCTTCATGGCTGAACGGCCCGAACTGGTCGCCGAGGAACGCGTCTTGTTCGAAAGCGATGAGCCTTTTGCCCCCGATGTCCGGGCTGTCTTTCAAGCCGTGCGTGACCGCATGCCGCTCGACTTCTTCGGCATGGATTTCGGGATCACCACAAACGGCAAAGTGGTGTTGTTCGAAGCGAACGCCACGATGAGCTTCTTTCCGCTAACGCCCAACCACGATCCGCAATTCGAATATCTTAAGAGGTGCTTGGCGCCGGCCCACAACGCCTTGCGTGAATTGCTCGGGCTTTCGCCGCAGGTCACACGCTTCACCCAAGTCCACCTCCAATCCGCTTAAGGCCCATGTTCGACAGCTACGCCGAGATTTTTGCCGAGCGCGGCGCCGCTTACCACCATGCGATGGCGCAATCGCCGCGCACTCGCGATGCCGAGTTCCTCGTGGTGCTCGAACCGCTCGCCGCAATGCCAGACGGCCTCATATGCGACATGCCGTCGGGCGGCGGCTATTTGGCTGCCCGCCTACCGCCCGGTATGCGATATCTCGGGGTTGATCCCGCGAGTGATTTTGTAAGCGCCTTTCCAGATGGTCTCGACCGACTCCAGGCTGACATCACCAACGTTCCGCTCAACGACCATGCGGTCGACTACGTCGTCAGCCTCGCCGCACTCCATCATGAGCCGGACCTGCCAGCGGTGTTCCGCGAAATGCGGCGGCTGGTTCGGCCCGGCGGTCGAATCGTCATTGCTGACGCCGCCGTCGACACGCCGCCGGTCGCCTTCCTCAACGGCTTCGTCGACCAGAACAACCCGATGGGTCACCACGGCCGCTTTCTCGACGATCGCACAACCGGATTGCTTGAGGCCGAGGGCCTGGCGGTCGTGGACGACCGGCTAGTCGAGGTGCCATGGGCATTCGACAGCCTGGCCGAAGCCGGCGAATTTTGCCGTCATTTGTTCTGGATGCCGGCGCTCGATGCCGCCGCGGTCGCAGACGCGATGCAGCGTGAAATCGGCTTCGATGTAGTGGACGGGCGACCGAGACTTCGCTGGGTGCTGCGCCGGATCGTCTGCAATATCACGTAACGCCCAGACTTTGCTCAACGGCCCACTTTGTTCAACGGCCCACTTTGTTCAACGGCCCAAAATCTGATCGACCAACTCGCGCAGGTTGCCGAACTCGGCAAGCGCGATCCCGTCGCCGCCTTTAACGCCTCTTGGCACCCACGCCGTCTCGAAACCGAGCTTGGCCGATTCCTTGAGCCGCAGCGGCGCATGGGCGACGGCCCGTACTTCGCCAGATAGCGCGATTTCGCCCAGCACCACGCACTCGCTCGGCACCGGCCGCTCAGCCAGCGATGAGATCAACGCCGCCGCCACCGCCAGGTCCGCCGCGGGGTCCGACAGCTTGTACCCGCCGGCGACGTTCAAATAGACCTCGGCGGTCGCGAAGCTGAGCCCGCAGCGCGCCTCAAGCACCGCCAGGATCATCGCCAGCCGCCCCGAATCCCAGCCGACCGCCGCCCGCCGTGGCGTCGCGCCGCTGGCTAGCCGCACCGTCAACGCTTGAATCTCAACCAATACCGGGCGCGTGCCCTCCAAGGCCGGAAACACGCTGGTGCCGCTAACAGGCTCCGTCCGCTGGGTGAGGAACAGAGCCGACGGGTCGGGTACCTGGCTCAGCCCGGCTTCTTCCATCGCGAAGACGCCGATTTCGTCGGTCCCGCCAAAGCGGTTCTTCATCGCCCGCAGGATCCGGTACTGGTGGCTGCGTTCTCCTTCGAAGCTCAGCACCGTATCGACCATATGTTCGAGCACGCGCGGGCCGGCGATGCTGCCGTCCTTGGTAACATGGCCCACAAGGACCACCGCGGTCCCTTGTTCCTTGGCAAACCGCACCAGCTCCTGCGCCGATGCCCTCACCTGGCTGACGGTTCCGGGGGCACCCTCGATCAAGTCGGAATGCATGGTCTGGATCGAATCGATCACTAGCAAGGCCGGCGGGTCGGCCTCGACGGTTGTCAGAATATCTCGGACCGAAGTCGCGGCGGCCAACTGCACCGGCGCCTTGCCGAGCCCAAGCCGCACCGCACGCAGGCGGATCTGCTCGGCCGACTCCTCGCCCGAGACATAGACCACGCCTTGTCCCCGCTCGGCCAACCTCGCCCCGACCTGGAGCAACAAGGTCGACTTGCCGATCCCCGGGTCGCCGCCGACCAGCATCGCCGATCCGGGCACGATCCCGCCGCCGATCGCCCGGTCGAATTCGGCGATACCGGTCGCGAACCGCTTGGGCAGCGCGATTTCGCAGTCGAGCCCGACCAGTGCGATCGTCCGACCGCCACCGCGCAGATGATGCTTGGCGGCGAAGATGCTCGACACCTCGGCCGCTTCCTGCACCAACGTGTTCCACTCGGCGCAGTCGGCGCATTGCCCCTGCCAGCGACCGCTGACCGACCCGCAGGCCTGGCAAATGTATCGGACCTTCAACTTCGCCATCGCACCAGCATACCGGAACAAACAGCGAACGAGAAGTCCTAAAATACCGCCTTGGCGTCCCCGCCCATCATCTGCTGGCGGACCAACGGAATAGGTGGGCCGCCGTAGCTCAGGAACTGGTCGTGGAAGGCTTTCCACGCGGTGCGGCCGCCGCGGCTGGCGATCCAGTCATCGCGCAGCTTGCGGATCATCAATTTGCCCATCGTGTAATTGAGATAGGCCGGGTCATAGGTTCCGCGCGCTGCCTGCTGCTTGGCATTACCCTCATCTTGGAAGCATTGGTTGCGAAACATCTGATAGCTTTGTTCTTGAGTCATGCTGCCGGTGTGCATGCCGATGGCTGACAAAAAGCGGCAATCGCGCAGCAACGCGTTGGACAATTGCCCGATCATCGTTTCGTCAGTGCCGCCGCCGACGCCAGCAACGCGCATCATCTCTTCGCTGTAGTGCGCCCAGCCCTCGGCGAATGCGTAGCCGACAAACACCTTGCCGAAAATGAAGGGCGAGCGGTTCGAATGGAGGAAGTTGAGGAAGTGGCCGGGCCACACTTCATGCACCGAGGTGAACAGCAGGTCCGCCTTGCCGGGGACAAAGCCATCCTGAACCGCCTTGGGCCAAGTCGGGTCGGCCGGGGCGATATAATAAACCGATGGCAGCCCTTTTTCGTACGGCCCAGGGATGTTGATGTAGGCGAAATTCTGCCGATTGTAGGCTGGCGCTTCCTCGACCTTGGCCTCTTCCGTCCCGGGGATCGTCACCAGATCCTTGTCGACAATGAACTGCTTGAGGCCCGTCAGCTGCACTCGCGCGGCCGCGACCGCGCCGCCTTCGGGCTTGTTCGCGTTCATCTTTTCCATACACTGCATGATCGTCATGCCGGCTGCCCAGCGGCCACAAGCTTCGGTGAGCAGCTTCAAATTGGAATCGAGGTCGGCACGGCCAATCCGCTCAAGCTCGGCGATCGGCGTATCGACCATTTCCGTGTCGTAGAGCATCTGCTGGAACTTCGCCGCGCCCAGCGCGAAGTCATTGTTCGCTTTGGGTCGCTGCTGCTCCAACCAGTCGGCGAGCGAGTGCATTGCCGTCGCCGCGTTGGTCGATGCGGTCTTGAGCGCTTCTTGCTCTTGTCCGTTGCCGACACCGGCGAATGCCTTGAGGCCATCACCGGGGTAATAGTCCGCATATCCGCCGAACGCGCTCTTGCCATAGTCGACAAACGACATCGGCAGCGGGGTGCGCAAATTCTCGCGGATGCGCTGGGCCGCCATCGGGATCGCTTCCAGGTAACGGGTATACGCCTTCAACCGCACTTCGGGAGCGGCGTAGGGAACGACCACGTAGGTCGAGGGATCGAGGCTGCCGTTGTAATAGGCCGGGTTCTTGTGCGCCTGGTCGGCGGCATCGATGAAAAACAGCGACCCTTTCGCCTGGGCAATCAGATAGGCGCGCTCGAAGCGCTCGTTTTCGCTGAGCTTCGCGGGGTCGAACTTCTCGGCGGCAGCCACGGCGTTCGTCAGTCTCGCTACCTCGTTCTTGATGCCCGCCTCGCTCCAGTCGGGAAGCTGTCCGTCAAATTCATGCCGGCCAGCGGTCGCCGCGAATGGCGGGTTCGCCTTGAAGGTCTGCTCGATATAATCGTTCATGAACTTTGCCCATTCGGTCGAGGCCGGGGCGGTCGACGAATCCGCTACCTGGTTCTGCGGTTGGTCGCTCATCCGGCATCCGGCGAGCGTCACAGCGGCAACGGCCGCTAGCAGCAGATATCGAGACTTCATGCCCTCTTCTCCTCCGACGCGCGTTGCCGCGCATGTTGCCGCCCAGCCGGCGCGCCATTAGGGCGCCGCTGTGAGCTTCATCCCCGAACCGTTCCGGATTCCGGCGTTCAGAGCCTTTTGGCTCGCCCGCCTTACGTCGACGATCGCTCAAATGGCGATGATTATCGTCATCGGCTGGCAAGTCTATGATCTTGCGCGCGAGACGATGGACCTCAAGGCGGCGGCGTTACGTCTCGGTTTGATTGGACTGGTGCAGTTCGCCCCTCTGTTCATCTTGACCCTGGTCACCGGCTGGACCGCTGATCGCATCGACCGCCGCTGGATCGCCCGGGCCGCGATTGCACTCGAACTCGGCTGCGCCCTCGCGCTCGGCTGGTTCGCATGGAGCGGAACGACGACCTTCGCTGCCCTCTACACGGTCGCCGCGCTGCTGGGCGTCGCCCGCGCCTTTGCGGGACCGGCATTGGGCGCGCTTGCGCCCAATCTGGTCCCGCGCAAGATCTTGCCCAACGCCATCGCCCTATCTTCGATTGCCTGGCAAAGCGGGGCCATCGCAGGGCCGGCGCTCGGCGGTTATCTGTACGGTTGGATGCCGGTCGCGCCTTACGCCGCCAGTGCGTTCTTGTTTGGCGTCGCCCTTATCGCGCTGATGGCGATCGGCCCGGTCCCGCGCGCTGAAACCATGGCGACGCGCAACCCTTGGGCGCAGATGGTGGAAGGCCTGCGTTACGTGCGCCACAACCGCCTGGTGCTCGGCGCGATCAGCCTCGACCTGTTTGCTGTCCTGCTGGGAGGTGCGACCGCGATGTTGCCGGTGTTCGCCCGCGATGTGCTGCACGCCGGCCCAGAAGGTCTCGGACATTTGCGCGCGGCGCCGGCAGTCGGGGCCACCTTGACCGCTGCTTTCTTCGCGATGAGGCCGTTGAAAACCCACGTCGGCATCAAGATGCTGGTGGCCGTGGGCGTATTTGGCGCGGCGACTATCCTCTTCGGCGTATCCCGATCGATGCCGCTGTCGCTGGCCTGTCTGGCCTTGCTTGGCGCCGCCGACATGTTCTCGGTCTATGTTCGTCAATCGCTAATCCAGCTCTACACGCCAGATTCAATGCGCGGCCGGGTCGGTGCCGTTTCCGCGCTATTCATCTCCGCATCGAACGAGCTGGGTGAAGCCGAATCTGGCTTCCTCGGCGCCATTATCGGGCCGGTCACGGCGGTGATTGCCGGCGGCGTTGGCGCCATCCTGGTCGTCGCCGTGTGGGCATGGAAATTCCCCGAACTGCGGCTTGCAACAAGCTTCGACGCACCCGATGTACCCGCCATAAAGCCCAAGGAGATCTCGCGATGAAGGCCGCTTCGATCCTCGACACCATTGGCAATACCCCGCACATTCGCGTCAATCGTCTGTTCGGCGACAAGGCCGAAGTCTGGATCAAATCGGAACGGGCGAACCCCGGCGCGTCGATCAAGGATCGCATCGCTCTGGCGATGGTCGAAGATGCCGAGCAGTCGGGAAAACTGAAAGCCGGCGGCACCATCGTCGAGCCGACGTCGGGCAACACCGGTATCGGCCTTGCCATGGTCGCGGCAGTCAAAGGCTATAAGATCATTCTGGTGATGCCCGAGAGCATGAGCATCGAGCGCCGTCGGCTAATGCTCGCCTACGGCGCCACCTTCGACCTCACACCGCGCGAAAAGGGCATGAACGGCGCGATTGCACGCGCCACCGAAATCATTGCCTCGACCGAAGGCGCGTGGATGCCCCAGCAATTCGAGAATCCGGCCAATTTGGAGGTCCACCGGCGGACTACGGCGCAGGAAATTCTCGCCGATTTTCGCGACGCTCCGTTAGATGCGCTGATCACCGGCGTCGGTACCGGCGGCCACATCACGGCCTGCGCTGAGGTACTCAAGAAGGAGTGGCCGGCCTTGAAGGTTTTCGCGGTCGAGCCAACCTTGTCGCCGGTCCTGTCCGGCGGCGCCCCCGGCCCGCACCCGATCCAGGGCATTGGCGCCGGCTTCATCCCCGCGATCATGAATGTCGACCTGCTTGACGGCATTATCCAGGTCGACCCCGCTGATGCCAAGGAAATGGCCCGCCGCTCGGCTCGCGAGGAAGGTGTGCTGGTGGGCATTTCGTCCGGCGCGACCCTCGCCGCAATCGCCCAGAAGCTACCGGAACTTGGGGAACATCCCCGCGTCCTCGGCTTCAATTACGACACTGGCGAGCGCTATTTGTCGGTCCCTGACTTCCTGCCTGAAGAGGAATAGCTAACCGGTCGCTAACCGCCTTCCTTAGCCGCGTCGTTAACGCGCGAGCGCGTAAACTCTCCACACCGGCGGCACATTCCATCGCTGCCCCGAAAGTGGAATTGAATGCGCAGGACGCGTTTTGCAGGAGCCGTAGACGTTGGCGGAGAGGTGCATGCGCGCGCTTCTGTCCGCGAAGCGCTGTGGTTCGACATCCTCGCGCCGGACGTCTCTGAAGATCATTCGCTCTCGGCCTGGCGAATTGCTCCGCTTGATCACTCCGCGCTGATGCTGGGTGTCACACACTTGATCGCTACGCTGACGCTCTTTCTGCTCTATCCGGAGCGATCGCCGGTGTTTTCATTGGGCAGCCCGGTCATTCCCATGGGTTTGCTACTCGCGCTCGATGTCGTCGCCATAGTGGCGCTTCATTGCCGCCATCGCCTGGGCCTTGCCCCTCATACGGTCATCCGGGCGCTGGCTGTTTATTTGGGCGCGGCGGGCATTCTATGGATGATGGCCGGCCTGGCGATAACTGGCGAGGCCCATGACGAAGCATTGGCGATCTTGGTGATGGGCGGCGGCGTGACGATGGCCGCGATGGTGGCAGTGAATTCACCGCCACTGGCAATTTCAAACCTGATTGTGATGACGCTTGGCGCCGTTCTCTATACCGGGTCGGCACTGGTGGGCGCAGGTGCGGCCCTGTTGTCGCTGATTGTGACATCCTACAGCGTCGCTGGAGCGCGAACCGTTATTGCCGCCGGCCGAAAGCGCCTAGGCTTGGACGCCGAAGCGCATAAAGCACTGACCTTCGTTGCCGAATTTGAAAACAGCGGCCGAGGATGGTTTTGGGAAACCAACTCAGAGGGCACACTTTCCTACGTCTCGCAGCAGCTAGCTGACGATTTCCAGTGTGAACCCCAGGAGCTGCTCGGTCGGCAGTTTCCCGATCTTCTGTCGGTTGACACCAGCCCGGTCGGCACGATCCGTGAAGAGCACAAGACTTTGGGTTTCCACCTCTCCGCAAGATTCCCGTTCGCTGACGTGGTCGTCCGGGCGGCCAGCGATCAGGATGTTCACTGGTCGCTGTCCGGTAACCCGGTCTTTGATGAACGCGGTCGATTTTTGGGCTTCCGCGGTATCGGCACAGACCTCACTGAGCAGCGCCGCTCGGAGCAGGAAATCTCGCGGTTGGCCCGGTTCGATTCGCTCACCGGCCTCCCAAACCGCGCGCTGATGCGCCAGACGCTTGACGAGGCGCTGCGCAATTCTTCCCGGCGGCAGAAGGGCTGCGCGCTGTTCCTGATTGATCTCGACCGCTTCAAGAATGTCAACGACACCCTCGGCCACCCAATCGGCGATTCGCTGCTTCGCCAGGTCGCCGATCGCCTGAAGGCGGTCATGGGAGATCACGGCCAGATCGGCCGTCTCGGCGGCGACGAATTCAAGGCGGTGCTTCCGGGGACGGTCGACATCGGCTTCCTCGAATCGCTCGCGCGGACGCTGATCGAGCAGGTCTCGCGGCCGTACACGATCGAGGGGCATCGGGTGACGATCGGCGCGTCGGTCGGCATCTCGATTGGCGACCCCGGCCGCTGCTGCGCCGACAGCCTGATCCGGAACGCCGACCTCGCGCTCTATGCTGCCAAGGCGGCGGGGCGCGGCAAGCATTGCTTCTACGAGCCGGCGATGCACAGCGATTTGAGCGACCGGCAGGTTCTTGAAAACGACCTTCGCCAGGCGATCGAGCGCGGCGAGCTGTGGGTCGCCTACCAGCCGATCATTCGCTGCGCGGGTGAGGAGATCTGCGGATTCGAGGCGCTCGTCCGGTGGGACCATCCGGTCCGCGGCCCAATTTCTCCCGACAAATTTATCCCGCTTGCGGAAGAAAGTGGATTGATCTCCTCGATCGGCGAATGGGTGCTGAAGACGGCGCTAATGGAGGCGGTGCACTGGCCCGAACAGCTCCGCGTGGCAGTCAACCTGTCGCCGATCCAGTTCAACGATCCGGCGACCGTGGATATGATCGCAAAGCTGCTGAAGGAAACAGGGCTTCGCTCCGAGCGGCTTGAGCTCGAAATCACCGAAGGCGTCTTCCTCGCCGAGGGCGACAGCACCGACGAGACCTTCGCGAAGTTGAAAGGGCTCGGCGTCCGCCTGGCGCTCGACGACTTCGGCACCGGCTACAGTTCGCTGGGCTATTTGAAAAAGGCGCCGTTCGACAAGATTAAGATCGACCAGAGCTTCGTGCGCGGCGCTGCGTCGACCACCAACCGCAACAGCGCGATCATCCGGGCGATCGTCACGTTGGCCGAAACGCTAGGCATGGATACCACCGCCGAAGGCGTCGAGACCCATGACGATCTGCATTTGATCCGAGAGCTCGGCGTCAGCCAGGTCCAAGGCTACATCTTCGGGCGTCCAGCGCCGGCGGAAGAGGCCCGCCAGCTGGCCAACTCGGTCACCGTCGAAGCCGACGGCTACCAGTGCATCCGCGAGCCGCGGCAAAGGCTGATGCGTCGGGCCATCGCCGAGATCGATGGCGAAGTTACCGAGATCCGCCTTCGCAATATCTCGTCAATGGGCGCGCTGGTGGAGTGTCCAAAACCGGTCGCGCCGGGCCTGGTGATCACAATCGATATCGTCGGTGCTGGCCCGGTTCTCGGCACGGTCCGTTGGGCACAATCGGGCAAATTCGGAGTGCAGTTCATCGACGGGTTCAACATGAGCCGTCTCGCGCCCAAAAAGGAGCGCCGGAACGAAGTCACTATGATGCGCCCGTGGTACATCGACCAGAAGGCGGCGTCCTAAAAGGCCTCCGCCGGGATGGCCATCACACTGTCAGACCCGGCTTCAAGCTTGCGCCTGAGCGACCCAGTTTCCGGCATCACGCGATCGGCGAAGAACTGGGCAGTCGCCAACTTGGTTTCATAGAAAGCGCGATCCGGCGCGCCCGCCGCCAATGCCGTTGTGGCGGCGCGAGCCATGCGCAGCCACATCAGCCCAACCGCGACAATGCCCATCATCGTCATGTAGGGATAGGCAGCCGCGCCGGCCTGGTTAGGGTTGGCCAGGCCATTCTCCATCAACCATTTGGTCGAGGCCTGGAGGTCACCAATCGCCCGCGTGAACTCGGCCAGGAACGGCTTCAGCGCAACGTCGGACGACGCGTCCGCGACTTCCCGCGAGAGAAGCGCGAATAAGCGCTGGATCGCCCTGCCCCCGTCCTTGCCGAGCTTGCGCCCGACCAAGTCAAGCGCCTGGACACCGTTGGTGCCCTCATAAATCTGGGCGATGCGCGCATCCCGGACGAACTGCTCGACGCCATGTTCGCGGATGTACCCGTGACCGCCGAAGATTTGCTGGGCAAGGACGGCGCTGTCGAAGCCCTTGTCGGTCAGATAACCCTTGATCACCGGGGTCAGCAGCGAAACTAGATCGTCGGCTTCCTGCCGCTCTTCCTCGCTCGAAGCGCGGCGGGAAAGGTCAACCTGGAGCGCACCCCACAGGACCAGCGCTCGGGCTCCCTCGAGAAAAGACTTCATTTCCATCAGCATCCGGCGAACGTCGGGATGGACGATGATCGGGTCGGCTTTGGCATTCGGGTCGCGTTGCTCGGCGACAAGGGCCCGTCCCTGCCGACGGTCGCGGGCATAGGCCAGGGCATTCTGGTAGGCGACTTCCGCCTGGGCGAGCCCCTGCAAACCAACGCCCAATCGCGCCGCGTTCATCATGATGAACATCGCCGCCAGACCCTTTTCCGGCTCCCCGACCAACCACCCTTTGGCCCCGTCATAATTCAGGACGCAGGTCGGGTTGCCGTGGATGCCCATTTTCTTCTCGATCGCGCCGCAGCTGACGGGATTGCGCTCACCCAGCGATCCGTCGTCGTTGACCAGGAACTTGGGCACCACGAACAGCGAAATGCCTTTGACGGTGTCTGGCGCACCGGCGATCTTCGCCAGCACCAGATGGATAATATTTTCGGCGATGTCGTGCTCACCCGACGAGATAAAAATCTTGGTTCCGGTGATCGCATAGCTGCCGTCGGGACTGGGATCGGCGCGGGTCTTGAGCAGTCCAAGATCGGTGCCGCAATGCGGCTCGGTCAGGTTCATCGTCCCAGTCCACTTGCCGGACACCATGTTCGGCAAATAGGTCGCTTTTTGCTCGTCGGTGCCTTTGATCAGCAAGGAGGCGATGGCTCCGGCCGTCAGTCCCTGGAACATCTCGAACGCTTGGTTGGCCGACAGCACATATTCGCTGAACGCGGTCGCAAGCACCTGCGGCAGGCCTTGTCCGCCATATTCCTCGGGCGCCGACAAGGTTGGCCAGCCGCCTTCACAAAACTGGCGATAGGCGTCTTTGAACCCGTCTGGCACCGTTACAGATCCATCATCGTTGCGCTTGCAGCCCTGCTCGTCGCCGACCTTGTTGAGTGGCGCCAGCACCTCTGATGCGAACTTGCCGCCCTCGTCGAGGATCGCTTCGATCAGGTCTGGCGTCGCATTAGCGAAGCCCTCGAGGTTGGAATAATTGCCGACGTTCAGCACCTGGTCGAGAATGAAGCGAGTTTCGCGCACTGGCGCTGAATATACGGCCATCAGATGTTGCTCCCTTGCTCGGGCGAAGTGCCAAGCGTTTTAAGAAAATCCTCGAGTTCAGTAATCGTCGTGTCGATATCATTTTTTTGGTGACGGAGCGCCGCGATCTTTTGCCGGCAGCGCTCGATCGTCACCCGGCGTTGTGTCTCGCGGTGATCGCCGACATCATACAAATCGAGCATTTCGCGGATTTCGGTGAGGCTGAACCCAACGCGTTTGCCACGCAAAATCCAGCTCAACCGCGCCCGGTCCCGGTCCGAATAATAGCGCGACGTCCCGCGCCGTTCTGGCGCGATCAGCTGTTCGTCCTCGTAAAAACGCAGCGCGCGGGCAGTCACGCCGAACGCCTCACACAGCTCCCCGATGGCGTATTTGGCAGAGGGTGATTCCATGGCTAACCTATGCTTTACGTTTCCGTAAACGTCAAGTTTACTCCGACAGTCGCTGATTCAACTTTGCTGCTGCCAAAGGGGCGACAAGGCGTTGAATCGACACTATATGGACAGCCCAGCTTGAGGGCGAATGCGACACCATGTTGACGACTAATCCGTTCGACGACGACAAGCTACGCGAAGAATGCGGGATTTTCGGCATTTGGGGTGCCGATAACGCCGCCAGCTTCGTTGCGCTCGGCCTCCACGCGCTGCAGCACCGCGGGCAAGAGGGCGCCGGCGTTACCAGCTTCGATGGCGCCCATTTTCACTCGCACCGGGCGATGGGCCACATTGCCGGCAATTTCGATCGGGACGAAGTGATGCGGGCCCTCCCCGGCCGGACGGCGATTGGCCACGTGCGCTATTCGACCACCGGCGAGTCCGGGCTGCGCAATGTCCAGCCGCTGTTCGCGGAACTCGCAGAGGGCGGCTTCGCGGTCGCCCAGAATGGCAATCTGTCCAACGCCATGAAGCTTCGCCGCACGCTCAACCGACGCGGCTCGATCTTCCAGTCGACCAGCGATACCGAAGTCATCATCCATCTTGTCGCGACCTCCAACCATACGACCAGCCTCGATCGCCTGACCGATGCGCTCAAGCAGGTCGAGGGCGCATATTCGCTGCTCGTACTCACCCCGGATGGACTCATCGCCTGCCGCGATCCGCTGGGCATTCGGCCTTTGGTCATGGGCAAGCTTGGCGAGGCGACGATCTTCGCCTCCGAGACCGTGGCGCTGGACGTCATTGGCGCGACCTTCCTGCGCGACGTCGAACCCGGCGAGCTGGTCCTCGTTAACGGCTCCGGCATCCGCTCATTCCGACCGTTCGCCAAAGTCGAGCCGCGTCCTTGCGTCTTCGAACATGTCTATTTCTCGCGCCCGGACTCGGTCGCGGACGGCAAATCGGTCTACGAAGTACGCAAGAACATCGGCGCCGAATTATCCCGCGAGGCACCGGTCGAAGCGGATTACGTCGTACCCGTTCCCGATAGCGGCGTGCCGGCGGCAATCGGCTTCAGCCAGGCGTCGGGGATCCCGTTCGAACTCGGCATCATCCGTTCGCACTATGTTGGCCGCACCTTCATCCAGCCGAGCCAGGAAGTCCGTAACCTTGGCGTCAAGCTGAAGCACAACGCCAATTCGGCGCTGGTCCACGGCAAACGGATTGTCCTGATCGACGATTCGATTGTTCGCGGCACCACCAGCGTCAAAATCGTCCAGATGATGCGCGACGCCGGCGCTCGTGAAGTGCACTTGCGAATCGCCTCGCCGCCGACCCGGCACAGTTGCTTCTACGGCGTCGATACGCCCGAACGCGCCAAGCTGCTCGCCGCGCAAATGAGCGTCGAAGCGATGCGCGATTACATCAACGCCGACAGCCTCGCCTTCATCTCGATCGAGGGGCTGTACCGGGCGCTGGGCTCGGAGCGGAACGACCAGCAGCCGCAGCGCTGCGACGCCTGTTTCACCGGCGACTATCCGACCAGCCTGACCGATTTCACCGAAAAAGAGAGCGCGGGCTCCCTTTCCCTGGTCGCCAGCCGCTAGTCACTCGATCAAATGCCTAAAGCCAAGTCTCTCGACGGCAAGCTCGCGCTCGTCACCGGAGCCAGTCGCGGCATTGGCGCGGCCACTGCCGAAGCGCTGGCGGCGGCGGGCGCCCATGTCATTCTGGTGGCCCGAACCGCCAGCGCATTGGAAGCGGTCGACGACCGGATTCACGACGCCGGCGGCAGCGCGACCATCGCCCCGCTCGACCTCACCGACAGCGAATCGATCGGCAAATTGGCCGCCGCCGTCGCCGAGCGCTGGCAATCGCTCGATGTCCTCATTCTCAACGCCGCAATGCTCGGCTCGCTGACTCCGGTCGAGCATATCGATGCCAAGGAATATGCCCGGGTTCTCGGCCTCAACCTGATCGCCAACCAAGCCGTAATCGCCGCTTTTGATCCGCTGCTGAAGAAGTCAGCGCGCGCCGACGTCGTCGCGCTAACTTCGTCGGTCGGCAGCGAACCGCGCGCCTTCTGGGGCGCCTACGGCTCGTCCAAGGCTGCTCTTGAGATCTTGCTCGGCGCCTATGCCGACGAAACCCAGCACAGCGGCCGCATCCGCGTGCACATTGTCGACCCCGGCGCCACCCACACCCGCATGCGCCAGCTCGCCTTCCCGGGCGAAGAACCAGACAGCGTCAAGCCGCCGGAAGCGGTGGCGACGGCGATCCTCCAACGCCTTCAGTCCGACGTGCCCACCGGCGAGAAATTGCGGGTCGAAGCCTAAGCGAGCGAAAAGCGGGTCAACCGCACCGCCGGATCGGCTTCATCGAGACGAAGCTGGACGGACGTCCCGATCGCCAGGTCGTTGACCGCCACGCGGGTAATCACGGCGGGATCGGCAATTTGGATGCGCGCGCCGCGCTTCTTGTCGAAGTCCGTCACGGTGCCGGTGAACAGCTCGCCGACCCGGCACGCGAGCACAACCGCCTCGGCAAGTTCGAGGACGGCGCTGTCGACCTGCCCTGCCTTCGCATCGGCACGGTTCATGACGTCAGGCAAACGCGCGAAGGCCGCGGTGACACTGTCCGGCACTGCTCGACCGTTGGCGACGGCCAGCGCCGCTTCGTTGATATATCGGTCGGCCAGCCGCCGCAGTGGCGCCGTCGCGTGGACGTAGGTTGCGCGCATCGCCGAGTGCCACGGTCGTTCGCCGGCATGGAACTGGGCATAGCTGGCATGGGACCCGGTGCGGCGAATGGCGAGCATGAACGCGGCCTGTTTGGCATCATTCGGATCGAGACCGCGCGCGCGGTCCTCAAGGCTCATCGCCTTCGGCCAGTCGACGCCGAGCGCCTTGGCGCTATGCCGCAATCTCCGGATCGCCCAATCGTCCGGCTCGGGCATCACTCGAAAAATGCCGGTGCCGTGCGCGTACAACGCCTCGCCTATGGCGAGGTTGGCGGCGAGCGACAGCGCGGCGTTTGCTTGCTCCATCGGGCTCATCGGCCGAAACTCGAGCGCGAAATTGCCATCGGCTTGCTCGATGACTTGCTGCTGTGGCGGGTCGACCCGTGAGGCGCCCCGCGCCTGCTCGGCCGCTGCAATGCGCCGCGACAGTTCGATGAAGCCAGCGGGCAGTTCCTCCGGCCGCACCGTCGCATAGCCAAGCTTGGCGCGGCTCTTGATGATCGCCCGCTCGGCACCGTCAAGACTTGTTGCACCGTCGTTGGCGATGCGCACGGCGTAGACAATCGCCGGCTGGGCGCCATCGGGCAGCAGGCTCGCCGCGCCTTCGCTAAGCGCACCAGGATACAGCCTGACCTTGTCGTCGGGCATGTAGATCGTCTCGCCGCGGACCCAGGCTTCGTTGTCGATCGGACCGCCGTCGGCAACGAACCAGCCAATGTCGGCAATGGCGTAGCGCAAAATGAGGTCGCTTCCCGACGGCTCGATTGCGAAGGCCTGGTCGAGGTCGGTCGAGCTCGTCGGATCGAGGGTGACAAAGGGAATATCGGTGCGATCGATGTGGTCGAACATCGGTTGGTGCGCCACAGACTCCGCCGCCGCCTTGATCTCGGGCGAAAAGTCGCCGGGCAGCTGAAACTGGGTGCGGACCGCCGCCAGCCCGTCGCTTAACGCCCGCGGGCGGTCGTAAATCGCCTTCATGACTTGATCATTGTAACTTGCGCGACGTCGATTGCGCCGCCGCGAAATCCACCCTCGCAATACATCAGATAGTAGCGCCAAAGTCGGTGGAATTGCTGGTCGAATTCTTCCAGTTCGCGGCGTGCCACTGCGTCGTCATAGCGTCCCCGCCATAGCCTCAAAGTGGCGGCATAGTCGTGGGCAAACCCGTCCCGATGCTCCCACGACAGTCCAGCTCGCTTCGCGAGCGCCGCAAACTGCGGCTCATCGAGCAACATCCCGCCCGGAAAAATATAGGTCTGGATGAAGTCGGCGCTGACCGCATAACGCTTGAACAAGCGGTGATCGATACTGATGAACTGCAACGCCGCGCGGCCGCCGGGCGTCAAATTGCGAGCGATTGCGTCAAGATAGGCGCCCCACCAGCGCAAGCCGACTCCTTCGACCATCTCGACCGATGCGATCGCCTCGAATTGCCCCTTGGTTTCGCGGTAATCTTGTAGCTGAATCTCGACCCGATCTGACAGGCCCGCTTCAGCAATTTTGGCGTCCGCCCAGGCCTTTTGCCGCTCTGACAAAGTCAGGCCGACGACGGTCGCCCCGCGATTTGCCGCCGCGATTGCCAGGCTGCCCCAGCCGCAGCCGATTTCGAGCAGCCGCTGCCCTGGCCGCAATTCCAGCCGATCGAGCAACAGCGCGATTTTGCGATGCTGCGCGGCCTCCAATGGCTGATCAGGGAACGCGAACCGGGCCGAGGAATAGGTCATCGTTGGGTCAAGCCACGTCGCGTAGAAATCATTGCCGAGATCGTAATGCGCGGCGACGTTGGCCTTGGCTTTGCCGGGCGCATTGTCGCGCAGGCGATGGGAGAGCGCATTGATCCGGCGAAACAGCCCCTTGGCACGCCCAGACTCGCCGAGCGCAACGCCGTTCAACGAAAATAATTCGAAAATCGGTACCGGATCGGGGCTCGACCATTCGCCCAATGTCCATGCCTTATACCAGCCGACCGAGCCCGAGGTCGCCAGCCGCACCAGCGCCATCCAGCTCTTGAACTCGACGATCGCTCGTGGTCCCGGCGAGCGAAACCCGAGATTGCGCCGGCCGCCGTCCGGGAGCGTCGTTTCAATGCCGCCTTTCAGAAGCCCGGCATCAATCTCATCCAGCACGCGGTCGAACGCCGGCGCCATCAGGCGCGCAACTATGCCGCCCCCAACCGCAAAGCCGCGGTCCGCTTTCACCAGATGTTCGCCACGACCCGCCATGACGCTAGCCTAGCAGCCGGGGTCGCTGACTGGCACCACCGATTCGCGGGCCAGCCGTGATCGCCCACCTTGACCGTAGCGCGCATCGCCGATCGCCACCCGCGCCAAACAATGTTCGCGCCTGACGTCCGCCTGCGGCAGGATCGACCATTTGAGGAAACTCCGGAGCTGGGGATCCCGGCGGATCGCCTCGCGCACCAGCGGCTCGTTCATATTGGTCGCCGCACAACTGGATACGGCATGAAATCCGCCGTCGAGTGGGTCGAACAAGCTTCGGCGATAGCAGTCGCCCTCGCGCCACACGAGGTCACGCCGCCAGAAGGCCACCGGCGGCGGCGACGCAAAAATGGCGTCGATGCGCCGCTCGCCCGCCCAGTTGCGAGCTGCCGCGTCAGCACGTTGCGTAATCAGTAGGTTGAGACCGATGTAGGCGAACACCAGTCCAATCGCTGCTTGCACCGGCCGCTGCCACGGCCGGCCTTGCTCCTCCCTTATGCGCGACCAGGCGATCGATCCGCCGAGCAGCAGCCAGATCCAGACATCGATGATGAACAAGGCGTCGGCATGAAACCAGGCGTTGGAGAAAGGCGACAGCAGCTGGATCGAATAGGTCGTCAGCAGGTCCATGAGCGGATGGGTGAGCGTCGCCAGATAGGCCAAAGCTAGCAGCCAGCCGGGCCGCATCGCCAGGCCGCTTTTGAACGTCGTGCCGCGCCCGACCTGCCAGCGATCGAGCAGCAACAACAGGGCCGCGAGCAGCGGCGGCATGACGATCAAGCCACCGACCAGGCCATGGGTGAAGCCGCGGTGCATCGCCAGCGGCGCCCACCCGATCCGCCCGAAGAAGATGTCGATGTCGGGCATGTTGGCGCCGAGAATCAGCACCGCCAGCCCCTTGCGCGTCCGCATCTTGAGCCCAGCCTGGCCCAGCGCCCAGCCCGTCAGTGAATGCGTGATATTGTCCAATTACTGCCGGTCGCTCACTCGGCGCGCGGTTCTTTCTCGACCATCCAGCTTTGGCCTTTGGACACCAGCGCTTGCAGATCGGGCGTCTTGCCCTTCGCCGCTGCCTGATTCTGCTCGGCGACGCTGCTTTCGAAGGTCGGCGCGGGGTCTTCGTAAATCACGCCGAGCGCGACCGGGAATCCCTGCTCGGGCAGTTCGATCAGCATCGCCGCCACCCCGCGGTTCTTCGGATCATGCACCAGCACCGACGGATCGTCGGCCTCGACCACCTTGAGCACCAGCCGCTCGGCGTCGAGCGCGATGCCCTTGGTGCCGGCCGCGAACAACATCTTCTCGCCGGCCTGCAGCCACAATTGCCGCTCGGCCGAGAAATCGCGCGCAGTGAACGACGCGAACACGTCGTCATTATAAACGATGCAATTCTGGTAGATTTCGACGAAGCTCGCGCCACGGTGGGCGTGCGCCGCCTTCAAGACGTCGGGCAGGCTTTTGTGGACATCGATGCCGCGCGCGATGAATCGCGCTCCGGAACCCAATGCGAACATGCACGGCGACACCGGCCGGTCGACCGACCCGAACGGCGTCGACGGGCTGCGCGTGCCGATGCGCGACGTCGGCGAATATTGCCCCTTGGTCAGCCCGTAAATCTCGTTGTTGAACAGCAGAATCTGGCAGTCGAGGTTGCGCCGCAGCACATGCATCGTGTGGTTGCCGCCGATCGACAGCGCGTCGCCGTCGCCGGTGATGATCCACACGTCGAGCTCCGGGTTGGCGAGCTTGATCCCGGTCGCGAACGCTGGCGCGCGGCCGTGGATGGTGTGAAAGCCGTAGGTCGCCATATAATAAGGAAAGCGGCTCGAGCAGCCGATGCCGCTGACGAACACCGTCTTTTCGCGCGCGACGCCGAGGTCGGGCATGGTCCGTTGCACCGCCTTCAACACCGCATAGTCGCCGCAGCCCGGGCACCAGCGCACTTCCTGGTCGCTCGCCCAATCCTTGGCGGTGGTGACGGCGGTCATCTCGTTCATCGCCCAACTCCCGCCAGCCAGCCGATCAGCACCACGACGACGACCAGCATCAGGATCATTGGCCAGGGATTGATCTGTCTCACGGGGTCGGACCTTCGCTAAGTTCACTAATGTCTTGCAGACGGGGGCCATTTTCGTGAACTTTAGCGATTGCCGCCTCGATCTCCGCGATGCGGAACGGCTGCCCGCTGACTTTCGACAGCGATTGTGCATCGACCAGGAACAGGTCGCGAAGCACGGTCTTCAATTGGCCGCTGTTCATCTCGGGGACGAGGATATGCCGGAAGCCCCGCAATAGGACAGCCATATTTTTCGGCATCGGGACGATGTGGCGAATGTGGATGTGGCTGACGCTGAGGCCACGCAGGCGAGCACGGCGCACCGCCTGGTGGATCGGCCCGAAGGTCGAGCCCCATCCGACCACCGCGAGCTCGCCTTTGTCCTCGCCCAGGCACACCTGCTGGTCGGGGATCGAGTGCACCACCCCCGCGACCTTGGCCGCCCGCACCCGGGTCATCTCGGCGTGGGCTTCGGGGCTATAGTCGATGTTGCCCGTGCCCGGTGCCTTCTCGATCCCGCCGATGCGGTGTTCGAGCCCGGCTGTGCCAGGCTTAATCCACGGCCGCGCCAGTTCGTCGTTGCGCGCAAACGGCATGACCGGCTCGCCTGCGGCTGGCGGCTGGTCGAAGAATGCGACCGGGAACGGCGCATAACCCGTCATGTCGGGCACTTTCCATGGCTCGGCGGCATTGGCGATGTAACCATCGGTCAGCAGCATCACCGGGGTCATGTAACGGGTCGCGATCCGCACCGCCTCGATCGCGCATTCGAACGCGTCGGACGGCGAGCGCGCGGCGATGACTGGCAGGGGGCTATCCGCGTTGCGGCCATAAACCGCCTGGTAGAGGTCCGATTGCTCGGTCTTGGTCGGCAGGCCGGTCGACGGGCCGCCGCGCTGCGAATTGACCACCACCAGCGGCAGCTCGGTCATCACCGCCAGCCCGATGCCCTCGGTCTTGAGCGCGATTCCCGGCCCCGACGATGAGGTCACGCCGAGCTGTCCGGCATAGGACGCGCCAATCGCCGCGCAGACCGCCGCGATCTCGTCCTCCGCTTGGAAGGTGGTGATGCCGAATTCCTTCAGCCGCGCCAGATGATGCAGCAGCGGCGACGCCGGGGTGATCGGATAGGAGCCGAAGAACATCTTGAGCCCGGCCAGCTGCGCGCCCGCGACCAGCCCGACCGACAGCGCCTCGGCGCCGGTGACGGTGCGATAAAGGCCCGGCTCGGCCGGCGCCGCGTCGATGTGGTGGCGGCGGACCGGCGTGCCAATTTCCACCGTCTCGCCATAAGCATGGCCGGCGTTCAACGCGGCGATATTGGCTTCGGCGAGCTCGGGCGCTTTGGCGAATTTGGTCTTGAGCCAGTCGACAATCGGCGCGCGATCGCGGTCGAACATCCATAGCGCCAGGCCCAGCGTCCACATGTTCTTGCAGCGCAGCGCCTCCTTGTTGCCAAGGCCGACGTGCTTCACCGCTTCGACCGTCAACTGCGAGATATTGAAGTGGACCAGCTGCCATTTGGCCAGACTGCCGTCCTCGAGCGGGCTCGCGTCATATCCGGCCTTGGCGAGGTTGCGCTGCGTAAACTCGCCATCGTCGACGATGATCAGCCCGCCTTCGCGCAGCTCATTCACATTCACCTTGAGTGCCGCCGGGTTCATCGCGATCAGCACATCGGGCTGGTCACCGGCGGTGTCGATCGCGCACGAACCGAAGTTGATCTGGAACGCCGAGACGCCGAACGTCGTACCTTGCGGCGCGCGGATTTCCGCCGGAAAATCGGGAAATGTCGCCAGATCGTTGCCGGCCAGCGCGGTCGACAAAGTGAACTGCCCGCCGGTCAGCTGCATCCCGTCGCCGCTGTCGCCGGCAAAGCGGACGACAACCGCCTCCATCGCCGGATGCGCGTCAGCTTCGGTTTGAGTCAGCAAATGCGTGGCGGTCGCCATAAGAGTCCTGAATCGTTCGCTTCTGCTGCCTTTAGCCCCGCTCTTTCGTCATTGCGAGCGCCGAAGACGCGCGGCAATCTAGCTGGATTGCTTCGTTCCGCTCGCAATGACGGCTAAGGCACGTCCATGACCGACGACCACCTGTACCGCCGCGGGGTCGGCGTCATGTTGCTCAATGCGCGCAAGCGGATCTGGATCGGGCGGCGGATCGATAATAGTGACGATGCCTGGCAGATGCCCCAAGGCGGGATCGACGCCGGCGAGGAACCGTGGGCGACCGCCTTGCGCGAACTGGAGGAGGAGACGGGCATCCCGCCGCACCTCGTCGAACGCGTCGCCGAATGCCCGGAACGTTTGCGTTATGACCTCCCGCCAAAGCTCCGCGGGATACTTTGGGGCGGCAAGTGGAAAGGGCAGCTCCAGGACTGGTACCTGTGTCGCTTCCTCGGCAGCGAAAGCGACGTCAACATCGCCACCAAACACCCCGAATTCAACGACTGGAAATGGGTCGAGCCAAGCGCGCTCCCCGACCTGATCGTTCCGTTCAAGCGCGATTTGTATCGCCGCCTGATCGCGGAATTCGCGGAGTATCTCTAACGCAGCTGCCTGTCTGGCAGCCGTTACCAGCAGCGCGTGGCCTCCAGGCGGCGGCGCGCCGCTTGCAATGACGCAATCTCCTCCAGAGCTTCGGCGATTTTCACCAGCAGCCTGGATTCGACACCACTGAATCCCGCTGCCTGGACACGGCATCCCTGCGCGTCGTTAATCAATTTAAACGAGGTCATGGCAATCTCCGGTATCAATGGTCGACACATGAGGTACGGCGCGGAACCGTGCCTGGATGCGCGAGCCAGCGGCATTTCAGGAGCAGCAATGGCTGGTGTGGCGTTCGCGCGGGCGGCTCGCTAGGAGTGCCGCCATGCGAGCCCTATCGACCACCGAACAATCCGCCGTCGACCGCGCCGCGGCCGAGCCGATGTTGGCGCAAGTCGAGGCGTGGGCGGCTATCAACAGCGGCTCACGCAACCTCGCCGGGCTGGCCACGGTCGCCGGCCACATCGCCGACGCTTTCGCCGCTCTCCCTGGCGTGCTCGCACTAGTCGACCCGACGCCGGTCGATGAGGTCGACAATGCCGGGCGCAGCGCCCCGCGCGACCATGGCCGCAACCTCCATTTGAAAGTCCGGCCCGACGCACCGGTGCAGTTGCTGCTGACCGGTCACATGGACACCGTGTTTGCCGTCGACCACCCGTTCCAGGCGCTGACCTGGCTTGAGGACGGGGTGCTAGGCGGCCCCGGCGTCGCCGACATGAAGGGCGGCATCGCGGTTATGCTGGCGGCGCTGAAAGCCGTCGAAGCCGGCGGCATTCCGAACCTTGGCTATGAAGTCATCATCAACAGCGATGAGGAAGTCGGATCGGCCGGATCGGCGGCGCTGATCGCGGCGTCGGCGCGGGGCAAGCGCGCGGCGCTGACTTACGAACCTTCGGCGCTTCCCGATGGGACATTGGCCGGCGCCCGCCCAGGCAGCGGCAATTTCAGCTTCACCGTGCGCGGCCGCTCGGCGCACGCCGGCCGCAACCCCGAGGACGGCCGCAATGCCTTGCTCGCCGCGGCCGACCTCGCGCTGCGGCTCGAAGCGGCGAAGCGGCCCGGGCTGAACATCAACCCCGCCAGGATCGACGGCGGCGGCCCGACCAATGTTGTTCCCGACCTCGCCATCCTGCGCGTCAATCTGCGGCCGGCAACACCCGACGATGAATTGCGCGCCAAGGCGCTGATCGAAGCCACCGTCGCCACGGTCGCCGCCGGGCATGATGTCGCGATCGCCATCCACGGCAGCTTCGGCCGCCCGCCGAAGCCAATGACGCCCGAGGCCGAAGCCCTGTTCACGCTGGTCAAGCAGGCCGGCGCCGACCTTGGCCAGGCGATCGGCTGGCAAGCGACCGGTGGCGTTTGCGACGGCAATAACATCGCCGCCTGCGGCGTGCCGGTAGTCGACACGATGGGCGTGCGCGGCGGCAAGATTCACAGCCCGCAAGAATATCTCATCGCCGACAGCCTGAGCGAGCGCGCCGCCTTGTCCGCGCTGACCCTGCTTCGCCTCGCGGATGGCCGGCTATGAGCTTTCGCGTGCGAGCGGCGCGCGGCGATGATTTCGACGCGATTTACGAGATGGCCAAGCTCACCGGCGGCGGATTCACCAACCTGCCGGCCGACCGCGATACACTGGTCGAAAAGCTCGCGCGCTCGGACCGGTCGTTCGCAAGGACGACCGACGAACAGGCCGGCGACCTCTACATGTTCGTGCTCGAGGATCCGGCGGCGGGCATCATTCGCGGCACCTGCCAGGTTTTCGGCAAGGTCGGGGTCGTTCAGCCGTTCTACAGCTATAATTTGAGCACCCTCACCCAAAGCAGCCCCGAACTCGGCAAGACCTTCCACAACCAGATGCTGAGCCTGACCACCGATCTCGAAGGCTGCTCCGAGGTTGGCGGCCTGTTCCTGCACCCGGAAACCCGCTCGGGCGGCTGGGGCGCGCTGATTGCCCGCAGTCGCTATTTGTTCATGAAACAGCACCGATCGCGCTTTGGCGACCGCACTTTGGCCGAACTTCGCGGGGTGATGGACGGGGCCGGCAATTCGCCGTTCTGGGATGGACTCGCCGGGCGCTTCTTCGACATGAGCTTTCCCGAGGCCGATCGCTTCAATGCCATGCACGGGACGCGATTCATCGCCGATCTGATGCCGCGGACGCCGATCTATGTGGCGCTGCTCGATGACGCCGCCAAAGCGGTCATCGGCTTGCCGCATCCGTCCGGCATGGGGGCGCTGCGGATGCTCGAGGAAGAAGGCTTCCTGTTCGACCGTTATGTCGACATTTTCGATGGCGGCCCGACCGTCCTCGCGCCCACCGATCGCATCAAAACCGTCCGTGAATCGGCATCAGAGACGGTGCTTGAGATCAGCGAGGGCGGCAAACAATCGACGATCCTCGCCACCGGCAAGCTGCATGATTTTGTCGCCTGCAAGGCCAGCGTCAAACGCGTGCCGCGCAAGGGCCTGATCATCGACGCCGAAGCGGCGCGGTTGCTCGGAGTAAAGGCCGGCGACGTCGTTCTCGCGGTCGCCCGCTGACGTGGCGCTCACGGAAATCAACTTCGACGGGGTTGTCGGGCCGAGCCACAATTATGCCGGCCTGAGCCTCGGCAATCTGGCCTCGACCCGCAATGCCGGACAAGTTTCGCAACCGCGCGCCGCGGCGCTCGAGGGCGTCACAAAGATGCGCGCCAATCTCGATCTCGGCCTTGTCCAGGGAATCTTCCTCCCCCACCCGCGCCCCAACCGCGCCTGGCTGACCGAGCTTGGCACGACCATCGACGCCGCCGGGTCAGCGCTCGCCGCCAATGCGATGTCGGCGTCGGCGATGTGGGCGGCGAACGCGGCAACGGTTTCGCCCGCCCCCGACACAACCGACGGCAAGTGTCACCTGACCGTGGCCAATTTGCGCACCATGCCGCACCGCAGCCACGAATGGCCGGCGACGCTCGCGCAGCTGCAGCTTGCGTTCGACGATACCGGGCATTTTGTTGTGCACGCCCCGGTTCCACCCGCGTTCGGCGATGAAGGCGCGGCCAACCATATGCGGCTCGCCCCGGCCTATGGCGAACCGGGTGTAGAAATCTTCGTCTACGGCGTGTCGGGCGGCGCCTTCCCGACCCGCCAACATATCGAAGCCTCGCAAGCGATCGCGCGCCTCCATCGGCTCGATCCGGCGCGAACCCTGTTTGCCGAGCAATCGGAGCAAGCGATTGCCGCCGGCGCGTTCCATAACGATGTCGTCGCGGTCGCCAACGGGCCCCTGCTGTTCGCGCACGAACAGGCGTTCGCGGATCGCGACAGGCTGATCGCCGATTGCGCGCGGCTGGTCCCAGGTTTCGAACTGGTCGAAGTGCCTGCGGCGGAGGTTTCGCTAGCCGACGCCATCTCTTCTTATATGTTCAACGCCCAGCTGGTGAGCCCGCCCCACGGCGAGACCACGCTCATCGTCCCGGCCGAAGCGCGGGAGACGCCATCGGTCTGGGCCTGGTTGCAGCGGCACCTGGCCGGCAATGGCCCGATCCGCCGGGTCGAAGTGGTCGACGTCCGCCAGTCGATGGCCAATGGCGGCGGTCCGGCATGCCTCCGCCTGCGCGTCATTGCCGATCCTGCGGCGGTCGACCCACGCTTCCTGGTCGATCACGCCAGGCTCGATCGGATCGCCGAGGTCATCGAGCGCCATTGGCCGGCCGAAATTCACAACGACAATCTGCAGGACGTGACGCTGATCCACGACATCGAGACCGCGCGCGCCACGCTATTCGCCGCGCTCGACCTGGGCGAACTAGCCTAGGCCATCCGATTATTGTCCCGCACTGGGACCGGTTTGGGCCAACTCAGGGCTGGCGCCGAGTTAACGAGCGCTTTACCATTCTCCTTAGGCCGGAAACCGCGGAACCGCGGGCCTGGTACAAGGTTGAGTTAACTTATGAGCATGCGCCACAAGATCGGCCGACTGTTTGTCATCAAGACCCGCACGGAAGCGTGGCTGGTGACCTATGCGGTGGCGCTTGGCGCCATAGAGCGCGGTCGCCACTATCTCGAAACCTATCCGGGTTTCGGTGGCTGGATGTTGGCTTTGGCGTGCACCGGCGTAGTGTTTCTAGTCGGCGCCAAGCTGCTCGACTCGGTCCGAGCGGAACCAGCCATGGTCAAGACTGGAAAGTACGCGCCGCCGCTGCAGCGCCGCTCGTCGTTCAGTCGTAGTCGACCCAGGCTGCCCCGGAGTCGCTCCGGTTCAAGGTCACCGATTTCGCTTCACAGAGATTTACACCCGACCACACGGCATTGACGCCGCCCGCCAGGGTCCCCTGAATATCGAACGCGCAGTCGGCGTCGCTGAACTGCACCGTTCCCCGCGCGCCGGCTTTCGGCGCCGCGCCCAGCGGCTGCCACGCCGTGGTGCCAAATCGCCGGATCGCCAGTGCGGTGATGTCGCGCCCGGTCGCGTTGACGATCGTGAAATTGCCGGCCCCGGCCATCGCCGGACCAGGCGCAGCAGCCAGCAATGCCGCAACAAAGAAAAGCCCACGCATGCGCCGTAATATACAGCGCAAACGCGGGCCGCTCAAAGCTATTCTACCGGATGTAGCCTAAATCAGGCCGCGTCGAGGATCTGGTAGTCCGGACGAGAGCGCTGGATCACCGGCGCTGGGGCCGGCCCGTGGCGGAAGCTCTCCTGCAGCGGCAGCGCCGTCGAACAGAATGCGCATTCGGCCAAAACCCGGCCCAAATACCAGTGAGTCCGGCCGCAACCGGGGCAGTGGTTGACTTCATTGTCGCGGTACACGGCGTGGTACCCGCGCGTCGCCGGATTAAACTGGCCGCGGCGGGATTCAATTGCGTTGATCATGGTGACCTTCCTCGAAACCATTTCGGCTTCAACTGCGGATTGTCTTATAAGTTGCACGGGGTAACGTTGGAACACGCCATTTCCAAAGCGGTAACCCTGTTCTGTGTCGCGGTGGCACAGAATTGCATCATCCTGGCACAATCGCGAATTTTAACCGTCAGTTAGGGAATGGCGCGCCATTGTCGCGCGAGCGACTGGGCGTGGAGATTTGGGATGGAGTCGAACGAGCGTTATTATCGCCGCCGCGCCATCGAGGAGCGCATGGCGGCGCAGCGCGCGGTGACGGAGCAAGCCCGCACCTGGCATGCCAAGCTCGCCAAGGACTTCGCCGAACGCGCCACCGATCCGGGAACGTTCGCCAGCGCCTGACCGACGCTTAATAACTCAATGATTTTCGGCTGAAGTATTTGGCGCGCCCGGAGCGATTCGAACGCCCGACCCTCAGATTCGTAGTCTGATGCTCTATCCAGCTGAGCTACGGGCGCGCACTGCCCAAAACAGGCAAGCGGCGACATAGGGTCCTGTCGAGGACGGCGCAACCCTCGGCCAGCCGAGGTCCGACGCGCAATTGCGCCACCCAGCAAGCGATCTTACACAGGAGTGGATGTTTCGCGTTCGCCCTGGTGTTTTTGTCCTGGCCCTGGCCTCGGCCGGCTGTGCCGCTCCGTCGGGTCCGGCGCCGTCGCTGGCCCACCGCGCGGCTGAAGCGATTGACCCGCGTGTGCCGGTCGTTGCCGCGACCACAGCCCAGCCGGCTGACCCCGCACTCTCTGTCCGCCTGGCCGATCTGGTCGGTCGAGCGCGCGCCGGAGAGAGCGCGTTCGCCGCCGCCGCCGGGGAAGCGCAACGGCTGGCTTCGCCTGCCGGCGCGCCGCAGAGCGAAACCTGGATCGTGGCCCAAGAGGCGCTGTCCGCTGCCGTGGCGGCGCGCGCGCCGACAACCCAAGCCCTTGGCGACATCGACGCGATCGCCGCGGCGGCGTTGGCGGCGAAAGGCGGCATTGATCCCGGCGACCTAAGCGCGATCGAGGCGGCGGCCGCCGAGGTCGGGGCGATCAATCAGCGCCAGGCCGAAATCATCGATTCCCTCCAGAACCGTCTCGGCGGCTAGCCGTTCAGCAGCCGGGCTGCATCCAGCGCGTGGTAGGTTAGAACGCCGGTTGCGCCGGCCCGTTTGAAGGCGATTAGCGTCTCGAGGATTAGCGCATCGCGGTCGCCAGCGCCGGCCGCCGCCGCGGCCTCGATCATCGCATATTCGCCGCTTACCTGGTAAACGAACGTCGGCACCCCGAACGCATCCCGGACCCGCGCGACGACATCGAGATAGGGCAGCCCCGGCTTGACCATGACGAAGTCGGCGCCCTCGGCGAGATCGAGCTCGACCTCCCGCAGCGCTTCGTCGATGTTGGCCGGGTTCATCTGATAACCGCGCTTGTCGCCCTTGAGCCGCCCCTGGCTGCCGACCGCCTCGCGGAACGGGCCGTAAAAGGCCGACGCATATTTGGCCGCATAGGCCATGATCGCGACATTCTGGTGCCCCGCCGCTTCGAGCACCTCGCGGATCGCGGCAACGCGGCCGTCCATCATGTCCGACGGCGCGACGATATCGGCGCCGGCTTCGGCCTGAACCAGCGCTTGGTGGGCGAGGATCGCGACCGTGTCGTCATTGATGACATTGCCCTGCTCGTCCGTCAGCCCGTCATGGCCGTGGGACGTGTACGGATCGAGCGCGACATCGGTCAGCACGCCGATTTCGGGCACCGCGTCCTTGATCGCCCGGATCGCCCGGCAAATGAGATTGTCTGGGTTGAGCGCCTCACCGGCGTCGCCGGTGCGCAAGCCCTCGGGCGTGTTGGGGAACAAGGCCACGCACGGGATGCCGAGCGCCGCCGCTTCTTTGGCTTTGCCGGCCAGCCGGTCGACACTCCACCGGCTGACACCCGGCAGCGAACCGATCGGCTCCTCGCAATCCCGTCCTTCACACACGAACAGTGGCCAGATGAAGTCAGACGGGTGGAGCCGATGCTCGGCGAGCATCTCGCGCATCCAGGGTGCGGAGCGGCCGCGGCGCATGCGGAGGTAGGGGAAACTGGCAGCGGTCATGCCAGCCCTTTAAGCGTCATTGCGAGCCAAGCGAAGCAATCCAGTTTTCGTTGCTCTAGCTGGATTGCCGCGTCGCATTCGCTCCTCGCAATGACCACGGTTCACCCCAGCCGCGCCAGGGCCGCACGCAGCCGCTCGGCTTCGGCGGATTTCGCTTCGTGATCGGCGCGGGCTTTTTCGACGGCTTCGGGCTTGGCCCGCTCGGTAAATGCCGTGTTGCCGAGACGCGCAGCGAGGCCGTCGCAGTCTTTCGCAGCGACGTCTAGCGCTTTCGACAATCGTCCACGCTCGGCATCGAGGTCGATGTGATCGGCAAGGGCGAAGGCGTAGGTGACCCCATCGACGCCAATCTGCGTCGAACCTTCCGGCGGGATTTCGACAGAGCGCGCCGGGCCCACCTTGGCCATCCGCGCCAGTGTCGGCGCTTGATCGGCAAGCCGTTGCATCTGGTCGGCCGAGCCGCCGATAACCAAGGGCTCGAGCGTGGCGCTCCACGGCACGTTTAGCTCGGCCCGCATGGCGCGCGTCTCGCCAATGAATGCGATCAGCCAATCGATCCCGGCCTTGGCCGCCTTGTCGATCTGCGCTTCCGGCTCGGGCCATTTGGCGACGATGAGGTCGTAGGGTCGCTCGTTCGCGTTCCATAATTCCTCGGTGATGAACGGCATCAGCGGGTGGAGCATGACCAGGATCTGGTCGAACGCCCAGGCGGCGACGGCCTTGGTCTCGTCGTCGAACGCGCCTTTGACCAGCTCGACATACCAGTCGCAAAAGGTGCCCCAGGTGAAGTGGTAGATGGCGTCGGCCATGTCGTCGAAGCGCAGGTCGGCGAACGCCTTGTCGAGCTTGGCCAGCGTTTCGACCACTTCGCCGATGATCCAGCGGTTGACCGGCAGCTCAGCCTCGGGCGCGGCGATTCTCGCGGACGCCCCGACCCCGTTCATCTGCAGGAAGCGGGCCGCATTCCACAGCTTGGTGGCGAAGTTGCGATAGCCCTCGACGCGCTTTTCATCCAATTTGATGTCGCGGCCCTGGCTTTCCATCGCCGCCATGGTGAAGCGCAACGCATCGGCGCCGTATTGGTCGATCAGCCCGAGCGGATCGACCGTATTGCCCTTCGACTTGGACATTTTCTGCCCATGCGCGTCGCGGACCAGCCCGTGGAGGTAGAGCGTCTTCCACGGGACTTCACCCATGAACTCAATCCCCTGCATCGCCATCCGCGCGTCCCAGAAGAACAGGATATCGAAGCCGGAAATGAGCACATCGTTGGGGTAGTGGCGGGCCAGGTCGGAGCCTCCCCTCCCTGCTGGCAGGGAGGGGACTGAGGGGTGGGTGCGCGCGTCCGCGCGCCCTGAAGACACGTCGGCACCATCCAATGCCGAGCCGGGCATCGAGCCCGCCTCGGCATCACCCACCCCCTGCCCCTCCCTAAACCGGGAGGGGAGGTGGTCTTCCTCCGGCCAGCCAAGCGTCGCGAATGGCCACAGGGCCGAGCTGAACAACGACACGACCACATCCTCGTCCTGGCGTAGCGGCTGGTCGCCGTCCTGCTTGAGGGCTACATCCTCGATCTCTGCAACGAAAACTAGACCTTAGTCGCCGACCCAC
>NZ_JANMCO010000057.1:0-2741 GCF_031361285.1 Sphingomonas sp.
GAACTCGCCCAATTCGGGTGTGAGGTGGTGGGCAAGGTAATGCACGTAATTGCCTTCCGAGCCGCCCGTCTCGAAGATCATCGAATCCCTGGTGAACAGGCGCTCGGTGCCTCTTGGGTCCAGCCGTTCAATTGCCGAAACATAGGCCGCCAACACCGATCGCACTGCAGCCGTATCCGCACTGCGTTTCGCCGGCGCCGCAGAAGCAGCGATCGAGCAACATAGAATAATGCCGCCCACCAGTCCTGTTTCCACACGCATGACTATTCCTCCCGTTTTGTGTTGAAGTTGAGCGGGCATCAGAACCACGCCCGGATGCCGGTCAAGATGCTCCATCCGGCTGGATCCTCACCCGCGTCGCGCATGAAACGGCGCGTGTCGCCGAAAGCGCAGCTGTATTGGACACCCACGTAGGGCGCGAACTCGCGACGGATGTCGTAGCGAAGCCGCATCCCGATCTCGGCGTTCGACAGTCCCGAACCGATGCCGGTCTCCCGGCTGCTCTGCGCGGCGAAGTTGAGCTCGGCGCGTGGCTGGAGGATCAGCCGTTGGGTGATCCGCTGGTCGTAATAGCCTTCGGCGCGCGCCAGCAGTTCACCCTTGTTCGAGAGGAACAAGGCGCCCTCGAGCTCGAAGAATCCCGGTGCCAGGCCTTCCACGCCGACCGTTGCATAGACGCGCGAGGGATTGGGTTTGAAGTCGTAGCGAACGCCGCCCTGGAGATTGAAATAAGGGCCGATCGCGTGGCTGTAGAGCGCCTGAACTTCGGCGCGGTCGACCGACTTCCCAAAAGCGCCATCGCCTTCGCTCTTGAGCCAGACGCGGTTGATGTCTCCGCCATACCAGGCTTCGCCGTTCCATTCGAAGCCGTCGCGGCCTTTGCGGAACTGCGCCTCGGCTAGGTTGAACATGACCTGCCCGACCTTCTGGCCGCCGTGGCCCTCCTTCAAGTGATGGCGCCCCATCGCCATATTGGGGGCGCCATAAACTATGTCCGCCGCATGATCGGTCGGGACTGAAGGCGGCGGCGCATTGCCGGCCGAAAGGTCGGTCCCCGAGGGCGGCACATTGGCCATGCCGGGCATGTCCAGTCCGGGCATCGAACTCACATCGTGACCCGCCATCGGGTCGGCCGGTTTGGCGGTCGGCATGTCCATGCCGGGCATTGAGCTCATGTCATGGCCGGCCATTGGGTCGGCCTTGGCTCCAGTCCGTGGTTTTGTGGGTGCCTTTTTTGCCGGTCCCTTCTTCGCTGCTGCCTTTTTGGCTGGAGACTTCGCTGCGTCTTTTTTCGCTGCCGGCTTCTTCGTCATCCGTTTTTTCTTGGCCGGCATCGGCATCTTCATCCCGGGCATGCTCATGCCAGGCATGTTCATTTGGGCGGTGGCCGGTGCGCTGACGGCGAGCGCCACGGCCGAGGCCAGGATCAGGCGGAAGTCGGGGCGCGTCATGCGGCTTCTCCGCTCATTGGGCGGATGGTGACGACACGCATCATGCCCGCGGCCATGTGGTAGAGATTGTGGCAGTGGAACGCCCAATCGCCGGCGGCGTCAGCGGTGAGATCGAAGGTCATTTTGCCGCCTGGTGGAACGTTGACGGTATGCTTGCGCGGCCCATTTGCGCCATGCCCTGTGACCAGCTCGAAGAAGTGGCCATGAAGGTGGATGGGGTGCGCCATCATCGTGTCGTTGACCAACGTAACCCGTACCCTTTCATTGAGCCGGAACGGGATGGGCTCGGCAGGCTCGCTCATCTTCACGCCGTCGAAGGACCACATGTAGCGCTCCATGTTGCCAGTGAGGTGGATTTGGAGCGAGCGTGAGGGTGCGCGAACGTCAGGGTTGCGCTCAAGCGCCACGAGGTCGCGATAAACCAAAACCTTGTGGTCCATCCCTTCCAGGCCCTGCGGCGGCTCGGCGGTGCGGTCGGTCGCCATCGGCGAGATTGTCTGCACGCCTGGACCCATTTTCACCTGTGGCGCATTGCGTGGGTCGCGCATGTCCATGTTCATCGCGTGGCCGGGCGCGGTCCCCGGTCCCTCCGCCGCAGTGCCATGGTCCATTCCCGCCATTCCGCTCATGTCGGTCGTCGCGCCATGGTCCATGCCGGCCATCGACGCGCCGGCTGCCATCACAGTCGCGGCCACGGAGCCGTGATCGGTCGGAGCATTCCAGCCGGTCAGCTTGGCCAGTGTCCTGGACGCATTCTGCTCTGCCGATGGGTCAATACCGCGAACGGCCGCGGGATTTGGCGCATTGGGCATGTCCATGCCGGCCATTCCGGCCATGTCGCCGCCGCCCATATCGCTCATCCCCATGTCTTTCATGGTGGTGAGCGGCCTCGGTCGAAGCGGCGGAACAGGAGCGGACATGCCTGCGCGGGGTGCGAGCGTCGCCCGGCCGAGACCGGAACGGTCGATGGACTCGCTGACGAAGCTGTAGGCGCGGTCCTGTGGCATGACGATTACGTCGAAGGTTTCGGCGACGCCGATCTGGAACTCGTCAACTGTCACCGGCCGCACGTTCTGCCCGTCAGCCTGGACGATGGTCATCGGCAGGTCGGGGATGCGGACGTTGAAATTGGTCTGGGCCGCGGCGTTGATAATCCTCAAGCGGACGCGCTCGCCGGGTCGGAACAACCCCGTCCAATTGTCGAACGGACCATGGCCGTTGACGGTAAAGGTGTAGGTCGAGCCGGTGACATCCGAGATGTCAGCCGGGTCCATGCGCATATTGGCCCAA
>NZ_JANMCO010000063.1:0-2022 GCF_031361285.1 Sphingomonas sp.
TCGGTGTCGAGCAGCCGGACGATCGCCGCCAGCACGGTTTCGCGGCCAAGCTTGCGGCGCTTGACGTCCTGCTCGACCCGCCGCCGGAGCTTGGGCAGCGCCTTGCCGAAGTCGAGCAGGCCGTCATATTTGGCGGCGTCGCGGCGTTCGCGAAAGGCGGGGTGATAGCGGTATTGTTTGCGCCCGCGGGCATCGATCCCGGTCGCTTGCAGATGGCCATTGGCATCGGCGCAGAACCAGGCGTTGGTGTAGGGCGGCGGCAGAGCGATGGCGTTCAGTCGGTTGATCTCGTCGCGATCGGTGACGCGCTTGCCGGCGGCGTTGAAATAGCCCCAGGCGGCCTTGATCCGCTTGCGGGTGAGGCCAGGTTCGGTATCGCTGCTGTGTCGTAACATGGCGCGGTAATGACCGCGAGGGGCATGAAGTTCCGGTAGGGCAGGTACAATGACGGTCGCAGGCAAGACAATATTGATCATGGCCACCGATGGTTTCGAGGAATCGGAGTTGTTCGGGCCGCGCGAAATCCTCCTGGGGCGAGGGGCAGTGGTGAAGCTCGCATCACCGAGCCGGTCGCCAATTCAGGCCACGGTGCACGACGACCCGGGCAAAACCATTCGGCCCGATTTGACCATCGATGAGGTGTTAGCGGACGATTTTGACGCGCTCGTGTTGCCGGGCGGAGTGCGCAATCCCGATACGCTCCGCCTGAACAGGCAGGCGATTGCAGTGATTCGCGCCTTTGCCGACGCGGGAAAACCGGTCGCGGCGATTTGCCACGGCCCTTGGCTGCTGGTCGAGGCGGATGTGCTGCGGGGGCGCAAGGCGACCGCCTGGCCATCGATCCGGACCGACCTTTGCAATGCAGGCGTGATCGTCGTCGATGAGGCGGCCGTGACCGATGGCAATATCGTCACCAGCCGCAATCCCGACGACGTCGCAGCCTTCACCGACGCCCTGATCCGCCTGATCGAGGCGAAGAGTGGCACTTAGGGCCGCCTAACGGGCTGGAAACCTATTGGCGTTAAGTCCGGCGCCATGGATTGGGGAAACCAGGATCGGGCCGAACTGGCCGTGGATATGGCCGCCGCCACGATTTTCGCGGTTGCGGTCGGTTTTTCGCTTTGGGCCGTGGGGTCGGACGGCGGCGTTACGACGGTGGTGGCTGCGGGCGCTTTTTTGGTCGCGATATCGGGACTGAGGCGAATCTCCCCCGAAGTCCAAGCTCATGCCTTGCCAAAATTCCTGCTCGAGACATTCGAGCCAGCCCAGGATGTGGCCGATGAGTTGATCCTCGACGATGAGCTTGGTGAAGTCGGTCCTGACGCCCGGGTGGTTCGGCTGTTCGGCCCGAGCCAAAGCCACCTTCCGTCAAACTATCGCAGCCCAGCTCTCCCGGATGCATCCCAGGCGTTGGTCGAAGCCCTCGCTGAGCTGCGGCGTTCATTGTACTGAGCGTGGTTCGGCCGCGCCTTTAGTCGGCGATTGTCAGCGCTTCGATGGCCAAAGTGACCGAGCCGTCGAGCGCGCAGGAAGGCGCACTGGCCACGGCAATGTCCGCGACCAGATGACCCGGGATCGCAAACTCCGCATTGCCAAGGTCGGCGGTGAGTCGGCCGACGATCCGGTCGGCGTTCGGGCCGGGGACGCGCAGCCACAGCAAATGCGTTTCGCCGGTGAAAGTTAGCGATTGCCAGTCCACCGACTGGATTTCGCTGAGTAAAATCCTACTGGATTGATCGCCGGTGCGCTCGAGCAGGGCGCGAAGCAGCCCCGATGCCGCGCGTGTCATCGCCATGGTCAGCATTGGGCTGCCTCCAGGAAGTCCCGGACGCGTTGGACGGTCACGGGGCGGGGCTCACGTCCCTTTCTCAAATCGAAGACAAATCGAGGGTCGCCAAGGGCTTCACGTCCAAAGCGGGTGGGAGCCGTGTGGCTACGGCGAAGAACTTTCGGTGCTTATCCCCTTGCGACATGTAAACGTTTGTGGTACAAACTGCCTATGGCAAAGAGCAAGGCACCGAC
>NZ_JANMCO010000114.1:0-4050 GCF_031361285.1 Sphingomonas sp.
CGGCCACGCGATGAGCATGGACATGCGCGACCCGCGCAATGCGCCACAGGTGAAAATGGGCCCAGGCGTGCAGACAATCGCGCCGATGGCGACCGACCGCACCGCCGAGCCGCCGCAAGGCCTGGAAGGGCTGGACCACAAGGTCTTGGTTTATCGCGACCTCGTAGCGCTTGAGCGCAACCCCGACGTTCGCGCACCCTCACGCTCGCTCGAAATCCACCTCACGGGCAACATGGAGCGCTACATGTGGTCGTTCGACGGCGTGAAGATGAGCGAGCCTGCCGAGCCCATCCCGTTCCGGCTCAATGAGCGAGTGCGGGTTACGTTGGTCAACGACACGATGATGCCGCACCCAATTCATCTCCACGGCCATTTCTTCGAGCTGGTGACCGGGCATGGCGCCAATGGACCGCGCAAGCATACCGTGAACGTTCCACCAGGCGGCAAAATGACCTTCGACCTCACCGCCGACGCCGCGGGCGACTGGGCGTTTCACTGCCACAATCTCTACCACATGGCCGCAGGCATGATGCGGGTCGTCACCATCCGCCCGATGAGCGGAGAAGCCGCATGACGCGCCCCGACATCCGCCTGATCCTGGCCACGGCCGCGGCGCTCGCCGTCAGCGCACCGGCCACCGCCCAAATGAACATGCCTGGCATGAGCATGCCCGGAATGAAGATGCCGATGCCGGCCAAGAAAAAACCGATGGCGAAGAAGCCGGCAGCGAAAAAAGCCGTAGCGAAGTCTCCAGCCAAAAAGGCGGCAGCGAAGAAGGGTCCGGCTAAAAAGGCACCCACAAAGCCACGGACTGCAGCCAAGGCCGACCCGATGGCCGGCCATGACATGGGCTCAATGCCCGGAATGGACATGCCGACCGCCAAACCGGCCGACCCGATGGCGGGCCACGATATGAGTTCGATGCCCGGAATGGACATGCCTGGCATGGCCACTGTGCCGCCGTCGGGGACCGACCTTTCGGCCGGCAATGCGCCACCGCCTTCAGTCCCGACCGATCATGCGGCGGATACGGTGTATGGCGCCTCCGACATGGCGATGGGGCGCCATCACTTGAAGGAGGGCCACGGCGGGCAGAAGCTGACGCAGGTCATGTTCAATCTTGCCGAGGCGCAGTTCCGCAAAGGCCGCGACGGCTTCGAATGGGATAGCGAAGGCTGGTATGGTGGCGACATCAATCGCCTTTGGATCAAGAGCCAGGGCGACGGAGTGTTCGGCGGGTCGGTGGAGCGGGCTGAAGTTCAGGCGCTCTACAGCCATGCCATCGATCCCTATTTTAATGTCCAGGCCGGCGTTCGCTATGACTTCAAGCCCAACCCGTCCCGGGTCTATGCGACGGTCGGCTTCGAAGGGCTCGCACCCGGCTTCTTCGACGTCGAGGGCGCGCTGTTCCTGTCGAATAAGGGCGAGCTGATGGCGCGCGCCGAGGGATGGTATGACCAGCGGATCACTCAGCGGCTGATTCTCCAACCACGAGCCGAGCTCAATTTCGCTGCCCAGAGCACGCGTGAAATCGGGGTCGGATCCGGCCTCAGCGACGCCGAGATCGGCCTGCGCCTGCGATATGAAATACGACGCGAATTCGCGCCATATGTCGGCGTCCAATATAGCCGCGCGTTCGGCGACACACGAAAATATCTGCGCGAGGCGGGAGAAGACCCAGGTGGGTGGAGCCTGCTGACGGGCGTTCGCGCGTGGTTCTGATAATAAAAACGAGGGGAGATGGAGAATGAGGTTTCTTTTGACGATGACGGCGCTGGCCATGGCGGCTCAGCCTCTGGCCGCTCATCCGGGCGAGCAACATGCCCCGGCGGCCCAGCCGAAAACTGCACCATTGTCCGACAAGGCCGCGGTTCAATCGGTGCTGTCGCAATATAAGGCGGCCATCGAGAAGCTCGACGCGCGCGGCACCGAACGCCTGTTCGCCACCGACTCTGCGATCCTCGAAACCGGCGGCGTGGAAGGCAATTACGCCAATTATCTTGCCCACCACCTCGGCCCCGAATTGAGCGAGTTCAAAAGCTTCCACTACTCGAACTACAAGATTGAAGTGCGTTTCATCGGCCCTGTGGCGCTTGCGACCGAAAGCTACACCTATCGGATCGAGACCAAGAAAGGCGAGGTCGCGGATCGCCTCGGCGTCGCCACGAGCGTGCTTAGAAAGATCGGTGGCCATTGGATGATCTTGTCGATGCATAACTCGGCAAGGAGGCCCAAAGCGTCATGACCGAACCCCGCGACATCGAAACCCCAGACGGGGATGACACCACGCCCAAGGGCCAGTTCCTCGATCTCCACCGCCATCTGCCAAGCACGGCATTTGTCTTGTTGTTGCTGATTGTTCTCGCGGCCTTCGCAGGGGCGTTCCTCTATGCCGGAGTCTACAATATCGGCGCAGACGAGCCGCACTCCAAGCTGGTCTACAGCACCCTAAGCAAGTTTCGGGAGCGCGCCATCGCGCATCACGCACGAAACATTGTGGTCCCGGCTGATTTCAATGATCCCAAGCGTATCGCCACTGGAGCAGGTCTTTATACGGAAATGTGTACCGGCTGCCATCTTGGCCCGGGCGTCGAGAAAACCGAAATGAGCCAGGGCCTTTACCCCCCGGCGCCGGAGCTTGCCCGGGCGGTGGGCCGTTCGCCGGCCGAGATGTTCTGGATCGTCAAGCACGGGGTCAAACTGAGCGCGATGCCGGCTTGGGGTAAGACCCACAGTGACGAACTCATCTGGGACATGGTCGCGTTCGCTCGGGCGCTGCCGAAAATGTCGCCTGAACAATATCAGGCGGCGCTGGCCAGTGCACCGGCTGAGCATGACGAAATGATGAAGGAGATGCCGGGAATGTCGGGCATGTCGGGGATGGCGAAGGGTGAGGTCACAAAGCCGAAACCAACCGGTCACGGCCATGCCACGGGAACCAAGCCGCACGCCGATTAGCCGGGGCAATCCGCTTCAGCACCGCTTAACCAACGGGGAATGACATGGAAAACGACCACGCCAATCACGCCGAGATGAAAAGCCCCATGCCGATGAACATGGGCATGGGCAAATCGCCCTATCTGTTGTTCGCCGCCAACCTCCTCGCCAGCGGCGTCGTGATGTATTTCGTCATGTATACGATGATCGACAGCTCGGCCGAACTCTATAACAATCTCAACAACCTTTACATGACGCTGATGATGCTGACGTCGATGGCGCTGTTCATGTTGTGGATGATGCCATCGATGTTCCCCGACCGGCGCACGAGCATCGTCCTCAGCCTTGTTTTCGCCGCCCTGTTTGCGCTGTCGCTGTTCGGAATGCGGACGCAGGCACTGATCGGCGACAACCAGTTTCTGCGATCGATGATCCCGCATCACTCTGGCGCCATCCTGATGTGCGAGCACGCATCGATCAGGGACGCCGAAATCCAGTCGCTGTGCGGCAACATCATCTTCTCCCAGAAGCAGGAGATTGATCAGATGAAAGCAATCCTGATCCGTAAAAGCCACTGATTGACTAGCTTCTGCCGAGCCCACATATGGCCCGCTCGCAAGCCAGCGGCCCCTTCGTCTAGCGGTCCAGGACGTCGCCCTCTCACGGCGAAAACACGGGTTCGAGTCCCGTAGGGGTCACCAGTTTCCGCAGCAGTCGTTTGCGCTGAATCCGGCCAGGGACGGTTTGATAAAATCGTTGGATTGCCGCCGATTGCGACTCGGCAGATCAAAGGTCCGCCATCCGACACACCGCGCCCGAGTCGCGATCAATCCCAATCGCGTTGAGGCGGCTTCGAACCCGCGTCCAGTCCCATTCCGGGACGCATCCGAGCAGTTTTTTCGTGGATCACCAACACTTTGGACGGGCATCCGAAGAATGCAAAAGTGCCCCTATTATATAAGTGTTAACCTCGAGGTAACCGCGGATGGTAAATCGCGCCTTCTCAACGAGTCAGCAAACGAGGATACAATAGCGACGTTAATACTGCCTTATCCCTAAGGAATGGGTGAATAAACTCTAGATAGCATTCGTCACTTGGGAAGGATTGCTTGT
>NZ_JANMCO010000122.1:0-19189 GCF_031361285.1 Sphingomonas sp.
CGACCGCCTGGTGACCGTCGCTTTGCCGCGCGTCCGCGATTTTCGCGGATTGAACCCCGAATCGTTCGACGGGCGCGGCAATTATGCGCTGGGCCTCAAGGAACAGATCATCTTCCCCGAGATCAATTACGACCAGATCGAAAAGGTCCGGGGCATGGACGTCATCATCACCACGACCGCCAAGACGGATGAAGAGGCGCGCGAGCTACTGCGCTTGTTCAACTTCCCGTTCCCAGCGGTCGAAGCAGAGGCACAGCAGGCCGCGTGAGCGGTCCTGCGCTTAGGAGAAGAACTTAAGTCATGGCGAAACTGAGTTCGATCAACAAGAACGAGCGTCGCAAGAAGCTCGTTCTGCAGTACGCGTCGAAATACGCGAAGCTGAAGGCGGTCGCGAACGACAAGTCGAAAGACGACACCGAGCGCTTGATCGCCCGGCTGAAAATGGCCGAGCTACCGCGCAATGCGAACCCGACGCGGGTCCGCAACCGCTGCGAGCTGACTGGCCGCAGCCGCGCATATTATCGCAAGTTCCGCCTGTCGCGGATCATGCTTCGGGACCTCGCCAATAAAGGCCTGATCCCGGGCGTAACGAAGTCGAGCTGGTAACAAGATGGCGATGACCGATCCACTAGGTGACATGCTCACCCGCATCCGCAACGGCCAGCAGGCGCGCAAGGATTCGATCCTGACGCCGGCGTCGAGGCTGCGCGCCAACGTCCTCGATGTGCTGCAGCGTGAGGGCTATATCCGCGGCTATACCGAAGAGGTTCTGGCCGGCCAAAAGGGCCTGCGCATCGACCTGAAATATTTCGAGGGCCAGCCGGCGATCCACCATCTGGCGCGGGTCTCGAAGCCCGGCCGCCGCGTCTACAGCGGATCGAGCGAGCTGCCGCACATTCGCAACGGCCTCGGGACCGTCATCGTCTCGACCCCGCGCGGCGTGCTCAGCGATGCCGAGGCGCGCGAGCAGAATGTCGGCGGCGAAGTGCTGGCGGAGGTATTCTAGGATGTCACGCATCGGCAAAAAGCCCGTCACCATTCCCGGCGGCGTCACCGCCACCACCGACGAAGGTACGCTCACCGTCAAGGGTCCCAAGGGGACGCTGACGATGGCGATGCTCGGCGACGTCATCTACAAGGTTGGCGAGGCCGAGATCCTGGTTACGCCGGTTGGCCCAACACAACAGGCGCGCTCAGCCTGGGGCTTGCAGCGGACGATGGTTCAGAACCTCGTCACTGGCGTCACCGAAGGTTTCACCAAGGTGCTCGAAATCACCGGCGTCGGCTATCGCGCCGCCGCGCAGGGCAAGAATTTGCGCCTGCAATTGGGTTATAGCCACGACGTCAACTTCCCGGTTCCCGAAGGGATCGAGATCAAGACGCCGGACGCCAATACGGTCGAAATCAGCGGCATTGACAAGCAGCAAGTCGGCCAGGTCGCGGCCGAAATCCGCCGCTGGCGCAAGCCCGAGCCTTACAAGGGCAAGGGCATCAAATATCGCGGCGAGTATATCTACCGAAAAGAAGGCAAGAAGAAGTAAGCCATGGCCAGACTCTCCCTGTTCGATCGCCGCCGTCGCCGCGTCCGTACCGCGCTCAAAGCGCGTGCGTCCGGCAAGCCGCGGCTCTCGGTCCACCGCTCGGGCCGCCACATCTATGCCCAGGTCATCGACGATGCCGCCGGCAAGACGCTGGCCGCTGCTTCGACGCTCGACAAGGAGTTCAAGGGCAAGACCGCCGCAACCACCGCGGGCGCGGCCGCGGTCGGCAAGACTTTGGCCGAACGCGCCAAGAAGGCCGGTGTGTCGCGCGTCGTGTTCGATCGCGGCGGCTTCCTGTTTCACGGCCGGGTGAAAGCCCTCGCCGAAGCTGCTCGCGAAGGCGGGCTGGAGTTCTAAATGGCTGACGAAAAAGACACCCCGCAAGTCGACGAGCCCAAGACAGAGGCACCGGCGGCTGAAGCTCCTGCGGCTGAGGCCCCCGCGGCCGAAGCGCCTGCGGCCGAAGCCCGCGCGCCGGTCGATGCGCCAGCGGCTGCGGAACCCGCGGCTGTCGAGGCTCCGGCTGCGGTTGAAGCGGCCGCTCCGGTGGCTGTCGAGGCCCCAGCTGCTGCCGAAGCTCCAGTTGCTGCCGAAGCGCCGGTCGAGGCTCCAGTCGAAGAACGGCGTCCTGCGCGCGGTGGCCGTGGCGGCCGTGGCGGCGGCGGTGGCGGACGCGACGGCAATCGCGGCGGTGGACGGGGTCGCCGTGACGGCGGTCGCGGTCCCAATCGCGACGACGGCGGCGAGGAGCTCATCGAGAAGCTCGTCCACATCAACCGCGTCTCCAAGACAGTCAAAGGCGGCAAGCGCTTCGGCTTTGCCGCGCTGGTCGTCGTCGGCGACGGCAAGGGCCGTGCCGGTTTCGGTCATGGCAAGGCGCGCGAAGTGCCGGAAGCGATCAGCAAGGCAACCGCGGCGGCCAAGAAGTCGATGGTCCGGGTGCCGCTGCGCGACGGTCGCACGCTGCACCATGACGGCGACGGGCATTTCGGCGCTGGCCGGGTGACCTTGCGCTCGGCGCCATCCGGCACCGGCATCATCGCCGGCGGCCCGATGCGCGCCGTGTTCGAAAGCCTCGGCGTGTCCGATGTCGTGACCAAGTCGGTTGGGACGTCGAACCCCTACAACATGGTTCGCGCCACCTTCGAGGCCTTGAAAGAGCAGACCGGCCCACGCTCGGTCGCCCAGCGGCGCGGCAAAAAGGTCTCCGACCTGCTCGGCCGCAGCGGCATGGCGAGTGCCGAGGCCGAAGCGGTCGCCGAAGCGATCGTGGAGTAAGCGGCATGGCCCAGGACAAGAAGAAAACGCTCAAGATCACCCAGACCGGGTCGCCGATCCGCCGCGACAAGACGCAGCGGGCGACGCTGGTCGGGCTGGGGCTCAACAAGATGCGCCGCACGGTTGAGGTCACGGACACCCCGGAAGTGCGCGGGCAGGTGCGCAAAGTGCATCATTTGGTCAGCGTCGAAGACTAAAAATCAACCGTGCTCCGGCTGTCGCCGGGGACTGCGCGACAAAAGCGAAAGCGAGTGCACGACATGAAATTGAATGAAATCCGCGACAACGCCGGTGCCCGCAAGGGCCGCATGCGGGTCGGACGTGGCATCGGCTCTGGCAAAGGCAAGACCGCCGGGCGCGGCCAAAAGGGCCAGAAGAGCCGCTCGGGCGTCTCCGTATTTGGCTTCGAAGGCGGTCAGATGCCACTCCACATGCGGCTGCCGAAGCGCGGCTTCAACAACATCTTCGCCAAGGATTATGCCGAGGTGAATTTGGGCGCGATCCAGAAACTGATTGATGCCGGCAAATTGGATGCCAAGGGCACGCTCGACCACGACGCATTGAAGGCCGCTGGCCTGGCGCGCGGCGGCAAGGACGGCGTGCGCCTGCTCGGCAAGGGCGAACTTAAGGCCAAACTCAGCATCAAGGTCGCTGGCGTGTCGAAGGGCGCGCGCGAAGCGGTCGAAAAAGCCGGCGGCTCGGTCGAGATCATCGTCGCCCGCGATCCCGCCGAGCTGGCCAAGGCCAAGAAGGGCAAGGTGCGTGAAAAGCGCCTCGCCGACAAGGCCGAGAAGGTCGAGAAGTCCGCCCAGACGGCAAAGGCCGACAAAGCGGCCAAGGCCGATAAGGCCGCCAAAGCTGCGAAAGCCTGACGCTTCGTCGCCGCACCACTCGCAATGACGGTTGCGCGGCCTATATGAACGGCAGCGTTTAGGGGAATACTCACCAATGGCATCCGCAGCCGAACAACTGGCATCAAACATCTCGATGTCGAGCTTTTCGAAGGCGACCGAGCTCAAGCGGCGCTTGTGGTTCACGCTCGGCGCGCTGATCCTGTTCCGGCTGCTGTCGTTCGTGCCCATGCCCGGGATCGACCCGGCGGCGATGGCCGCGCTCTACCAAACGCAGAGCGGCGGCATTCTCGACGTCTTCAACACCTTTTCCGGTGGCGCTCTGGAGCGGATGAGCATCGTTGCTCTGGGCGTCATGCCGTACATTACCGCGTCGATCGTCGTTCAGTTGGGCGCGACTCTCTACGGGCCGTGGCAGGTGCTACGCAAAGAGGGCGAGACCGGGCGCAAGAAGCTCAATCAGTACACCCGCTATTTGACGGTCCTGCTGACCACGGTCCAGGGCTATTGGATCGCCGTCGGCCTTGAAAGCCTTGGCGCGACCCAGGGCATCTCGGCGGTGGTCGAACCGGGCATGCTGTTCCGGGTCGCCGCCACCATCAGCCTCGTCGGAGGCACGCTGTTTCTGATGTGGATCGGCGAGCAGATCACCAGCCGCGGCATTGGCAACGGCGTGTCGCTGATCATCATGGCCGGGATCGTCGCCCGACTGCCCCAGGCGATTGCCCAGCTGCTTGAGGGCGGCCGCACGGGCACCATGAACCCGGTAATCGTGGTGGCCATCGTCGCCCTCACCGTCGGCCTGATCTTGTTCATCTGCTTCATGGAGCGAGCGCAGCGTCGGGTGCTGATCCAATATCCCAAGCGCCAGACGGCGCGGGGCGCGATGCAGCAGGAGCGCAGCCACCTGCCGATCAAGATCAACATCTCGGGCGTGATTCCGCCGATCTTCGCTTCATCCTTGCTGCTGATGCCGCTGACGGTGCTGCAAATGTCGGGCGCCGGGAGCGACCCCAATTCGGGCGACTGGCTGATTACGGTCAGTACGCTCCTCCAGCACGGCTCGCCCGCCTATCTCGGGCTGTACGCGGCGGGCATCGCCTTTTTCTGCTTCTTTTATGCCGCGGTGCAGTTCAACAGCGAGGAGACGGCCGACAATCTGAAACGCCACGGCGGCTTCATCCCCGGCATTCGGCCAGGCAAGGCGACCGAGAGCTATTTCGATTATCTGGTGACGCGTATCACCGTGGTCGGCGCCGCTTATCTGGTGCTGATCTGCCTGATCCCGGAAATTCTCGCGGCCCAGGCCGGGCTCAATTTCCGCCTCGGCGGGACCAGCTTGCTGATCGTCGTCAACGTTACTATGGATACGGTCGCGCAAATCCAGAGCCATTTGATCGCGCACCAATATGGCGACCTGATCAAGAAGGCGAAGCTCAAGACCGGGCGCCGGCGCTAAGTCCCGCCGCAGATGGCTGAGCGTAACCCCATGAACATTGTCCTGCTGGGCCCTCCCGGCGCCGGTAAGGGCACCCAGGCGGCGCGGCTGCAGGCGAGCCGCGGCATGATCCAGATGTCGACCGGCGACATGCTGCGCGAAGCGGTCGCCAACGGCAGCCCGGTCGGCGTCAAGGCCAAGGCGGTGATGGAAGCCGGCAAGCTGGTCAGCGACGCCATCGTCAGCGCCCTGATCGGCGAACGGCTCGACACCGCCGGGCGCCACGGAGCGATCTTCGACGGTTTTCCCCGCACCCGCCAGCAAGCCGAAGCGCTCGACTCGCTGCTCGCCGAGCGCGGCCGCAATCTCGACCACGTGATTGAGCTGGTGGTTGATGAAGACGCGCTGGTCGAACGGATCGCCGGGCGCTTTAGCTGTGCAAAGTGCGGCGCCAGTTACCATGACCGCTTCAAGCCGCCGCTGGCGGACGGGGTTTGCGACCATTGCGGATCGACCGAATGCATTCGCCGACCCGACGACAATGAGCAGACGGTGCGCCGGCGGATGGCCGAATATCGCGCCAAGACCGAGCCGATCCTGCCGTATTATGACGAGCGCGGCCTGGTCCATCGCGTCGACGGCATGCAGTCCGTCGACGATGTCGCGGCGCAGATCGAAGCGATCCTCGACAGCTAGACACGCGCGCGGCATGCTGGTCCCGCAATTGGGGAGGCAGGCATGAAGTGGTTGGTGGCGCTCGCGACAATCTTGGCCCCGGCGGCGGCGCGCGCCGACGTGGTCTCGGCCAGCGCCAATGGTTTTGAAATCCGCCACAGCGTCGCCATCGTCATTCCCCAACCCTTGGCGTTCGAGGCTTTCACGCAAATTTCGCAATGGTGGAATGCCGAGCACACCTACAGCGGCAAATCGTCGAACCTGACGCTGTCACTGACCCCCGGCGGCTGCTTTTGCGAAACCCTGCCCAACGGCGGCGGCATCGAGCACATGCATGTCGCCTACGTTGATCCAGGCCAACGACTGGTGCTGACTGGCGCGCTTGGTCCGCTGCTGTACCAAGCGGCGACGGGCGTGATGGATATCAAGGTTGAACGGATCGCCGGCGGTTCGCGCCTGACATTGGATTACAAGGTCGCCGGATTTGCCAACGGCGGCGCGGACAAGATCGCGCCGGTGGTTGACCAAGTGCTTGGCGACCAGATGGCGCGGTTCCGCAAATATGCCGCGGCCATGCCGCAGTCGCGTTAGGCGCGCTCCAGCGTAACGAAGCGAAACGGCGGGTCCTCGCCGCTGTGATCCTCGCGCGCGGTCTCGTGCCATTCCGGGCCGTCGCGTGGGTCCTCAATCCTGGTGTCGCCGGCGACGTCGCGCAACACTTCGGTCAGCTCGATCCGGCCGGCGACGGGCAGGAACAGGCGGAAAATCTCCGCCCCGCCAATCACCGAAATCGGCGCGCTGCCCGCCAACGCCAGCGCGTCGTCGACGCTGCTCGCGACCTCGGCGCCCGCCGCCTGCCAGCCCGTGTCGCGCGTCAGGACGACATGCCGCCGTCCGGGCAACAGACCGGGCAGGCTGGCGAAGGTCTTGCGGCCCATCACCAGCACGCTGCCCATGGTCAACGCCTTGAACCGCTTGAGATCGGCGGAGATATGCCACGGCAGCCCGCCATCCCGGCCGATCACGCCATTGCTGGCGCGCGCCACGACCAAGGTGACCGGCGACCGGCTCATCGTTTGACCGCCGCGGTCATCAGATAGGCGCGGCGGCGCTCGCCGAACTGGCGATGCTTGTCGGTGCCGTCGATGCCGGCATAATTTTCCAGCTGTCGTTTCAGCAGCCATCGCGCGAACAATGGCGCACGCCGCCGGATGACGTCCCGGCGGCGCGGGCTGTCGAGCCGGCAGGCTTCGGCGACATTGTCGGTGGCGTCGGTAAATTTGGCGGCGAACCCGGCGCCGGCAAGGTCGATTTTCATTTGCTCGACCTGGGCGCTGCAGAAATTGTCGGTGTAGATGAACACCCCGTCCGGCTTGAGCACGCGCGCGGCTTCGGCCAGGAAACGCGGTCGGTCGCCAAAATCGTTTGACGCCTCGACGTTCAGCACGACATCGAAGCTGGCGTTGGCAAACGGCAGGTCAAGCGCGCTGCCCTCGACAAAGCGCCGTTGGTCGTCCTCGCCATAGCTCGCGCGGCAAAAAGCGATTGCGTTGCCGGCGACGTCCAGTCCGGTCGCGTCGAACACCCCCGGCGCGGCGCTGAGGAAGGCGTCGAGCCCGCCGCCGCGGCCGCAACTGACTTCGAGCAATTTGAGGCCCGGCGCGAGCGAACGCTTGGCTTTCAACAGCCGCAACATCTCGCGATACATCTGGTGCTGGAAACGCTGCGGATGATCGCCTTCGGCGGGGGCAAAGCCATAATTATTGGTCGTCGTCTCGCCCCAGTCGACGGCATAGAACCGATTCCACAGCGCCGGGCGGCGGCTATGGTCGTCGCGAAGCCGGCGCAAATAGCGGTGCACGCCTTTCGGTCCCCCGGCCAATGCCAGGGCCGCCGCGGCCGCGCCCCCGATCCCGAGCAGGATGATACGCGCACGAGACTGCGCCTGGGAAACCATGGGCTCACTTTGCAGCTACTCAGCGACAATGCCAAGCCTGCGATTTGCCGCTATGGCTGCTCGGGACATGCCGCCCAATCCTTCCGTTATGATCGCCGCCGTCCAGGAGAGGCTGGGCCCGCGCGCCGCCATTACCGACCCCCAGGAGGTCGAGCCGTGGCTGACCGACTGGCGCGGTCGCTTCCACGGCCAGGCGCTGGCGATCCTGTCGCCAAAGTCGACCGAAGAGGTCGCGGCGATGGTCGGTCTCGCCGCCTTGCATCGCGTGCCGCTGGTCCCCCAGGGCGGCAATACCGGCATGGTTGCCGGCGCGACCCCACCCGCCGATGGCAGCGCCCTGATCCTGTCGCTGCGGCGGATGAACCGGCTGCGCGCGATCAGCGCCGAGGCCAATGTCGCGGTCGCCGAAGCGGGGATGATCCTCGCCGAACTGCACAGCCAGGCGGCCGAGGTCGGCCGGCGGTTTCCGCTGACCCTGGGATCGCGCGGCAGCTGCACCATCGGCGGCCTGATCGCGACCAACGCCGGCGGCACGCAAGTGCTCAAGTTCGGTACCATGCGGGCGCTGGTCGCCGGCCTCGAGGCGGTGCTGCCGGACGGCTCGATCCACAACGGCCTGACCGCGCTCAAGAAAGACAATCGCGGCTACAGCCTCGATCATCTGCTGATCGGCTCCGAAGGCACGTTGGGGATTATCACCGCCGCGGCATTGAAGCTGGTGCCGGCGGTGGCGGCGCGAGCAGTGGCCTGGGCCGGCCTCGCCGATCCGCAGGCCGCGCTCGACCTGCTGCGCCGGCTGCAGCACGCCAGCGACATCGTCGAAGGGTTCGAGATCGTGCCCGCTTCGTCGCTCGATCTGGTGCTTGAGCATATTCCGGGCACGCGCAACCCGCTGCAAGGCCGGCACCCTTGGCACGTGCTGATCGAGGCGACGTCGCCGGATGCATCGCAATCGCCGTCGGCCCAGCTTGAACAGATGCTCGGCCAGGCGCTCGAGCAGGGGCAGATCGAGGATGCCACGATCGCCTCCAGCGAAGCGCAGGCCGAGGCGTTCTGGCGCATCCGCGATTCGATCTCGGAAGCCGAGCGGGCGAGCGGCGGCTCGATCGCCCACGACATTTCGGTCCCGGTCGACGCCATGCCGCGCTTCATGGTCGCCGCCGCCGACGCGGTCGAGCGCGCCTTTCCCGGCGTCGAAGCCAGCGCGTTTGGCCATCTCGGCGACGGCAATGTCCATTTTCACGTCCGCCTGGGCAGCCGCGCCGCCGACGACACGCCGGCAATCACCCACCTGGTCGACGATCTGGTCACCGCGGCGGGCGGCTCGATCTCGGCCGAGCACGGCATCGGCCAGGTCAAGCTCGACGAACTCGAGCGCCTGGCCCCCCCCGGCCGCATCGCCGCCCTGAAAGCGATTAAGCACGCGCTCGACCCCACGGGGCTGATGAACCCCGGCAAGCTGGTGCGTTGAGGCGAAGAGACTAGTCCGCCCGGCCGCCTCAAGACCATCGGTAAACTTGATGAAGCTAAGCGGCGCCACGTGCGGCTCACAATGCTGTCGCCATCGGCGCTAGGAAATTAGGCTAATGTCCGCTTTGGGTGAAACCGGACGCTAGGCCTTAGTCTCCTGGCGTGATCAGCCGGTGGTGTGCCCTTTACCCTGCAACTCTTGAATTTGGTCCTTCATATTATTCCGCTGCAACTCCCACTCGTGTCGAGTGAGGCATTGAATGGTCTTTACGATAATTGACCCCTCCACATTGTCACGGCGGCATATAACCGGGTTGGGCTTGCGGATAACCTTCCCGGACGGAGTGGCGATATTCATCGTGCCTGGTGGGAGCTTCCAAGAGATAAAGCCGGTTTGAATTGCTCTTACCGCATTTCCGTTGGCGGCTAGAAATTGGTGAGGCTTGACGTATTGAACGATGATCGCACAAGTCTCGCTGTCGAGCGCGCTGAAACCGCTGCTTTCGGTAACCTCGCACGAGCCTATCCAGCCTTCACGTTCCACGACCATTCGGAAACCGACTCGGCCCTGCTCTCGACGCTTCAGCGCTCCTTCCGGATAATAATCGCTCAGAAACTCGCCATTCTTCGAGGTCCGAACATAGTCATTGGAGTCGCTAGCCGCCGGAGCGCCGGAAGCCGTCAGTATCATCATTGCGATCATGCCAAATTCGAGCACTGCAATTACCTCCTATTTACCAGGTTGCGACGTTTCGGACTCATAGGAGCTTTATCGAAACGGGCGCGCGTTTCTTCGATCAAGACCTTTTAAGCCCAAACCACGTAGATCGAAAGTGTAGTTATTACCTTGTCCGTTCAACAGTGAGCCAAGCCCAGATGTCGAAGGAAAGCAGTCTCATTCGCTCGGTATGGGTGCGAAGGCTAATGACCGCAATGGGTCGAAAGCGGACATTAGGCGCCGCAGCGGGCACCAAGTAACAGCTGAGTTACCCATGCGTTACCCCGACTAGTTCAGGTAACCGCAAAAACCCCCGAAAAACTGGCGCGCCCGGCAGGATTCGAACCTGCGACCTCAAGCTTAGAAGGCTCGCGCTCTATCCAACTGAGCTACGGGCGCACGTTGAACTGGCTTATGTCCCGGCGCAAAGCGCCGCAAGGCCGAACGGCCGCCCGAGCGTTTTGGTGGACGCCAAGCCGGGCGGATGCCCGGCGCCCGGCGCTTGAGGGGCAAACAATTACGCGACGGCTTCGAGCAAGCCTTCGAACATCCGCCGGCCGTCGGTGCCGCCATGCGCCGGTTCGAACGCGCGTTCGGGGTGCGGCATCAGGCCCAGCACGTTGCCGGTGTCGTTCAAGATGCCGGCGATCGCTCTCGCCGATCCATTGACCGGCTCGGCATAGCGCAAGGCGACGCGGCCCTCGCCCTCCAGCCGGTCGAGCGTTGCGGCGTCGGCCTGGAAATTGCCGTCATGGTGCGCGACCGGAATGTGAATTGTCTCGCCAGCCTGGTATGCGGCGGTGAACAGGCTCTGGCTGTTCTCGACGGTCAGCGCGACCGGCCGGCAGACGAACGCGAGGCCCGCGTTGCGCATCAGCGCCCCGGGCAGCAAGCCGACTTCGGTCAGCACCTGGAAACCGTTGCAAATGCCGATCACCGGCACGCCGCGGGCGGCGGCATCGGTGACCGCGCGCATGATCGGCGCCCGCGCCGCCATGGCGCCCGACCGCAAATAATCGCCGTAAGAAAAGCCGCCCGGCAGCGCGATGAAGTCGGTGCCGTCGGGCAACTCGCTGTCGCGGTGCCAGACCATCGCCGGGGCGCGCCCGGTGACCTGCTCCAGCGCGACGGCGATATCGCGGTCGCAGTTGGAGCCGGGAAAGACGATGACCGCGGTTTTCACGCCGCTTCCATCCGCTCGATGCGGAAATTCTCGATCACCGTATTGGCGAGCAATTTGCGGCACATGTCCTCGATATCGGCATCGCTGGTGCCGTCGGCGAGGTCGAGCTCGATGAGCTTGCCGGCCCGCACGTCCTGAACGCCGGCGAAGCCGAGCCCGGCCAGCGCGTGATGGATCGCTTTGCCCTGCGGGTCGAGCACGCCGGGTTTGAGGGTGACGAAGATTCGCGCTTTCATAGTGCGCGCTCCTATGACGGCGGTGGCTGCGCCGATCAAGTTTTACGATTGGTTTACCGGTCGAGGAGCATCCTGTCGCGGCCGGCAGGACCGGCGCGCGATGGGAGGAAGCCGATGGTCTGGCTCGCAGTCGCTATGTTCGTCATGTTGTTCGGTTGGGGCGGCCAATATTTCGGCTGGCACGATGCCACCGGGAAAATCCAGCTCGCTCTGTTCACCTCGTTCATCCTCGGCATCATCACCGGCTACAAAAACAAGGGCTGATGCCGCCCCTTGCTGATCTGCCAACCTGGACGGACTCCAACACATTTGCGCTTGTCTCCAAGTCATTGCGACCTAGAGTAGCAAATTGACCTACTTGCTCGGCGCAAGGAGACAAGCATGGCGAATGCCTGGATCGCGTCGCTGCGTCATTGCATTACCAATCTGACGCGCACTTCAGGACGGGACCGCAGAGACCAATTTTGGCCTTATGTTGGCACAGTGTTTGCTGGCGTGTTTCTTGTTTGGGAAGTGAGTTTCAGCGTCGCAATTAGCCGGTTGCAAAAAGTTATTGTGACTAATCCCGACGCTATATCCGTTGCTTCTGGTCCCGGCGTGTTTTCCGCCCATTTCCACGTCCCTTCGCCGCCCCAAGTTGCAAACATGTTCAATGCACTTTTGCTTGTGATGGCGATCATCGCCTTGATTACCATTTTCCTCCTTGCTGCCGCGGCTGTGCGCCGCCTTCACGATCGCGGTAGCTCCGGCTGGTGGGGAATACTGCCAATTCCATTCCTTCTTTTTGGATTTGCCGGTTTCGGTTATTTCCAATCGCAGATGGGCGGCGGTGGACAGCCTCCAATGGGCCTATTCATGGCCATGTTCTTCAACAATTTCATCTATATCGTCTGTCTTGTTATCCTGATTGTCATGCTGGCCAGCAAGTCTAATCCGGCTGATAATCGTTATGGCCCGATAGCTACGGATAGCTGAAAGGCTCTTTGGCGTAGCCCGCGCAGGCGCTACGGTGGCATCGGTGACCGCGCTTCCACCCTACGCCCAATTGCTGCGGCTGCGGATCGACGACAGCGTCGATGATTTGCGGCTGGTGATGCCGTTCCACGACGACGTCGTCGGCCGGCCCGGCTACCTCCACGGCGGCGCCATCGCCGGACTGCTCGAATTCGCTGCTTTCACCACGCTGGCGCGCGCCATCGGCGATCCCGCGGTGGCGATGAAGCCGATCACCGTCACCGTCGATTATATGCGCGGTGGCACGCCGCGCGACACCTTCGCCACCGCCGAAATCCAGCGCCTCGGCAACCGCATCGCCAATGTCGAGGCGACCGCGTGGCAAACCGAGCCGTCGAGCCCGATCGCCAGCGCGCGATTGAATTTCCTGCTCGAACGGCCGGGTGCTAAAACAACCGCCCGCTAGCCCTTGCCAGCCCGGGGGGCGCCGCCTAGCGGATCAGCGCAACCAGCAGGTGACAGCATGACCGATCCCATCTCCACCAAGCGGCACGGCGACGTGCTGATCGTCACGTCCAACAATCCGCCGGTCAACGCGCTCGGTGCGGCCGTCCGCCAGGGGCTGGTGGCGGCCATCGCGCAGGCCGAAGCCGATGAGGCGGTGAAGGCGGTGGTCATCGCCTGCGAAGGCCAGACCTTCTTCGCCGGCGCCGACATCACCGAATTCGGCAAGCCGCCGGTGATGCCGTGGCTGCCCGAAGTGGTCGACGCGATCGAAAATTGCTCCAAGCCAGTGGTTGCGGCGATCCACGGCACCGCGCTCGGCGGCGGGCTCGAAATCGCGCTGGGTTGCCATTATCGAGTCGCGGTGGGCAGCGCCAAATTGGGCGTTCCCGAGGTCAAATTGGGCTTGCTGCCGGGAGCGGGCGGGACCCAACGCCTGCCGCGCGTCGCCGGGGTTGGTCACGCGCTCGAAATGTGCGCCACCGGCACCCCAATCAGCGCTGGCGAGGCGTTTGCCTGCGGGCTGGTCGACCGCCTGATCGAGGGCGAACTGGTGCCGCATGCGGTCGGCTATGCCGAAGAAGTCCGCGACGTCCGGCCGCTGCCCAAATCGTCCGAGCGTGAGGATCGTCTCACCGAAGCGCGCGCCAACCCCGCCGTGTTCGACGATTTCCGTAAGGCCAACGCCCGCAAATTCCGCGGTTTCGACGCGCCAGAAGCCAATATCCGCGCGGTCTCGGCGGCGCTCGACAAACCTTATTCCGAAGGCGTGATCGAAGAACGCAAGCTGTTCATGGAGCTGATGAGCGGCGTTCAGGCCCGGGCGCAGCAATATTTCTTCTTCGCCGAACGCAAGGCCGCGAAAATCGACAATCTGCCCGAGGGCACCAAGCCGCGCGACGTGCAGCGCGTTGGCGTCATCGGCGCCGGCACCATGGGCGGCGGCATCTCGATGAATTTCCTGTCGGCCGGCATTCCGGTGACGATCGTCGAGATGAGCCAGGACGCGCTCGACCGTGGCACCAGCGTCATGCGCAAGAATTACGAGGCCAGCGCCGCCAAGGGCAAATTGACCGCCGCGCAAGTCGAAAAGGCCACCGGACTGCTCAACCCGACGCTCGATTTCGAGGCGCTCGCCCACTGCGACCTGATCATCGAAGCGGTCTATGAGGACATGGCCGTCAAGAAAGAGATTTTCGGGCGGCTGGATAAAATTGCCAAGCCCGGGGCGATCCTCGCCTCCAACACGTCTTACCTCAACGTCGACGAGATCGCGGCGAGCATTTCGCGGCCGCAGGATGTGCTTGGCATGCACTTTTTCTCGCCAGCCAACATCATGAAATTGCTCGAAGTTGTCCGTGGCGCCAAGACCGCGCCCGACGCGCTGATGACCGCTATGGCCATCGCCAAGCGCATCCGCAAAGTCGCTGTCGTCGCCGGCGTCTGCCACGGCTTCATCGGCAACCGGATGCTGATGCCGCGCCAGGTCGAGGCGACCAAGCTACTGCTCGAAGGCGCCAGCCCCGAACAGATCGACCGCGTCCATGTCGAATTCGGCATGCCGATGGGGCCGTTCCAGATGGCTGATTTAGCGGGCGTCGATATCGGCTGGCACCGCGATGTTGCGCGCATCGAGAACATCCGCGACGCGCTGTGCAGCCTCGACCGGTGGGGGCAGAAAAAGGGCGCTGGGTTCTATGATTATGACGACAAGCGCCGCCCGTCGCCATCACCCGTCGTGCAGCAGATCATCGAGGATTTCGCGGCCAAGCAGGGCGTCGAACGGCGCGATATCTCCGACCAGGAAATCATCGAGCGCACCCTCTACACCATGGTCAACGAAGGCGCGAAAATCCTTGAGGAAGGGATGGCCCAGCGCGCTTCGGATATCGACGTCGTGTGGGTCTATGGCTACGGCTGGCCAGTCTATCGCGGCGGGCCGATGTTCTGGGCCGACAGCGAGGGCCTTGCCACCATCGTCGACGGTCTGAAGCGCCAGGAGCAGCGCATGGGCAGCGATTTCAGCTTCTCGAAGCTGCTGCTCGACAAAGCCGCCGCTGGAGAAAAATTCACCCGGTAACGCGCGTTTTTTCATCCGGCAGCTGCCAGAGCATCGCCATCGCCACCGCGGCGAGCCCGGCGCCAGCGAAGAAGGTCGCGCGGGCGCCGTCGCGGTCCCACAGCAGCCCGGCGCCGAGGCTGGCGAGCAACGTCGCGATTCCGCTGGCGAAGTAGAAAGCGCCGAAGCTTGTGGCGCGCAATTCGGGCGGGGCGCTGTCGGCGATCAGGCGCGAGAAGATGCCCTGAGTCAGCGCCATATGCGCGCCCCACAGGGTGACCCCGATGCCGAGGCCGACGAGGCCGATCGGCTGCGCGAGGATGACATCGGCGACGATCAGCACGCCCATGCCCGACATCAGGATGGTTTTCGAACTCATCCGGTCGCTCAAGGCGCCGGCCGGATAAGCGAGGGCGAAGAAGGCGAGGTTGAATACTACCAGCACTAGCGGCGACAAGGTCGCCGACAGCCCGACGTCGAACCCGCGCAGGATCAGGAAGCTCTCCGAAAAGCGGGCCAGCGTGAACAAGAAGCCGACCGCGATCAGCCGGCGGGTCGGCCGGTTGATCTCGCGGAAGCCGGCGAAGAATGGCGCGCGCGGCTGTCCCTCGGGGCGCGGAGCACTGTTTTCCTTGAGCGCCAGCCAGGCCAGCAGGAAACACAGCGCCGCCGGAATCACGGCAATCCAGAACACCGTACGAATGTTGCCGGCGAAATAGATCATCAGTCCGACCGCGGCGATCGGCGCGATCATCGCTCCGACCGTGTCGAGCGACTGCCGCAGGCCGAAGGCGCGGCCCCGGATTGCGGCCGGCGTCTCGTCGGCGATCATGCCGTCGCGGGGCGCGCCGCGAATGCCCTTGCCAAGCCGGTCGGCGAACCGCGCGCCCATCACTTCGACGGCGCCCGACGCCAGGGGAAATAGCGGTTTGGACAAAGCCGCCAGCCCGTAACCAGCAAGGATCCACGGTTTGCGGCGGCGGCTGCGGTCGCTGAGACGGCCGGAGGCGAGCTTGGCGAACGACGCGGTCGCCTCGGCAATGCCGTCGATCGCCCCGACCATCGCCACCGGCAGGCCGAGCGTGACGGTAATGAACAAGGGCAGCAGCGCGTGATAAATCTCGCTCGACAGGTCCATCAGCAGGCTGACGAAGCCAAGGATCCAGACGTTGCGGGGCAGGCGGGAAGGGGCGCTCATGTCGGTCATATCTCGTCTCACCGCTGGATTGTGTAATGCGAACTTTGCATCGCCGCGAACAATTGTTATTCTACAAGCATGATCGGGGGATCAACACCATCCGCACTGGCGTCGCGTTTTACGGCGATCGCACAAAATTACATCGCTGACGGACCCGCCGAGCGGGCCGATCGCGCCCGGCGCAAATTGCTCTTGGCGCTCGGCGAACGCGAACCGGCGACGCTGAAACAGGTTGCAGCGGCCGTGCGTCGCGGCGCCCCCGCCGTCAGCCGTTCGATCGAGAGCCTGGTCAAAGCCGGCCTGGTCGATCGCGCGCCCGACCCAACCAACCGCCGGCGGCTGGCCATGCGGTTGAGCGAAGCGGGGCGGCGGGAACTGGAAAAACGCCCAACCACCGGCAACGCGCTGGAGAATCAGCTCGACCGCCTTGCCCACAGCGAGCTGCGCGCAATCGAGCGCGCGCTCGAAATTCTCGAACGCTAGGAATAAGCCGCGGGCGGCAATCCGATCGCGTGTGTCAGCTGTCGAAACCGCGGTTCCGCGCTCAACATTTCGAATGATGGCGTCGATGCCATTTTGATGGCCGTCGGTTCATGCGCCGCTACCGACCGGGCCAGGCTGTCGAGCGCCTCGTTGCGGCGGCCGGCATCGGCGAATATCTGAGCCCGCTGAAACCAGGTCGCCCGTGCCGGCAGGAAATTTGCAATCCGCCAATGGAGGAATTCCGCATATCCCGCGTTGGCCGGCAGCGCGCGAATGTGGGCCATCTGGCTGGGCGCTGCCCGCAGGCTCGCCATCAGTTGCAGCGCGACAAAGCGGGCGTCGTTCATCCGGCCCAGCGCGGCGAGAGCAGAATGGGCGCAAGATAGACGATTGATGCTGGCGCCGCTGTTGATCCCGCAAGCATTGGTTGCCAGGTCGGGGCGCCCGGCGCGGATCAATAGCCAGCCAAGTTCGGTTCGCCGTTCCCCAGTCAAGACGGTGTCGGTCAGCAGCTGGCCGGCCAGGCGCAGGGCGGCGGACCGTTGACCGCGATTGACGGCCAGCCATGCCAGTCCCAGCCGGGCATCCGCATTGGCGGGTTCGAGCTTCAGTGCCGCGCGATAATCGCGGTCGGCCAATCGCCAGTTCCAGCGTCCGCCAAGTTCAAGCTCGGCCTTAAGCACCAGCAGCGTCGGTGATGCGGCCGCCGGGCTTCCGGCTTGGGCAACGGCACCTTCCGCGCTGGCCAGCGACCGTGCAGTGGGGGAGCCACGCCACTCCTCGACGGCGGATTGGGCACGAACAACCGCGCCAAGGTTGCTGGGTTGTTGCGGACGAGCCGACCATGCGGTGGTCATCGCCACCAGCATCAGGCCGGCAGAAACGAGCGCGAGCGCGGGGGCCATGGTGCGGCGCCCCATGGCCTCGTTTCCACCGACCCAGCGATAGCCGTAGCTTCGCTCTGTTTTGATGTAGCGCGGTGCTCCGACATCATCGCCCAGGGCCGCCCGCAGCGATCGTACCGCCGTGTTGAGGCGACGCTCGGTGTCTATCCGTACAGCGTAAGGCCACAGCGCCTGCTTGAGTTCGGCGCGGGTCACCAGCCTGTGCGGGTGATCGGCCAGCAGGCACAACAGCCGCCACAGCAACGGGCTGAGGGCGATCGGCTGGCCGCCCACCGTCGCGCGGCGCTCGCCGACGTCGATGCGCAGCGTCCTGGTGTTGACCGTGCCTGCTTTGGCCCTGGGCAAATCCATCCGGCTCCACAACATTGGCGGCACTCCCCAGCAGGCGATGCAATTCTCACCTATTTCTTACCCGCCATGCCCTTGCTGCACGAGCGACATTCGGCAAGCACCTTGGCAAGGTTTGCAAGAGGATGGGCAATGGCGGGTTTCGAGTTTCACATGACACGGCGTGCGGCGCTGATCGCCGTTGGCGCCGCCGCGGCCTGTGCGCCCCTGCGGATCGCGCCGGCGGCGCTGACGCTCGACGAGGTGATCCGGCGCAACACGAAAGCACGCGGCGGCGCGGCGGCGCTCGATGCCATGCACGCGATCGCGGTTGATGTGGAAATCGATGAGGGCGGGCAAAAGGTCAACGGCCACTATGCCGCGACCGTGGCGGGCCTGGTCCGCATCGACGTCTATGCCGACGGCAAACTGGCGGGCTCGGAGGGCGTCGATACACAAGGCGTTTGGATCCTGGGACGCAATGGGCCGCAGGCGAGTGTCGCGACCGGCGCGTCGAACGCCCTGACGCACGGCGCCGAAAACCATTTGTTCGGCTGGCATCGCTTTGCCGAGCGCGGGCATAAGTTGGCGCTGATGCCGCCCGAAGTGATCGACGGAATAACCTACCCGGTGGTGGAGGTGCGCTACGCAACCGGCCACATCAGCTATTTCTTTGTCGATCCGGTGAGTTGGCAAGCAGTGCGCCGCCGCGACGAACGCGCTTATCATCCCGATGTCAGCATGACCAAGAAGGCGGTTGAAAGCCGTTTCTCCGATTTCGTAAAGATCGGCGGTATTGTCGCTTCACACCGCAATGAAGACGTTGACCTGGCGACCGGCAAAACCTTGTCCACCAACCGCGTGCTCGCGCGCCGGATCAATCCGCAGGTTCCCACCGATTATTTCGACCGCAACCGGCGGGCGCCGCCGGCCTGGTAAGTCGCCGTGGCGAGGAGCGCGGCCAGGGGGCCATGTTGCATTGCAACATTGGGCGGTTTCGGCTAGGGCGTCGCGACCTCTTTTCCCGAGAATAGATCATGAAACTTCGCAACGTGGCGATCATCGCCCACGTCGACCATGGCAAGACCACGCTGGTCGACCAGCTGTTCCGCCAATCCGGCACCTTCCGCGACAACCAGCGGGTCGAGGAGCGGGCGATGGATTCGACCGACCTCGAAAAAGAGCGCGGCATCACCATTCTCGCCAAATGCACTTCGGTCGATTGGCCCAATCCTGACGGAAGCTCCACCCATATCAACATCGTCGACACCCCCGGCCACGCCGATTTCGGCGCCGAGGTCGAGCGCATCCTGTCGATGGTCGACGGCGTTATCCTGCTGGTCGACGCCGCCGAAGGGCCGATGCCGCAGACCAAGTTCGTCACCGGCAAGGCGCTCGCACTGGGCCTGCGC
>NZ_JANMCO010000141.1:0-1916 GCF_031361285.1 Sphingomonas sp.
GTTGAGGCCCCTTATCCTTGCTGGTCCGAGCGTCCATGCCGGCATCATATCTGCGGCGCGGCGGTTGGGCTAGCGGCTTGCTGCGGGTGCGGCCGACCCTTACTTCCGCTCCCCAGCGGCCGCCGCCGGAGCAAGTGATGACCGACCTGTCCGATTTTCCAGTTACCCGCCGCTGGCCGCCGTCGCATCCCGACCGGTTGCAGCTCTATTCGCAACCGAGCCCGAACGGGGTCAAGGTGTCGATCATGCTCGAGGAAACCGGCCTTCCCTACGAGTGGCACCGCATCCCGTTTGGCGAGGATGGCACCCGGAGCCCGGAATATCTGGCGCTCAACCCGAACGGCAAGATCCCGGCGATCATCGATCCCAATGGCCCGGGCGGCCAGCCGCTGGCGCTGTTCGAGAGCGGCGCGATTCTGCTCTATCTCGCCGGCAAGACCGGCCAGTTCTTGTCCGGCGATCCCATCCGCCGGTGGGAGACCACCCAGTGGCTGTTCTGGCAAATGGCGTTGGTCGGGCCGATGTTCGGCCAAATCGGCTATTTCTACCGCTTCGACGGCAAAGCGATCGAGGACCCGCGGCCGCTCCAGCGTTACGTCGAGGAAAGCAGGCGCCTGCTGGCCGTGCTCGACGGGCGGCTCGAGGGTCGCGAGTGGGTGATGGACGACTATTCGATTGCCGACATTTCGCTGCTCGGCTGGGTGAACAATCTGATCACTTTCTACGAAGCGCGCGAGCTGGTCGGGTTCGACGAATTCGGCAATGTCGGCGTTTGGCTCGAACGCGGCCTGGCCCGCCCCGCGGTGCAGCGCGGGCTTGGAATTCCTGAATGATGGTGCCCCCGGTCCGATTCGAACGGACACTCCTTGCAGAACTCGATTTTGAGTCGAGCGCGTCTACCATTCCGCCACGGGGGCCCAAAAGGAATTGGCCGCGCCTAGCTAGCGGCGGAGGCCGGTGCGGGCAATGGCTTGTCATCACGGGGCCGCAAGCCCATCGATCGGCCACGGATCTCAAACCGTGGGGGCACCATGACGCTGGAAAAAATCCTGATCGGACTGGCGGTCGGCCTTTGCGCCGGCCAGGCAGCTGCCGAGAATTGGGTGACGGTGTTCGATGACGCAGAGAATGAGATGTGGGCCGCGGTCGACAAGGACAGCATCCGCCGGGGAGCCGACGGCCTGGTCTATTATACGTCTGACACGGGCGGCAAGGGCGACCGGGCCGCGGACTGCAACAATCGGATCCTTTACACCCTGAAGCTCTACGTGATGAATGGCATCGACTATCCGAACTGGCGCAGCGACGGACGGGCGGCCGTCGCCGGCTCGATCGGGGAAGCCGAACTGCAATATGCGTGCGCCAACGCCTGATCAGGCCAGCGCCGGCTCGCCTTCGTGGAGGTGGAGGTAGGCGCTGTCGAAGTCGCCGACCTCGGCCAGCTTGGTCCAGTCAACAGGCTCCGGGAAGAAGTCAGAATTGCGGCGGCCGAGCTCGAAGCGTTACCCGCGGTGCATGCACTCTATCCACGCACTCGCTGAATGTCTGCTTTCCACCCAAAGCGGACATCAGTGCTAAAGCACCTCGAAGCGTGTCACTACGAACTTGACTGGAACCGTCGCTCTAGCGCCGTGGCCGAAGCCCTCGCAGTTAGCAAAAGTGAAGCCCACGCGGTCAGCATTCGCCTTAGCCGCGGCAAACTCGATCGCGTTGGTTTTCGCGGTCATATTTTGAACGGACGTCCACTTCGCATTGAGGGGGGCAACAATCTCCGTCTCTGCCATCGGCCCTTTGTTCTGATCCTTGGCGTACGTGGCCCACCAGCGCCCTCCATCCGTAGCCCAGTCGTCGCCGCGGCGTTGGAAGTTGAGCGTGACCGCCGATGGTGAGCCGTATGGGCACTTGGCACCGTGGAT
>NZ_JANMCO010000149.1:0-21876 GCF_031361285.1 Sphingomonas sp.
AAGCCTAGCCGGCTTCGCGCGTGGATTTTCGAGTTTTCAGTGGGATGAAGTTCGCCTAAAGGCGCGAACGGACGGGGCCGTAGCTCAGCTGGGAGAGCGCTGCAATGGCATTGCAGAGGTCAGGGGTTCGATCCCCCTCGGCTCCACCATCCCCTCGACGCCACTTCCGCCGCAAGCACAATAAGAAGGCGCCGTCATTCGACGCTCCTTCCGCCGCAGGCACAAAAAAAGACGGCGGCGTCTTTCGACGCCGCCGCCCATTTTCACCGTTGTTATGCCTTAGAGGGCAGTCGCAACGTTGGTGAAGGTCTTGTTCAACGCGCTACCAATGCTGGTCATCGCGCCAATCGCCGCAACGGCGATGAGGGCGGCGATCAGGCCGTATTCAATGGCGGTCGCGCCTTCGCTGTTACGAATCAGTTTCAAAAACTTGGCCATCTCTGGTCTCCTTAAGGCTCCACTCAACTAGGGATCGAAGTCCCCCCACCTGCGCAGCCGTTTCGCGTAGGTTGAATGTGGAATTAGCCCCGGAGGATTGAGAAAGACTTAAAGCGAGAGGTTTCCGGACTTTAACCATGAATAAGGAAAACTACTTACTCGCGTCCTCGATTAGCCTGTCGAGTTGGTCGACCAGGTCGCGCAACCCGCGGGTGCCGTCGCTCCAGTCGGCGGGCAGCGGGCTCTTCTTTTGTTTGTGGCGCACAGGCGCCGGCGGCGCGGGGACCCGGAACATCTGCGGCAGCGGCGGGCCGGCGCGACCGTCGATGCTCAGCGCCGGGACCATGAAATTGCGCCAGATGTCCGCCGGCACCGTGCCGCCGCTGATCTTGCCCAGCGATTTGTTGTCGTCGCGTCCGACCCACACGCCGACCACCAGATTGCCGGCAAAACCGATGAACAAGGCATCGCGGTTATCCTGCGAGGTACCGGTCTTGCCGAAGGTCGGCACGGCCAGCGCGGCGCGGCGCCCGGTGCCCTTGTTGGTCGCTTCCCACAGCAAATCGAGCATCGGCGCCCAATCGCGGCGTTCGTCGAGCCGACCGCCGCGCCGGAAATAGCTGGAGAAGCCTTGGTCCTGTCCGTCCGCTGCCAGCCCGCGCGGCGCAATCGGGTAGCGACCGCTGGCAATCGCGGCATAGGCCGAGGTCAGCTCGACCAGGCTGACCGCGCCGCTGCCCAGCGCTACGCTGGGGCCGCCCGGCAACGGGCTCGAAATGCCGAGTTCGCGCGCGGCGCGCAGCACATTGGCCCGCCCGACGCTTTCCGACAGGCGGACCGTCGCCGCATTGCTCGATCGGGCGAAAGCTTCGCGCAAAGTGATCGGCCCGCGATAGACGCCGTCGCTGTTGACCGGGGTCCAGCCGCCGATGGTCACCGGCCGGTCGTCGATGATACTGTCGGGGGTCCAGCCGGCGCGCATCGCCGCGAGGTAGACGAACAGCTTGAACGCCGATCCCGGCTGGCGACGCGCTTGGGTAGCGCGATTGAACGGGCTGTCCTGGTAACTGCGCCCCCCGACCATCGCCACGACGCGGCCGTCGGGCCGCATCGCCACCAGCGCTGCTTGCGCCCTTTCATCTTGATCAAAAGCGCCGATTGGCGCCCGACCGACCGCCCGCACCGCCAGCCGCTGGAGATCGGCATCGAGCGTCGTGGTCACTCTGACCTCGCCAAATTCCGCTTCGAACGCTTTCTGCGCGGACGGCGCGACCCAATCAGCAAAATAGGTGCCGGTCGGGACTTTCGACGTTTGCACGACCGGGCGCGCGGACACGGTCGCGCGAGCGCGCGCGACGCTGATGATCCCGGTTTGCGCCATCGCCCCGAGCACCAGTCGGCTGCGTTTCTGCGCGCCGGCGAGATTGTGGGTCGGGGCAAGCCGCGACGGCGCTTGCACCAGGCCAGCCAGCATGGCCGACTGCGCCAGGTTCAGTTGGTCTGGCCCCCGGTTAAAATAATGCTTGGCCGCGGCGCGCAAGCCATAAACGCCGTCACCAAAATAGACGCTGGAAAGATAGCGCGAGAGGATTTCGTCCTTGGTCAGCCAGGCTTCGAGCCAGAACGCAATGATCACTTCCTGCGCCTTGCGCTTGATGCTTCGATCGTTCGACAGGAAACTGGTCTTGGCCAGCTGTTGGGTGATCGTGCTGCCGCCCTGGCGCACCCCGCCGGCCGACATGTTGGCGACCATCGCCCGGCCGATCGCCCGCGGATCGATCCCCCAGTGCCGGTAAAATCGCCGGTCTTCGATGGCGACGAACGCCGCCGGGGTCAGCGGATCGAGCTTCGACGCTTCGACCGGTGCTTCCTTGATCGCCCCGCGCCGGGCAATCGGAATGCCCTCTTGCGACAACAGCAACAGCGCCGGATCGTCGAGCGGCTGCAGCGCCCGCGACAGTGGCGCGGTGACTATCAGCCACAGCAGGGTCACCAGCAGAACGGCGGCAATCGCATAAACAATGATGCGGCGGCGGCGGCGTCTGGGCTTCGGCGCTGCTTCGACGGGTTCCGCGCCCAGCCCCGGTTGCGCGACGACCGGCGCGAACGGGTCGGGCAATTCCTCGACATGAACGCCGCCGCGGCTCCAGATTCCGTCCCTGTCCGCCACCCACGATCCTTCTTGCGGGGAATGCCAACTGCCTTAGTCTAGTAAAACAGTCCCGCGCATATATCCAGACGTTTGCTGAACCTTCGATTGCGGCTAAACGAGCGGCCATGCCGCCCGCCCTCCGGCGCGCCTTGGCGATGACATTGCTCGTCGCCCTCGCCGCCATCCCGTCTGCCTGCAACCGCCAGCCCGAAGGCGCGGTCAAGGTCGCGGTGATTGGCGCCACGCCCAAAATCGTCGACCCGGCCACCGGGCCGGTTACGCCATCGGATGCGGTTCTGCTCAACAGCGTTGCGCAAGGGCTGGTGCAGTTCGACGCCCGCGGCCAAATCGAACCCGGCCTGGCCGAGCGTTGGAACGTCAGCGACGATGGGCTGAGCTACATCTTCCGCCTCGCGTCGGGTGAATGGCCCAGCGGTACCAAGGTCACCGCCCACCAGGTCGCCCGGATTCTGCGACGCGAGATCGCCGGCAACAGCAACAATTCGCTCAAAGATACGTTGGGCGCGGTCGACGAGATCGTCGCGATGACCGACCGCGTGCTCGAAATCCGCTTGAAGGCGCCGCGCCCGAACCTGCTGCAACTGCTCGCCCAGCCCAATTTCGCCCTGGTCCGCATTGGTCAGGGCAGCGGTCCGTTCCAGTTGGCCGGGCAGCCGCCGGCTGACTTCCTCTTGCTCCGCCGCAAGGTACCCGGTCCCGACGGCGAGGAAGGCCGGAAAGAAGAAGTCAGGCTGCAGGGCTTGATCGCCCCTGCGGCCTTACACGCCTTTGCCGCTGGCCAAGTGGACATGGTGCTCGGCGGCACCTTTGCCGAGCTGCCTGTTGCGCGCCGCATCAAGCTCCCCCGCAATACGCTGCAGTTCGACCCGGTCGCCGGGCTGTTTGGCCTGGCGCCGGCGCGCAAGGGCGGTCCGCTCGCCGATCCGGAGTTACGGAAACTGCTGGCCCAGGCGATCGATCGCGACGCCTTGATCGCGGCGCTCGACGTGCCCGGCCTGGTCGGCCGCGCGACGCTGCTCGAAGCGGGGTTGGAAGGTGTCCCGGACCCGGTCGCGCCGCCATGGCTGGCGACACCGATCGCCGACCGTCAACGCAATCTGGTCACCGCGGCCGACCGGCTGTTGGGCCATGATCGACCGACGCTGGTCATTGCTTTGCCCGACGGCCCGGGCGCGCAGCAGCTGTTCGAGCGGCTAGCTGCCGACTGGGGCCTGTTCGGCATCAAGCTGGTCCGCGTCGCCAACGGACGGCCCGCGGACCTCAAGCTGATCGATGCGGTAGCGCCATCGCCATCGCCGGCCTGGTTCCTGCGCCAGTTTCGCTGCCAGGTGGCACCCATCTGCGATGAACAAGTCGATCCGCTACTCGAAGCGGCCCGAACCGCGCCGGTCGCTGCGCAACGCGGCGCCTTGCTGGCCGAAGCGGCGCGCAAGATGGACGATTTGCAATTGTTCATTCCAATCGCGGCGCCGATCCGCTGGGCGCTGGTGTCAGGACGCATCCAGGGCTTCGCAGGGAACCGCTTCGGCATCCATACGCTGACTGATCTCGACCAGAGGCTCAATCGCGAAGGCGCTCGATGATGGTGATTCAATCCGGTGGGAAGCTGCCTTTCCCTGGTTTCGGCGGGGATCCGCACTCGGTTCGGCAGCGAGTCGAAGCGATGGAGCATTTGCTTGAAAACGCCTTCGCCATTCCCGGCACCAACAAGCGCGTCGGGCTCGACGTTCTGCTCGATTTCGTGCCGGTGGTTGGCGACCTCGCCGGGGCGGCGCTCGGCAGCTACATGATCTGGGAAGCGCGCAACCTTGGCATGTCAAAATGGGCGATGACGCGGATGGCGGGCAATGTCGGCACTGATTTCCTGCTCGGCCTGATCCCGTGGGTCGGCGCGATCCCCGATTATTTCTTCCGCTCCAACAGCCGCAACTTGCGCATTATCAAGCGCCATCTCGACAAGCATCACGCCGGCACCGCGACCATTGGCGGCGAAGTCACGTCCCGTCAGGGCTCGACCCACTCATGAGTCTTCTCGATGATCGTCAGCTCGCGCAGCAAGGCGTCGACGCTTTGCATCAGCTCGGGAACGAAGGTGATCTGGTGACGCGCGCCGCGCAGCGATTCGACCAGCAACAAGGCGTCGACCAGGATTGGCACGACCAGGCTCTCGGGATCGTCGAGTTCGGCGCAATGCCGCAGTTTGGCCAGCGCCTTCTGCTTCGCTGCCTGCGGATTCGACACGGCTTCGGCGCGGCCAATCAGCCAACCCATAATTCTGGTCTCCGGTAAAACGCCACAATAGCGGACGATGCCCGGCTGGGAAGTTCGGGCGAACCGACTATCGGTGCGGCTCGGCGCAGCTAGCGTCCCACTTGCAAGTTCACCGGTGGCCGCGATAGATTACGCCATACGGGCGGCGGGGCGTCCTTTTAATGAAAATACCATCAGATACCGGCGGCGCAACGAACCCGACACCTAGGAAGAGCGCCAGGGTCGGCCTTGAAGCCGAGGTGTCGCTCAGGCGATCGGGCCACAACAATTATCGCGCCAATGTCCACGACGTCTCCCAGGAGGGGTGCAAGGTGGATTTCGTCGAACGTCCACGACTAGACGAAATCGTCTGGGTGAAGTTCGAAGGGCTGGAAGCTCTGGAGGCCATTGTCTGCTGGGTCGATGGCTTCGCGGCCGGGCTCGAGTTTCAACGGCCGGTGCATCCGGCGGTGTTCGACGTGCTTCTGAAAAGGCTCGCTGCGGCGGGCCAACAATAGCGCTTAGTCTCCGCTGATCTGCGGCCTCCCAACGTCGCCCTGGCCGACCGTCCGGCCGGCCATCTCAAGCATCCGCTCCAGCGGTATCCGCGCCGCGGCCATGACTTCCTCCGACAGCTCGATCCGCGGTTTCAAATCGCGCAGAGCGACGTACAATTTCTCGAGCGTGTTGAGGGCCATGTACGGGCACATGTTGCAGTTGCAATTGCCGTCGCCGCCCGGGACCCCGATGAAAATCTTGTCGGGCGCCGCTTTTTCCATCTGGTGGATGATGTGCGGCTCGGTGGCGATCAGGATGGTCTTGGCCGGCGATGACAGCGTGAACTCGAGGATCGATCGGGTCGAGCCGACATGATCGGCATGGTCGATGATGTGCGGCGGGCACTCGGGATGCGCGGCAACTGGCGCGCCCGGGTGCTCGGCCTTCAATTTCAGCAGTTCGGTCTCGCTAAACGCCTGGTGAACGATGCACACGCCCGGCCACAGCAACATGTCGCGCCCGGTCCGCCGCGCGAGATAGCCGCCGAGATGCCGGTCGGGCCCGAAGATAATCTTTTGGTCCATCGGGATCTGTTTGAGGATAATGTCCGCCGACGACGAGGTGACGATAATGTCCGACAGCGCCTTCACCGCCGCCGAGCAATTGATGTAGGTCAGCGCGATATGGTCGGGATGGGCTTCACGGAACGCCTTGAACTGATCGGGCGGGCACGAATCCTCGAGGCTGCAGCCGGCGTCCATGTCGGGCAGGATGACGATTTTTTCGGGGCTCAGGATCTTGGCCGTCTCGGCCATGAAGCGGACGCCGCAGAACGCGATGACGTCGGCGTCAGTCGCCGCGGCTTTCCGCGACAGATCGAGGCTATCACCGACGAAATCGGCGAGGTCCTGGATCGCCGGCTTCTGGTAATAATGCGCCAGGATCACGGCGTTGCGCTCGACCTTCAGCCGCTGGATTTCGGCGAGGAGGTCGACGCCCTTCAAGCTTTGCGGCTGCGTCGTCATCGTGTCCCCTGCGCGGCGTCCTTGGCGCGCGTCTCTCCCAATACCTCATTATAGGACCGCGACTGGTCGATATAAGAGGGATTGTCCGTCTGCTCTTCCGACGCGAACCGCGCGATCACCTTGGCATCGCCGATCCCCGCCGCCTTCAACGGCATCGCGAAGCTGCGCTCGATCGCATTGCGGGCGGCGTCCCGCGCCAGCCGCATCGGCACCTCGGCCATCGCCTGCTGGCGCAAATCGGCGACGGCACGCGCCTGGTTGGCCTTGTCGAGCACGCCTTCGGCGTCGGTCAGCGCAGCCAGCACACCGCCCTCGCCATATTCTCGGCTCGCCGCCAGATCGACTTCCGGGCCGGCGATCTCGATGTCGGGCAGCCGAACGCGCAGTGTATTCGTGGCCTTGTCCCAGCGCACGTCCTCGGGCTGGAGCTTGGCCAGGTCGAGTTCGTAGCGGACGTCGCCGGGCAGGATCAGCGTGCGCTCGGCGGAAAACCCGAAGCGCGCCTGGCGCGAGCTGGTGACCGAGACATAACGCGCGACGAAGGCCACCAGCCGGTTCTGGGCGCGCATCGATTCGAGGCTCGACGAGGCGATCGTCTGCGGGTTGGGCCCGCCGCCGAACAGCAGCTTGCTCAGCCCGGCGACCCCGCCAATCAGGACGCCAATCAGCAGCGCGGCCGCAATTGCTACAGCGACCAGCGACCGGGTCAGGCGGATGGGTTGGCGCGTTTCCATGTCTCTCCGTCGTGAACAACGAGTTCCCGTGCCGCGAGGTCCAGCAGATGGGCAAAGACCGATCCGCCGGCGGCGACGGTAAGCCGTGGATCCAAACCCGGATAAGCGGCCGCGACGATCTCGCCTATGGTCCGGGGGTCAGCCTCAACCAGCGACAGGATCTGCCGTTCGCGCTGCATCCGGTGGCCAATGAACCCGCGGACCAATTGCCTCGGATTGTGGATCGCCGGCCCGTGCGCCGGATAATAGATGCGGTCGTCGCGCTGCTGCAGCTTGGCGAGGCTGGCCATATAAGCCGCCATGTCGCCATCGGGCGGAAAGACGACCGTGGTCGACCAGCCCATCACATGGTCGCCGGTGAACAAAGCGCCCGACGCTTCGTCGGCGAAGCATAGATGGTTGGACGTATGGCCCGGCGTCGCGACCGCAGTCAGTCGGCGGCCGTCAACTTCGATCGCCTCTCCGTCCTCGAGCACGCGATCGGGCCGGTAGTCGCCGTCGAACGCGGCGTCGGCGCGCGGCCCCGCCGTCTCCAGCGCCAGCGGCGCGCAGCCAATGATCGGCGCGCCCGTTGCCTCGGCCAGCGGTCTGGCCGCCGGGCTGTGGTCGCGGTGGGTGTGCGTGCACATGATCGCCGCAACGTTGCGCCCGCCGATTGCCTTGACCAGCGCCGTCAAATGCTCGGCAGAGTCGGGCCCAGGATCAATGACCGCGACCTCGCGGTCGCCAACCAGATAGGACTGGGTGCCAGTGAACGTGAATGCCGACGGATTATGCGCCAGCACGCGGGCAATCCCGGGTTCGATCGGATCAAGCAAGGCATAAGGGGCGTCCACGGCACTGCCTGTGCCACGGACGCCCGCCGTTATGCAAAATAGGTCGAATGCAAAGCGGCTAACCGCCGGCGCGCAACGACTCGATCTTGGCGCGCATTTTGGCCTGCAGCTCGGCCTTAATGGCCGGGTCCATGTCGTCCTCCTCACCGAGGTTTGCAGCGGCCTTTTCAAGAGCGGCGACAAGCTCGGTGCGGCCTTCGCCCTTCTTGCCGCAAACGAAGAACTTGACCGTTTGCTTCTTGTCCGCGCCGCCGCCGTCGGCCGACAGCTCGACTTTTTCGCCATCGCAATTGGCGCCCATTTTTTCGAGATCGCCGGAGTCCGCGCTCTCGACCCCATTCTTGCCGCCTGGACCGCCATGAATGACGATCTTCTTGGTGAACTCTTGTTGCTTGACCCCGTCGTCAGCGGCGGCAGGCACGGATAACGCGAGTCCAGCAATCGAAACTCCGCCAGCGAGCAGCAGTCCGGCCAGCCGCCGGCCGCGTCCATGATTGGTCTTGAGCATGTTCAGTCTCCCTTTCAGTTCATCGATCGTCGTCAGCGCGCACAGCGAGCGCGGAACGGGTCGCGCCGCACAGCGCAGGATGGTTTCGGCGTAAGCCGGCGCGACAGCATGGCCGGCATCGGCGAGCAGACGTTCGTCGCAAGCCGCTTCCATGTCGCGGCGAAAGGCTCCCAAAGCGAGATAAGCGAGCGGATTGAACCACAGCAACGACGTCAGGATTAGCGCCGCGGCGCTCGCCCAAATATCGCCGCGGCGATGGTGAAGCTGTTCGTGCCACAGCGCAAAATGTTGCTGGTCGACGCTGAATCGTTGCTCAAAATCCATCGGGACGATGATCAACGGGTGGATCAACCCGGTCGCCATTGGTCCGTCGACATGCGCGGGCGCGACGACATCATAGGGGACGCCCGGGACATCTAGCGCGCGACCCTGCGCTGGCGCCCGTCCAAGAAAGCGATAATGCCGCCAACCGTGAAAACCGAGAAATAGGATCGCGCCGCCAAACCACATGCCGCCAAGGGCAACCGGAAGAGTTAGCCAGCCAGCGTCCGTCGAGGCCGACTGCACGACCCACGTGTGGATCGATCCCATCGGCAACGATGCCGGAAGTGGCACGGCCGCCGCCGGCAAGGTTGGCATTACCGCCCGCAATCCAGGCGCTAACCACAACGCGTACGCCGCCCGGGCGCCAAACGTCCGGGCAATCGGGCGTCGCACCAGCAGCACCAGGCCGATCAGGACCGAGACGGCAAGGCCGGTGCCGGTTGCCCAGGCCATCATTTGCGCAAACTCCGAACCAGCGCTTCGAGCTCGGCAAGGTCGTCGGGGTCGATCTCACGCTGGTCGGCGAGCTGCGCCACCAATGGCGACACGCGCCCGCCGAACAACCGATCGACCAGGCGATCGGCTTGCCCACCGGCGATGGTTTCACGGTCGACCGCGGGCCGATAGCGGAAGCGGCGCCCTTCGCTTTCGGCCGACACCGCACCCTTGGCGAGCAACCGTGACAACAGGGTCTTGACCGTCGCCAGGCTCCAGTCCCGGCCGGCTGGCACGCGGTCGGCGATCTCGGTCGCACCAAGCGGCGATTCTTCCCACAAAAGCTGCAGCAGCTGCAGCTCGGCTTCGCTGATTCGGGTGGGTTTTTTCATTCGACTACAATTGTAATCGTAAGCTGAACGGCCAATGAACCGACCGGCCCGCAATCCGAACTGGCGACGAGTTAGCAGTGCAAGTTGAACGGCCCAATCTTGTCGGCGAGCCGGGAGACTTTTCCGGAACCCAATTGGCTGGCCATGACTTCGATTTCAACGCTGCTGTGGGCAACCCCGACGCAAACTTGCGACGGCAGCTTCAAGCGCAGCATTTGCCCTTGCCGCAGGGCTGCAACGGATGATTCCGCTCGCAGCTCGCCCCGGCGCATGAACCGCAGGGTTACCGGACTGGCCAGATTGCCATCGGCGTGCACCGCGAACACGGTATCCGGCGTCAGTCTGCCACAGGTCGTGCCGCCGCCCCGCTCGCCCAGAACCAGGCAGCGAATCGACAGCGGTGGCCTCGCTACCAGCGGCGGTGCCAGCGCCAACATCGTTGCCCCGGACATGGTCGATATTGGCAATGGCAATGGCATCGGCGGAACGGTCGACACCAGCGCGTCCGCCGCGGACAATGCGCCCGAAGAGCGGGCCCGCGCCGGCGCGACGGTTTCCAACTGGCCAATCTCGCCCTGCAGGTCGGCAACCAGCTTGGCCTTGACGGGGTCGGACAGGCCAGGCTGCGCTTTGACCCACAGGACCGCATTGGCGAGTTTCGAAATCCACTGGGCGTTGCTGTCGCCTGGGGCCGCGCACAGCGTCATCGTGCGGCGTTTCATCTCGCCATCGATCAAGCCTTCAGCGCTGGCCTCGAAGCGCCGGTCGCCGCATTGCGAACGGAGCGTATTGGCCTGGTCCTTGCTGATTTCGTTGAGTGGCTTGGCGCCAAGGTTGAAGCCATCGGCCCGAACCACCGTCGTTGGGTTGGACGATGGTGGGCCCGGGGCCGGCGCGATTGGCGCGACCGCTTGGGCCGCTGCCAATCCGATACTGATCAACTCCCGCACAATACTCATGTCCCGGCCTGTCCCAATTGTGCCGCCAGCGTCGACCACAGGCTTGTAGCCCCGGTCCTGAACCGCGGTTTAACTCTTGGTCAGTCTTTGACCACGACCGTCAGGCTTTGACTAGTGACGCCGCAAACTCGGCAGGAACCCGGCGATGGCCGGCGCTGCGGTCCAGCGCGGCGGGGTAAACCCGGCCAAACAGTGCTTCCATGCTGCGGTCCCAACTGAACAGGCGGGCTTCCTGGAACGCCTCCTCCCGCATCGCCGCGCGGTCGCCGTTCCACACCGCGAGGATATTGCGCGCCATTGCCGTGCTGTCACCGACCGGCCCGAGGCGGCCAATGCGGTCGCTCACCCGGTCGATCATTGCCCCGGCGGCGACACCGACGACTGGCAGGCCGGATGCCTGCGCCTCGATAATCGATATACCGAACGTCTCGTCGGCCATGCCCGAAACATAGATGTCGGCACTGGCCAGCCATTTGGCGAGCTCGGCGCGGTCTTTCAAATACCCCGGCACAACAATTCGTGGATCACCGATCGCGTTGATTTGCTCGCGCAATGGGCCTTCGCCGATCAGCACCAGCCGGGCACCCAATTCGGCCGGTAGGCGCTGGAACGCCTCGACCACTACGTCCGGCTTTTTCTCGCCGTCGAGCCGGCCGACATAGATCAGCACCGGCTGGTGGTCGCAGACCCCAAGCTTGGCGCGCAGTGCAGGGTCGCGGCGGGAGGGACCGAAATCACCCAGTTCGGCGCCCAGCGCGACGACGTCGACATTGGGAACGCCATAAGCGCGCAGCTTCGACGCGCCGCCATTTTCGCTCAAGGCATAGACCGCATCGAAACGGCGATAGAGATTGCCGCAGTAGCGGTAGCAGAGGCGCGAGGCTGCACTGGCGAGCGGATTGCCGATGAACTTGCGAAACGGCCGTTGGACATAAACGGTCGGGAAATCGGTCATATAGGCCGCGACCAAAGCGGTCTCGGGATGCCGCTTGCGGTGACCCAGCGCCGCCCATGGCAGGACATAGGCGTCCTGGCACTCGATGAGGTCAGGCCGGAAGCGCTCCAGGGCGTCGCGCACGGCGCCGGTGCGCAGCAGCAGCCGATAATTCGGGCTGGCCGGAACATGCGGCGAGGCAATGGTCACGGTAATGGCGCGGCCTTCGTCGATGACTTCATCGCGCGCGCCGGGGATCACCATCAGGTGGCGGTGCGGCGTCTTGTCGAGAATATGCCGGCGCTTGTGCAGCAAATAGGTGCGAATGCCGCCGCCGACCTCGGACCAGCTCTGGGTCAGGTCACAGAATAGCCGCGGTGCGCCGAGCGGACCGAGCACATTGGGATCATCGCGGCTCATGCTGCTGTCCAACCCGAGACGGCGAACAAAGTGCCATTCCTCGTCGCTGAGTGGTCAAACTGTCGGTATATTTTACGGTTCGCCACTCGAGCTCCCGATCCTTTTACTAGAAAACGGCTAAAAACAGTCATTTTCGTGAATTGGCACGGCCATTGCAATATTAGCCCCGTCCACTTTGGTTCCACGCCAAATGAGAGGGACGGTGCAGCGGTTCTCTGGTCCCGCACACCGTCCCTCTTTCATTATGGGCTATTCGGCTCCCTCGCCTACCAACTGCTTCAATTCACCGCTCTCGAACATCTCCATCATGATGTCCGATCCGCCGACGAACTCGCCCTTCACATAGAGCTGGGGGACGGTCGGCCAGTCACTATAAGCCTTGATGCCCTGCCGAATCTCCGGGTCCTGGAGCACATCGACGGTTTCAAACGGCACGCCGAGATGGTCGAGGATCGCCACCGCGCGGCTCGAAAAACCGCATTGCGGGAACAAGGTCGTGCCCTTCATGAACAGCACCACGTCGTCCTTGCTGACAATGGCGGCGATCCGGTCCTTAACTTGGCTCACTGATCATCTCCTGTGGCGCTGCAGTGGTCAGCTGCAGCGCGTGCAATTCATTCCCCATCCGCGTCCCCAGCGCGGCGTAGACCAATTGATGTTGGCGAACTCGGCTTAACCCGGCAAACGCCTTGCTCACCACCCGCGCCGCATAATGGTCGCCGTCGCCGGCCAGGTCGGTGATCGTCACCTCGGCGTCCGCAATCGCATCCCGGATCAGCCGTTCGATGTCGTCCGCCGCCATCGGCATCAGAGGTTCGTCTGGTCCATGACCTGCCGCCGCGCTTCGGCCTCTTTGTGGGCGAGCGCCTCGCGGATCCTGGTGTCATCGGTATCGACGCCGGCGGCGGTCAGGTCGCCGAGCAGCTTGCGCACTACATCCTCCTCGCCGGCTTCCTCGAAATCGGCGCGGATCACATCCTTGGCGTAAGCGTCGGCCTCGGCTTCGGACAAGCCCATCTGCCGCGCCGCCCAGGCGCCCAGCAGCCGGTTGCGCCGGGCGATCACCCGAAATTTCAGCTCCTCGTCATGCGCATATTTGCTCTCAAAAGCGCGCTCGCGATCGTCGAATGTTGTCATGCGTTTCCCTTGTCGCTCTTAGCCCGCGAAATAGGAGCGCAGCCCGCTCCCGTCCAGCGGCGATGGACAGGTCCGCTGGATTCGCTACGTTCGCCGCAAGATATCGGCGAGGAAGAAGGTGATGCGCAGGCCATTTGTAATTGCCGCGATGGTGCTGACCGCACTCGCCCCCGCCAGCTCCCTGGCCGCCCCTACGGCCCGGGCAGTCATAAGCGATCCGGTGCGCGACGTGCGCTATCCGACCCACAACCAGCAGCTGCTCATTCCCTCGCACGGCCTGGGCATGAACGCGGTTCTGTTCGAAGCCTCGGGCAAGGATCCGCATCCAACGGTGATCCTGATGCACGGACTGCCCGGCAATGAGCGCAACCTCGATCTCGCCCAGGCCATCCGCCGCAGCGGCTGGGACGTCCTGACCTTCACCTACCGCGGCGCGTGGGGATCAGCGGGCGACTTTTCCATAGCAAACGCGATGGATGACACCCGGGCCGCGCTCGATTTCGCCCGCTCGCCCGAAGCGGGCAAGCTCGGAATCGATGGTCGCCATCTCGCCCTCGCCGGCCATTCGATGGGCGGTGCGACCGCGATGATGACCGCCATCGGCGCGCGCGATCTTGATGGTTTAATCCTCATCGACGCCTGGAATATTGCTCATGGAACGAGCAAGGGCGCGACGACGCGAGAGGAATTGATCAATGGTTTTGATGACTTCGGAAATTCGCTGCACGGCGCAACGCCCGCGAGCGTAGCCGACGAGGTGGTCGCCAAAAGGGCCCAGTGGGACCTGGTCGTAGCTGCGCGGCAGCTGCCGCATCTGCCGATCCTCACCGTTACTGCGACATATGGTGGCGCACTCGCGAACCGGCTAACCACAGCAGCGCTACGCCGCGCCGGCAACCGGCGCGTGACCGCGGTTGAGATGGACAGCGACCATTCATTTTCCGACCACCGGATTGCGCTTGCCTCGACGATTGTCGGCTGGCTTCAAGCCCTGCCCCGGTAAAGCTCGACGACCCGCTCGCCGATCGCGATCAGCGATAGCCGAAATACCAGATCGCGCCGAGCCCAAGGACCAGCGCGACTCCGCCCCAGATGGGAATGCGCGCGCCGAAGCGATCGCCAGAAGGCTCATTCCGCAGCCGGAAATCACGCTCGATCGACCAGGCAATCGCGACGATGTCCGCCAACGGCTGCGTCGCATCGGCCGGGTCTTCGCACGCCTCGAGGTGCCGGAGGAGCAGCACTTTCAGCGCGTCCGGCCGGCTGGACTCCCCGACCCGCTCGATGGTCACGGCATTGGCTTCGCAGCTCAGGCAATACGGCTCCCCGCGCGGGCCGTAAGCGACCGGATAGAGCCCCTCAACTACATCGATCACTTCGAGCGAACCTATCGCCGCCGCTACCGATGGAAAGACCAGCAACGCCTCCCCCGCCGCGACAAACACCGCGCCCGGCGGGACGGTTGGGAATTGGCAGCTGAATTCGTCGCTGTTGTTCACGACCTGCCTAGCGTCACTACCAGCTTGCCGATCGCGCGGCGCTCGGCGATCGCGGTGATCGCCTCCCCGGCGCGCTCCAGCGGATAGGTCGCGCTGATCCGCGGTGCGATCTTGCCCTCATCCCACCATTTGAACAATTGCTCGACGTGGGCGGCGTTAGCGGCGGGATCGCGCATCGCGAACGCGCCCCAAAACACGCCACACACGTCGCAACTCTTGAGCAAAGTGAGGTTGAGCGGCAGCTTAGGAATACCCGCCGGGAAACCGACCACCAGGTAGCGCCCTTCCCAGCCAATGCTGCGCAAGGCCGGCTCGGCATAATCGCCGCCGACCGGATCGAAGATCACGTCCGCCCCGGCTGGCCCGACCGCGCCCTTGAACAACTCGGACAGCGCCTTTTGGCCGTCGCGATCGAACGGTCCGGTGGGATAGATCACCGCCTCGTCCGCCCCGGCCTCGCGCGCCGCCTGCGCTTTCTCCTCCGACGAGACCGCGGCAATGACCCGGGCGCCCATCGCCTTGCCAAGCTCGATCGCCGCCAACCCGACCCCGCCGGCCGCGCCGAGCACCAGCAGGGTCTGGCCCGGCTGCAAATGCCCGCGGTCGGCGAGCGCGTGGATCGAGGTTGCGTAGGTCAGCAACAGCGCCGCGCCGTCCTCGAAACTCCGCTCGACCGGCAGTCGGAAGGCGATCCTCGCCGGAATGACGATCTTTTCGACCAGCCCGCCAAAGCCCGGCACCGCAATGATTCGGTCGCCGACGGCCCAACCCTCGACGCCCTCGCCGATAGCCTCGACCTCACCCGCGACCTCGCCGCCGGGCGCGAACGGCCGCGGCGGTTTCAATTGATATTTGTCCTCGATGATCAGCACGTCGGGAAAGTTGATCGCGCAGGCCCGCACTCGGATCAGCAACTCGCCACGACCCGGCGTGGGATCGGGCAGCTCGGCGATCCGCAGCGTTGCCGGCCCGCCCGGCTGGTCGGAGAGCAGGGCTTTCACCTATTTCGCCGCCTTCGGAAACGCCGGTAGCTTGGCGATGTCCGCCGGCTCGTGCTGGATGATCACTTTGGCGCCGATTTTTTTCGCCAGCGCCTCGAACCGGTCCATCGACGCCAGAGTCTCTTCGCGGCTGGTGTTGAACGGCGGCACGCCACGCTTCTCGCGCGCCATCGCCGAGTGATAGAGGTCGCCGGTCAGCAGCACCGGCCCCGACTTGAGGTTGACCAACAAGGCGAGGTGGTCGGGCGTGTGCCCGGGCAGGTGCAGCGCGACGACGCTGCCGTCGCCGAAAACGTCCTGGTCGGTGGTCAACAATGTGACCGATTTGCCCGCCCCGCGCCACGGACCGAACGGATCATCCTTGCCGGCGGACTTTTCGAAATCCTGCTTGCCGATTAGCAACGTTGCGGCGGGGAACTCGGCTGCCTGGCCGGTGTGGTCGGAATGCATGTGGCTGATACCGACGATATCGATGTCGGCGGGCTTGAGGCCAACCTGCGCGAGTTGCTCGGCCAGCGTTGTGTCGAGATGGATGACAAGGGGGCCGAGGTCCTTGGATTGGCCCTTGAGCCCCGCCGCGAAGCCGGTGTCCCAGATCATCTGCTGGTCGCCGTGGCGGATCAGATAGCAGCTGTCGGTGATTTGCCGCGGGCCCTTCGGATAGAGGCCCGGCCGGTCGGAAAAGAAAGCGTCGAAATCCTTGATCAGGGCGCTGCCGCAATCCAGCCGGGTCAACGTGATTGTCGCTGATTGCGCGGTGACCGGAGTCGCCGAATTCTCCGGCGCTTCCAAAGCCTTGCAGCCGCCCGCGACGGTGAAAGCCACAGCAAGAAGAAACCGAGACAGTCTACCCATGCCAATTCTCCTGCCTTGAGGCACGCGCCTGTCGTCGATGACCTCGCGTGCGGTCATACCGTCGAAGGTCAGCCGCGCCAACGCGATCATGCTTGCCTGACCTTCTTCAACGCGGCCTGCCAGGTCGACGCTCGGCGCGCACCCGCGTAGCGCGGCTCCATTCGCATCAGGAATTGAAGCGGCTGGCGCTGCAGGCCGCTCATCCAGATTTCGGTTCCTGAACCGTGCGCCTGCCGCACGAAGGTCTCCAGCGCGTTGGCTCCGGTGGCATCGACATAAGGCACCTGTTCCATGCGCAGGATGATTGCCCGCGGCCGCTCGCCGGCGCGGCGCAGGCCTTCCAGCATTTCACTAGCGACGCCAAAGAACATCGGCCCCGTAAAGCGGAACACTTCGACTCCGTTGGGCAACTGGTCGCGCAGCCCCGGCTCCTCGGCGGTATCGACTGCGGTCAGGCCGGCGTGTTCGCTCATGCGCTGCATGAAAAACAAAGCGGCCAAGGTCACGCCGACCCCAATCGCCACCGTCAAATCGACGAAGATAGTCAGCAGGAATGTGAGAATGAGCAGCGCCCGCTCGCCCGCATCGGTGCGCACCAGAGCCACGAAGCGATCGGCCTCGCTCATCCCCCAAGCGACCATCAGCAGTACCGCCGCCAGCGCCGCCATCGGCACCATTGCCAGCAGGCCGCCGGCCACCAGCATGAACAGCAGCAGGAAAGCCGCGTGAAAGATGCCGGCCATTGGCGTTTGCGCCCCGGCGCGAATATTGGTCGCGGTGCGCGCGATGGCGCCGGTCGCCGGAAGCCCGCCAAAGGCCGCCGAAGCGATGTTGGCGACTCCCATTCCGACCAGCTCTTGGCCTGAACGGTGGCGGCGGCCGGTCATGCCGTCGGCGACCGTCGCCGACAGCAGCGCTTCGATCCCGGCCAGGAAGGCGATGACGAAGGCGCTCGGCAGCACTTCGCGGGCCAGTCCGAGCGACAGGTGCGGCAGGTGCGGCAATGGCAAGCCAGCCGGCATCGCTGGAAAACGCTCGCCGACGGTTTCCACCGGCAAGCCAAACCACACCGTGGCCGCGGCGCTGGCGATGATCGCAATCAAATAGGCCGGGGTCCGCGGCACCGTCCGGCGCAGCACGATGATCAGCGCCAGTGTCGCCGCGCCGAGCCCAACGGCGGTCCAATTCACGGTCCCTATGGCGCGCCAATAGACGCCCCATTTGTCGATGAAATCGGCCGGAACCTTGCCCGTGTGCAACCCGAGGAAATCGCCGATCTGGCTCGATGCGATAATTACCGCGATGCCGGCGGTGAAGCCGGTGACGACCGGCATTGGCACGAACTTCATCAGCCGCCCGAGCCCCGAGTAGCCAGCAATAATCAGCATGATGCCGGCGATGAAGGTCGCCAGCAGCAAGCCATCAAAGCCATAAGTGGCGATGACCCCGGCGACGACCACCACAAACGCACCGGTCGGGCCGCCGACCTGGACCCGCGACCCGCCCAGGGCCGAAATCAGGAAGCCGGCGATGACCGCCGTCACTAGACCCTGGCGCGGGGAGGCACCGCTGGCGATCCCCAACGCCATGGCCAACGGCAAAGCGACAATTGCGACGGTCAGGCCGGCGAGCACATCGGCGCGCAGGCGGGCCGCCGTGTAGCCTTCGCGAAATACGGTGAGGAGCTTGGGCGTGAACGCGTCCGAGCTCATTCCTCGTAATGCGCGGTGGTCTGCGCGCGAACATCCTCGGCCGTCACGCCCGGCGCCATTTCGATCAGCTTGAACGGGCTCGCATGGTCCGGCCGGTGAAACACAGCCAGGTCGGTGATCACCATGTCGACGACGTTCCTGCCGGTCAGCGGCAGCGTGCATTCGGGGATGAACTTGGGGTCGCCGTTTTTCGACACATGCTCCATCACGACGATGATCTTCTTGACCCCGGCGACCAGGTCCATCGCCCCGCCCATGCCCTTGATCATCTTGCCCGGGATCATCCAATTGGCGATGTCACCATTCTCCGCCACCTCCATCGCGCCGAGCACGGTCAGATCGATATGCCCGCCGCGGATCATGGCGAAGCTCGCCGCCGAATCGAAATAGCTCGACGACGGCAGCTCGCTGATCGTCTGCTTGCCGGCGTTGATCAGGTCGGCGTCGACTTCGTCGTCAAAGGGAAACGGCCCGATGCCGAGCATGCCGTTCTCGCTTTGCAGCGTGACCTCGATCCCCGCCGGGATATTATTGGCGACCAAGGTCGGAATGCCAATCCCGAGGTTGACGTAATAACCGTCGCGCAATTCCAGCGCCGCGCGCGCCGCCATCTGGTCGCGGGTCCAGGGCATCAGATACTCTGTTCCCCGGCTATGGCGGGGGTCCAGTCCGAGACAAGGAACGGCGCGGCAGCGCCGCCTGGGCCCCGGCCTTCGCCAGGGAACAGGGCTATACTAATCATGCTGCTTCCCTTTCGCGCACGGTGCGGAACTCAATCTTCTTGTCGTACGGACTGCCGTCGATCAGCCGCTTCACATAGATTGACGGCAGATGGACGCAATTGGGGACCATCTTGCCGATCGGCACGATGATTTCGACTTCGGCGACGCAGACCTTCCCGCAGGTCGCCGCCGGCAGGTTGAAATTGCGCGCGGTCTTGCGGAACATGATGTTGCCGCTCTCGTCGGCCTTCCAGCCTTTGACGATGCTGAGATCGGCGCGGATGCCGCGCTCAAGGATATACTCCTCGCCGTCGAACGCTTTCACTTCCTTGCCTTCGGCGACCACCGTGCCGACGCCGGTCTTGGTGTAGAAGCCGGGGATCCCCGCCCCGCCCGCGCGCATCCGTTCGGCCAGCGTCCCCTGCGGGCAGAATTCGACCTCGAGCTCGCCCGCCAGATACTGCCGCTCGAACTCCTTATTCTCGCCGACGTAGGACGAGATCATCTTCTTGACCTGCCGCGTCCGCAGCAATTTGCCTAGCCCTTCATTGTCGATCCCGGCGTTGTTCGAGGCGATGGTCAGATCCTTGACCCCGGATGCGACGATCGCGTCGATCAGCCGCTCGGGAATGCCGCACAGCCCGAACCCGCCAGCGGCGATGGTCATGCCATCGTGCAGCAGCCCGTCGAGCGCGGCTTCGGCATCGGGATAAATCTTTTGCATGTCCCGGCTCTGCCGCCGGGGCCAGCAGCGGTCAAGCGCCGGTCAGGTGGCGCGAGCTGTTCGCAGGCCTGAGGCGCGGATGCCGGCTTCGGCGCAAGCCGCGTCATCCTTGGGATCTTCGCCCGATGCCCCGACCCCGCCGAGGCGCGTTCGGCCGTCGGTCGACCAGACCGGCACCCCGCCGGCGACAGTAACGACGTTCGGCGCGCGGGCGAAACCTGGCGTGCCCGTCGCCGCTTCCTCCATACCCGCCGTCGGGAAACCCCAAGCGGCGACGGCGACTGCTTTTTCGATCGAGAAATCCATCGCGCCGCTGCTGCTTCGGTCCATCTTGAGCGCGGCGATCAGGTGGCCGCCGACATCGACGACCGCGATTGCGTGGCTCTGCTTCTTGGTCGTGGCATGGGCCGCGCAGCCGGCGACGATCGCCTGCGCCGTCCGGGCATCCAGCATGGTCTGCTGGGCCTGAGCCGGAGTGCCGACCATCAGCGCCAGTGCGCCCGCCAACACAGCAATCCGCATGCCCGTCTCCCTATCCCGCCGCGAAGTCCTCCGCGTTCAGCCCCTCGCGCTGCAAGGCTCGCTGAACCGCGGGCCGTTCAAGCATCCGTCTGCAAAGCGCCGCCCATTTTGGATAAATGACCATTTCTTCGCCAATCCGGCGGCCCCAGCGGAAGAGCAGCAGCGCATAGGTATCGGCCGCGCTGAAATGGCCCGGCACCAACCAGCCGTCGCCGCACTTAGTCTCAATTTCGTCGAACTGGTGCGTCAGCACGTCGCGGCCGCCGGCGATAATCGCGTCATGCACGCTCTCGTCGCGGGTGAATCGCTCGGCCCGCCAGATTTGCGCAAAAGTGATGTGCACCGACGACGCGAACCAGCCGAGCAATTCATTGCATTGCGCCGCCGCGAACGGATCGCCGCGTGGCACCGATCCTTCGGCGCCGAACCGGTCGGCAAGGTAATTCAAGATGGCGATATTCTCGGTGATCACGCCCTGGTCGGTCGCCAACGCCGGCACCCGCGCATGCGGGTTGATTGCCAGATAGTCGGGCTGCAAATGCTCGCCTTGCGCCAACGTCACCCGCACCGGCTCGAACGCCGCTTGCGTTTCTTCGAGCGCGATGTGTGTCGCCAGCGAGCAGGCGCCGGGCGAATAGAACAGCTTGAGCATGATTAGCTGTTCAACTTCGCCAGCACCCCCTGGAGCTGCATTGCGTTCGACATATCGCCTTCGACCTTCAATTTGCCGGTCATGAATGCCGTCATGCCGTCCAATTGTCCGGCCGCCATCGCCTGCCAATCGTCCCAGCCGACCTTGATCGTGGTGTCGGCGTCGCCATCGTCCTCGCTGACCGATTGCGCCGCGCCGTCGAGCATCACCGCGCCCTGATCGCCGAAGTCCAATTTGACCCTTTTGCCGGCGATCCACGCCTGCCCGTCCTGCATTTTCGCCACCAGTTCCTGCTTGGTCATGATCGCTCTCCTTGTCCCGCCGCGCCTAGCCGCCCGTTGCAGGCGCATCAAGGCGCGCCTATCTGGCGCTCCATGGGATATGAAGCAGACCTCAAATTGTTCATCGACGGCAGCTGGCGCGCCGGCGAGGACCGCGACCATTTCACCGTCATCAATCCGGCCACCGGCGGCGGCATCGCCGAACTGCCGCTGGCGACCAAGGCCGATGTCGAGGAAGCGCTCGCCGCGTCCGCCCGCGCCTGGCCCGAATGGCGCGCGACCGACGCCGACAAGCGCGGCGCCATCCTCCACAAGGCGGCGGATTTTCTGCGCGAGCGCGCCGAACATATCGGCCGCATCCTAACGCAGGAGCAAGGCAAGCCGCTTGCCGAAGCCAAGACCGAAGTCATCGCCAGCGCGCAATTGTTCGACTGGTACGCCGAGGAGATCAAGCGCGACTATGGCCGCACTTTGGTCCGCCCGACCGGGCAATTGTCGCGGGTAATCCGCCAGCCGGTCGGCCCGGTCGCCACCTTCACGCCGTGGAATTTCCCGCTCTATCTGCTGGCCAAGAAGGTCGCCGCGGCGCTCGCCGCCGGCTGCACGGTGATCTCGCGCCCGCCGCAGGAAACCCCGGGCTGCACCGGCGAGATGTTCCGCGCGCTGGCCGACGCCGGCATCCCCGCCGGGGTCGCGCAACTGGTCCACGGCAAGGCCTCGCTGGTCAGCCCGCTGCTGGTCGCCTCGCCGGTCATCCGCAAAGTCAGCTTCACCGGCTCGGCCCCGGTCGGCACGCAATTGATGCACCAAGCCGCCGACAGCATGACCCGCATCACGCTCGAGCT
>NZ_JANMCO010000049.1:0-36184 GCF_031361285.1 Sphingomonas sp.
AATCCGGGGCGCCTTTTCCTTTGCCGGCCTGATGGCTATAGGCTCGCGACTGGCGCCCGCCGGGGCCGCGTCACGAACCGATCAGCTCAGAAGGACTCGCCCAAGCATGGCCATCACTCCGCTCATGCCCGTCTATCCGCGCTCGCCGGTCCGGCCGGTTCGCGGCGAGGGGGTCTATCTCTATGGCGAGCAGGGCGAGAAATATCTCGATTTCGCCGCCGGCATCGCGGTCAACATCCTCGGCCATGGACACCCGCATCTGACCCAGGCGATCCAGTCCCAGGCGGCGAAGTTGATCCACGTCTCCAACCTCTACGGCAGCCCGCAGGGCGAAGCCCTGGCGCAGCGATTGTGCGACCTGACGTTCGCCGACACGGTGTTCTTCACCAATTCGGGCGTCGAGGCGGTCGAATGCGCGATCAAGACCGCGCGGCGCTATCATTTTGCCAAGGGCAATCCCGACAAGCACGACCTGATTACCTTCTCGAATGCGTTTCACGGCCGGACGATGGCGACCATCAGCGCCACCGATCAGCCCAAGATGATCGACGGGTTCGCGCCGCTGCTGCCGGGCTTCAAGGTGGTCCCGTTCGACGATCTCGACGCGGCGCTGGCGGCGATCGACGAGCATACCGCCGGCTTCCTGCTCGAACCCGTGCAGGGCGAGGGCGGCATTCGCCCGGCCAGCCAGGCCTTCATGACGGGCCTGCGCGCCGCCTGTGACGAGCATGACCTGTTGCTGGTGCTCGATGAAGTCCAATGCGGCGTCGCCCGCAGCGGCACGCTCTATGCCCACGAGCAATACGGGATCACGCCCGACATCATGGCCAGCGCCAAAGGGATCGGCGGCGGTTTTCCGCTCGGCGCTTGCTTCGCGACCGAGAAAGCGGCCGCCGGGATGGTCATTGGTACCCACGGTTCGACCTATGGCGGCAACCCGCTGGCGATGGCCGCCGGCCAGGCGGTGCTCGACGTGGTCGCCAACGAGGAATTCCTCGGTAATGTCCGCCAAATGGGCGAACGGCTCCGCGCCGGTCTCGAGCAGATGATCCCCAACCATGATCATTTGTTCGACAGCGTTCGCGGCATGGGCCTGATGCTCGGCGTCAAGCTCAAGAGCGACAGCCGGGCGTTCGTCAATTACCTCCGCACCCGCGGGCTGCTGACCGTCGCCGCCGGTGACAATGTCATGCGCGTGCTGCCGCCGCTGAACATCGACGAAAGCCACATCCGCGAATTCATCGAAACGCTGTCGGCCGCCGCCGCGGATTATGAGGTGCCGGCGGCCGCAGCTTGAAAACATTCTTGCTCAAGGAGGGGACCCAGGTCTCGTTCGTCCTGAGCGAAGTCGAAGGGCGCTCGCACCACGCCAATGCAATTTTGGGTCTATCTCCTTCGTTGCAGCGACGGTTCCTATTATGCGGGACACACCGACCGCCTTGAATCTCGTCTTTGGCAACATCAGCAAGGGATTGGCTGCGACTGGACTAGGCGGCGCCGGCCGGTCGAGCTGGTTTGGTATGACGCGGCGCCGACGAGAGAAGAGGCGTTGGCGTTCGAGCGCCGAATTAAACGATGGACACGAGCCAAGAAGGAAGCGTTGATCGCCGGCGACTGGAACCGCATCGGCTGGCTTGCACGACCGCCTCACGAACGCCCTTCGACTTCGCTCAGGACGAACGAACCTCGGCCCCATGAAGAGAAACGCAAGCAAGGTGACTGACGAAACCGCCGCACTCTCCACCGACGTCGCGCTGGGCGTGACGATTCCGGCGCGGCATGCCCGCGGGCGGCTGGCGCGACTCGGGCCGGTGCTGAGTGAAGTGCTGGCAAATCACGGCTATCCGCCACTGATTGAGAGGCTGCTCGCCGAAGCGCTGGTCCTGGCCGCTTTGCTTGGTTCGCAGCTCAAGGACCCGACCGGGCAGACGACGCTCCAAGCGCAAACCGAGAATGGCGTCGTCGACCTGCTGGTCTGCGATTATCTCGGCGGCGAATTGCGCGGTTACGTCCGGCACGATCCCGACCGGCTGGCGGAAGCGGGGCCAAATCCGTCGTTATTCTCGCTGTTCGGCAAGGGCTATCTGGCGATCACCTTTGATCAGCCGGCAACTGACGAGCGCTATCAGGGCATCGTCCCGCTCGAGGGCGGCAGCCTGGCCGAAGCGGCCGAAAGTTATTTCACCCAGTCGGAGCAAATTCCGAGCGTCGTGCGCCTGGCGGCCGAGAAGCGCGACGACGGCTGGAGCGCCGGCGGCCTGCTGTTCCAGCATTTGCCCGAGGGCGAGGAAGGCCGCGACCGGCTACATACGCGGCTCGACCACCCCGATTGGCCGCATGTCGCAACCCTTGCAGGATCGGTTCGGGCGGATGAACTCACCGATCCGGCATTAGCGCTCGATGACCTCGTCTGGCGCTTGTTCCACGAAGAAGAAGAAGTCCGGACATTGACACCCCTGCGCCTGGCCAAGGGCTGCCGCTGCGACCCCGATTATGTCCGCTCGGTGATCGCCCGTTTCCCGGAGGATGAGCGTGCGGCGATGGTCGGCGACGATGGCATCATCCGGGTCGATTGTGCTTTCTGTTCGACGAGTTTTCCGATCGCGCTTGACGAGGTTTCGTGAGCTTGGGTCGGGACTCCGATTTGAAAGATTTCCATGCTAATGCGACGGTTATGCGGGACGGGCGATTGATTGCGGGACTCGGTGCGGGCGGTGCAGCTTTGTTGCTGCTGGCCGCGGCGCAGCCCTCGGCATTGAACCAAATCAGCCCCGGCCTATGGGAAATCCAGGGTCTGCCGCATTCTGGAGCTTCGGTCCGCAAATGCGTTCCCGACACTGCGCTGCTCGCCCGCGTCGAACATAGCGGCCAAGCCTGCAAGCAGATTGTCATCAGCGATAGCGAAGCGTCGACGGTCATCGAATACACTTGCAGCAATGGCGGCTTCGGGCGGAGCAAAGTGACGCTCCTGACCCCGCGATCGTTACGGATCGAGACTCAAGGAATATCCGCAAATTATCCGTTTAACTACGTAATTCAGGCTCGCCGGGTCGGAGAATGTGCTGCTCATTAAGCGTGCGTTTAACCAATCTGTCGTAAACAACCGCTGTGCCGGATGGCACGCTTTCCTCCCAATCGGGCAGGTATGCCCGGTACCTGGGCCGCCTGCTCACCCGAGCAGGCGGCCCTTCTTTTACCGCCTCAGGCGAATTAGAGGGCGGCAATGCTCTATCTGATTGTCAAAGCCGTCGTCTCGGGCGTGCTGATCGCCACCATCTCCGAAGTCGCGCGCCGGAACCCTGGCTGGGGCGGTTTGCTGGCGTCGCTGCCGCTGACTTCCCTAATCGCCCTTATCTGGCTGTGGCGCGACACCAGCGACCCGTTGCGAATCGCCGACCAGGCGACCAGCACATTCTGGTTCGTCTTGCCGTCGTTGCCGCTGTTCCTGATCATTCCCGCGATGCTCCGCTCCGGTTGGGGATTCTGGCCGACAATCCTGATCGCCTGCGCAATCACACTGGGCCTGTACGCGGCGATGTTCGCATTCAGCGCACGGCTCGGGATTCGGTTGTGAAGCGAGCGGTGGTCCTGCTCTCGGGCGGGCTCGATTCGATGGTCTGCGCCGCTTTGGCCCGCGAGGCGGGATATGAGGTGCTGGCCCTGACCATCGATTACGGCCAGCGGCACCGAGTCGAGCTCAATGCCGCCAAGGTCATCGCCGCCAAGCTCGCCGACCGCCACATCGTCCTGCCGCTCGACCTCACCGCGTTCGGCGGATCGGCGCTGACCAGCGATGTCGCCGTGCCCAAGGACGCGGTCGGCGCGCCCGGCATTCCGGTGACTTATGTGCCGGCGCGCAACACGATCTTCTTGAGCCTTGCTTTGGCCTGGGCGGAGGCGGCCGGCGCCCGTGACCTCTACATCGGCGTCAACGCGCTCGATTATTCAGGCTATCCCGATTGCCGGCCGGAATTCGTCGCCGCGTTCGAGGGGCTGGCCAACCGCGCCACCAAAGCCGGGGTCGAAGGGGCTGGCTTCACCGTCCACGCGCCGCTCCTCCACCTGACCAAGGCGGACATCGCCCGCGAAGCGGAACGCCTCGGGCTGGACGCCGCGCTCAGCCACAGCTGCTACGATCCGGCCCCCGACGGCAACCACTGCGGCCATTGCGACGCGTGCCTGCTGCGCGCCAGGGGCTTTGCCGAGGCCGGGCTGACCGACCCGACCGTCTACGCATGACCTATGCGGTCAAGGAGACGTTCCTGACCTTGCAGGGGGAAGGGATGCAATCGGGCAGCCGGGCGGTGTTCCTGCGCTTTGCCGGCTGCAACCTGTGGTCGGGCCGGGAGGCCGACCAGGCGACGGCGCCATGCAATTTCTGCGATACCGATTTCGTCGGCACCGATGGTCCCGGCGGCGGCAAATTCGCCACGTCCACCGAGCTTGCGGCCCATGTCGCGGCGATCTGGGGCGAAGGCGAGGAGAAGCTGGTCGTCGTTACCGGCGGCGAGCCGATGCTGCAGCTCGACGCGGCGCTGGTCGACGCGCTCCACGGCCAGGGCTTCCGCATTGCCGCCGAAAGCAACGGGACGCTGGCGGCGGTGGCCGGGATCGACTGGCTATGCGTTAGCCCCAAGGCCGGCACCAACGTGGTGCAGCGCAGCGGCGATGAACTGAAGCTCGTCTGGCCGCAGGCGGGGATCGATCCGGCCGAGTTGGAGCGTTGGGATTTCGCGCATTTTCTCGTCCAGCCAATGGATTGCGATGAGCGAGAGGCCGCGGTCGAAGCGGCAATCGCGCTCGCCATGGCGCGACCGCGCTGGCGGCTGTCGCTGCAAGCGCACAAGCTGGTCGGGCTGCCCTAGCTTAGTGTTTGTTGGCGGCGTTGTCCGCGCTGTCGCTGCTGGCGTTCGCGGTGAATTGAACGTCGGCCGCCATGTTCGAATCGTCGTCGGTCGCCGCGTCGATCGCCGTCGTATCGTTGGCCGAGATATTCTGGGCGGCGAGGACCTGATCGATATTCGTCGTATTATCGACCGACCCGCTCTTGCTGCAGGCCGCAATCGCCAGGGCCGAAACCGCGACCAGGATCAGAGCACGCATTCATACCTCCCGTGGGATGCTGCAACGCCGAGGCGTAAAAAAAGAGGCTGCCGGGTTGAACCGGCAGCCTCTTTAGGTTGGCACTCCCTTGCGGCAGAGCCAAGCGAATTACATCGCGTTGTTGGTCGTGGCCGCTGCATTCATGTCGGTCGTCGCGTTCATGTCCGCATTCATGGTCATGTTGGCGTCGGCGGCATTCATGTCGGTCATCGTGTCATTGGCGACGATGTTCTCGGCTGCGAGATTCTCGTCGACATTCATTGTGTTTTCGGCGGCATCGTTGCTGCTGCACGCAGAAACCGCCAGGGCCGCACCGGCGACCAGGATAAGAGCACGCATTCAAAACTCCCTAGATTATACGATCTGGAGCGGTGTTTTCCCGCTTCCCAAATCGCGTGCACAATAGGCTGAAGCAACGACTGCCTTCAAGACACTTTGTCGGTCTTGGCTAAAGTATTGATAAAGCTGGCAAAACTGGTGAGAATGGCGTCATCGACGCGGGCCATGGGCATTTCTCTGCCAAGCGCCGCCAGGCTCGTGACGCCAAATTCGGCGATTCCGCACGGGACGATCCCGCCGAAATGCGTGAGGTCGGGAGCGACGTTGATCGCAAAGCCGTGGAGCGTCACCCAGCGCTTCACGCGCAAGCCCAGGGCAGCGATCTTGGCTTCGGCGGGGCCTTCGCCCACCCAGATCCCGATTCGGCCAGGGGCGCGATGGGCGGCGACGCCAAGCTCGGCCAGTGTGGCGATGATCCAGCCTTCGAGCGCGTGGACGAAGCGGCGGACGTCGCGGCCGCGCCGGTCGAGGTCGAGCATGACATAGCCGATTCGCTGGCCCGGCCCGTGATAGGTGGAGCGGCCGCCGCGGCCGGCCGCGTGGAAGGGAAGCCCCAAATGATTGCTGAGCTCGGCCGGGTAGGCGCTGGTGCCGGCGGTGAATAAGGGCGGGTGCACGAGCAGCCAGATGCACTCGCGCGCGTTGCCGTCGCGGATCGCCGCCGCGCGCCCCTCCATCACCGCCAGCGCCTCGCCATAGGGCACAGGGGCTTCGCTGATGAGCCATTCGATGGGGTCAATGTCGTCCATTGCTGGGCAGCAGATGGCCACGCCGGGCGCTGGCGGCAAGCAAGATTGCACGCGTCGCCCATGGCCCGCATAAGCACCCAACAGTTCGAGAGGGGCAGCCGTGACCAAATTATCGATTTCACAAGCATGGGACGAATCCAGGGCCGTAATCGCCCGCGACGGAGCCTTGCTGACGACGATTGCCTTGGCGCTGTTTGTTTTGCCCGGGGTGATCAGCGATATCGCCACGCCTCTCGCTCCCCCGGGAGAACTGCCAAAACCCGGCTATTGGATCGTTCTAACGGCTCTCGCGTTGCTGGTAGCGCTGGTTGGCCAGCTCGCCGTGATCCGCCTGGCGATCGGCTCCGGCCTGACCGTCGGCGAGGCGATCCGCCATGGTGCGCGGCGGGTGCCTGCCTATCTGGCGGCGACGCTGGCCTGGGTGGTCCCGGTCCTGATCGCGGCGGTCTTGCTGGCGGCCAGGGTCGTCGGCCCGCCGGCCAACGCCTCGCCCATGGCGGCGCTGGCGCTGTTGCTGCTGTGCGGCGTCGTTTTGTGGTTCGCCATCCGCATGCTGATGACGTCACCGGTGGCGAGCGCCGAAGCCGTCGGGCCGATGGAAATCCTGCGCCGCAGCTGGCAGCTGACGCGGGGGCACTGGTTGCGCCTGTTCGGCTTTTTCATGGTACTGATTATCGCTGCGGTGGTGGCCGTCGCGGCGGTGACCGCGATTGGCGGAATTTTGGCCAGAATAATCTTCGGCGGGGTCGAGCCTCTGACCGTTGGCGCCCTATTTGTTGCCCTCCTCGTGCAGATTGTCAGCGGCGCGATTTCCGTGACCCTGATGGTAATGGTGGCGCGGATTTACGTTCAGCTGAGCGGCGAAGGTGCGGCGGTCAAGGTTCCGACCAGCGGCACCTGAGGCGCGCAGTCGGCTGGCAGGATGCCGAGCAGCCGCGGGTCGGCAAAGCGTTCGATGGAGCGCTTGAACGCGGTGAACCCGGCCCGGGTATAGGCGTTGAGCGCCGCCGGGTGATCGAGCGAGCAAGTGTGGACGTGGACTCGAGTGACGCCGTCGCGCCATGCTAGCCGCAAGGCTTCGGCCAGCAGCCAGCGGCCGTGCCCTTGGCCGGCGAGTTCGGGCACCAGGCCGATGAAGGCGATTTCGCACTGCCCGGCCTGGCGATAATCCAGTTCGAGCAGGCCGACGGCTTCACCGCTGGCGGCGTCCACCGTGAACAGTGCGACTTGCGGATCGTGGAGGATCGCCGCGAGCGCGGCATCGTCCAGCATCAACCGCGAGAACCACAGCCAGCGTGCCCCGACTTTGCGGAACAGGGCGCGATAGTCGTCGAGGTCGGGCTGTTCGGTTCGTCGCAGCGCCAATGGCGAAGCGGGAATAGGAGCGCCCGGCGCGGTGTGCATCTCGAGGAAAGTGACGACCGCGGCCAGTTCCCCGTCCGCGACCGGATCATAACTCATGCCCATTTCGCCAGCGGCGGCAGGCTCATCAGGATGGCGTCGATATTGCCGCCGGTCTTCAAGCCAAACAAAGTCCCCCGGTCGTACAGCAGGTTAAATTCGACATAGCGCCCGCGAAATTCGAGCAACCGCTGCATGTCCTCGTCGGTGAACGGCGTCGCCATGCGCGCCCGGACGAGCTTGGGGAAAACGTCGAGGAACGCCTCGCCGACGTCGCGGGTGAAGGCGAAATGGGCGTCGAAATGGCCTTCGAGATGGTCGTAGAAAATGCCGCCGACGCCGCGCGACACGCCGCGATGGGGCAGATAGAAATACTCCTCCGCCCATTTCGCAAAGCGCGGATAGAACGTCGGGTCGTGGGCGGCGCAGGCGGCGCGGAGCCGGGCATGGAAGGCGTCGGTGTCTTGCTTGCAGGGGATCGCCGGATTGAGATCGGCGCCGCCGCCGAACCAGCGCTTGGTGGTGGTGATGAAACGCGTATTCATGTGGACCGCTGGCACGTGCGGGTTGGCCATATGGGCGACGAGACTGAGGCCGGTAGCGAAGAAGCTCGGGTCCGCCTCGGCGCCCGGGATGGACGCCGCGAATTCGGGCGAGAAGCGCCCACCGACGGTCGAGACGTTGACCCCGACCTTCTCGAACACCGTGCCGTTCATCTGGCCGCGCATCCCGCCTCCGCCCGGCCCGTCCTCCGTGTCGCGGTCCCACGACGTATAGGCAAAAGCGGCGTCGCTGCCGGCCTCGTGCTCGATCGCTTCGAACGCGGCGCAAATCCGGTCGCGCAGGGCTTCGAACCAGTCGCGCGCCGCTTGTTGCTGATCGTCGAGTGGGTTCATGGGCGGCTCTGTAGCGGCCCGGTCGAGAATCCTCTAGCGTCCGCCGATCAGAGCCGCTGGCAACGGGGGAAATGCCATGTTGATTGCACTTTTGGTGCCGCTGTCGCTGGCGATCCTCGTCTTCGGACTCATCCTGATCCGGGCGACGATTGTCCGCAAAGCCGTCCCCAACCTCGAGGCTGCCGCCGTTGGCGCCCTGGTCAGCTTCTTCGACACGCTCGGCATCGGCTCGTTCGCGCCGACCACCGCTTGGCTCAAGTTTCGCCGCCTGGTCCCCGACCGCCTGATCCCGCCGACGATGCTGGTCGGCCTGACGCCGCCGTCGATGGCCGAATCCGCCATTTTTCTGATCGCGCTCGGGGTGATGGTCGATCCCGTCCTGCTGGTCGGCTCGGTGATTGCACTGCTGATGGGCGGGCTGTTGGGTGCGCCGCTGGTGGCGCGGTCGCGGGTGTGGCTGATCCAGTTGATCGTCGCCGTCGCCTTGCTGCTGGCGGCGGCGGCCTATGCGATGACCAATCTCCACTGGTTCCCCGGCGGCGGCACCGCGAACAGCCTGCCGCTAACGCTGATGATCATCGCCATCGCCGCCAATTTCGGCTTTGGCATCTTGCTCAATTTCGGGGTCGGCAATTACGCCCCGACGCTAGTCATGCTGAGCCTGATGGGCATGGACCCGCGGCTGTGTTTCCCGATCATGGCGGCGGGCGCGGCGCTGACCGGGGCGGGGGCGAGCATCCGCCACATCCAGATCGGCGATATCGACTTGCGGATCGTCGGCGGCCTTGCCGTGGGCGGCATTCCGGCGGTGTTTGTCGCCGCCTACATCGTCAAGACCATGCCCCTGGAGCTGCTCCGTTGGCTGGTGATCGTCGTCGTGCTCTACGCCGCCGCGGTGATGCTACGCTCGGCAATTATTGGCCGCCGCGAGCATCGGGCCGAAGGCGCCACCGCCGCTGTCACCAGTTGACCAAATCCGCCCCTTGGCAGCCCCGGATGCGCCCGCTATCAGGCCCGCCAATCGCTCCCGGTGCCTCCAGGGGCGGTGCCACCTCGTGCCTTCCCGGCATGTGCAGAAATTCGCGTCACAAGGGTTAGCATGGCCACGCTGGAACAGTCCGCAGAAGGTGCAGAAACCGGCGACGGCGTTCGGCGTCGCGATTTCATCAATGTCGCCGCATTAAGCTTCGCCGGCGTCGGCGTGGCGGCCGTAGCCATTCCATTGATCAGCCAGATGGGTCCGTCGGCCGACGTGCTGGCGATGGCCTCGACCGAAGTCGACATTTCCAAGATCCTGCCCGGCCAGGCGATCAAGACCGTGTGGCGCAAGCAACCGGTGTTCGTGCGCAATCTGACCCCGGCGGAAATCGCCGCGGCGAACGCGGTGCCGCTGAGCGACCTGCGCGACCCGCAGTCGCTCGCCGAGCGAACCAAGCCCGGTAAGCAGAATTGGCTGATTACCATGGGCGTGTGCACCCACCTTGGCTGCATCCCGCTGGGCACTGGCGAGGGCGAGAACCGCGGACCGTTCGGCGGTTATTTCTGTCCCTGCCACGGGTCGGCCTATGATACCGCCGCCCGCATTCGCCAGGGTCCGGCACCGCTTAACCTGCAAGTGCCGGATTATCAGTTCACGTCGCCGACGGTCGTCCAGATCGGTTGAGGGGAAGACAGTCAATGAGCTTTTCCTGGGCAAAACCCTATGAGCCAAAGTCACCGTTCATGCGCTGGCTCGACGACCGGCTGCCCTTGCCGCGCCTCGCCTATGGCGCGGTCGGCGGTGGCTATCCGGTGCCACGCAACCTCAATTACTGGTGGAATTACGGCGTGCTCGCCGGGCTGTTCCTGACCATCCAGATCGTCACCGGCATTGTCCTGGCGATGCATTATTATGCCTCGGCCGACGGCGCCTTCAATTCGGTCGAGCACATCATGCGCGACGTCAACGCCGGCTGGCTGCTGCGCTACGCCCACATGAATGGCGCCAGCTTCTTCTTCATCGTCACCTACATTCACATCTTCCGCGGCTTGTTTTTCGGCAGCTACAAGGCGCCGCGTGAGCTGGTGTGGATGCTCGGGCTGGTGATTTACCTGTTGATGATGGCGACCGCCTTCATGGGCTATGTGCTGCCGTGGGGGCAGATGAGCTATTGGGGCGCGCAGGTCATCACCGGCTTCTTCTCGGCCTTCCCCTTGGTTGGCGAGCCGATCCGCATCTGGCTGCTCGGTGGCTACGCGCCCGACCAGGCGGCGCTGACCCGCTTCTTCTCGCTCCATTATCTGCTGCCGTTCGTGATTGCCGCGGTGATCATCCTGCACATCTGGGCGCTGCACATCCCGGGCTCGGGCAACCCGACCGGAGTCAACGTCAAGGATGAGAAGGACACGCTGCCGTTCCACCCATTCTATACCGCCAAGGACGGCTTCGGCGCCGCCGTCTTCCTGCTGCTGTTCGCGCTGACGCTCTATTTCGCGCCCAATTATATGGGGCATCCGGACAATTACATTCCGGCCAATCCGCTGGCGACGCCGGCGCATATCGTCCCCGAATGGTATTTCTGGCCGTTCTACGCGATCTTGCGCGCCTTCACGGTCGGCTTTATCCTGCCGGCCAAATTGTGGGGCGTGCTGGCGATGTTCAGCTCGATCCTCTTGTTGTTCTTCCTGCCGTGGCTCGACACATCGCCAGTGCGCTCAGGCCATTACCGGCCGATCTTCAAGCGCTTCTTCTGGCTGTTGGTTCTCGACGTGCTGGTGCTCGGCTGGTGCGGCGGCGCCCCCGCCACACCGTTTTATGTTGGGATGTCGCAATTCGCCGCGGCCTATTATTTCGCGCACTTCCTGATCATCCTGCCGCTGATCGCCAGGTATGAGCGTCCGTTGCCGCTGCCCAATTCGATCACCGAAGCGGTGCTGCACGGCGAGACGCACAAAACCGCTCCGGCGGGCCCCGCGCGGCGCCAGCCCGCGGCTGGCAAGTAAAGAGGGCAGGGGCACAACATGGGCTTTCTCTTCGCCATTCCGGCCGCAATTGCCGCTTTCTTTGCGCGGCTCGGGATTATCCGCAGCGGCGCGCTGCTGGCCGGGCTGGCGTTTTCCGGCGTGCTCCTGATTTCGCTGGTCCTCGGGGTCTCGAATACGCTCAGCAACCCGCCGCCGGCGACCGCCGAAAGCGAATTCCACCTCGAACCCAGGCACCTCGCGCTGGCCAGCAACGGACCGTTCGGCAAGTTCGACCGGCAGCAACTGCAGCGCGGATTCCAGGTGTACAAAGAGGTTTGCTCGGCCTGCCATAGCCTCAAGCTGGTGGCGTTCCGCGACCTCAAGGACCTTGGCTACCAAGAGGCGGAAGTGAAGGCGATCGCCAACCAATGGTCGACCGAAGTGCCAAGCATCAACCCGGAAACCGGTGAGCCGGCAACTCGCAAGGCGACGCCTTCGGATGCCTTTCCGAGCCCCTATGCCAATGAAACCGCAGCGCGGGCCGGCAACAATAATGCGCTGCCGCCGGACCTGTCGCTGATCACCAAGGCGCGCGAGGGTGGCGCGGCTTATGTCCACTCGCTGCTGACTGGGTATCGCAATCAGCCGGCGGATCTGCTCAAGAAATTCCCGACCGCCAAGACCCCGGCGAACCTGCACTACAATCCCTATTTCGCCAATTTGAACCTGGCCATGCCGCCGCCGCTGATCAGCGCCGGGCAGGTGACCTACGCGCCCGGCAATCCGCCGCCGACGGTCGAGCAGATGGCCACCGATGTCGCCGCGTTCCTGGTATGGACGGCCGAGCCCAAGCTCGAAAATCGCCATCGCTGGGGCGTGGTCGCGGCGATGTTCCTGTTGTTCGCGTCCGTGCTCGCCTATTTCGCTTATCAGCAGGTCTGGGCCGAAGCGAAGCGCAAGACGGCGCCGACCATCACCCGCGCGCCCGCGGTCAAAGCGAAAACCCGCAAAGCGAAGGCAAAATAGCCGGCTCTGGCTAGGCGGCGTTGCCGTCCGGCCGCCGCAGCATCATGACGATCGAGGTGAAGGTCATCACATCGACGCCGTCCTGATTGCTGACGGTGGTTTTGGTCCGGATCGTGCCGATGTGCGGCTTGGAGCGCGACGGAGTCTTGTCGACAATCACGCCGCGCACCGTCAGACGGTCGCCGGGGTGAACGGGTTTCAGCCAGCGCAGTTCATCGACGCCTGGCGAGCCTAGACCAGCTTGCTCTTCATCGGCAAAAGAGCGGACGATTACCGACATGGTCATCGCGGCGGTGTGCCAGCCGCTCGCCGCCAGCCGCCCGAAATGGGTCTTGGCGGCCGCCTCGTCGGAGAGATGGAATGGCTGCGGGTCGTATCTGCGCGCGAACTCGAGGATCTCCTCGCGGGTTACGTCGTAGTCGCCAAACAGGGTCGAGTCGCCGACTGCGATATCATCGAAATATTTCATTCGCGCCGAATAGCCGCGCCGCGCCCTTGGCGCGAGTGCGAATGACCGGCTAGGGATTTGCCCGTGGCAACGCAATTTCCAGGTTCCAGCCGCTGGCATCCGCGCCTGATCGAGGCGGCGGCGGCGATGCATGACAACCGGCTCGACGTCGCCGAACGAATCCTCAAGTCGCATCTCAAGGAAGATCCGTTTGACGTCCGCGCGATCCGCATGCTGGCAGAGTTGGCGGCGCGGATCGGCCGGCTCAAGGATGCCGAGACCCTGCTTCGCCGAGCGGTCGAAATCGCGCCTGAATTCACGCCCGCGCGCACCAACCTCGCGATGGTGCTGGGGCGACTTGGGCGGCCGGCCGAGGCGCTCGAGCTGCTCGAGATCATCTTCGAGCAAGATCCGGAGGGCCTTGGCAATCTCAACCTCAAGGCCGCGACATTGGGGCGGCTAGGCGACTTTGAGCAGGCGTTGGAACTCTATACCCAAGTGCTCGAGCGCGCGCCGCACCAGCCACGCGTCCTGCTGACCTACGGGCACATGCTGAAGACTGTCGGAAGGGCTCAGGAATCGATCGCGGCGTACCGCAAGGCTATCGCGCTGAATCCGGCGCTGGGTGAGGCCTGGTGGAGTTTGGCCAACCTCAAGACGGTTCGCTTTTCGGAGGCTGACGTCGCAGCGATGGAACTTGCGCTCGGCCGCGAAGACCTCAAGGACGACGATCGTTTCCATGTCGAATTTGCGCTTGGCAAGGCGTTCCACGATTTCGGGCGGAGCAACGAGGCCTTTGCGCATTACGCCAAGGGCAATGCGCTGAGGCGCAGTTATCATCCCTATAAAGTCGGTCAGCTGACTCGGGTGGTCGACCGGATCATCAAACTTTACGACGAAAATGTGCTCGCGCGCCCCGGCGGCGATCCCGCTGGCGATCCGATTTTCGTCGTCGGAATGCCCCGTGCGGGATCGACTTTGGTCGAACAAATCCTGTCGTCGCACAGCCTGGTCGAGGGAACATCGGAGCTTCCCGACATTCCGGCGATCGCGTCGGCGATCGGCAATTATCCCACCGACACCGTCGGGCTCTCGCCCGAAGCTCGGCGCGAGGCTGCGCAGGAATATCTGCGTCGAAGCGCGGTCCAGCGGCGGACTGACCGTCCGTTCTTCGTCGACAAGCTGCCCAATAATTGGATTTTCGCTCCGTTCATCCATTTCATCCTGCCCAACGCCAAGATTATCGATGCACGGCGCCATCCCTTATCGTGCTGCTTTTCCAATTACCGCCAACATTTCGCCCGGGGACAGGACTTTACTTATGACCTCGCCGATCTCGGCCGCTATTATTCGAGCTACGTGAAGCTGATGGCGCACGTCGATAAGGTCATTCCGGGACGGGTTCACCGGGTCATCTATGAGCGGATGGTCGACGATACCGAGGCGGAGGTGAGGGCATTGCTCGATTATTGCGGCCTCGATTTCGAATCGCAGGTGCTCGAATTCTATAAAACCGAGAGGGCCGTGCGCACACCCAGCGCGGAACAGGTCCGCCAGCCGATTTATCGTTCTGCAACCGAAGAATGGCAGCCATACGAGCCATTCCTCGGACCGCTCAAGGATGCATTGGGCGAAATCCTCGACGCGTATCCGGCGGCGCCCGCGTCCTTCCTGCAACGGTAAGCGACCAATCGCATGCAACGGACGCATCCGTAACGGTTCGCCGTTGACAATGGCTGGCGGCTCTGTCGCAATGCCGACATATTTTGCTCGGGGGGACAAGATGAGCACCAATAGTTTCCGTTCGATCACGCTGGGGCTGCTCGCCTCGACCGCTTTCATCGCCACGCCGGGGCTCGCGCAGACGGCAGCGGCCAGTGACCCGGCGGTACCGGCCGGCGTCTCACCGGCACCAGAGGCGAATGCGCCTGTCGCCGTTGCCCCTGCACCAACCGAGCAGACCGGGCCGGACGGACAGGGCGCCGACAGCAGCGAAATCATCATCACCGCGACCAAGCGCGAAGAGAATATGCAGAACGTGCCGATCAGCGTCCAGGCGATCGGCACTCGGCGGCTCGACCAGCTCAATATTTCGAACTTCGAGGATTATACGAAGCAGCTTCCGTCGGTTAGCTTCGATACGTCGCAGCCCGGGTCGACCACCGTCTATGTCCGCGGCGTCGCGACGGGGAGCGACGGCAACCATACTGGCTCTCTGCCTTCGGTTGGCTTCTATCTCGACGAACAGCCGGTGACGACCATCGGTGGAACGCTCGACGTCCACATTTATGACATTGCCCGCATCGAAAGCCTCGCTGGACCGCAGGGCACGCTGTACGGCGCTTCGAGCGAAGCGGGCACGATCCGTATCATCACCAACAAGCCTGAAATCGGGGTCACCGCGGGACGCATCGACGGTGAATTGAACCAGGTCAGGCATGGCGGCGTGGGCGGCAGCCTGGAAGGGATGATCAACCTGCCGATCAGCTCGCGCATGGCCTTCCGCGCCAGCGCGTTCTACCAGCAGGACGCCGGCTACATCGACAATATCTTCGGCGAACGGACGTATTGCGGCACTGCGGTCCGCGATGTGGACGATGAGATCATCGGTTGTATCCGCAACGGCTTCCATCGCGACAATAGCGCGTTCGTGAAGAAGAACTTTAACACCCAGAAAATCTGGGGCGGTCGCGCCGCGCTGAAGATCGACCTTGACGATAATTGGACGATCACGCCGACGATCATGCACCAGAACAATCATGCCGAGGGCGTGTTCTTCGAGGACTTCCCGTTGGGTGATTTGCAGACGCAGCGGTTCCGCAAGGAACCGACGCGCGACAAGTTCACCCAATATGCGCTGACGATCGAAGGCAAGATCGGCAATTTCGACATCACCTATGCCGGGGCTTACATGCACCGGCCGACCTCGGGGGTATCGGATTATATCGAATATTCCTATGCTTATGACGTTGCCTACGAAGGATCGGGCGGCAACGCTTATGTCTATTATTTCCAGAACGATGCGGGGGATCTGGTCGATCCGACCCAGTACATTGTCGGCGGCAATAACTTCAAAAAGTTGAGCCAGGAACTGCGGATTGCGTCGCCAGCGGACAAACCGTTGCGGGTCATCGCGGGCGCATTCTATCAGCACCAGTCGAACGATATCCTTCAGGACTATAAAGTCGATGGGCTTGGGTCGCTGCTTTCGGTCAACGGGCGTCCCGGGACGGTCTGGCTAACCAAGCAGGAACGCATCGATCGCGACTATGCGTTGTTCGGGGAAGTCAGCTTCGACGTCATACCGCAGATCACGCTGACCGGGGGCGGACGCTATTACAAGTTCGACAATACGGTGTTCGGATTCGCCGGATTTGGGCGCAATCCCGCCTTCTTCCAGGGCGCCGGCGGCAATCCGCCGCCTAACGCGGCCGGCAGCACCAAGACCGGTGTCGCTCAATGCTTCACGACCAGTGGCGATACGCTGCGTCAATCGCAATTGAACGGCACCGACACGACGCTGATCCTGGACGGCGTGCTCAACGGCACGCCCTGTATCAACGTCGGCACATTTGCGAATGGAAAGGTCAAGCCCAAGCAGAGCAAGGGTGACGGGTTCACATACCGCTTCAACGGAACTTTCAAGCCGCGCAACGGCCTGCTGTTCTATGCGACCTGGTCGAAAGGCTTCCGGCCGGGCGGAATCAATCGGCAACCGGGCCTCCTGCCCTACAACCCCGATTTCCTCATCAATTACGAGTTCGGCTGGAAGACGACTTGGGGTCCAGTACGGTTGAACGGGGCCATCTATCACCAGCAATGGAAGAAGTTCCAGTTCAGCTTCCTCGGTGAGAACAGTCTCACCGTCGTTCAGAACGGCCGCGACGCAACGATCAACGGCATTGAAGGTGACGTAAATTACGTCGCCGGCGGGCTGACCCTGAACGGGGCCGCGGCCTATAACGACGCTAAAACCAAGGGGAATATCTGCAACTTCGCGGGAGGTAATTCGGATTGCTCTGGCCTGGATGCAAGTGGCGACCCGGACTTTATCACCGCCCCAAGCGGAACGCGCTTGCCGGTAACCCCGAAATTCAAAATTACCGGTACTGCCCGATACAGCTGGGAAGTCGGACCTGGCAAAGCGCATGGCCAGATTGCCGTCGTGCACCAGGGTTCTGCCCCCGTGGCGTTGAAGACCGAGGATCTCGCAGTTCTTGGGAAGTTGCCCTCTTCGACGATCGTCGATCTGTTCGCCGGCTATGACTGGCGGAACATGAGCTTCGAACTGTTCGGCACCAACATCTTCGACAAGCGCAACCAGTTGTCGAAGTTCATCATTTGCGGCGCCAATTGTAGTACCAGCGACTTCCTACACATCGTTCCGGGCCGTCCACGCACGATCGGCATTCGCGCGGGGATGAAGTTCTAGCGCTCAGCCCGAGCGCCTCGCGTTTCGGCACCGTCGCGGCGCTCGCCGCGCTGTGGCTGGCGATGGCGTTCGCCGGAACCGGGCCGCTCGATCACCGATTGCTGGCCGCGCTGTACACGGCAGATCGCCCGGCAATGCGCGGCGCGGTGATTGGTATCACCAACCTTGGCAGTTGGCCGGTGCTGGTCACCCTGACGCTTATTGGCCTTGGCTGGCTGCTCTACCGGCGACAGGTGCGCCTGGCGTTACTATTGCTCGCCACGACGTTGATCGGGCGGATGTTGGCCGATCTCCTCAAGCTCGGCATCGGCCGTCATCGTCCCCAGGATGAAGTGCATTTGGTGACGGTCCGGGACCTGTCGTTCCCGAGCGGCCATGCCGCCAACACGATGATCGTGTTCCTGAGCCTCGCCTTGCTCGTTGCGCCGCCACGGTTCCGCCATCTCGCAGTCCCCGTCGCGCTGTTCGGCACGGGTGCGGTTGGTATCACGCGCCCGATGCTCGGTGTGCATTGGCCCAGCGATGTCGTTGGCGGATGGGCATTCGGCGCCGCCTGGGTGCTGCTGATGCTGGGGCTTGCCGAGCGGCTTGGACAGGCAGACACTGCCGGCTTCAATTCCCAGGGGAGGGAGCAATGAACACAAGCAGACCATTCACGCTTTTGGCGGCCGCGATCTTTTTGGTGATGGCGCTGATCCATATCTACCGGCTAGCGACCGGTTTCCAGATTATTGCCGGAAGCCACATCATGCCGATGGCGGTAAGCTGGATCGCAACTGTCCTAACGGGTTTGCTTTCAGTGATGCTGTACCGGGAAAGCCAACGCTAGAAGAGTCGGGCCGACTGCCTAGACGTTGAAGCGGAACAGCAGGACATCGCCGTCCTGGACGACGTATTCCTTGCCTTCGGAACGCATCTTGCCGGCGTCCTTGGCGCCGACTTCACCGCCACAGGCGATGAAGTCGGCGTAAGCGATGGTCTCGGCGCGGATGAACCCGCGTTCGAAGTCGGTGTGGATGACGCCAGCCGCTTCGGGGGCCTTGGCGTGTTTCTCGACCGTCCAGGCGCGCGCTTCCTTGGGCCCGGCGGTGAAGAAGGTAATCAGGCCCAGGAGCTGGTAGCCGGCGCGGATGACGCGGGTGAGGCCGGTCTCCACCAGCCCGAGGTCGGCGAGGAAGGCCGCGCGATCGGCTTCGTCGAGGGTCGCGATCTCGGCCTCGATCGCGGCTGAAATCACGACCGCGCCGGCGCCTTCCGCGGTGGCAAGCTTGAATACGCGCGCCGATAGCGCATTGCCTTGTGCCGCGTCGCTTTCATCGACGTTGCACACGTAGAGCACCGGCTTGGCGGTCAAAAGTTGGGCGCGATCGAGGGCTCGTTGCTCCTCGACATCCTTGGGCTTGGTCAGCCTCGCCGGTTTCGACGCGCGCAGCAGATCGAGCGCCTGGCCGAGCACCGAAGCTTCGATTTTCGCGTCCTTGTCGCCCTGTTGGGCTTTCTTGACGAGGTTGGGGACGCGCCGCTCGAGGCTATCGAGATCGGCCAGCATCAGCTCTGTCTCGACCGTCTCGGCGTCGGCGATCGGGTCGACCCGGCCCTCGACGTGGGTGACGTCGCCGCCCTCGAAGCAGCGCAGCACGTGGACGATCGCGTCCACTTCGCGGATGTTGGCGAGGAACTGATTGCCAAGGCCCTCGCCCTGGCTGGCGCCGCGGACCAGCCCGGCGATGTCGACGAACTCGATCTGGGTTTCGATTTCCTGGGCCGAGCCGGCGATTTCGCGGATTTTGTCGAGCCGCTCATCGGGCACCGCGACGCGGCCGACGTTGGGCTCGATTGTGCAAAAGGGATAATTCGCCGCCTGCGCCGCCGCGGTTTCGGTCAGCGCGTTGAAAAGTGTCGATTTCCCGACGTTCGGCAAACCGACGATGCCGCAGCGAAAGCCCATAAATGATCCTCGAATAGAGTTTGGTGGCGCTTAGCCGCGCCTCACGCGAAATTGAAGCTGATGCTCAGCCGGTCGCCCTTGCCGCTGCCCGGCAGCACTTCGTGGCGCAGCCAGCTTTCCCACAGGAGTAGCAGGCCGGGGCGCGGCTCGACGCTGACGAACGTCTGAAGTTCTGCTGCAGCGCCGTCGAGGCGGGTAGGGGCAGCCATCATCAGTGGCAGGCGCGGGTCTTCGAACCGGATAGCGCCTGATTGTGGCGGCGCCTCGACGTAAAGCGTGCCGGAAATGATGCTGTGCGGATGAATATGTCCACTGTGCTGCCCACCGCCTGTCAACAGATTGACCCACAGACTGTCGAGTCTGGGCTTGCGCGGCAGGTCGAAGGCAAGGTCCGTGGCGAACGCGGCCGCGTGGCGGGTGAGCTGCCGCGCCAGTTCGGCAAAGGCGGGGTCGCGCTTGGGCAGGTCGGTCAGCGACGCATAACTGGTATAGCCCGGGTAATGGTGCTCGCGGCTCCAGCCGCGGCCGGCATTGTCGTCCACCGCGAAGCTGCGAACCGAATGCGCCAGCTCGGCCAACAGTGCCGCGGAGTCCACTTCGCTCTCGTAAAGGTGCGTAACAAAGAGGCTGCGGACGGGCATCGGTGCCCTTTGCGGTGGCGGCCCGACTGGCGCAAGCCCTGTGCCGATCGTCAGTCGTAGATGGCTTCGGTACCGATCCGTTCGAACGTGAGGTTGACCGAGCGGGCGCCGGCCGGCCGGGTGCGATGACGCACGCCTTTGGGGACGGTGAGGAATTGGCCCGGTTGAAGCGTCACTTCGCGGTCTTCAAACTCGAGGACCAGGTCGCCATCGATGACAAAAAAGGTCTCGTCGGAATTACAATGACGGTGCCAGGGAAAGCCGCTGGTCATCACACTCATCCGGATTTCGTGATCATTGACCCGGGCGATTGAGCAATTGCAGTAAGCGGCGGTGATCGCCTGACAGAGGGCGAGCGGGTCGAACGGAGCAGGTGTTTCCGCCACATGTTGCTTGAAGGTTGCCATGAGCCCAGTTGGGCCAGGCCAGAGCGATGGTCCAATTGAAATCCATCGCCGCCCGATAAGCGAGACTTATACACCTTCGTCCCTGACCAAGTCGGCGCAACACATGTTTTCCTTGCTCTTTGGTGGCGGCGCTCGGTAGGCCTCTGGCATTGCAATTGGGGTAATCTCCGAAGATGCCGCACGTCTTCGTCTCGTACGCGCGATCAACCGAAGCCCAGGCGGAACAGGTTGCTGAAGCGCTGCGATCGCTCGGCCATGCAGTGTGGCGTGACGATGAATTGCCGGCGCACCGTCCGTACAGTGAAGTGATCGAAGAGCGATTGAAAGCGGCCGCCGCGGTCGTCGTGATCTGGTCGGCGGAAGCGGTGAAATCACAATGGGTGCGGGCCGAGGCGGATGCGGCGCGGGAGACAGGGACGTTGGTCCAGATCAGCATTGACGGAACGGTCCCGCCGATGCCGTTCAATCAGATCCATTATGCGGACCTCCAGGGCTGGGACGGCGACGACCAAACGCCAGGTTGGCGCAAGGTCGCTGAAAGTGTCGCCGCGCTGATCGGCGATCGTGCCGCCGATGCCACAACGGCCACGCCAAATGCGCCGCAGTCGACCAGGCTGTCGATCTGCGTCCTGCCTTTTTCCAATATGAGCGGCGATGCCGAGCAGGAATATTTCAGCGACGGGATCAGCGAGGACATCACCACCGATCTGTCGAAGATTTCGGCGCTGGCGGTGACCGCGCGAAACTCCGCGTTCATGTTCAAGGGCCGCTCGATCGATGTTTGCGAGGTCGCGAAGGAACTCGGGGTTAGCCACGTGCTCGAAGGCAGCGTGCGCAAGGCGGGCGGGCGTGTCCGCATCACCGCCCAGTTGATCGACGGCTCGACCGGCGATCACCTTTGGGCCGAACGCTACGACCGCGATCTCACCGACATTTTCGCGATCCAGGACGAGATATCCAAGGCCATCGTCGACGCGCTCAAGGTGAAGCTCCTCCCTGCCGAAAGAAAGGCGATTGAGCAGCGCGGGACGACCAGCGCGGAGGCTTACAACCTCTATTTGATGGCGCGCCAATATTGGATCACTGGCAACCATGGCGACGTGCGGCGTGACGAGCGAGTCGTTCGCATCTGCGAGCGTGCTGTCGAAATTGATCCCGAATATGCCCAGGCATGGGGATTGATGGCGCTGGCACAAGCGAACATGCGCTTCGGCCTTGGCCGAGAAGGCGATGGCGGTCTCGCCGCGGCTGAGCGCGCGCTGTCACTCGATCCGAACGTTGCCGAGGCCTATTGCGTCAAGGCGCGCCATCTCTCGGACCAAGGCAAAATCGCAGAGGCGGATACCGCAATAGAAGCAGCATTGCGGATCGATCCCGATTCCTGGGAGGTGATCAAGGAAGCGGCTCGTCAGTGCATGCTTACGCGCCGGATTCCGGAAGCTACCAACTATTTCGAAAAGGCAGTTTCAATTCTGGAGAGCGATTTCCATTCGTGGGGGATGCTCATCACCTGTTATCGCGCCCAAGGCGACGTGCAGCGAGCTCACGATGCCGCCAAGATGATGGTCAACGAGGCCGAGAGGGTATTGGCGCAGGACCCGAGCAACGCTGCCGCCCTTGGCCTCGTTGCGACCGGGCTGGCGATCCTGGGTGAGCGTCAACGCGCTCGCGAATGGATCGACCGTGCGTTGTTGATCGATCCGGATAATCTCAATATCCGTTACAATTTCGCCTGCGCCCTGGCGAACGAGCTTCAAGAAATTGATTTCGCCCTCGACCTTATCGAGGAAACGCTGGCGAAAACGAGCGGTTTCATCATCAGAGTGGTCGAAAGCGATCCGGACATGGACATGCTGCGTGACAATCAGCGCTTCCAGGCGGCCCTTGCCTCCGCCAAGGCGCGGCTGGCGAAAAACGCCGCTACTCCTGCTGCAACCTGAGCGCCACCTCGCTCATGAAGCGGGGGTCGTCGCCGTCGGCGAGCCATTCGGCGTCGGCGGCGATCGCGGCGAGCAGGTCGCTGAGCGGCTCCATCTCGCTCTTGGCGTAATTGCCGAGGACGTAATTGGTCACCTTGTCCTTGTGGCCGGGGTGGCCGATGCCGATCCGGACGCGGCGAAAATCGGGCCCAAGGTGCGCGTCGATCGAGCGCAAGCCGTTGTGCCCGGCGGTGCCGCCGCCGGTCTTCACCTTGACCTTCATCGGCGCCAGATCGAGTTCATCGTGAAACACCGTCAGGGCGTCGAGATCGCGCTTGTAAAACCGCAACGCGGTGGCGACCGCTTCGCCGCTGTCGTTCATGAAGGTTTGCGGCTTCAGGAGCAGGACCTTGTGTCGGCCGATTCGGCCTTCGGCGATAAGGCTGCGGAATTTCTTCTGCCACGGCCCGAAATCATAGACGGCGGCAATGATGTCAGCCGCCATATAGCCGACATTGTGGCGGTGCAGCGCGTAGCTGCCGCCCGGATTGCCTAGCCCTGCCCAGATTTGCATCCGCGCTTCCTAGCGTGTCGCCGGAGCAAAAAGAAACCGCTCACCCTCGCGGGGAGGATGAGCGGTTGGTTAGTGTGTGGAGCGGGACGGAGATCAGCCTTTGTCGCTGTCCTTGTCGCCGCCTTCGGCTTCGCCCTCGGCTCCGGCTTCGCTCTCGGCGCCTTCCTCATCGGTTGGCTCGGCTTCGGCCGCCGCAGCTTCCGCAGCTTCAGCTTCTTCGGCCTTGACCGCCGACGGGGCAACGATGGTGGCGACGGTAAAGTCGCGGTCATCGATCGCCGCCTTGGTGCCTTCGGGCAGGGTGACTTGGCTGATGTGGATCGAATCGCCGATGTCGAGCCCGGCCAGGCTGATGTGGATCTCGTCCGGAATGTGGGCCGCGTCGCACACCAGTTCGAGCTCGTGCTGGACGATGTTGAGAACGCCGCCACGCTTGATGCCGGGCGATTCCTCTTCATGGTCAAAGCGGACCGGGATCGCGACCGTAATCTGGGCGTGCTCGCCGATGCGCAAGAAGTCGACGTGGATCGGCCGGCTGTTCACGGGATGGAACTGCACGTCCTTCGGCAGCGTCCGGTGGGCTTCGCCGCCGGCGTCGACCATGACGATCGTATTCATGAAGTGGCCGGTCGACAGCATCTTGGCGAGGAGCTTTTCCTCGACATGCACCGACAGTGGCTCTTTTTTGTCGCCGTAGATCACGGCGGGTACCCGTCCGTCGCGTCGCAATGCCCGGGAGGCTCCCTTGCCAGCCCGTTCGCGCGCTTCAGCGGGCAGCGTCAGCTGTTCGCTCATCTCATTTACTCCAATGCAAAACCCCGCCACGCCTCCAGGGATGACCATGGCTAGGGAAGGGCGCGCCCTAGTCGACGGGCGGCGCAAAAGCAAGATTGGAGAGTGACCGCCCGGGCGGGAGCCGTCAGTTAATTCGCGACGAACGAAACCCTAGCTGAGCCAGCTTGGCCTGAATGCTGTCCGGCCCGGTCAGGTGCCCGGTGCCGACCGCGACAAAGATCGTGCCGGGCTTGTCCAGGCGCCGGGCGATCCAGTTGGCCCATTTGGCGTTTCGCTGGGTGAACATGACATTGTAGCTTTCGGGCGAATTGGTCCGCATCTGATCGAGCATCGTCGCGAAAATCTGCGGATCGCCGCGGTTCCAGGCGGCCTGCAACTGGCCCATGACGATCGCCAAATTGCCCACCGAGCTGACATCTTGAGTCGAACTGGCGGACGGCGCTGCCTGCGGCGGAATGCGGCTGAACATGTTCAGCTGAAAGTCGAACGTTTCCAGCCCTTCGACCGGCTTGCCTGACGCTTCGGCGGCCCGGCGCAGGACCATGTCGGCGCCGTTGTCAGCCTTCATTCCGCGGGCCCGGCCGGCGGTGATGGCCAGGCGCGTCGAAGCTAGGAAGGACGCGTTCGGGGTGACGGCGAAATTGGGCATCGGGTTGGGCAGCGCAATCGGCCTGACCGGCGCCCGATACGGCCCCTCCGGCACGATGGTTTCCAGTACCAGCTCGTCCGACGCGGCGAACGCGGTCTTCACCTCGTCATTGAACCAGGCCGACTTGCCGTCGAGCGCGTGGAAGGTGCCGAACAGATAGATGACGGTATCGGCGTCGTTGACCACCCAGATCGCGGGATGAGCATCGGGAACCGTCGGTGAGGAGGCAGGCGGAATCGATGCTGCGGCAATCGCTGCGGCAATCAGGAAATGTGCCATCCTCGAGGTCTCCCACCCACCGGATCGGCGCTGAGGAATTGGATGACGGATGAGCCCGGCTCAAAACGCCGACTGGCGCGGAAGGTCCGCAACCCGCCCATGCGTGCATCGTGCCCCCCAGCCCGATACCCGGCCATCATGGTCACCGAGAGATTAATAAATGTCTAGCGCAAAGCCGTGCGAAGTGAATTTTTCTCGTTGCCGATCAGCGACAAAGGCCCGGCGAGCGCAGAGTTGGTGGTTGTCGCGAGACTATTGAACGCGATGGACCCGGTAGCCGTCCTTTTGCAGCAACGCGACCACCGAATCGGTGCCGGCGAGATGGCCGGCGCCGACCGCGACGAACACCGATCCCGGCGTCGCCATGCGCTGCTCGATCCAACGGGTCCAATTGGCATTGCGCCGCCGCAGCAGCGCTTCGCGCAGTTCGGGCGAGCCGGCCAGGTCGGCATTGAAGCTTTCCGCGATGGCCGCGACATCGCCGCGGGTCCAGGCGTTGAGCATGTGCTTGAACTGCACGTTGGTGGCGTCCGGAGAGTCGATCGCCCCTTCGAGCAATGACCGCTGGGCGGATTCGGGAAGCGTGTCGAACATGCTGAGCTGCTCGGTGTTGGTTTCAAGCTGGCCAACCGGCTTGCCAGCCTGGGTGAAGGTGCCTCGCAGCACATTTTCGACGCCGGCGTCGCCATTCAGGCCAAGGTCCTTGAATTGGGTCCCGAGCAGCATGAACGCAGCGGCCCAGGTTTCCATGCGGTCGAGGGCGGCGCGCGGAATGCCGGTCTTGGTAATCGCGGCTTCGAGCAAAGCGCGCTTTTCTGGCGGCACTCGGGATGACAGCGGCGGGAGTCCATCGCGAAAGCCGAGCCGGGCGAGTTCGCCGGCCAGGGCCTGCGGATTCTTATTGTCGACGATGGTTTCGACGATCAGGCCCTGCGATCCGGCAACCGCCTGGTCGAAAGCCGTGGTGCGCCACGAATAATTGTTGGGCAGCAAGTGGATGGTGCCGAACAGATAAACGGTCGTGTCCTTGTCGGCGACTTGCCACAGGGCCGGACGGCCGGTGGCGCTCGCCGGCTGCGGGGCTGTTACGCAGCCCGCCAGGGCGGCCAGGCCGAGCATACCCAGCCCGCGGCGCAGGATCTTCTTCAACATCGTCAGTAACCTCTCGTCGCGGCAGCTGTTGTTGTCCGGCCATGTAGGGAGGCTGAACGTCAGCGTCCACTTGCCCCTGTCCACGCCATGCGCCAAAGCCGCGTCGAACCAACCAGCGGCGCGATGAAACGGGGAGCGGCGACCCTTGGCATTGAGCTTTCAGGACTTGATCCTCACCCTCCATCGTTACTGGAGCGCGCACGGCTGCGTGCTGTTGCAGCCTTACGACATGGAGATGGGGGCCGGGACGTTCCACCCGGCGACGGTCCTGCGCGCGCTCGGTCCGGACCCGTGGCAATGCGCCTATGTCCAGCCGTGCCGCCGCCCGACCGACGGCCGTTATGGCGCCAACCCCAACCGGCTCGGTCATTATTACCAATATCAGGTGATGCTCAAACCGAGCCCGCCGGACCTCCAGGCGCTGTACCTCGGCAGCCTGGCCGAGATCGGCATCGATGTGTTGAAGCACGACATCCGCTTCGTCGAGGACGATAGGGAAAGCCCGACCTTGGGCGCTTGGGGGCTCGGCTGGGAAGTGTGGTGCGACGGCATGGAAGTCACCCAATTTACTTATTTCCAGCAGGTCGGCGGGTTCGACTGCAAGCCGGTCGCGGGCGAGCTCACTTACGGGCTCGAGCGGCTGGCGATGTACATTCAGGGCGTCGACAATGTTTTCGACCTGAAATTCAACGACGCCGGCGTGACGTATGGCGACATCTTCCTTGAAAATGAGCAGCAGATGTCGGCGTGGAATTTCGAAATCGCCGACACCGCCATCCTGTTCGATTTGTTCAAGAAAGCCGCGACCGAGTGCGAGAATTGCCTCGCCGCCAAACTCGCCATCCCGGCCTATGAGCAAGCGATCAAGGCCAGCCACGTGTTCAACACGCTGCAGGCGCGCGGCGTCATCTCGGTCGCCGAACGCCAGGCCTATATCGGCCGCGTCCGCGACCTCGCCACCGCCGCCTGCGCGGTGTGGATGGAGCGTTCCCAATGATCCTCCCCGGAACGGGGAGGGGGACCGCGCCGGAACGGCGTGGTGGAGGGGGCGTGTCGCTGCGCAAGCCGGCCGTATACGTTGCCCGCAAGCTCCGCCGGACGATGAGCCCGCCCGGGGTGGCGCATTGGAGCCAGCTCCGCGCGTGCAAATTGGGATTCAAGGTCCGTCGTAAGCATCCGATTGGCCCGTACGTCGCCGACTTCTTCGTTCGAGATGTGGCTCTAGTGATCGAAATTGACGGATCACCGCACGATTACGGTGATCGACCTGAGCGGGATTCGGTGCGGGACGCGTACTTGCGAGAGCGCGGCTGTCGAGTGCTCCGTGTGTTGGCGTCCGATGTGAACAGCGATTTGGACGCGGTCCTGATGCTGATCGCCGAGCGGGTGAAGAACCCCCTCCACCATCCTGCGGATGGTCCCCCTCCCCATGCTGGGGAGGATTTCTGATGGCGGACTTCCTGCTGGAATTGCGTAGCGAGGAAATCCCGGCGCGGATGCAGGCGAAAGCGCGCAACGATTTGGCGCGGATGTTCGCCGAGGAGCTGGATAAGGCGGGGCTCGAAGCGGGCGCGATCGAGACGCATTCGACGCCGCGGCGGCTAGTGCTGATGGCGCGCGACGTAGCAAGCGAAACCGCCGCCAGCCGCGAGGAAATCAAGGGTCCGAAATCGGCGGCGCCCGCCCAGGCGCTCGAGGGGTTCCTGCGCAAGACCGGACTGACGCGCGACCAGCTGGAGGAACGCGACGGGGTGCTGTTTGCGGTCATCGAGCGGCCGGGGCGGACCGCGGCCGAAGTCATCGGCGGAGCGCTGGCGAAGATTATCGCCAATTTCCCGTGGCCCAAGTCGATGCGCTGGGGCGACGGGACGCTGCGCTGGGTGCGGCCATTGCACGGCATCATCGCTTTGCTCGGCGACACCATCGTGCCGGTCGCCATCGATGGTATCCACAGCGGCGCCAGCACCGTCGGCCATCGCTTTCACCATCCCGGCGCGATCACCATCGGCGGGGCCGGCGATTACATCGAGAAATTGCGCGCCTGCCATGTGATCGTCGACCAGGACGAGCGCGAGCGGTTGATCCGCGAGGGGGCGGAGCAAGCCGCGGTGGATGCCGGGCTGAAAATAATTGCCGACGAAGGGCTAGTGGTTGAAAATGCCGGGCTGACCGAATGGCCGGTGCCGCTCTTGGGCCGGTTCGACGGCGACTATCTCGACGTCCCGCGCGAAGTGATCGTGCTGACCATGCGCACCAATCAGAAATATTTCGCCTGCACCGGCGATGACGGCGGGTTGGCGCCGGCGTTCGTCTGCGTCGCCAATGTGGACGCCAATGACGGCGGCGAGGCAATTATCGAAGGCAACCGCCGCGTTCTCGCCGCGCGCCTGGCCGACGCGCGCTTCTTCTGGGAACAGGATTTGAAGGTCCCGCTCGAGGAGCAGGCGAAGAAGCTCGACGGGATCATCTTCCACGACAAGCTCGGCACCGTCGCCGACAAGGTCGAGCGGGTGGCCAAGCTGGCCAGCTGGTTGTGCGAGGAGGGCGTCGTGCCACCGCCCGCGCATATGTCGAAAGAGGAATTGACCCATGCCGCCCGGACCGCGGCGGGCCTGTGCAAGGCAGACTTGGTGACCGGCCTGGTCGGCGAGTTTCCCGAACTCCAGGGTATCATCGGCGGCCAGCTCGCCCATTGCCAGGGACATGCACAGGACATTTCCGACGCTGTCCGCGACCATTACAAACCGGTCGGGCAGGGTGATGACGTGCCGACGGCGCCGGTGACGGTGGCGATCGCGCTGGCGGATAAGCTGGATAGCCTTGCGTCCTTTTTTGCCGAGCAAATGTTTCCGACCGGTTCGAAGGATCCGTTCGCGCTTCGTCGCGCGGCATTGGGTGCCATTGGGCTCATCCGCTCCAACAGGCTTAACGTCGAGATTGGCGAGCTTATCCGCAAAGGCTGGAGCACGTCGACATCGGGTTCCCTGGGGGAAGTCGTCATCGACTTCTTCATTGAGCGTCTAAAGGTTGCACTCAAGGATGAAGGGGTCAGGCACGATCTGATTGCTGCTTCGACCGATTGGAACGGTAAGTTCGACGGGCGGTTGGATAGGGTGGAGCGACGTGCAAATGCGCTGCAGAGCTTCGTTGAGACGGGCGAGGGCAGGGACTTGCTGGCCGCCTACAAGCGCGCGGCGAATATCCTCAAGAAAGAGAAGTGGGAAGACAAGCAGACCCCGAATCAAGTCCGAGGTGACGGTCTGGAACCCGCTGAGCAGGCGCTGATCGCCGCGCTGTCGCAAGCCGAGTCCAAAGCCGCGGCGGCGGTCGAAGCGGAGGACTTCACCGGCGCAATGGCGGCGCTGGCGTCGCTGCGTCAGCCGATCGATGTCTTCTTCGACCAGGTGGCGGTCAACGACCCCGATGCGGACACGCGCGCGCGCCGGCTCAACTTGCTGCGACGTTTCCGCGACGCCGTTCATCGCGTCGCGGATTTCTCCAAGATCGAAGGCTAGATCGCGGGATCGTCGATTGGGTCGCTAGGGTCGGCGGCACGACGGTCGTCGACGACCCGCCGTTCGACTGTCGGATCGCGGCGATTTTCCTTGATCGCGGCGGCGCGGGCCGATTCCTGGTCCTGCCAGTCCTTCTCGCGTGCATCCACTTGCTTGAGATGGTCGGCATGCTCGCGTTCGATGGCGACGCGACGGTCGGACTCGTCACGATAGCGGGCCTTCCACTTGCGCCGTCCGCCGGCGGTGAGAAACGCACCGATCAGCAGGCCCAGGATGAAGACCAGGGCGACTATGACCCACTGGTCGGATGTGAACGCGATCATCGATGGCTCTCCCCGTTGTTACAGGGGGTATAGCGCGAAAGTGACGGTAACGTTCCAATCGCCGGAGATTAGCCTTTGAGGAAGCTATCTTTGATCGAACAGGCCGCCGGTCCCAAAATGACGATGAACAGCACCGGCAGGATGAACAGGATCAGCGGCACGGTCATGATCGCCGGCAGCCGCGCGGCCTTTTCCTCGGCGCGCATCATGCGCTCGTTGCGGAACTCGGCCGACAGCACCCGCAGCGCCGACGCGAGCGGCGTCCCGTATTTCTCGGTCTGGATCATGGTCGTGACGACGCCGCGAACGGCCTCGAGGTCGACGCGGTTAGCGAGATTCTCGAAGGCCTGGCGGCGCTCGTTGAGGAAGCCAAGTTCGATCGCGGTCAGGCCGAACTCGTCGCCGAGCTCCGGATAGGCCTTGCCGAGTTCCTTGGCGACGCGGTTGAACGCGGCGTCGACAGTAAGCCCGGCCTCGGCGCAGATGACCAGTAGATCGAGCGCGTCGGGCAGGCCCTTGCGGACCGCCTTGCTGCGCTTGGTGATCTTGTTCTTGAGCCACAGATCAGGCGCCTTGTAAGCGCCGACCAGGATGGCAGCGACTGTCATGTAGCGCCGCAATCCGGACCAGTCAGGGTAATAGTTGGAGACGTAGATCAACAGCACCGCGGTGATACCGAGAACGACCGGCAGCACGACGCGCGCAAGAATGATGAAGAACGCCAGGTCCTTGGTGCGGATACCGGCCTGCATCAGCTTAAGCTGGGTTTTCTTGAGCTGGTCGTCCTGCAGCATCTTGAAGCTGGTCAGGATCGAGCGCACGCGGTCAGCCGCTTCGTTGCGATTGGTGAGCTTGCGGCGCTTGTTGGTCGAGGCGACGATGCCGGCTTTCAGTTGCTCGCGGCGGTCGTTCAACGCCTTGATGCGGCGCGCCATCGGATCGCGCACGGTCGTTGCCGCGTAAATCGCGATCAGCACCGCGAACGTCGCGACGGCGCTAAGCATCGTCGCGACCCAGATCACGTTAAAACCGAGGAGAGTGGGGCCTACCGGCTGCATGACTGAATAATTCCCCTAGATCTCGAAGTTGATCATTTTGGCCATGATGAAACCGCCAATGGCCATCCACACCATACCGCCCAGACCAGCGATAATCAGGCGGTCGTCGACGAAAAATCCGCCCATATAATTGGGGTTGATGAACCACACGAGCGTGAACACCACGAACGGCAGGGCGCCGATGATGTAGGCCGAGGCCTTGGATTCCGAGCTCATCGCCTTGATCTTCAACTTCATCTGCGCGCGCTTCCTCAGCACGTCGGCAAGATTGGACAAGGTTTCGGCCAAATTGCCGCCGGTTTCGCGCTGGATCGCCAGGGTGATGACGAAGAACTGGAATTCAGCCGTTCCCATGCGATCCGCGGTTTCCTGCAATGCCACTTCCATGGTGCGGCCGATTTTCATCTTGTCGGAGACGGCCCGGAATTCGATTCCGACCGGCCCACCGATTTCCTGGGCGACAATGCCGAGCGTCTCGGTAATCGGCAGGCCCGAACGCAGGCCGCGAACCATCAGCTCGAGCGCATCCGGGAAGTTGGAATTGAATTTGTTGATGCGGCGCGAAATCATCTTGCCGATGACAAAATAGGGGCCGCCCAGGCCGACGAACAGGCCGACGAGGAGCGCCAGCAGAGTGGGCGATCCGCGCACCAGGAAAATCATCGCGACGAAAAAGCAGATACACAGCGAGATGATCGAATATTTGGCCAGGCTGATGTTCTTGCCGGTCATCTCCAGTCGCCGGCGCAACAAAGCGGGCTTCGGGATCAGGGTCGAAAAGACACCTTCGATGCGGCCCGCGCGCTCCGCGAACAGCTTGCGGATCTGCGCTTGCGCATGGCCGGCAATGACATCGCCATGCCGTTCCTTGATCTGTTCCACCCGGCGCCGCAGCGTCTTCGACGCCGACGGTCCGGCGTACACCTTGCCGATCAGCAGCAAAGCCGAACCAGCGAGAGCGAACAGGATCACGGCATAGAACATTCGTCAGTTCCTTCTGGGTGGCTGGGCAGGGGTCGCCCCCTGGCTTGTCACCGTTCGCTTAGGCCGCTTTTGCCTTGGGCTTGGCCAGCATCGACTTGAGGTTATCGACCAGCGACCTGGCGCCAACCGGCTTGGCGTCGCCATTGGCCCCTTCCTCGGTCGCATGGCTCAAAACCATGCCGGCCAGCGTGTTGAAGGGCGCGGACATTTTCCCCGACGCGACTTCCGCCATCGGCTTGCCGAGCTTGGCGGACTGCGCAGCGAGCTTGCCGTCGTGCGGGAAGACGATGTCTACCGGGCGCTCGATCGACTGCTCGAAATCCTTGCGGCTGATTTCCAGCGCGCCGCCTGACGGCACGCCGTTAGCGACCACAATGACCTTGGTCTGCGGCGCGTTCGACTTGAGCCAGGCGAGGATCCGGATGGTATCGCGGGTCGCCGCCAAAGTCAGTTCGGAAACCACCACCGCGACATGCGCATCATGGACCATGTGCGGATACTGGATCAGCATGTGGCGCGGCAGGTCGATCACCGTCGATTCGAAGGCGTTGCGCATTTCTTCCTGCAGCTGGAAGAACGCCGTGCCGTCGGTCACCAGTGGTTGATGGATCGGCGCTTCGGCCGACAACACCGACAGGCGTTCATTGGCGCGAACCATGGCGCGCTCGATAAACAGGCCATCGATGCGGCTCGGATTTTCAATCGCGTCGGTCAGGCCGCGACCCGGCTCCAGGTCGAGCGCCAGGGCGCCGGTCCCAAAGTGGATATCGAGGTCGAGCAGCGCGGTCGAACGATGCGCGCGCTCGCCGAGCAACCAGGCCAGCGATGTCGCAATGGTCGATGCGCCGACGCCGCCGCGAACGCCGACGACGGCGGTCATGACATGCGGCTTGTCGGCTTGCGCTTCACCGCGCGGACCGGAAATGACCATCTGCGCATGGGCAAAGGTGTCGCGCAGCTGTTCGACCGTGAACGGTTTGAGAAGATAGTCGTGGATGCCGCTCGCGACGAGGTCGCGGTACAGGCGAACATCGTTGACCTGGCCAGTGGCGATGACTATCGTCCCCGGCTCGCACACTTCGGCGAGCGCGTTGATGTCATTGAGCGGGTCGGCCGATTCGGACATGTCGACGAACAGGATGTTCGGGCTGGCCGAAATCGACAGCGACTGCACCGCGTTGCGCAGGCCGCCCTTGTTGACCTTCTCCGGCGACCAGCCGTGCTCGACCGCAACCGGCCGAAGCATGTCGGCGGTGGCGTCGTCGCAGACGAAAGCCGTGAATGGATCGCGCAGACCGGCGCGTGCCTGGAACGGAGCGTTCATCGCTAATTGCCCTTCTTCGTGTCGATTTTTAGGAGGCCCTTGTTGCCGGTTGGCTCGGCCTTCCGGTATGCATCAACGGCCTTGCTTGACGTCAGCGTATCGCCGACGCCGCTGCCTTCGCGCCCGTGGATCAGATCCTCGGGGTTGGCGACCATCGCAGCGAGGTTGGCGTTTACCCCACAACCCATGTTCGACATCATGCGATTGTCGTAATTCGGCTGCGAGCGGATGTTCCAATTTGGACATCCGGGGACGCTGGCGCGCGTGCGGCTAACGATTACCCGTACCATTCCCGGAGGAACCGCGCCGGTCGTGACCGGCGCGCTGGTGCTGACCATCATGCCATACGTTCCGGCAACCCGCGCGACATCGAAACGAGCGGCGCCGGCATAGAGGCCATCGACATAAATCGAGTCGCCGTAACCGAGGTCGAGCCCGGCGAACCAGGCGTTGAGCCGGGCGGATTCACCCGCCAGCAGCGAACCGTTGGACGCTGCGGCGTCGAACACATACTCGGTCCTGGCGACGACTGGCACATTGATTGCAGCCATGCCGCGGTCGGGGTTGCCCTCTTTTCCGGCGGTGGCGCAACCGCCGAGCGCGGAAGCCAAAAGCAGAATTGCGATTTTCGAACGCATCGTGGCATCCTTCCTGATGAGGCGGCGGTTCACAGCTTGAATCCGGGAGAGGCGACAGATGCCGCGGCGCCGCTAAGGCCCGGAGCAGCCGTGACCGGCACCGATGCCGGACCGCTTTGGCCGGAGTAGGACTGGCCAAGGAACACCCGCTGCGCATCCGTCGGAGCGCGATAACCGTCGGTCGGTGAGGCCAGCTGGTTTGACACCGGACGCACCAGATAGGGCGTGACGATGATTACCAGCTCAGTCTCGGACCGGCGATATTTGGTCGAACGGAACAGCGCGCCGAGGATCGGCAGGTCGCCGAGGAACGGCGCCTTTTCGATGTTGTTCGTGTTGGCGTTGCGCAGCAGACCGGCGAGCATGAAACTCTGCCCCGAGCCGAGCTCGACGGTGGTTTCGGCGCGCCGCGTGGTGATCGCTGGAACGTCGTAGCCATTGAGCTTGAGCGCGCCTTCGTTCGACAGCTCGCTGACTTCCGGACGAACGCGCATCGAGATGCGGCCATCGGCCAGAACGATCGGCGTAAAGGCGAGGCCGACACCATATTGCTTATATTCGATCGACACCGAACCGAGCGCCTGCGACACCGGGATCGGGAACTCGCCGCCGGCCAGGAAGCTGGCGGTTTCGCCCGACAGCGCGGTCAGGTTGGGCTCGGCCAAGGTGGTGACCAGGCCGTCGGTCTCGAGCAAGTCGAGCGAGCCGAGGACGTCGAGGCCAAGGATGTGGCCGGCCAGACCCAAGGTCGTGCCGCCGATAATCTGATTGAACGTGGTGCCCGTCGCCGGCGTACCCGGCGCCCCGCCGACCCCGGGAATGGCTGGCGACCCGAATTTGCCGGCGTTGCCGCGACCGATCCCGAACAGGGTTCCGCCGCTGCTGTCCCGGCTCAGAAGGTTGATGCCGATTTCCTTGATCAGCGAGCGATTGACCTCGGCGATGCGGACCTTGAGGTTGACCTGTAGCGGCACCGCGGAACGCAGCCGGCTGACCACTTGCGTGCCTTCGCCAACATAGGCCTGAACCAGGCGCTGGGCTTCCTCGGCATCGGTCGGCGACGACACGGTACCGGTCAGCAGGACCAGATTGTTCATCGGAGTCGCCTGAATATTGGCTTCCGGCATCGCCAGGTTCAGCATTTCGCCAACCGAGCTGATGTTGTTGCCGACGCGGATGTTGGCAGCATAGACCACGCGACCATTCGGGCCGGTCGCATAAATCGTGGTCTCGCCGCGACCCTTGCCGAAGACATAAAGCTGGGTCGAAGACCGCACCTGGACGTCGGCGATGGCATCGTTGGCGACGAACACGTCGCTCATCGGTGAGGACAGCCGAACCATGGCCCCGGTGCCCTGGCTGAGGTTGACCGTTTCCGACGGCCGAGCAGCGTGCTGGGCCAGCGCCGGGCTGGATCCGACCACCGTGCCGAGGCCAATGGCCAGCGCGGCGAATGCAGTACCGAGACGGGCCCGGCGAGTGATGTTGCGACTGGTCATTTTAACGTGCTCCCACCGGAACGACGGTGATGTTGTTGCCGCGGGCGACGCGCACGACCGGGCCGGCGTAAACCGGTGTCATGCCTGGGCCGGCGGAAGCCGGTCCGCCGCGCTGGGCGTTGGCGAAGGACGAAGAATCCTCGGGCGACGACGCCCGGGCAGGGACCGACCGGCGTTGGAAACGCGAGACATCGCCACCCGTGGTGAAGGTCGTGTTGGTGTCCGCCGGACGATTGGCGACCGCCAGCAGCAAGTTCCGCTCTTCGCCCGGGTTGGTACCCTGCGGAAGCTTGACTTCACCGGAGGCGATGGCCCGCTCGAGCTCGGCCGTATTGTCCGCGATCGAGCGCAGCGACAGGGTTAGCGAACCCATGCTCTGGGCAACCGCGATCTTTTCGGCGATCCGCGGTGTGACTTCGATCGTGACGTTGGAGAATGTCTTGACCACATCCTTGCCGTCGTCACCCTTGCTATCGATGCGCTGGTCGGTGGCAAGCACGCGGATATTGCGCACGATCGTCTCCGATACTTTGAGCGGCGGGCCATCGCCGCCACCCTGCACTTGCTGAGTCAGCACCATGTCGACGCGGTCGCCCGGGAAGACGAAGCCGGCGACGCCGCTCGACGTATTCACTGGAACCGTGACGGCGCGCATGCCCGGCCCGAGCGCCGCGGCGAGGAAGCCACGGTCATTGGGGCCGACGAGCGCACCATGGGTCAGCGGCTGGCCGGCGGTGACCTGATAGCGGACCACAGTGCCAAGCAGTTTGGTCATGTCAGAATCGGGAGCGCCTTCGGTATAGTAAGCGCTCTGGATCAATTCCTTGGGCCAGGGCTGGTAAGCCAGGCTCTCGGCATCGATGATCGTACCGACCGGCAGCGCCTTGCGCGCCACCAGCACTTTTGGCCCCAGAGGAACCGCCGGCGCGGCTGCAGCTTGCTCAGCCCCAGCCCCGACGAACATATTCTTGGCCATGACCGCGGTGATTACCGCAATGACCAACGCTCCTAGCAGCAGCGCAACTTTCTTCACGTTCATGGCGCGATCGCCTCCCTTAAAGGGCCCCGACTATGTTTCCACACATCAGGCAAATTGGTTAAGAAACTGTTGGGTTAGAATGGCCAAACCGCAAAAAGCGATG
>NZ_JANMCO010000071.1:0-2490 GCF_031361285.1 Sphingomonas sp.
GCGACGTCGAATGGCGCACCTCGATCTTTCCGCAGAAAACCGGCGACTTCATCCTGCCGGTCAAGGCCGAGGTCCGCGCCCAAGCCGGGATCGTCGCCGGCGACGAAGTCACGCTCACGATTGAACAGGCATGAAGCTAAGCCCGCACCGCCACGGCGTTGCGCTCGAAGCCATCGGCCAGTGTGTCGAGCATGTGCGCGGTGCGGCGGTCGGTCAGCCCGGCCGACAGGCGGTGGCAGCGCGCCACCTGCTCGTCGAGCGCGGCGGCCTGTTCGGCGCTGACGTCGATCAGCAGATTGACCGCGCCGGTCAGTATTCCGGCGGCGTCGAACAGCGGGGTGGGGTAGGGGGTGAACGCCTTGCGGGTACCATCGGGGCGCATCGCGATAGCCACTTCGCCGCGCACCGGGCGCCGTTCCTTGATCGCCACCGCCATCGGGCACTTATCGTGGGGCAGATGTTCGTCGGCGGGGGTGTGGATCCGCCACGTGACGCACCAGCGGTCCTCGCCGAGGGTCGGCTCGCGCCCGGCGAAGGCGACGCAGGCGCGGTTCCAATAGGTCACCAGCCCCTCGGCGTCGGTGGTGTAGACCGGCACCGGCAGCGCATCGAGCGCCACGCGCCAGCCGTTACCGCTGGCGATGGCATCGACGGCCGTGTTGAGCAGGGTCTGGGCAGTTCGGGGAGACATGGCTAGGGCGCGCTCACAGTTCTGGTCGTGATCCGAACCGCCTGACCCGTCAGGGGTTCCCTGCCGACAGGAACTATTTCTCGGCGTTGTGTTTCGGCCACAGCGGACGACATGCTGGCAATGTAGGATTTCGCATGTTTGGCTGGCGCCGGCGCATTGAACCGTCGAATCTTTCCCCTTTGCCTGTCCGTCCCGCCCTTAAAGTCCCGCGAAATGGTCTTCGTCTCCATGACTTTTGCGACCTTAAGCGGAGTCCGCAGGGGTCTCGCCGGCCGGCACGGCCCGCCGCCGCCGCCCCATCGTCGAGTCGATGCTCCACGGCCCCGGACCGGCCACCGCGATCAGCAGGAAGACGAAGCACAGCAGGATCACCGCCTCGCCCTGGTTGATCGACGGGAAGGTCGATTTGGGCGCGTGGAACATCCAGTAGGCGACCGCCATCTCGCCCGACAGGAGGAAGGCCATCGGCCGGCTGAACAGTCCGGCCAGCAGCAACAGGCCGCCGACGAGTTCAAGCATGCCGGCGATCCAGAACAAGGAGCCGATCGCGGGTGTTGGCATGGGCGAAGGGGGGAAGCCGAGTAGCTTGGACGAGCCATGAAGCAGGATCAGCAATGCGGCCACGATCCTCAACAGGCTGAGCGCCTGGCCCGCGCGTTGGTCACCGAAGCTGGTCATGGTCATCGCTCCTCGACATTGGTTGCAGCGAAGCTGTCTGTGAACGGCGCGATTGTCAAAGGGGAAGCGGCGCGGGCTAGCGCAGCCGCTTGACCGCCAGCCGGCCGTCGCTGCCGGTCTTGACCTGGAAATTGGGCACCGCCTTGATCAGATCGCTGAGGCGCGTGAAGCAGTAGTTGCGGACCGCGAAGCTCGACACCGCCTTGGCCCGCTGGCCCATTTCGCTCAGGCTGGCCCAGCCCTCCTCGTCGCGCTTCGACGCCTTGAACGCCGCGCCGAGCACCTGCAGCAGCTCGGCGTCGACCTCGCGCTGGCCCTCGGCGGTGGGGGGCGGGTCGAGCGCCGCATCCTTGTTGCTGGCCAGCGCGGCGACGTCGAAGAAGCGGGTGCAGCTTTGCTGGAAGCTTTGCGGGGTCTTGGCGGTGCCGAAGCCGTAGCACGGCAGCCCGTCCTCGCGGATCCGCTGGGCGAGGGGGAGGAAGTCGCTGTCGCTCGACATGATCCCGAAGCCGTCGACATGCCCGCGGTAAAGCAGGTCCATGGCGTCGATCGTCATCCGCATGTCGGTCGCGCTCTTGCCCTTGACGACGTCGAACTGCTGCATCGGGATGATCGAGTGGAGCCCGGTCAGTTCGCCCCACCCCTTGAGGCTGGTCTTGGCCCAATTGCCATAGGCCCGGCGGATGTTGTTCGTGCCGAGTTCGCCAAGCACGAGCAACACTTCGTCGAGGTGGACCGGGGAGGCGTTGTCGGCGTCGATGAGCAAGGCGATGTTGAGGTCACGGTCGAAGTCGTTACGGTCACTCATCGGTCAAAAACTCCGTTTCAGCGCTTCTAGCCACTTCGGGGGCGGAACGAAATGCCGGTTTGCTCGCTTGATAGCATCGCAGGGAAATGAATTTGGAGAACAAGACATGAAGAAACTTGCTTTGACGTCCGCACTGGCCGCGACCTTGACCTTGTCGGCATGCGCGACGACCCCATACGGTTATAACGATCCTTATTATGGCAATCGCAACACCCAAGGCGGCCGCGTCGCCGGCGGTGCCGCGATTGGTGGCGTTGCCGGTGCCGTTGCTGGCGCGATCATTCCCGGTGTCAACCCGGTAACCGGCGCGATC
>NZ_JANMCO010000073.1:0-4779 GCF_031361285.1 Sphingomonas sp.
CGCGTCGAGGAAGCGGGCGTGCGCGGCGAAGCGGCGCTTGGCCTCGGCCTGCCGCTGACCCGTCAGTTTATCGAGGCGCACGGCGGCACGGTTGAGCTGACGTCGAAGAAGTCGAAAGGGACCACGGTCACGCTGACGGTACCGCGCGGAACGCCATGATTCTTGGCTCGGACGAGGACACCGCGACAGTCGGTGCGCAGCTTGCCGGGCAAACGCGGCGCGGGGACGTCATCGCCATCTTCGGACCTCTGGGCGTCGGCAAGACGACGCTGGTCCGGGGCTATTTGATTGCGCTTGGTTATCGAGATGAAGTGCCGAGCCCAAGCTTCGCGATCGTCCAGCCCTACGAAACGCTCTATCCGCCCGCCTGGCATGTCGACCTTTATCGGCTGAAAGAAGGGTCGGAAATTGCTGAACTCGGCCTCGATGCCGCTGACGACGCGGTGTTGCTGGTCGAATGGCCCGAACGCGCGGGCGCCAATGCCTGGCCGCAGGCACTCCGCTTGTCGCTCGACTTTGCGGCAGCCGGCGCACGGCGCTTGACAGCCCAAGTCCCCCCGGCATGGGAAGGGCGATGGCCGCCACAATGATTCCGCCCGACCATGCACCGCAATTTCTCGCGTCGTGCGGCTGGGGTGGCGCGCGGATTGAGCCGCTGGCCGGCGATGCGTCGTTTCGCCGCTACTTTCGCGTCATTGGCGACGGTCGTTCGGCAGTGCTGATGGACGCGCCGCCACCGCACGAGGATCCGCGGCCGTTCGTTGCGGTCGCCGAATGGTTGGCACTTGCGGGTCTTAGCGCACCCGAAATCCTTGCCCGCGACCTCGACAAGGGCCTGCTGCTGCTGGCCGATTTCGGCGATGCGCGGCTGCGTGAAACGCTTGACGATGATCCGGCGCGAGAAGGCGAGCTCTACGAACTGGCGACCGACGTCCTCGTCCATCTCCACCGGCACCCGCCAATGCCTGGCCTGGCCCCGCATGGGCTGGAGACCTGGCTCGAGGAATTGATGCTGTTTCCCGACTGGTATTGCGCCGCGCTCGATCTCTCGGTTGACGTCGATGGCTACCGCGCCGCGTGGATTGAAGCGCTGGCGCCGGTCGCCGCCGACGGGCTTGGTCCCGTCACCATCCTGCGCGACTACCACGCCGAAAATGTCATGCTGATTGGCGGACGTGAAGGAGTCGCGCATTTGGGCCTGCTCGATTTCCAGGACGCCTGCGCCGGCCACCCTGCTTATGACCTTGCGTCGGTGCTAGAAGATGCGCGCCGCGATGTGCCCGAAACCATCGAGCGGGCGATGATCGACCGCTATTTGGCCGCGACCGGTCAGGGCGAGGCCTATGAGCGCGCCTATTGGGCGCTCGCGGCCCAGCGCAACACCCGCATTCTTGGGGTCTTCACGCGCCTTTGGAAGCGCGACAATAAGCCGCAGTATACGGTCTTTCAGCCGCGAATGTGGGGCCTTTTAGAGCGTGACCTGGCGTCGCCCCATCTGGCCCCGGTGCGGCAATGGTTCGACACCAATATCGCACCTAAGCATCGCGCCGCGCCCTGGGCGCAAGCGGCATGACCAAGGCTCGCCGCGCCCTCCGACTGCGCGCCGAAGTTGCGGCCGACGTGCCGGCCACCGCGATGGTCATGGCCGCGGGCCTGGGCAAACGCATGCGGCCGTTGACCGCGACCAAGCCCAAGCCGCTGATTGAGGTCGCCGGCAAGCCGCTGCTCGATCATGTTCTTGATCGTTTGCGCGCCGCCGGGGTCAAGCAGGTGGTGATCAATGTTCACTATCTCGCGGACTCGCTCGAGGCTCATCTCGCCAATGCGGCCGAGGGGCTCGAGGTGACGATTTCCGACGAGCGCGATCTGCTGCTGGAAACCGGCGGCGGCTTGGTGCGGGCGCAGTCGTTGATCGCCAGCGACCCGTTTCTCGCCATCAACAGCGACAATCTGTGGATCGACGGCCCGGCCGACACTTTGAAGCTGCTCGCCTCGCATTGGGATGGCGCCAAGATGGACGCGCTGCTCCTTTTGGTGCCGCAGGCGCGGGCGATGAACCACAAGGGCCTGGGCGATTTCCACATGGACCGCGCCGGCCAGTTGCGCCGCCGGGGCCGCTCCCGCGTCGCGCCCTTCGTCTATACCGGCGTGCAGATGATCTCGAAGGCCTTGCTCAAGGACGCGCCGGAAGGCGCTTTCTCCACCAACATCCTGTGGGACCGGGCGATCGCCGCTGGGCGCTGCTATGGCGCGGTTCATCAGGGCCTGTGGTTCGACGTTGGAGCCCCGGAATCGATCCGCGCGACCGAGCAGGTCCTGGCCAGTGTCTGATGCGGCCGCCGAGCGCCCCACGGGGCCGGCGGCTTTTACTATCCCGGCGCATCGGTCGTTCGCTGATTCGCTGGTTGCCGGACTGAGACGGCGGTTTGGCGATGGCCCGCTCGATGTTGCGCGCGGGCGCATCCTTTTGCCCAACAATCGCGCCGTGCGCACCGTCACCGAAGCGTTCGTCCGCGCCAGCGGTTCGGGGCTGGTACTGCCGCGCCTGGTGCCGATCGGCGATCCCGAGCTCGAGGATCGGATCGGCGGGGCGCTCGATCCGGCCGACACGGGCGATCTGATCCCTCCCGCGGTCGACCCGCTGGCGCGATTGTTGGCGTTGGCGGGCATGGTTGCGGGCGACGGTGTCAGCACCGCCGAAGCGATCCGCCTGGCCGCTGATTTGGCGCGGACCCTGGATGCCTTGCTGATCGAAGACATAGCGCCCGATAGGCTGGCCGCGGCGGCATCGGATGCTCCCGAACTCGCGCACCACTGGCAACATTCGCTCGACCGGCTGCGCGCGATCCTGGATCGCTGGCCCGCGATCCTCGCCGCGAACGGGCGGATTGACCTCGCCGAGCGGCGTAACCGACTGCTTCGAGCGATGGCCAAGCGATGGGAGCGGTCACCCCCCGATGGTTTCACGGTCGCGGCTGGTATCACCACCGCCGCACCAGCGGTCGCCGCGCTTCTGCGGCGAGTAGCCGATATGCCCGAAGGCATGGTGGTGCTGCCAGGCCTGAGCCTCGCATCGGTGATGCCGGATGAAGAATGGGAAGCGCTTGGACCCGACGATGAGGGCCGAGGCGAGGAAAGCCATCCGCAGTTTCACCTCAAGCTTCTGCTCAACCGGATGGGCATTGCGCGCAGCGAAGTGCGGCTGTGGCGCTCGTCGGGACGATCGGCGGCGCGGGCGATCCGTGGGCGGGCGGTGGCCAATGCGATGACTGCCGCTGATTTCAGCGACAAATGGAACGGCCTCAAGCCCGCCGAGCGGCGGCTGACCGGCATCCGCGCGGCCGAATTGCCTGATCCGGCAGCGGAGGCCCAGGCCATTGCTTTGGCGTTGCGCGAGGCCGTCGAGACACCCGGGCGCACGGCGGCGCTGGTGACGCCCGACCGCATGCTTGCCGCGCGCGTCTCGGCCTTGCTCGCCCGCTGGGGCATCGAAGCCGATGATAGTGCCGGCAAGCCGCTGTCGCAGGCCGCTGCAGGCACGCTGTTGTTGGGAATCGGTGCGGTGGTGGCCGAAGACTTGGCGCCGGTGCCTTTGCTGGCACTCCTCAAGCACCCATTGGTCGGCGGCGAAGGAGAAAAGCGGCTGGCGTGGCTCGAAGCCGTGCGCGCGCTCGACCTGGCGCTGCGCGGGCCGCGCCCGGCGCCGGGGCTGCACGGCCTCGACACGCATTTTGCCGGCCATGATGCGTGGCGGCAGGTTCGCACCGCAGTCGCGCCATTGGACGCGATGCTGCGTTCGCCGCTCCCCTTGACCGTATTCGCGGAGCGACTGGCGCAGGTCGCGGAGGGCCTGGCCGGCAGCGCCGCTTGGCGTGGCCAGGATGGGCGCATGACGGCCGAACTGGTCGCCGAACTGCAGGCGTTGCCAGAGGCGGTGTCGCTCACCGTAACGGCCGAAGACGCGATGCCGCTGCTCCGCCAGTTGCTCGACGAGCGACCGGTGCGGCCGGCCTATGGCGGGCACCCGCGCATCTTCATCTGGGGCTTGCTCGAGGCGCGGCTGCAGCAAGCCGATTTGATGGTGCTCGGCGGGCTCAACGAAGGCGTCTGGCCAGCGCTGCCGGCGCCCGACCCGTGGCTGGCGCCGAAGATCCGCGCCAACCTTAAAATGCCCGGGCTCGAGTTCCGCACCGGCCTTGCCGCGCACGACTTCGCGAGTGCGCTGGGGGCGCCCAATGTCCTCATCACCCGCGCCCGGCGCGACGGCCGCTCGCCGACCATTGCCTCGCGCTTCTGGCTGCGGTTGCGGGCGATGACTGGCGGCCTGGCGCGCGATACCCGGCTTGAGCGGCTGGCCGGAATGCTCGATGATCCTGGCGTTCTCGAGCCCGCCGGCCGACCGCGTCCTTCGCCGCTCAATCACCTGAGGCCGCGCAAGATCTCGGTGACCGCGGTCGATCGGTTGAAGGCTGACCCGTTCGCTTTCTATGCCCAGGCGATGCTCGGCTTGCGATCGCTCGATGCCGTCGACGCCGACCACAGCGCGGCGTGGAAAGGCACCGCGGTGCACGAGGTGCTCGAGCATTGGCTCAAACAGGACGCCTGCGATCCCGCCAAGCTGTTGCTGCGCGCTCGGGACCTGCTTGAACAAGAAGCCATCCACCCGATGCTGCGGGCATTGTGGCAGCCGCGATTGATCGAAGCGATCCGCTGGATCGAACAACAGGAGATCGCCAACCGCGCTGAAGGCCGCCGCCCGCTGGAGGCCGAGATCTGGGG
>NZ_JANMCO010000074.1:0-14693 GCF_031361285.1 Sphingomonas sp.
CAACGCGGACGGTTTCCCCACAGTGCGGGCAGCCGGGGCCGTTCGGCCAAAGCCGAGCCTCGGCGTATGCGAATGCGGAGTCTTCATTGTTGAAGTGCGGAGCGGAAAGTGCGTTTGCCATGCGCCCACTCTACAGAGCGCCGTGGGTTTGTCAAGTATTACATCACCACCTATGTTAATAAAAAGCATTCTGTTGGGCGGCGTAGGCAAAGCAGCGGGAACAGTGCGGCGCCTAGGCATAGGTTTCGAACTCTTCGCCGGCCTCGGCCTGCTTGATCGCCACCAACAGCCATTCGCGGAAACGCTTGACCTTGGGCACCATGCGTCGCTCGGGTGGATAGGCAAGCCAATAGGCATAGCCTCCGGTCGCGGTCAGTTCGAACGGCTGGACGAGGCGTCCGCTGGCGACGTCGCCACGCCACAGGAACGGGGTCAGCAAAGCGAAACCCTGGCCGGCCATCGCCGCGTGGCCTTCGTTGGCCTGGCTATCGAGGCGGATCCCGCCGTAAGGCCGGTGGCTGTCGAGCGGCACGCCGGCGTCGCGAAACCAACGTGTCCACCATTCGTCCTGCGGCCCTATCAACGGCAAATTGGGCAAGTCCGCGGGCGCCAACTTGCGGCCCAGGTCGCGCTCGAATTTGGCGACGCATTCGGGGCTCGCCATCGGCGTGAAGTTGGACTCCATCAGCTTGTGCGCCTCGAGCCCCGGCCATTCGCCCAGGCCGGCGCGGATGGCGACATCGGCTTCACCGGAGCGCAGGTCGACGGCTTCGTTGCTGGTAATCATCCGCACCGCCAGGTCGGTATGCACCATCTGGAATCCGCCCAGCCGCCACGCCAGCCAGGTATTGGCGAAGGTATGGGTGGTGGTGATGGTCAGTAGCGACTCGTCCTCGGCCTTGTGGCTGGCGAACGCCGCCTCGATCGAATCAAACGCCTGGCTTAGGGTCGGCAACAGGCGTTGGCCGAGCGGCGTCAGCCTCGCCCTGCCCTTTTCGCGTACGAACAGCGCCGCGCCCATTCGCTCCTCGAGCGCCTTGACCTGATAGGACACCGCCGCTTGCGTGAGGCCGAGCTCGGCCGCCGCGGCAGTGAAATTCTCGGTCCGGGCGGCAGCCTCGAACGCCCGCACCGCAGACAAAGGCGGAAGTCGTCTCATAAACCGACGCTATAAGGCCAGCTTATCGCCCCCGTCTAGCGTTTGATTGGCGAAACGAGCCGCCGGATTCTAGAGAGTTTGCAACCGCCGGCGGACTGACTTTCCCCTCCACAGCCCCCCGCCGGCGGCCCAAAAGTGGAAAGGACATTCGTGAAAATGGCTTATGGTTTCAACCTCCGGCTGTTCATCGAGAATGGCCCCGCGATCCAGGCGGACGACGCCCTCGCCCGCAGCTCCAGCATCCCGTTTCATGCGTGGAAGAGCTTTGACCGCGACCGCCGCCTCGCCCTCGTAGAACGGGCGCTGCATGTGCCCGCGAATGACGATTGCGACGGCTTTCCCATCGCCCTGTGACCGCCTTTTCACACCTCCAGCGACGCGAAGGATGTTCACCATGATCGACGAAATCTTTGACCGTAACTACCAAGCTGGTCGGGCCGATCTCAATGCAGGCATTGGCCGCGCTTTTCATCGCCTTGGCAGCGGCATCGGCAAGAGCTTCAAGGTGCTCCATAACATCCAGTGGAACGCCCCCTGGAACGGTAATTCAAGAAATGCCCAATGCGGCTGAATTCCAGTCGTAATCGGTGGTGAGGAGCGCGGCTTTGCACGCACCGCGCTCCTCGCCTATAGCCTCCGCTTCCCCGCTGTTCGTTGGAGTGAAGCGCAAAACATGGTCCGCCGCCGCCAAATCTACGAAGGCAAAGCCAAGATCCTCTATGAGGGTCCGGAGCCAGGCACGCTGATCCAGTATTTCAAGGACGACGCGACCGCGTTCAATGCCCAAAAGCGCGGCACGATCGCCGGCAAGGGCGTCCTCAACAACCGCATCTCCGAACATATCTTTACCGCGCTGAAGGCAATCGGCGTGCCAACCCACTTCATCCGCCGCCTCAACATGCGCGAACAATTGATCCGCCAGGTCGAGATCGTGCCGATCGAAGTGGTGGTGCGCAACGTCGCTGCCGGTTCGCTGTCGAAGCGCCTCGGGATCGAGGAGGGCACCCAGCTGCCGCGCACCATCATCGAATATTATTACAAGGACGACGCACTCGGCGATCCTTTGGTCGCTGACGAGCATATCGCCTGCTTCGGCTGGGCCAGCCAGGAAGAGATGAACGACATCGCCGACATGGCGATTCGGGTGAACGATTTCATGTGCGGCATGTTCGCGGCGATCGGCATCCGCCTCATCGACTTCAAGCTGGAATTCGGCCGGGTGTGGGAAAATGACTTTCCGCGGATTATCCTCGCCGACGAAATCAGCCCCGACGGCTGCCGGCTGTGGGATATGAAATCGAACGAGAAGCTCGACAAGGACCGTTTCCGGCTCGGGCTCGGCGGCGAAGCCGAAGCCTATCAGGAAATCGCCCGCCGGCTCGGGTTGATGCCCGAGGACGAAGCGAGCAGCGTCCTCGACCTCGACACCCACCGCAAAAAACGCGGCAAGTAAGCGATTTCACGCGAAGGCACGAAGGCGCGAAGCCCTGGCCATTCCAAAATATCGTCACCCCTTTCGCGGGAATGACGAAGTTGGGTGCAGATATCTCTTCGCGCCTTCGTGCCTTCGTGTGAAACATTAGATCATGGCTGTCCCTCGCGCCCGTGTCGTGACCCTCAACGCCGCGCTCGGGCCCCTCGACTATCGCGTTCCCAGCGAGATGTCGGTCGAACCCGGCTCGGTGGTCGTCGCGCCGCTCGGCCCGCGCCAGCTGGTTGGCGTGGTGTGGGAGTCCGAGCGGCTTCCGACCGAGGAGATCGGCGACAACCGCTTGCGGCCGCTGATTACGCTGCTCGACGTGCCGCCAATCGCCGCCCCGCTGCGCCGCCTCGCCGAGTGGACCGCCGATTATTATCTGGCGCCGCTGGCCTCGGTGCTGCGGATGATCCTGCCGTCATCGAGCGCGCTCGAAGGCTCGCGCCAGCTGACCGAATACCGCCCGACCGGCCTCGTCCCCGAACGCATGACGCCGCAGCGCCTCAAAGCGCTGGCCGCGCTCGAAGGCCGCCAGGGCACCATCCGCGAACTCGCCCAACACGCCGAGGTCAGCGACACGGTATTGCGCGGCCTGGTCCATGCCGGGGTGCTCGAAGCCGTGTCGGTCGAGGCCGACCGCCCGCTCGAACACCCCGACCCCGATTTCGCGCCGCCCGACCTCAACCATGAGCAGCGCGTCGCCGCCGCCAGCCTGTCCGCCGCCGTCGGCCAGAGCTTCGATCCGGTACTGCTCGACGGCGTTACCGGCTCGGGCAAGACCGAAGTCTATTTCGAAGCGGTCGCCGAGGCGCTGCGCCAAGGCAAGCAAGCGCTGGTCCTGCTGCCCGAAATCGCGCTCACCGAGCCGTTTCTCAAGCGCTTCCAGGCGCGGTTCGGCTGCCCGCCCGTCGCCTGGCATTCCGACCTGCGCTCATCGCAGCGCCGTCGCGCCTGGCGCGCGATCGCCAATGGTGAAGCGAAAGTCGTCGTCGGCGCCCGCTCGGCGCTATTCCTCCCCTACGCTAGGCTTGGCCTGATCGTCGTCGACGAGGCCCACGAGCCGAGCTTCAAGCAAGAAGACGGCGTCCAATATCACGCCCGCGACGTCGCCGTGATGCGCGGCCACTTCGAGCACATCCCGGTAGTGCTGTCCTCGGCGACCCCGGCAATCGAGAGCAAGCATATGGTCGAAATCGGCCGCTACCGCGAAGTCACTTTGACACACCGCTTCGCCGGCGCGTCGCTGCCCGAAATCCGCGCCATCGACATGAGCCAGGATCCGCCGCCGCGCGGCCGCTGGCTGGCTCCGTCTCTGGTCGAGGAGCTGCGCGCCAACCTCGAAGCGGGCGAACAGTCGCTGCTATTCCTCAACCGCCGGGGCTTCGCGCCGCTAACCCTGTGCCGCCGCTGCGGTCACCGCTTCCAATGCCCCAATTGCACCGCGTGGATGGTCGAGCATCGGCTGATGCACCGGCTCGCCTGCCACCATTGCGGCCATGTCATGCCGCCGCCCCGCGCCTGCCCCGAGTGCGGCGAGGAGGACAGCCTGGTGCCGATCGGCCCCGGCGTCGAGCGCATCGCCGACGAAGTCGCGGCGCTGTTTCCCGACGCGCGGACGGCCATCGTCACCTCCGACACCATCTGGTCGCCGGCCCGCGCCGCCGAGTTCGTCGCCGGCATGGAGGCGGGCGCCATCGACATCGTCATCGGCACCCAATTGGTCACCAAGGGCTACCATTTCCCCAACCTCACTTTGGTCGGGGTGGTCGACGCCGACCTTGGTCTGTCGGGCGGCGATTTGCGCGCCGCCGAACGCAGTTTTCAGCAGATCCAGCAAGTCGCCGGCCGCGCCGGGCGTGGCGACAAGCCCGGCCGCGTGCTGGTCCAGACCCACGATCCGCAAGCGCCGGTGATCGCGGCGCTGGTGTCAGGCGATGGCCCCGGTTTCTACGCCGCCGAAACAGAAGCGCGGCGCGAGGCGGCGATGCCGCCGTTCGGGCGTCTCGCCGCGATCGTCATTTCGGCCGAGGATTCAGCCGAAGCCGAGACCGTCGCCCGACGCATCGGCCAGGCTGCGCCTCGCGTCGACGGCATGGCGGTGTTCGGCCCCGCTCCAGCGCCGCTCGCCATGCTCCGCGGCCGCCACCGCCAGCGCATCCTGGTCCACGCCGCGCGCAGTCTCGACGTCCAGGACGTCATCCGCGACTGGCTCGGCGGCCTCGACTGGGGCCACAAGGTCCGCGTCGCGGTCGATGTCGACCCGTATAGTTTTCTCTAGTTCGCCGCTTTGGCCCAGCTCGGCCCCTTCACCTCGCCCTTCTGGACGGCGAGCCGCAAAAGCCAGAAGCCAAACAGAGTCGCAACCCCAATCGCGATTATTGACGCTTCGAGTCCGAAGCCATTCCCGGTCAACAGCGGATTACCGCTGAGCCGCGCATCCACTAGCCCTTCGACCTTTGTCCCCGATACCGGGATGTCGTAAATCTCGCCCTGGGTGAAGTTCCATGCGGCGTGGAGGCCCATCGGCAGCCACAGGCTGCGCGTCAGCATATAGGCTGCGCCAAGCATGATCCCGGCTTCGATCGCGATGCCGCCAGCGGCGATAAAGCTGGCATTGGGATTTCGCAGATGCGCCGCGCCGAACAGAATGGACGTCAACGCGAGCGCCATCCAGCTGCCGCCAAATTGCTCAATCCAGCGGAACAGTATTCCGCGAAAGAGTAGCTCCTCCGTTACGGCAGCACCGACCGTTGGCACCATCAGGGCGGCAAGCAAGCCGTTCAAACTCCCGACACCTACGATCCGGTAAATACCGAGCGCTCCGGCGACCGCTACAGCCACGGAGAATATTGCCGTTCCGCCTGCCAGACCCAGAAGCAGGTGCCGCAGCCATTTAGGATCGCGGAAGTCGTTTCGCTTGGGGTCACCTAACCTAGAAATGACGCATATGTAGAGCGGGACCAGAATCAAAATCGCGAGGGCGTAGTTCTCCATCTCAAGCGAGAAGCCGGCGATCTGCGGTCTTGCGATAATTACGATGCCGCCCGCGACTCCAACGGCGATGCACCAGAGTGCTGCACCAAAAATCATCGCCACGAGCGGGAAATCGACAATCCGCCGCCACCGGGGCTTGTTCGTATGCCCGCCGTCGATCAAGTCTGCCAATTGCCCCTCCCCCAACGCGCAGAATATCTAGTGGCGCGACAGGTAAAGCCGGGCAAGTCGCATTGTGGCCAACCGTATCAGCGTTGACCTGCACGACTAGCTGTGGAACCTTGTTTCCGCTCGGGATTGCAAGCGTTGGGAGGCACATCGATGCGCTTCATTCTCGCGGCCATGGCACTTGCAACCGCCGCTATCCCGGCTCAGGCGAGCTGGTACCAGGCCAGCTCCGCGCACTTCCTGATCTATTCCGAACAGAAGCCCGAAATCCTGCGCGGGTTCGCGGTCAAGCTCGAAAAATTCGACAAGGCCGTACGCGTCGTCCGGAACATGGAGGATTTGCCGCTCAGCTACGGCAATCGCGTCACCATCTTCGTCGTTGAAAACGAAAAGGAGGTCCAGCGCCTGGCGAACGACAAGACGGGTTTCATTGCCGGTTTCTATCGCGGCAGCGCCGCCGGCTCCGTTGCCTTCGTCCCTCGCGGCGGGCCCAAGCTCGGCCAAAGCGAGGCCTATACGGGGTCGCGGATTGGCAGCTCGAGTCCCGACGGCAGTATGGGGCCAGGCATCGTCTTGCTGCACGAATATTCGCACCATCTGATGATGCAGGATTTGGCCAGTCCATATCCCGAATGGCTGGTCGAAGGCTTCGCCGAAGTCATGTCGACGGCGCAATTCGAAAAGAACGGTTCGGTCGGGTTGGGACTGCCTGCCATGCATCGCGCATATGGCCTTCTTGAGGGCCGGTCACTACCGCTGGAAACGCTGCTTTCCGGCCATTATGACAAGATTACCGTCGAAGAACGCGAATCCATTTATGGCCGCGGTTGGCTGATGACCCACTATCTGACGTTTGAACCTTCACGGAAGGGACAGCTCAGCGCCTATGTCGCGGCCCTCGCCAAGGGCGCCGACCCGGTCGAAACGGCTCGCCAGGTGTTCGGTGACCTCAAACAATTCGGACGCGACCTTGATAAATATCTCAACCGATCGACGCTGCAATATTTGAAGGTGTCGGGTCAGGCCCTTGCCCCCGGACCGATCGAAGTCACGCAACTTAATCCGGCTGGCTCGGCGGTTTTACCTGTGGTCATCGAGCTCAAAAACGGCGTCCCCGAAAAAGCCGCGGAAGCGCTCGGGCAAAAAGCCCGCGCAATCGAAGCCAGCTACCCCGGCGATGTGCTGGTCGAAACCACCTTGGCCGAAGCGGAATTGAATGCCGGACATGCCGACGCCGCTGACGCCGCCGCCGACCGCGCACTTAAGACCAATCCCCGCTCCACCGATGCCATGATCCTCAAGGGGCGGGCGTTGACGGCACAGGCGCGCAAAGCCGCTGAACCTTCCCAAACGGCCTTCATCGCGGCCCGCAAATGGTTCAGCTATGCCAACAAGATCGATCCCGAAGACCCCGAACCGTTGATGGAGTTCTACATGAGCTTCGCTTATGCCGGGGTGCGGCCCACCGCCAACGCAATCGCCGCCCTTCACTATGCGTCGGACCTGGCGCCGCAGGACGGCGGCCTGCGGATCAATTCCGCGATGCAATATCTGCGCGATGGCAAGCTCAAGGAAGCGCGCGCGGCGCTGATACCCATCGCCTACGACCCCCACGGACGGCAGAACGCCGCCGCTGCCCGGTCAATGATCGTGCTGATCGACGCCGGTGACGCCAAGGGCGCCGAGCACGCCGCGGAAACCGGCTTCGAGTCTCGCTAACCTTCGCTGCCTAAAGCGCCAGCTTGGCCCGGGTGGCGTGCCCTTCCGCCTCGAGCAGTTGGCGCTTGCGGTCGAGGCCGCCGGCATAGCCGCCGAGCGTACCGTCGCTGCGGATGACCCGGTGGCACGGCACCAACACCGCGACCGGGTTCGAGCCGTTGGCGGTGCCGACCGCGCGCACGGCGAGCGGCTGGCCGACGGCGGCGGCAATGTCGGCATAGCTGCGCGTCTGGCCGACCGGGATCTTGCGCAATTCCCGCCACACCGCTTCCTGGAACGCGGTGCCGCGAACGTCGAGCGGCAGGTCGGGCATCGCCGTTGGGGTTTCGATCGCCGTCATCACGCCCGAGATCAGCGATGCCATTGCTTCGTCGGCGGGCAGGATCGTCGCGTTGGGGAAGCGCCGGTGAAGCGCGCCTTCGTCCTCGTCGAAAGTCAGCCGGCAAATCCCCTTGGCGGTCGCCGCGACCAGCATCTGGCCGAGCGGCGTATCGAGCATGGCGTAGCGAATGGTCTCGCCGCGGCCACCGTCGCGCCACGCCGACGGGGTCATCCCCAGCCGCTCCTTGGCGTCAGCGTAGAACCGGCTCGGTGCCGCATAGCCCGCATCGTAAATGGCCTCGGTCACTGATTTGTCCTCCGTCAGCTGGGTTTGCGCGCGCTGGGCCCGAAGCCCCCGCGCATATTGCGCCGGCGACACACCAACATCGCGGGTGAACAGCCGCTGGAAATGGTGCGGTGCATAGCCGACAGCGGCGGCCAGTTCGGCCAGCGCCGGCGGCTCTTCAGCTTGCTCGATCAGGCGGACCGCCTTGGCCACCGCTTCGCGGTCGCGGCCAACCTCGTCGGGTTTGCAGCGCAGGCACGGCCGGTATCCCGCCGCCAGCGCCGCTTCGGCAGCGGCAAAGAATTCGACATTCTCGCGCTTGGGCCGCCGCGCCGGGCAGCTTGGCTTGCAATAGATGCCGGTCGTCTTGACCGCCCCGATCACTCGCCCGTCCCACGACCGGTCACGCCGCTCGAACGCCGCCCAGGCCTGTTTCTCATCAATGGTTTTCATTAGCATGGGATAGCAGATACGCGGCTCCCGCGTCCCACGCATCCCGCCGCTTGCGGTCAAAGTCGACTCCTCAACGGTTGCATCGCAGCGCACCCCTTGCTACGGGCGCGCCAACCCATCGGGGCGTGCGGTTTCGGCCGCGACAGCGCCCCAATTCACATGGGGCAATATTCCTATTCGGAGCTTTGGGCGCGTGGAGACATCCGGCGGCATTCAGGCCAGCTTAGCAGGGCGCTACGCGACTGCTTTGTTCGGTTTGGCGCGCGATGAGCGGCAGATCGACGCGGTCGACCGCAGCCTCGATGCGCTGGGCTCGGCGCTGGTTGATTCGCGCGAATTCGGCGACCTGGTCGCCAGCCCGGTGATCGGCCGCAAGGATGCCGCCAAGGCGTTCGCGGCGCTCAGCCCCGAACTCGGCCTCGACCCGATCACCGCGAAGTTCCTCGGGGTCCTCGCTCGCAATGGCCGCAAAGGCGAACTCAAGAAAATCATCCGCGCGTACCGCAGTATTGCCGCTGCCCACCGCGGTGAGATCAGCGCCGAAGTCATCAGCGCGCACCCATTGAACGACGATCAGATCGACGCGCTCAAGGCCCGGCTTAAGGCCCGCACCGGTCGCGACGTCACCATCGACGGCAACGTCGATCCCCACATCCTCGGCGGCATCGTCATCAAGCTCGGCAGTGAGATGATCGACGCTTCCATCCGTACCAAACTCAACAGACTTACGTCTGCGATGAAAGGCTGACCATGGACATCCGCGCCGCTGAAATCTCCCGCGTCATTCGCGACCAGATCGCGAACTTCGATTCGGACGCCGAGATCTCGGAAGTCGGCACCGCACTCTCCGTCGGCGACGGCATCGCCCGCATTCACGGCCTCGACAATGTCCAGGCCGGCGAGATGGTCGAGTTCGAAAACGGCACCAAGGGCATGGCCTTGAACCTCGAAGCCGACAATGTCGGCGTCGTCATCTTCGGTTCCGACGCCGAAATCCGCGAAGGCTCGACGGTCAAGCGCACCGGCACCATCGTCGACGTGCCGATCGGCAAGGGGCTGCTTGGCCGGGTCGTCGATGCGTTGGGCAATCCAATCGACGGCAAGGGTCCGATCGAGGCCACCGAGCGTCGGCGCGTTGAGGTCAAGGCGCCCGGAATCATCCCCAGGAAATCGGTTCACGAGCCGGTCCAGACCGGTCTCAAGGCGCTCGACGCCCTCGTCCCCATCGGCCGCGGCCAGCGCGAGCTGATCATCGGCGATCGCCAGACCGGCAAGACCGCCGTCGCGCTCGACACCTTCATCAACCAGAAGGCTATCAACGCGTCGGGCAAGGAGAGCGAAAAGCTCTACTGCATCTATGTCGCCGTCGGCCAGAAGCGCTCAACCGTCGCCCAGATCGTCCGCGCGCTCGAGGAAAACGGCGCGATGGAATATACCATTGTCGTCGCCGCGACTGCGTCCGAGCCCGCCCCGCTGCAGTTCCTCGCCCCCTACACCGGTTGCGCGATGGGCGAATATTTCCGCGACAACGGTATGCATGCGGTCATCGTTTATGACGATCTTTCCAAGCAAGCGGTCGCCTATCGCCAGATGTCGCTGCTGCTGCGCCGCCCGCCGGGCCGCGAAGCCTATCCCGGCGACGTTTTCTATCTCCACTCGCGCTTGCTCGAACGCGCCGCCAAGATGAACGACGCCGAAGGCGGCGGGTCGCTGACCGCGCTGCCGATCATCGAGACCCAGGCCGGCGACGTCTCGGCCTACATTCCGACCAACGTCATCTCGATCACCGACGGCCAGATCTTCCTCGAAACCGATTTATTCTTCCAGGGCATCCGCCCGGCGATCAACGTCGGCCTGTCGGTCAGCCGCGTCGGCTCCGCCGCGCAGACCAAGGCGATGAAGAAGGTCTCGGGCTCGATCAAGCTGGAGCTCGCCCAATATCGCGAGATGGCGGCGTTCGCCCAGTTCGGCTCCGACCTCGACGCCTCAACCCAGAAATTGCTCGCCCGCGGCGCGCGGCTCACCGAACTGCTCAAGCAGGGCCAGTACAGCCCGATGCCGGTCGAGGAGCAAGTCGCGTCGATCTTCGCCGGCACCCAGGGCTTCATCGATCCGGTCGAATCCAAGGACGTCACCCGCTACGAAGCGGCGATGCTGAGTTACTTGCGCGCCGAGCATAAGAAGATCCTCAAGACCATCCGCGACACCAAGACGCTCGACGACGATACGGCCAAAGCGCTCAAGGACGCGCTGACCGCCTTCGGCAAGCAGTTCGCGTAACCGTCAATGGCAAGCCTCAAGGCCCTCAAGATGCGCATCGGCTCGGTCAAGTCGACGCAAAAGATCACCAAGGCAATGAAGATGGTCGCCGCGGCCAAGCTGCGCCGGGCGCAGGCCAATGCCGAGGCCGGGCGCCCTTATGCGACCCGCATGGCCGACGTCGTCGCCTCGATTGCCTCGGGTGTCACGGTCACGCCCCAAAGCCCCAAATTGCTCGCCGGCACCGGCAAGGATGACACCCATCTGATCGTCCTCGCCACCGGTGATCGCGGCCTCGCCGGCGCGTTCAACAGCAACATCGTCCGCGCCGCCCGCCGCAAGGCCGACGAGCTCGCCGCCGACGGCAAGAAGGTCCTGTTCTATCTCGTCGGGCGTAAGGGCCGCCCGATCATCCAGCGCCTCTATCCCAGCGCGATCATCGCCCAGCATGACACCAGCGCGATGAAGGCACCCGGCTATGCCGACGCGCAGGCGATCGCCGACGACCTCGTCGACCGCTACATCACCGACGGCATCGACGTCGTCCATCTCGCCTATGCGCAGTTCCGCTCGACCCTGGTGCAGGAACCGGTGGTCGAGCAGATCATCCCGATCAAGCCCGCCGAGCAGAAGGCGAAGACCGGCCCGGCCACCAATGTCGCTGTCGAATATGAGCCCGACGAGGAGGACATCCTCAAGGTCCTCCTGCCGCGCAACATCGCCGTCCAGATCTACCGCGCTTTGCTCGAAAACCAGGCCGGCTTCTACGGGTCGCAAATGACCGCGATGGACAATGCCACCCGCAACGCCGGCGACATGATCAACAAGCTGTCGATCCAGTACAACCGCCAGCGCCAGGCGGTCATCACCACCGAGCTCATCGAAATCATCTCGGGCGCGGAAGCGCTCTAACCGTGACCAAAGAACGCAAGGATAAACCCATGGCCACCGCTGCTCCGACCAAGCCCCGCAAGACCGCGAAGCCGGCCCCGACTGATAAATCGAAGGCAACCGCCAAGGCGAAAGGACCCGCGTCCAAAGCGCCCGCACAGACGAGCAATCTCATTGGCCGCGTCGCCCAGGTGATCGGCGCCGTCGTCGATGTCGCCTTCGAGGGCGAGCTGCCACCGATCCTCGCCGCATTGGAAACCGACAATGGCGGCAACCGCCTGGTGCTCGAAGTCGCCCAGCATCTCGGCGAGAATGTCGTGCGGACCATCGCCATGGATTCGACCGACGGCCTGACCCGCGGCCATGCCGTCCGTTCGACCGGCTCGCAGATCACTGTCCCGGTCGGCCCCAAGACCCTCGGCCGGATCATGAACGTCATCGGCGAGCCGATCGACGAGCGCGGCCCGATCGGCAGCGACCTGTTCGCCCCGATCCACGCCGAGGCCCCGCCATTCGTCGACCAGTCGACCGAAAGCGCCATCCTGGTCACCGGCATCAAGGTCATCGACCTGCTCGCCCCTTACGCGCGCGGCGGCAAGATCGGCCTGTTTGGCGGCGCCGGCGTCGGCAAGACCGTGCTCATTCAGGAACTGATCAACAACATCGCCAAGGGCCACGGCGGCGTCTCGGTGTTCGCCGGCGTCGGCGAGCGCACCCGCGAAGGCAACGACCTCTATCACGAATTCCTCGACGCCGGCGTTATCGCAAAGGACAAGGACGGCAACGCCATTTCCGAGGGTTCGAAAGTGGCGCTGGTGTTCGGCCAGATGAACGAGCCGCCGGGCGCCCGCGCCCGCGTCGCTCTCGCCGGCCTCGCCCAGGCCGAATATTTCCGCGATGTCGAAGGCCAGGACGTGCTGTTCTTTATCGACAACATCTTCCGCTTCACCCAGGCCGGCTCGGAAGTGTCGGCGCTGTTGGGTCGCATCCCGTCGGCGGTCGGCTATCAGCCGACGCTGGCGACCGACATGGGCCAGCTGCAGGAGCGGATTACCTCGACCAACAAGGGCTCGATCACGTCTGTTCAAGCCATCTATGTCCCCGCCGACGATTTGACCGACCCTGCCCCGGCGACCTCCTTCGCCCACTTGGACGCGACCACGACGCTCAACCGCGCGATTTCCGAGCTTGGCATCTACCCCGCGGTCGATCCGCTGGACTCGACCAGCCGCGTGCTTGAACCGCGCACCGTCGGCCAGGAACATTATGATACCGCCCGCGCCGTCCAGGAGACGCTGCAGCGCTACAAGAGCCTGCAGGACATCATCGCCATCCTCGGCATGGACGAGCTCTCCGAAGAAGATAAATTGACCGTCAGCCGCGCCCGCAAAATCCAGCGCTTCCTAAGCCAACCGTTCCACGTCGCCGAAGTGTTCACCGGCATTCCCGGCAAGTTCGTCCAGCTCGAGGACACCATCCGCTCGTTCAAGGCGGTGGTCGACGGCGAGTACGACCATTTGCCGGAAAGCGCTTTCTACATGGTCGGCGGGATCGAAGAAGCGGTCGCCAAGGCCGAGAAGATGGCACAGGAGTCCTGATCCATGGCCAGCCAGCTCCGCCTCGAAGATTGCGTCAATGACACCTGCCCCTGGTCGGGCGAGCCGGTCAGCGCCGACAGCCTGACGCTGTATCGCGGCCAGGTCGTCGGCTTCTGCAATCCCGGCTGCCGTGAGAAATTCGACGCCGCCGCGCACGCGTTTGACGCCGCAATCGAGGCACACGGCTGATGGCCGACCTCCACTTCGAGCTGGTGACGCCTGAAAGGCTGGTCATGTCCGAGGACGTGTACATGGTCGTGGTGCCCGGTACCGAGGGCGAATTCGGTGTCCTCGCCGGCCATGCACCCTTCATGTCGACGCTGCGCGACGGCGACCTCGCCGTCTATCGCACGGCCAGCGCGACGCCGGAGAAAATCCCGGTCAGCGGCGGTTTCGCCGAAGTCAGCGACCAGGGACTTACAGTTCTGGCGGAGAGCGCCGGCGCCTGACCAGGTCAGTTCGCTTGACGCACGTAGCGCCAGCGCTTTGGCTTGCTGCCGTCCTTCAGCGACGTTTCGGCCATTAAATATCGCCCGTCGCGCCAGTAACGGATGCGCTGCGGATAATCGTGCGCCGCATTGTAAAAAGACACGCCGGACTCCTGGCTTGGGCCCCACGCAAAAAGCGTTCGATTAACCCCGCCGGGCGACGCCCAATAGGACATGCGGTCAGCGGGATTTCCCGTATCTAACCCAAGGGTGATTTGCATCGATTCCCATTCGCTAATGTGCGTGCCGGTCCCGCTCCTGCCATAACCAAGCATCATTCCGCCGCGCGACTGCGACCAACATTCTTCAGTCCAGCGTCGGCCCGACCGTTGCGCCCAGCACCCGGCCATCCAGGATGGCAATGCCGGCGCCTGTCCCGCCGCAACCATTGCTGCTGCGATTAATCCAACAAACATTCGCCCGCCTTCCCTTTGGATAACCCAAATCTAACCGCAATTAGCTTTTTCTAAAAGTTTGCCACCTATTCACCATTCCAGCCTTGGTGCGAGCAAGCGCATGGGAATTGGGTGGACATGAGCGCATTCGGAAAACGGAACGGTCTTGGCGGAAATGGTGGACGCGCCAATTTCGGCGTCGCCAGTCCGATGAAATCGAGCGGCGGCAAGGCTTCGGCCAAGCCGGCGGGTGGTGAGCAATTCCCACCGCTGGAGGACCTCGTCCCGACCGAGGGCGGCGATTTGCCAGTCGCCGACGACGGCTTGCCGATGGGCGCGATGGACCGCCTCACCCAACGCCAGAACCAGAGCGGCGACGCCGCCAGCAGCAAGTCGGAAGGCTTTGAAGCCTCCGTGCACCGGATCAAGGAGCAGGTGCTCCCGCGCCTGCTCGAGCGCGTCGACCCCGAAGCCGCGGCGACGCT
>NZ_JANMCO010000091.1:0-2321 GCF_031361285.1 Sphingomonas sp.
GCGCTGGGACGCGGAGCTGTGCCGGCTGTTTGGCATCCCAGATGGGCTGCTTCCCGACGTTCACGACAACGGCCATATGTTCGGGGCTACGGCGGCGGGATTGTTCGACCGGCCAATCCCGATCGCCGGGATGGCCGGCGACCAGCAAGCGGCTCTGTTCGGCCAGGCCTGCTTCGATCCCGGCATGGCCAAAGCGACCTTTGGCACGGGCGCCTTCATGTTGCTCAACACCGGTGAGGAAGCGGTCACCTCGCAGCACCGACTGCTGACGACACCCGCCTATCGGCGCAACGGGCGCACGACTTATGCGCTGGAGGGATCAATCTTTATCGCCGGGGCCGCGGTCAAGTGGTTGCGCGACGGCCTGGGTATCGTCGCGCAAGCTTCGGACACTGACAAGCTGGCGGCGCGCGTAGCGGACAACCACGGCGTCTATTTAGTGCCGGCATTTGTCGGCCTGGGCGCGCCGCACTGGGACCCGGACGCGCGTGGCGCGATTTTCGGCCTGACCCTGGACACGGGCGCGGCGCACCTCGCCCGGGCCGCACTCGAAGCGGTGGCTTATCAGACCGACGACCTAGTGAAAGCGATGGCCGCCGATGGTGCTGCCGATCCGGCAGCGATTCGCGCTGACGGCGGGATGGCGGCCAACGCCTGGTTTTGTCAGTTTCTCGCCGACATTGTTGAAGTCCCGGTCGAGCGGCCGGCCAATCTGGAGACTACAGCCTTGGGCGCGGCGTTCCATGCCGGCCTGGCGACCGGCGTCTGGCCGAACCTCGGCGCGCTTGCCTGCACCTGGGTTCCGGCCGAGCGATTCGAGCCGAAGATGGCGCCCGGGCTTCGGCACGACCTGCTCGCCGGCTGGGAACGTGTGGTCGACAGGACGCTAGAGCGATCCCGCGCTACCTGAGCTTGCTGATTTTGAGCCTGTCCGCCTTGGCGCGGATTTGGATCGATTCTTCACTACGGGTCAGGGCCTTGGCGATGGCGCGGACCGACATGCCCTTGCCGGCAAGTTGGTGAAGCTTTTGGATCTCGTCCTGTTTCCACGGCTGGCGGTGACGTTCGAAGCGTTGCTCGGCCATGACAAACTCCCTCCTCCAGCCCCGGCTGGCATCGTGCGCAAGGCCTGCTAAACCTCGCCGTTCATGTCCGGGGCCCAAAATTCACCAGCTAACCATCTCTACCTCGTCGACGGGTCGAGCTACATCTTTCGCGCCTATCACCGGCTGCCGCCGCTGACCAACCGGCATGGGATGAATGTCGGCGCGGTCTATGGCTATACGGCGATGCTGTGGAAGCTCGCCGACAGCCTCAACAAAGCCGACGGGCCGACCCATATGGCGGTCATCCTCGACGCCGCAGGCAAGACCCATCGCGACGACATGTTCGACCAGTATAAGGCCAACCGTCCACCCGCGCCCGAGGACCTCATCCCCCAATTCCCGCTGATCCGTACAGCGACGCGCGCCTTCAGTATCCCGTGCATCGAAACCGAGGGGCTGGAGGCGGACGACATCATCGCTTGCTACGTCACCGCGGCGAAACAGGCGGGCTGGAAGGTGACCATCGTCAGCTCCGACAAGGATTTGATGCAATTGGTCGAGGACGGTTCGGTCGACATGCTCGACACGATGAACGACCGCCGCAACGACGAAGCCTATGTCAACGACACGTTTGGCGTTGGCCCCGAGCTGGTCGGCGATGTCCTGGCGCTGATGGGCGACAGCGGCGATAATGTGCCGGGCGTACCCGGCGTCGGCCCGAAGACCGCGACGCAGCTGATCCAGCAGTTCGGCGACCTCGCCACCGTCCTCGCCAGCACCGACCAGATCACCAAGCCCAAGTTGAAGCAGAATCTGATCGACCATGCCGACAATGCGCGATTGTCGCGCGAATTGGTGCGACTGGTGTGCGATGCGCCGTTGCCCGAACCGCTCGACGATCTGACGCTGACCGGCATCCCGCCAGAGCCGCTTCGGGAATTCCTCGAGGAGCAGGGGTTCAAGACGCTGCTGGCGCGGATGGTTGGCGGCCGCGGCGGACTTGGCGGCAGCAGCGGCGGCGGCGGGATCAATGCCGTCATGACGTCAGCTCCCCCGCCCGCGCCAGCGCCGGTGGAAGCGATCGCGATCGACCGATCGACGTATGCAACGGTGACCGACGAAGCGGCGCTCGACCGCTGGATCGAGGAAGCGCGCGGCTATGGCTATATCGCAGTCGACACCGAGACCGATTCCATCGATTGCGTGATCGCCAAGCTCGCCGGGATCAGCCTTGCCACCGCCCCCAACCGCGCTTGCTACATCCCCGTCGGGCAT
>NZ_JANMCO010000092.1:0-3026 GCF_031361285.1 Sphingomonas sp.
GTGGCATACCAGAGCCACGATCTGGTCCGAGCAATGGTCGCCGACGGCAGTGCGGCGCCGGCCGCCTTGCGCGTCGATGGCGGGATGGCGGCGAACGCCTGGCTCTGTCAGTTCCTCGCCGACATTGTCGAGGTGCCGGTCGAGCGACCGGCCAATCTCGAGACGACGGCTTTGGGTGCTGCCTTCCATGCCGGGCTGGCGACGGGCCTATGGCCGGACCTTGCCGCGCTCGCTCGCACCTGGGTTCCGGCCGAGCGGTTCGAACCGAGGATGGCGGCCGGGCTTCGGCGAGACCTGCTGGCGGGCTGGGCAAGCGCAGTGGACAGGACGCTCGAGCGCCCCCGCGCTACCTGAGTTTGCTGATCGTGAGTTTGTCGGCTTTTGCCCGGATCTGGACCGATTCCTCGCTTCGGGTCAGGGCCTTGGCGATGGCGCGGACCGACATGCCTTTGCCGGCGAGCAAATGGAGCTTCTGGATCTCGTCCTGCTTCCACGGCTGGCGGTGACGTTCGAACTTCTCGCCCAAGGTTAGCCTCCCTTCACTGCCGGCATCTCCGGCAAATCGTCACAAGCAGTCGTCGGGTTGGAAGCTCACTTCGTCGTGCTCCCGGACGAGCCCAAGCTTGCGAACGAGCATGGGCATGGTCAGGCCCTGAACCAGAATCGAAAAAGCGACGACCAGGAATGCCGCACTGATGACTTCGCCGCGCTCCGGCAGGGTCACGGGCAGCGCCAGCGCGAGCGCAAGGGCAAGGGCACCCCTGAGGCCCCCCCAGAAAAGCACATGCTTGTATTTCCAGGGTACCGCGAGGCGCGTGCGGGCAAAGGCGAGGCTGCAAGGGTAGACCGTGACAGCACGGCCCAAGAGCGCGGCGACGGTTGCCACCGCCGCGATCGGAATGGCGGCCAGGAGCGCCGGGGAGGCCTCGGCATCGCCGATCAGCAGAAACACGAAGCTGTTGGCGACGAACGCGGTAAATTCCCAGAAAGTAAGAAGCGCCGGCCGCCCGGCCGTTGAAATCGAACCAAGCTTGCCAAAATTGCCGATCAGGATGCCGGCGGCAAGCGTCGCTAGGACTCCCGACATGTGGAAATAGTCAGCGAGCCAAAAGCTGCCGTAAGCGGCGATCATGGTCAGGCTGATTTCAACCAACCGATCTTCCGTTCTGCCGGCGATTTTCAAACAGGCCCAGCCAATGGCGAGACCGCATAGGGTGCCGCCGACGGCGATCTTGACGAGCGCAAAGCTAATTTCACCCAGACCAGCGCCTGCTCCGGCGGAAATACCTAGCAGAATCGCGAACCCAAGCGCCGCGACGCCGTCATTTAAGAGGCTTTCCGCTTCCACGATCAAATGAAGGCGATGTTCGACGCGGACTTCCTTGAACATGGCAATGACCGAGACCGGATCTGTGGCGGAGATCAGCACGCCGAAGAAAAGTGCGGCCAGCCAGCTCCAGCCAGCAAGGAAATGCATCGCCCCCGCGACCAATACCGCGGCAAGCAGCACGCCAACGGTGACAAGCATGAGCAAGAGCGGCAATTCGCGTTTGAACGGCGGCCAATTGATCTGGATTGCGGCTTCGAACACCAAAGGCGGTAAGAAAACCAGCATGATCAATTCGGGCGTCAGCTGCAGGTCGGTGCCAATCGGTGTCAGGGCCAGGATGAAACCGGCGACCACCAATCCGACGCTGTAAGGCATGCCGACGCGGCGCGTGAACATGGCGGTCAGCGATGCCACGAAGAGAATCAGTCCAAGTAACGGGAGATTGACTGGTGTTTGAGGCCCCATCAGGTCTTGGCTAGCGGAAGGGGCGGGTTGGGCCAACCTCAAAGCTGGAATCTGCAGGTCGTCCTGCTACACCCCGCCGTTCATGTCTGACGATCAAACCCCACCGGCCAACCATCTCTATCTCGTCGACGGGTCGAGCTACATCTTTCGCGCCTATCATCGGCTGCCGCCGCTGACCAACCGCCACGGGATGAACGTCGGAGCGGTCTATGGCTATACGGCGATGCTGTGGAAGCTCGCCGACAGCCTCAACAAGGCTGACGGGCCGACCCATATGGCGGTCATCCTCGACGCCGCGGGCAAGACCCACCGCGACGACATGTTCGACCAGTATAAGGCCAACCGCCCACCCGCGCCCGAAGATCTGGTCCCGCAATTCCCGCTGATCCGCACCGCGACGCGCGCCTTCAGCATCCCGTGCATCGAAACCGTAGGCCTGGAGGCCGACGACATCATCGCCTGCTATGTGACCGCGGCGAAACAGGCGGGGTGGCGGGTGACCATCGTCAGTTCCGACAAGGATCTGATGCAATTGGTCGAGGACGGTTCGGTCGACATGTTCGACACGATGAACGACCGGCGGATCGATGAGGCCTATGTCAACGACAAGTTCGGTGTCGGGCCGGAGCTGGTCGGCGATGTTTTGGCGCTGATGGGCGACAGCGTCGACAATGTGCCGGGCGTACCCGGCGTCGGCCCGAAGACCGCGACCCAGCTGATCCAGCAGTTCGGCGACCTCACCACGGTGCTCGCCAGCACCGACCAGATCGCCAAACCCAAGCTCAAACAGAATTTGATCGACCATGCCGACAATGCGCGATTGTCGCGCGAGCTGGTGCGGCTGGTGTGCGATGTAGCCCTGCCCGAGCCGCTCGAAGATTTGGCACTGACCGGCATTCCCAAGGAACCGCTCAAAGAGTTTCTGGAGGAGCAAGGGTTCAAGACCTTGCTGGCGCGGATGATCGGCGGCAGCGAAGCCGTCGTGCGGAGCAGCGGCAGTGACGTCATGGCGCCGGCGCCAGCAGCAGTGGAAGTCATAGAGGTCGACCGATCAGGTTATGAAACGGTGACCGATGCAGCGGCGCTTGATCGCTGGATCGAGGAAGCGCGCGGCTATGGCTATATCGCAGTCGACACCGAGACCGATTCCATCGATTGCGTGATCGCCAAGCTCGCCGGGATCAGCCTTGCCACCGCCCCCAACCGCGCTTGCTACATCCCCGTCGGGCAT
>NZ_JANMCO010000096.1:0-17096 GCF_031361285.1 Sphingomonas sp.
GTCGGGGGATCATGCGAGGATCGCGGCGTGGCGACACGACCGTGCATCCGAAGACACACGGCTAAGGCGGCCGGACCTGATCGAGCGCCACGGGGGCGCATCGCAGGCACCGCCCTCTGGCGCGCGGCACGAAGACGAAGGCATTTAGAGATGAACCTGATTGAGACGCTCGAGCGCGAAGCCATCGACGCGCTGACCGAAATGCGCCCCATTCCCGAATTTCGCCCCGGCGATACGCTGCGGGTTGGCGTCAAGGTGGTCGAAGGCGACCGCGCCCGCGTCCAGAATTTCGAGGGCGTGTGCATCGCCCGCTCCAATTGCGGCGTTGGGTCCAGCTTCACCGTCCGCAAGATCAGCTTCGGCGAGGGTGTCGAGCGCGTCTTCCCACTCTATTCGCCGGCGATCGATGCGATCGAGGTCGTGCGCCGTGGTGCCGTCCGCCGCGCCAAGCTCTATTATCTGCGCGGCCGCACCGGCAAGTCGGCCCGTATTGCCGAGCGCCGCGATCCGCGTCCGCCCAAGGGCAGCGAAGCGGCCAAGTCGGATAAATCCAAGGGCTGACGGCAAGCGCTTCGCTTCGTGCTAGCATAGGATCATGCTCGCCACGCCCTTGACCGCCGCCGAACTTGCGACGGTCGCCCGTGCTGCCAATCTGCTCAAGGCCGGCCGCGCCCGCGAAGCGGCGGCGGCGGTGACGCCGATTATCAACGCCGGTTCTCGCCACGCTGACCCGCTGATGATCTATTGCGCGGCTTGCGAGCAGCTGGGGCAGTTCCAGGACGCCATTGGCGCCGCCCAGGCGGCCGTCACCGCGACACCCGAGCGCGCTGACCTGTGGGCCACGCTCGGCCGAATCTTGCATGAACAAGGCAGTCACACGACCGGCGCCGAGATGCTGGAACGGGCGGTCGCGCTCGATTCAAATTCTGCCCAAGCCTGGTATAATCTCGGCTTGGCGGCAGACGAGGCCGGCCAGTCTGACCGTGCCGTGGAAGCGATGGGCAAGGCGACCGCGCTGAAGTCCGATTGGGCGATGGCATGGGGCGGCCTCGGCTATCTCCAGCAACAACGCGGCGAGCTTGAGCAGGCCGAAACCAGCTTGCGGCGCGCGCTGAAGCTCGATCCGGCGCTGAAATCAGCGAACCACGCCCTTGTCGTCACCCTCCGCACGCTCGGTCGGCCGGAAGATGCGCTGAAGGCTGCCGACGGGGCAACGGTGCCCGAGACCAGGCTCGTTCGAGCCCACGTCCTGGCCGAGCTCGGCCGCCCGGAAGCGGTCGAAGTCTATCGCTCGGTGCTGGCCGAACGGCCCGACCTGCTCGACGGCCACGAAACGCTGTCCCGGCTAATGCCCCAGCTTGGCAAGACATCAGAAGCGCTCGATAGCTACCGCGCGGCGCTCGTTCGCGAGCCGACGATCGTATTGTACCGGTCCGCAATCTTGGCGGCGCGCGACCTGAAGGATCACGCCGCGGTGCTCGACTGGACCACCCAGGCACAGGAGCGGTTCGGCCAGCAACCGGATTTGAAGACCTATCACGCCCTCGCTTTGGGAGAGAGCGGCGATGCCGAGGGCGCGCTGGCGATCCTCGAGCCTCTGGCGCAGGGTGGATACGCGGCGGTTCTGGCCCCTTGCGCCTTTTACCGGCTCAAGATTGGCGATTTATCCCGCGCGGAAACCTGTGCGTTGGCAGCGACGCGGGCCAATCCCTTGGAGCAATCCGCCTGGGCCTGTCTCACCGTCATCTGGCGGCTGCTGGACGATCCGCGCGAAGCCTGGCTTGCGGACTACGATCGCTTGGTGATGCCGATTATGATTGAGCCGCCGGAAGGGTTCGCAACGACAGCGGCGTTTATGAGCTCGCTGGCCGATGATCTCACGGCCTTGCATACGACGATCCACCACCCGGTCGAGCAATCGCTGCGCGAGGGGACGCAGACCCGCGGCCTGCTGTTCGATCGTCCGATACCGACGGTGCAGGGATTGATGCGGCAGCTGCAGCGTCAGATCCACGACAAGCTGGCCAAGCTCCCGGTCGACTCGGCGCATCCATTCCTCAACCGAAACAGCAAGCGCGTCCGTTTTGCCGGGTCCTGGTCGGTTCGGCTTCGCTCCGGCGGCTTTCATATCAATCACCTTCATCCGGGCGGCTGGCTCAGCTCGGCGCTTTACGTTGCGCTTCCCGATGGCATGGCGAATGCGCCGGATGGCACCCCGGCCCCCGGGGCGCTGGCATTCGGGATACCGGATTCCGCCTTGGGTCTGGACCTCGCGCCGCGCCGGGTCGAGCAGCCCAAGGTCGGTCGGCTGCTGCTTTTTCCATCCTATTTCTGGCATGGCACGGTCCCGTTCGAGAGCGACCAGCCACGGCTGACCGTGGCGTTCGACGCGCTGCCGGCTTGAGCTGAAGCCGACTTAGAGCCGCAAACGGCTCATGGTGATGGTCGCGTCCGGCGAATATTGCGGGCGAGCGAACTTGGGCCTGGCGGCGAGCAAGGGCTTGGCGGCCGGCGGCAATCCAGCGCGCGAACCCAGCACAATGACGTCGATCGGGCCCGCCTTGCCGATGACGATATCCATGGTCAGCCCGTCGCAGCTGCGGCCAAAACAGCGGACGGTGTAGCGCCCGTCCGTGGCTTCCTTGCTGATTTGCCGAACGAACGCGCCTGATCCGGCCGCAAGAATGTGCGCATCCTCCGGCGCGACCAGCGCCACCGTCTCGGCCCCATTGGCCTGGAGGCGGACGGTGACGCGCCGTCCACCGGGCGCGGCGGAACGGCCAACGACATCGACCTCAGGCGCCTTGAGGCCCTCAATCGGCGGGGCCTTCGCCAGCCAGCGCTTGCGGTCGCTGTACGGCAGCTTGTCGAACCGCCATTTGCCGACCGCCTGGAAGCCATTCGACAACGGCACGGAGTCATTGAGCACCGACCAATATGACTGTCCGCCATTGGTCACTTGCTCGATGGTGAACTGCTGCTGCCGGTTGGCCGAATATGCCGGTGCCGTCGCGGCCGCTGCCCAGGCAATAAGCGCGACCAGTGCTGCCATGCCAATCGACCGTCGCGGGGGCGTTGCTTCGATCAGCGGTTTGGCTTCGATCAGCGCCGGCATCATCACCAGCAGCCCGAGCGGCGCGAACAGCCACATCGGCCCCGCATTGAGCAATTCCTCAAGCTGGCCAACCATCGACCCCAGCGTCACGTACAGCAGCAAGGCGGCCAGCCACGCCGCGGCTTGCTCGGCCCGCGGATGCCAGCGGCTGGCAAGCATGCCGAGACCGGCGACGAGCGGCGGAAACAGGAAGAAAATGATGCCGCGCGTCGCCGCGAACGCGACGACGACGCCCAGCCCGACAAAGGCGAGCCAGAATGCCGCGCGCAGCTGGCGGACGTCGAGTTTCCGGCCGACCACGGTCAACGCGCCGACCGCCGCCGCATATGCCGAGGCGTAGACTGCAAGGTGGGTCCACAGTGGCTCGGCGCGCCAGAACATGCCGGGTCGCGCAAGTCCGATCACGGCGGTTCCAAGCCACGCCAGCGCGGTTCCGAGCAGCAAGCCGCCGGCGATCACTGCAAGCCCGCGCCCCAGCGCCTTGCGGCGCCACGCGAGCCAGGCGAAGCCGGCCAGCAGGACTCCCAGCAGCGCCATGCCGATGCCTTGCGGCAATTGCACCAGCCAGCGGCCGAGCAGGTCCATGAAAATCCGGTCGCCGGACGCCCGCGGGACGCCACGGCTTAATTCGCGGGCGACGGCCAGCGTCTGGTCGCCCATATGCTGGAGGCTGTGCGGATCGAGCGCGGCGACATCGTCGCCCGGGCTGTGATAACGCGTTTCATTGCCGATCATGGCGAAATTGAGCGTCGTCCAGCCGCGTTCTTCGAAGCTGTTGACGTCGGTGTAATTGGGCATCGTTCGATAGACATCGGTGGCCAGCGAATTGGCGACCGGGCGATCGACCGCGCGGGCGAAGGCGGCGACCGCGGCGGCATTGGGGACATTGGTTTCGAACATATTAACCGGGCCGGTGACGCCGCGCGCTTCCAAATTGATCAAACTGTCGACCTGGCGGCTCAATGGATCGGCCAGGAAGGCGCGGGCGCCGACCAGGCCAAGCTCCTCGCCTTCGTTGAACAGAAAGGTGACCGGCCGCTTGAGTTGCTCGTCCCTAAGGATCGCGGCGACCTCGATCAGGGTCGCGACGCCGGCACCATCGTCGCCCGCGCCCGGGCCAACGGCAGTGCTGTCATAATGGGCGTTGAGCAGCAGGTGATGCCCGCTGGCTGGGCCGATCGTGACGACGACGTTGCGGACCCGGGCGCACACAACGCCGCGCGCTTTGTGGATTTCGTTGCAGGCCAGCTGGTCGCGAACCTGGGGGTTGAGTCCGGCGCCACGCAGTTCCGCAATCAGCCGCTCGCGGACGCCGTCGTTAGCCTCGGAATCGGCGGGGTGCGGCCGCTGGTCGCCGAGGATTCGCGCCAGCCGATCGCGGGCACGGATGACGTTGAACTCGCCGGGCGCCGAGCCCGCCCTGACCTCGGGCACCGGGACGAGCAGCGACGTCGCCGCCATCGCCGCCAGCAATGCGATATATAACAGCGGCAGCAGAGCCAGTTTGCGCATGATCCCCCCGGTCTTGCGTGTGCGTGGGCGAGGGCCATATCGCTTTCCTCGCGCGCTTGCGATACGTGGCCCACGTTCTCCTGGAGTATCTTGCATGAGTGGTTATCGGGTCGCGGTCGTCGGGGCGACGGGCAATGTTGGGCGCGAGATCCTCAACATTCTCGCTGAGCGGCAATTCCCGCTGGCTGAGATTGCCGCCGTCGCTTCCGCTCGTTCGACCGGCGACGAAGTCGACTTCGGCGAATCGGGCGAGACGCTGAAGGTCAAGAACCTCGACCATTTCGATTTCGCCGGCTGGGACATGGCCCTGTTCGCCGCCGGGTCGGACATCAGCAAGCTGCACGTGCCGCGCGCCGCGGCGGCTGGCTGCACGGTGATCGACAATAGCTCGCTTTTCCGGATGGACCCCGACGTGCCGCTGATCGTGCCGGAAGTGAACCCGCAGGCGATCGCCGGTTATGCCAAGCGCAACATCATCGCCAATCCCAATTGCTCGACCGCGCAGCTGGTGGTGGCGCTAAAGCCGCTGCACGACGCAGCCAGGATCAAACGCGTGGTCGTCGCGACCTATCAGTCGGTGTCGGGCGCGGGCAAAGCCGGGATGGACGAATTGTTCGAGCAATCGCGCAACATCTTCGTCGGCGACAGCAACGAGCCGGCCAAATTCCCCAAGCAGATCGCGTTCAACGTCATCCCGCAATGCGGCGATTTCCAGGACGACGGCTCAACCACCGAGGAATGGAAGCTGGTCGTCGAAACCAAGAAGATCCTCGATCCGTCGATCAAACTGTCCGCGACCTGCGTCCGCGTTCCGGTGTTCGTCGGCCATTCGGAAGCGGTCAATATCGAGTTCGAGGACGAGATATCCGCCGCCCAGGCGAAAGCGATTCTGCGCGAAGCGCCGGGCGTGATGCTGATCGATAAGCATGAAGACGGTGGCTATGTGACCCCGGTCGAATGCGTCGGCGATTACGCGACCTTCGTCTCCCGGGTGCGCGAGGACCCGACCGTCGACAGCGGCCTGTCGCTGTGGATCGTCAGCGACAATCTGCGCAAGGGCGCGGCATTGAACGCCGTCCAGATCGCCGAACTCCTCGGCCGCAAGCACCTCAAAAAGGCGGCTTGAATCGGACCATGACGGCTAGGGCTTGTCGCCCCAGTGGCGGAGCAGCTGGTTCTGAACCAGCTGGAGTCGGGTGAAATTCTCCGGCGCCATCTTCAGTCCCTCGAGCGCGGCGACCTCGTTCAGATCGAACAGCAGATTGCGGCGGAACGGGTCCTGGACCCGGCTTTGGATGAAGGTGATCGCCACCAGCCGCTCGCCCTTGGTCACGGCTTCCACCTCATGCAGCGTGTCCGACGGATAGACGATCGCCTGACCTGTTGGCAGCTTGAAGCGGATGCTGGCGTCGCCGAGCCTGATGTGCAGCGCGCCGCCTTCGTACGCCTCGGGTTCGTTGATGAAGATTGTGCAGCTAAGATCGCTTCGTATGGTCGCCGCCGGCAGTTGCAGAAAAGCGGAGTCGGCGTGCGCGCCGTAACGCATCGCGGGCTTGTAACGGGTCATCATCGGCGGCGCGATCAAGGTTGGGAAGGCGAAATTCCTGAACTCCTCGCTCCGCACCAGCGCCTGCTGAAGTAACTGGGCGCTGGTTTCATAGGCGGACGGGTCGTGCAGCTGCTCGTTCTGCTTGGCGACATTGTGCGGATTGGTGATGCGGCCGTCGACGAACGGCGCCGTTTCGGCAATTCTTCGGCATTGCGCGATTTCGTCGTCGGTCAGGATGGGCAGGACACGATACATGCAACGCTCCGATTTAGCTCCGCGCCAGCGCCCGGGCGAGGAGCGGCGATTCCTGCGCTGACCGCTCGAGCATGGCAAGGGCATCATCGATTGCACCGCCGTGGGCGGTCAATTCCTGGTCGATCAGCTGGCCCCGCAGCGACGGGCTGTAAGCATATTCCAGCGCTTTGGAATAACGCGACATCAATGGCCCCCCGACGATTGCACGCACCCGCTCCGGCGCTGCCGCGAAAGCGAAGAATTCGGCGATTCGGCCAAGCTCCGTTGCCATATCGTCGAGCAGGCGGTCAAAATTGGCCCACAGCACGGGCCGATTGGTCATGACGTCGGCCGCCACTTCGAGCGCGGTCATTTCGCACGCCCAGGCGGCGGCCGCGAGCTCGGCCGGACGGCTTCCCGACAAACCATGGACGCGATCCGCCATGCGCTGGGCACGCTTGTCGGCCCAGGCGTGCAATTCCTTGAGGTTGCTCTCCCCGGCGAGAATGGTCGCGAGGTAGGACCGCGGATCGGCGGTCAGGAACAGCGCTCGCTCACCGGGCGGGACCAGCTCGGCGGCAATCTCGCTGACGAAACTGGTCGCCTTGACCAGCGCCGTTTCGTCAGGCGCGAACGTCCTCGACAGCAGCGTCTGGATGGCGGGGATAATCGGGCGACGATGCTCGCCCGGCATCCCGGCGAGATCGCGCAAGATCCGCGGTTCGCGGATCGACAGCACGCCGGCGAATTCCCCCAGCAACCGCGCGATCAGCGTCGAGCCGACGTGGCCGATGTGGAAGATCCAGCGGGCATCGCGGCGCACTCCTTCGGGCATCGCGTCGGCGACTTCGGCGAACGGCAAAGCCTGCGCATTGACCGGTCCCCGCAGCAGGCGGTCGTCGAGAAAGCTCGCGGCGCGATAGGCCTCGGGCGTCATTGCGACCAGGCGAACGATGCCGGTGCCGGGGTCGAGCGCCTGGGCCAGCCAGCGTGCGTCGCGGGCGATATCTTGGGCCGACGGCGCACTGGACATGCTGCCCCTTAGCCGCGCAAATTGGGTCAGGTCACGGGAGAAACGCAATGTCGGAGGAACAGATGCAAGGCGGCTGCGCGTGCGGGCGGGTCCGGTTCACGGCGAATATCGCGAACGACGAAGCCTATCTGTGCCATTGCCGGATGTGCCAGCGGGCCACCGGCAGCGTGTCGATCGCCTTCAAGCAGGTCACGCTGACCGACGTGGCATGGGAATCCGAGCCCAATTGGTATGCGAGCTCCCCGATCGCGCGTCGGCCGTTTTGTGCGCAGTGCGGCACATCGCTGGGCTTCGCGTTCAACGAAGGTAGCGACAAAATGGACCTGACCGTCGCCGCGTTCGACGATCCGTCGCGGTTCGTGCCCAAGTGGCACTTTGGCGCTGAAGAGATCCAGCGGCCGTGGCTTAACACCGCAGGCCTGCCCGAGCACAAGACCACGGATTATCAGGTGTTGGTCGACAAATGGGTCGAAGCGACCGGCAGCGTCCCGGTATGAGCGAGGCCGCCGTTCATCACTGGACCGCGTCCGACGGGGTCAAGCTGGCGTGGCGCGAAGTCGGCGCGGGGCGGCCAGTGATCCTGCTCCACGGCTTGTTCTCCGACGCCAAGATGAACTGGCTCAATTTCGGCCATGCCGACCGCATCGCCGCCGCTGGCTTTCGAGTGATCATGCCCGACCTGCGCGCCCACGGGCAAAGCAGTGCACCGCATGAGGCCGAGGCATATCCGCCAGGCATCCTGGTCCGCGATTTGCATGAGTTCGTCGCGCATCTGGCGATGACCGATTTCGATCTCGGCGGCTTTTCGCTGGGCGCCCGCACGGTCGTCCAGGCCGTCGGGGAGGGGCTTAAACCGCGCCGGGCGGTGCTTGCCGGGATGGGCCTGCGCGGTCTGGTGAATTGGGACCATCGCCAGCGATTCTTTCGCGACGCGATCGCCAATTTCGACACCGCCTCGCGCGGCGACCCGCACTGGCTCGCCATCCAGTTCATGAAGACAATGAAAGTCGACCGGGACGCGGCGCTCCTCGTGCTCGCCAGTTTCGGCGGCATCGAGCCCATTTGGCTCGACGCGTTCACCATGCCGACCCTGGTCGTCTGCGGGCGCGAGGACGAGGACAATGGTGCCGCCACCGATCTTGCCGAGGCGCTGCCCGATGGGAATTTTGTCGAGGTTCCCGGCACCCACATGAGCTCGGTCACCAAGCCCGAGCTCGGCGAGGCAATCGCCCGCTTCCTCGCCGCCTGAAATTGCCATGAGACTGCGCTGGTCGAATCGCGGCAAGCAATGCGGCTGGTGAGTGCGGGCTAGGGATTGAGCGGGTGCGGCAGGGTCCAGCCGATGCCGACGGCGTCGGCGACCTTTTCGGCCCATCCCACGACCAGATCGATTTCCTCTGTGTGTAGCTGGCGAGAAGCGTTGAGCTCGGCTTGGCGCTTGTGGGGATCGAACGTTTCGCCCGTCTTGGCATCGCGATGCAGCAAGTCGGGGCCGGTCGCGGCATCGACATCGAACTCGATCGTCAGGAACTGTGCAAGCGCCGCGACGGTCGGGGTAATGGCGGTGCGAAGCAGCCGGCTGTCCAACGAGCGCGCCCGGGCCGGTCCGAACTTGGCCAGCGCCTCGCCGAGCAGCCGGTGGATGGTCAGCCAAGCGCAAGCGGCGAGCTGCAAGTCGGTTTGCTCGAGCAATTCCCGGCCTTCGATCCCGAGGTTTACCAGGTCCGCATTGGCGAGGCCGAGATACAGGCGCCGGCCCCACAAGCGGCCCCACAAACCCTTGCCGGCAAGCGAGGCGAGGTAGAGGTCGAGCGGCGTGTGGAGTGCCAGCAGGCGCGTGTCGGGGCGACGGTCGGCGATGTGCAGTCCAAGCGCGTTGGCGACGCTGCCGCACTTCACGACGACCGCTTCGCCAGGCGCGAAAGGCCGCGCTAGCAGTGTCGCCGCCTGGTCGAGGAGCGGGCCGCCGTGGGGCAGGCAGGCCGCCGCGACGTCCGACAGGAGTGGGGGCTCCTTCAACGTCATCACCGCGCCAGGTTGGTCGAGCAAGCGGGCCAGCAGCGTCGATCCGGAAAGCCCCGAATGCAGGATCAGGTGAAGCGGTGCCTGTGGCGGCGTGACCCCGATAAGGGCGGCTCGCGGGAGCATGCGTTGCGGGCGCTCAGGATCGGCTGGAAGGTCGCTGAGGAATGCCGCGCGGCGGTGATCTTCACGGGTCAGCCAGGTGAAATGCAACGCGTCCTGCCGGGCGCTGTAGCGATGGGCAAGCCAGCGCGGATCGTCGATCAACTCGGCAAGGTCAGCGTCGGCCATGCCTAGGCGTTACCTGGCGGCCTCAGGAAAAACATCAGAAAGACGAGGCGTCCGTTTTCCGGGCGATCGCCGAAGCCGGGGCCGGCGGTGTGCCACAACCACGGCCTGAGCAGTAGCAAACGGTTGAAACGCATCGGCACGGTTGTGAGATGGTCCCACGCCTCGGCCTTCGTGCCTTCGCGCTCGACGATGCCCTGTTGCGCCTCTTCGAAGGTGGCATAGCCGGTGGCCGCCAGTTGTTCGCGAGTGACCGGGAAGCGGTCCGTACCCGTCGCCCGATGACGAAAGAAATCGGTTCCTCCCTGGCAGTCATCGGGCTTGCTCAGATACAGGATCCCCGACCAGTAACTGACGTCGATGTGCACTCGCCCGAGTCCCTCGTCGGTGGCCAGCGTAACCCGGCATTTGGCGTGCGATTGTGGTCGTGGCGCTGGTTCGAGAGGTTCGCCGACGATCCCGGAAACAGCCTCGGTAAGGCCGGCGATATCAATCCGTTGAAGCGAGTTGCGGCCGGGGAATTGCCCTTGCTGGTCGGGATAATCGAGCGCCAGCGCTTGTTCCCTAAGCGCGTCGGGATTGTCGAGGAAATCATCGACGATGATGAGGGACGTTTGCATCGCCGCGGAAGCTAAGGAACGAAAAACAAAAAAGCTACGCCGAAGCGACAGGTCAACCGGCCTCAACAGGCTCAATCTGCTCTTGACCGACTCGCGCGCGCGGGAGCAGTGCGGCGGCGGCCGCCGCTCGACGCGTGGCACATCCTGATCTGCGACCGAGCACCGCGTCCGGGTAATGCGTATCTGCGAACCCCCACGACCAGGAGATTGACCATGACCGAGACGACATCGCCGGGCGGCGGTGCAGACACACTATCGCCGTCACCGATCCAGCTCGCACCTTCGCCCGATAGCGCGAAGAAGGAGACGATCATCCTGGGCGGAGGCGCCGAAACGCCCATCCGGCCATTCGAATTTCGGGCCACCGATGAGCAACTCGCCGACCTCAAGAGCCGAATCCAGGCGACCCGATGGCCCGAGCGCGAAACGGTTGCCGACGATACGCAGGGCGTGCAGCTCGCGACGATCCAGAAACTGGCCGAATTCTGGCTAACCCACGATTGGCGGAAGGTCGAGGCGCGGATCAACAGCTACCCGAATTTCGTCACCGAGGTCGACGGGCTCGACATGCACTTCATCCATGTGAAGTCGAAGCACCCGAACGCGATGCCGCTGATTGTCACGCACGGCTGGCCGGGATCGGTAATCGAGCAATTGAAGATTATCGATCCGCTGACCGATCCGACCGCGCACGGCGGACGCGCGGAAGATGCGTTCGACGTCGTCATTCCCTCGATGCCGGGCTACGGTTTCTCGGGCAAGCCGAGCACCCCGGGCTGGGGACCCAAACGGATCGCAAAGGGCTCGATCGCGCTGATGAAGCGGCTTGGCTACGACCGGTTCGTCGCTTCGGGTGGCGATTGGGGCGCGCTAATCACCGACTTCATCGGTGTCCAGGCGCCGCCGGAGCTGCTCGGCATCCACACCAACATGGCGGGTGCGATCCCGCCGGAAATCGACGCCGCGGCCTTCGCCGGCGCCGCTGCGCCGGATGGTCTTGATGAGGAGGAGCGCTATGCGTTCGACCACGTCTCCTTCTTCTACAAGCATGGCCTCGGCTATGCGCAGGAAATGGCGGCTCGGTCGCAGACGCTCTACGGGCTAGCGGATTCTCCGGTCGCGCTTGCCGCCTGGATCATCGACCACGACATCTGGACCTATCGCCAGATCGCGCGGATATTCGACGGTGAGCAGATGGGACTGACGCGCGACGACATTGTCGACAACATCGCGCTATATTGGCTGACCAATACCGGCGTGTCGTCGGCGCGGCTCTATTGGGAGAATAAGAACGCCTTTTTCTCTCCTAAGGGCGTCAAGGTTCCGGTGGTCGTCAGTGCCTTCCCCGAGGAGATCTGCCCGATCCCGAAGAAATGGGCGGAGAAAGCCTATCCCAACCTGCTCTACTATCAAAAGCATCCGGATGGAGCGCACTTCGCCGCTTGGGAACAACCGCAGGCTATTGTCGACGACTTGCGCAACGGTTTCAGGTCGCTGCGCAACTGAGCGGGGCAGGTGGGTGGCGTTAAGGTGGCGCCGCCCACGACCGCCGAGCATGATGTTCTGGAGAAGCCATGACTGACGACACGACAACCATTCAGTTCGACCTCACTTCGCCGAGCGAAGATCAGCTGCGCGATCTTGCGGCCAGTCTCAGCGACGAAGAGCGGCATGTGCTGCTCGACCATGGCACCGAAGCGCCGTTCTGCGGCATCTTCCTCGATGAAAAGCGCCCCGGCCTGTATACCTGCCGGCTGTGCGGGCTGCCGCTGTTCCATGGCGGCCAGAAGTTCGAAAGCGGCACCGGCTGGCCAAGCTTCACCTCGCCATTCGCGGAAGGCCATTTGCGTAATATTCGCGACACCAGCTACGGCATGGTCCGCGACGAGATCGTCTGCGCCCGTTGCGGATCGCACCAGGGCCACGTCTTTCCCGACGGCCCGCCACCGACTGGCGAGCGCTATTGCATCAATTCGGTCAGCCTCGACTTTACCCCTAACGGCGACCCGCTCCCCGATAAGCTCGACCGCGGCGCCCCCGAAGGCGAACCATGGGCGGGCGCATAACGAAGAAGCACCGAAGTGACCCGGCGCTTCCCTTGTTCAATGCGGCCGTCGACTAGCGGCGGTTGATGACGACCCGGGGAATCACAGCCCGGCGACTTTGCGGATCATCCCGTCGGAGCTGCCAACCGTCATGCCATATTTGCGAACTTTCAGGCTGTTGTGTGCCGACATCCCGTCGGGGAGGGGAGCCAGCCATTGTTCGACGGCAAAATTGCCCTTCATCTTGAAGCGGAAGCGGTAACCGCCATTGACCTCGTCAATGGTGACCGGCCCGATCGCGTCGGACATCGTGCCGGCATAGTGGCCGGCGCCGATCTGGCGAATCCGCCAGCGCCGCTCGCGGGGCGGCATGCCTTCGTCCTCGACCTGCTGGATCAGCAACAGGCTGCCATCCGGCGCAATGGCGCCGCGGCCGACGGTATGGCTCCGGTACGGCTTTTTAAACATCAGCTTGATGGTGGCGACGCTCTCCGTCCGCCCTTCGAAAAAACGCATCGGCTTGATCGGTTCTGCCGATGCCGGTGCGGACATGAAGAAGGCGGCCGAAGCCGAGAGTAAACCGACGTGAAGTGAATGCATGGGCGCGGGCCTAGCCCAGCCGCCGCGACAAACCCAGAGTGATCATTAAATGCCAGCCCTCGACCCATTGCGGACATTCGCTACTGCACTAAAATCGTGCACCATGGTCGAGCAGGCAACATTCGAACGATGGCTCTCGGGCGAACGTCCGCCTAACGTCCCAGCACACTGGGTTGGATCACCGACGAAAACGTTGGATGGATACCGTTGGGATGACCCGGCAGACTCCGGAAACAGCATGCGCATGTTCCGAGGAGATACAAGCGATCCAGAGCCGATGCACCGTGAGCCGTTTGTGATTATCGTGAGGGGTGGACGCGTCTTAGATAAGAATGCTGAACCCATTGATAACCCCGATACTGTGGCCCACGCACTGACCCATGAATAGAACAATCGGCGAACGTCCGCTTTCCACCCAAAGCAGAAATCGCCGTTGGATCCAACGCCAACCCTCAGGCGTCGGTCGGCCAGCCCTCGAACAATGACGCGCGATTGACCGCGACCAGGCGTTTCATCTCTTTGGCGCAGGCGTCGAGATCATCCTTGAGCATCTCGATGGCGTCGTCGATGTCGTCGTCTTCGCTGTTGTCACCGGTGAGTTGCAGCGAGCGCGCCATGACCCTGGCGCCGTGGACGTTGTGTTCGACGTAGAGCTTGTCGAGAATGCCTGTCATGCGTGCCTCCGTGCCTGGCGCCGGCCATAGCATGGCAGGCGGCGGTCGCCGCGTCAAAATTCAACCGGCGCCCGCAATCGCAAAAAAGGGGCGCCGTGCAGCGCCCCTTTTGGTCTCGATGCTCGTCGACCGGTTAAGCGACCGGGGCGGGACGGAACTCAAACTTGCTCGAGCAAAGTCTCCGCGCTCGACGCATTATACTCACCCGGCGCCTCGACATTGAGCTTCTCGACGACGCCGTCATTGACCACCATCGAGTAACGCTGGCTGCGCTTGCCCATGCCGAATTTGCTGCCGTCCATGGTCAGTCCGATCGCCTCGGCGAAATCGCCATTGCCGTCGGCGAGCATGGTGATGTCGTCGGAACCGTCGGCCTTGTTCCAGGCGCCCATGACGAAGGCATCGTTGACCGAAATGGCGGCGATCGCGTCGATGCCCTTGGCTTTCAGTTCGCCAGCCTTGTCGACGTAGGATGGCAAATGGCGGGCCGAGCAGGTTGGGGTGAAGGCGCCGGGGACGGCGAATAAGGCGACCCGCTTGCCGGCGAAAAAAGCCGTGCTGGTGGTCGGCTGCGGACCATCCGGAGTGGCGATCGCTAGCGGAACGTCGGGAATGCGGTCGCCGACTGATATGGTCATCAAATTTCTCCTGAGATCGTGGGGGACGGGTTGGAATGCCAGATAGGCTCGGTGACCGCCGTCCTCAAGGCTTGCCCGCAATTGACGGCGGGGCCATGTTTCTGGCGTGATCGACGCGCCGAGGTTCTTGTCGGGCAAACTGCTCCTGGCGATGCCGGGGATGGCCGATCCGCGCTTCGAGCGGGCGGTGATCGCGTTGTGCGTCCACGACGACAATGGCGCGGTCGGGGTCGGCATTGGCCACAAGCGTTCGGGCCTCAAGTTTCGCGAACTGCTGGACCAGCTCGGCATCGATCCCGGCCAAGCGCCCGACGCCCCCGTTCACCACGGCGGGCCGGTCGAGCCGGGCCGCGGCTTTATCCTCCACTCGACCGACTGGGGCGGTCAGGACACGCTGCATGTCATGGGTTTGCACGGCGAGCTATGCGCGATGACCGGGACCATCGATGTGCTGAACGCGATCGCCGAAGGCCGCGGCCCGTCGCAATGGGTCGCCTCGCTGGGCTATGCCGGCTGGGGTGAGCACCAGCTCGAGGAAGAAATGACCCGCCATGGCTGGTTCGCGGTCGAGGGCGATCCGGCAATCCTGTTCGACACCCCGACCGACGAGCGTTGGGCCGCCGCCTACAAGTCGCAAGGCGTCGATCCCCGTTTGCTGTCGAGCGAAACCGGGGCGGCCTGACCGGCTCGGTTCATCATATAAAGAATTCTTTATATTTGCTTTGGCGGCCAGTCCCAGCTAGGGGCGGCGGGACTTTCTTTCATCGGAGAACAGACCTGTGGCCGACGCCGAAACCCTTTCCCGCGACTATGTCATCCAAGACATCGGCCTGGCCGATTTTGGCCGCAAGGAAATCGACATCGCCGAAACCGAAATGCCGGGGCTGATGGCGCTGCGCGCTGAGTTTGGCGCCGCCAAGCCATTGACGGGCGCGCGGATTACCGGCTCGCTGCACATGACCATCCAGACCGCGGTGCTGATCGAGACGCTGACCGCGCTTGGCGCCGAAGTTCGCTGGGCGTCGTGCAACATCTTTTCGACCCAGGATCACGCCGCCGCCGCGATCGCCGCAACCGGCGTGCCGGTGTTTGCGATCAAGGGCGAAACGCTCGAGGAATATTGGGAATATGCGGCCAGGATTTTCGATTGGGGTCAGGAGCAGACCTGCAACTTGATCCTCGACGACGGCGGCGACGCGACCATGTTCGCGCTGTGGGGCGCGCGGGTCGAAGCCGGCGAAACGCTGTTCGCGCCGTCGAACGAAGAAGAAGAGATTTTCGCCGCCACCCTCAAGCGCTTCCTCAAGGAGCGGCCGGGCTATCTGACCAAGACCGTCGAGGCGATCAAGGGTGTTTCGGAAGAGACCACGACCGGCGTTCACCGGCTCTATGATCTCGCCAAAAAGGGCAAGCTTCCGTTCCCGGCGATCAACGTCAACGACAGCGTCACCAAATCGAAGTTCGACAATTTGTACGGTTGCAAGGAAAGCCTGGTCGACGCCATCCGCCGCGCCACCGACGTGATGCTGGCCGGCAAGGTCGCCTGCGTTGCCGGTTTCGGCGATGTCGGCAAAGGCTCGGCGGCCAGCTTACGCAATGGCGGCGCCCGCGTGCTGGTGACCGAAGTCGACCCGATCTGCGCGCTGCAGGCGGCGATGGAAGGTTTCGAAGTCGTGACGATGGAAGAAGCGGCGCTGCGGGCTGACATCTTCGTCACCGCGACCGGCAACATGGACGTCATCACGCTCGACCACATGCGGGCGATGAAGAACATGGCGATCGTCTGCAACATCGGTCACTTCGACAGCGAGATTCAGATCGGTGCGCTGGCCAATTTCAAATGGACCGAGATCAAGCCGCAAGTCGACCAGATCGAATTCCCCGACGGCAAAAAAATCATCGTTCTCAGCAAGGGCCGCCTGGTCAACCTTGGTAACGCCACCGGCCATCCCAGCTTCGTGATGTCGTCGAGCTTCTCCAACCAGGTGCTGGCGCAGATCGAGCTGTGGACCGGCGGCGACAAATATAAGAACCAGGTCTATGTGTTGCCCAAGCACCTCGACGAGAAAGTCGCCCAGCTCCATCTCGGCAAATTGGGCGTCAAATTGACCAAGCTCAGCGACCAGCAAGCAGCCTATATCGGGGTGTCCACCGACGGGCCGTTCAAGCCCGAGCATTACCGCTATTGAGCGCTCAATAAGAGGCGCTGTGGCCATGCCTGTGACGGAAATGTAACAGCCGCGGCAATTACACACCTGAAACCAATCGCGTTCATTGCTTCAAGACCACGCGCCGTTAATGTCCCAGTCAGCTTTTCTGGATGGGGATTCTCATGCGCACCAACTTTGCATCTCGGCTTCCGTGTACCGTTTCGGCGATCGCAATTGCGGCGGCATTCGCCAGTCCCGCAAGCGCGCAGACGGACACGCAGCAGCAACAGGCTCAACAGACGAACACCGCCGTTGAGTGTTCGACAATTACCGATCCCGCGGCGCATCAGGATTGCATCGATCAGCAGGGGGCGACCGCGCCCGCCGCGGCCGGCGCTCCGGAAGAGGGCACCATCGTCGTCACCGGTTCGCGTATCCCGAGACCGAACATTGACACGGTCCAGCCGTCAACGGTCCTGACTTCGCAGGACATCGAGCAACGCGGCTTTGTCAACGCGGCCGACGCACTCAATGAACTTCCTCAGTTCGGTATTCCAGGCAGCTCCCCGGTCGGCGCGGCCCAGGGTGGCGCGTTCGGTACCGGCCAGTCGTTCGT
>NZ_JANMCO010000099.1:0-8700 GCF_031361285.1 Sphingomonas sp.
GTGCCCGAATAAACCCCGTCGCCGGTCGTCGACGCGACCGTGATCGAGCCGCCGAGGTTGAAGTCGTTGCCCGGCGCGCCCGAATTGGTGAGCATCACCGTTCCCGGGCTGCTGACGGTCATCAGCAGCGTCTGCAGCGGATTGTTGGCGTTGGTCAGCGTGACGTTGGGCGCGGTGATGGTCACCAGCTGGTTGTTGGTGCCGCGAGCATTGTAGCGCGCCGCCTGCACCGCGCCGGAGCAGGTGACGTTGGCGTTGGCGCAGCTCAGCACCCCCGCCTGCGAAACGCCGACGACCGCACCGGCCCAAGCACCGGCGCCCGACAGGAGAACCGTGCCGAGATCGAGATTCTGGACCCAGGTCAGGGTCAGCGGCTTGACGATCTTGACGGTCGCCGTCGCATTTTGCGTCGGACCGACCGGCGCAGCGAACGCCGGCGTGGCGGTCAGTGCAAGCGCGGCAACCGCCGCTAGGTTACGAAGAAGTTTCATGTGTCTAATCCCCACTGAAGTCCCCGGCTGTCCCGAGCCGTGGGTCATCCGTGAATCCGTCATTAACCCTGTTCGCTTGCGGCTTTGCTCAAGGACATGGTTAACGGCGCGTTGACGATTGATCCGAAGTGGGTCGAATACTGAGCGCCAGTCGACCAACGAACTCGTCGAGCGCCTGATGGGCCGCGACCCCGCCCAGCGCTTCGCCTTCATCCAGGACTCGGCGGCGGCGGTGGATGAGGGGCTTTCGATGCCTGATCTCGGGGTGTAACAATACGTATCTGCTGCGGAAGGTTGTGATGACTGCTGTACGCGTTCCGCTCGACCCTAAAATTCGCTTTATCATCGCAGTACCTGATTGGCGCCCGGAAGAGGCGACGCCCTTTCAGGGTTTCGCGTACAGCCTGTGTCAAAACAGTGGACTCCTTCGTTTCGTTCAGCAGATGCCCACGGACATTTTCGAGCTCACACCGGAGCGATTGCCGATCCGGATTGGGCGCCGAATCGCGGGTCAAACACCTATCAACTGGTATGGGCAGTCGCCGCGAGCGCTGAAGTCGCTGCCGTTTCCTCTGGAGTCGCCCTTCACCGTCATCATGCTCGACCGAAGTGAAAATGTGTCCGATTATGTAAAATGGAGGGCCAACTCGCCGGGTATTCCAACGTTTGTGGCAGTAGAAGGAGGTGATCTTCTCTATTCAGAGCTTTCATTTGAAAGCTTACAGCAGCGCTTCTTGGACGTTTGCGGTCAGCTCGCGGGGAGGCCTCTCGAGAATCTCGGCGAGGCAGCTGCAGCGGTAGCGGCTTGGGAACAACCGAAAGAGCGTAAGCTGTCGTACGAGATCGGCGGTCACGGCACAATCTTCCCGAACGCCTCGGTTCTCCATGTCTGCGGTTATCGGACTGTTGGAGCGAAACCTTATTCCCGGCACAGCGAAGGCGAGGCAGCTCACATTGAGCAGATCGTCCTGACGACCAACAGCGTCCTGGACGAACGGGAAGCAAACCCACCGAGTGTGGCCAATCGGGTTTACCCGAGGTCACCGGACTTGAATCTCTTTTGTCCTGCCACGTACGACCTCAAGTCCGCGTTCGAGTTCCGACCGGGCGTTGATCGGGCGGTGCGCCGGCAAATGAAGATCGCGCTCAAATTGCTTGAGAGGCAGTCTACCTACTTCTTCGAAACCACGACCCAAGCTCAAAACGAAGTTATGATAGGAACAACGAGCGAGGCATTGGCTAACGGCGGACAACCAAAGCTCAGCCCGGTGTTCTTCATGAGACAGCGAGAAGTGTGGCTCGCCATAGAGGCGGTAAGCTGTTTGGCTGTTTCGGAGGTTGGCAGCGTTGTGCGACTGCCCAACCGGATTAATCTGACGCGTGGTCTCGTTCGCCAGTTCGCCCAGCATTATAGGGCCGAACGTCCGCAAGTCTTAAAGCGAAGCGAGCTCTTCCGCGGTGTCCAGCGAGCGCTAGCTGACGGATTTCCAGCCGAGTTTCGCGAGTTGGTAAATCGATCAGCCGATGGCATTCGGATTATCGCGGATGCGCACGTTGAATGGCTCGATGTGGGCGGCTTCCCATTGGGTTTGCGCTATAACGTGTCGCGCATTCCCGTGACACCGGGCAACTTGTTTATCGACGTCTTATCCGCACCCCCGCAGATCCAGGCTACGCCCGAGGATTTCTATGACATTCTCGTGATCAGTGGCTTGCCGGAAGCGGATATCATTGCTCAGCAATTCAAGAAAGCCTTCGAGGTTTTCGGGGAGCTTTGGGAGGAAAAGCTCCGAATAAAGCTGGTCCGTGTTAGCTCAAGGCAGGAGTTAGTCGACGCCATCAATGCGTTCGAGGGCATGCTCATGGTTTTTGACGGGCATGGATCTCACAACCCAGACTATCCGGGCCTGCTATGGTTGGGCGATGAAGCGGTGAATGTTTGGGACCTTCGCGGCGAGGTCAACCGGGCTCCGCCAATCGTCATCCTGAGTGCATGCGACACCCACGCTGCCGACCGCAATCATGCGACCGTCGCTAATGGGTTCTTGGCGTTGGGATGCCGGGCAGTTCTCGCGTCAGTATTCCCGCTTCACGCTTCGCAGGCAGCCGTGTTCACGGCTCGGTTGCTGTACCGAGTGTCAGAGTTCGTCCCAGCGGCAGTTGGGATGTTCAAACGATCGCTCACTTGGCTTGAAGTCGTTTCCGGCATGCTGCGTCGGCAGCTCACAACGGACATCCTTCGGCATCTTGAAAGTGTTAATTTGATACCTGACAAAGACTCGATGGCGGTGCACCAGTCAGTGACGAACCTAGCCGATGTGGGTGGCAGCGATGATCCCCTTTCAGATGTACATCAGGCTCTTCTCGACTACGGCATACCGCCGGACCGCTTGTCGCAGGAAATCCAGCGAGCTGTCGCGTCATCGAGCACGATCAGTTACCTTCATCTAGGCCGTCCCGAGACGATCCTGATAAACACCGTTAAAAATCTGGAAGAGGTCGCAGGTCTTACTGCAGCTTAGGACTCCAATTGCGGTGACTACGGTGAAAGCGCACCAACTGGCTAAGCCCATAGCCGTTAAAAATCGCTTTCCTACACCCACCCATTTGGTTCATACTGCGCGACTCACGAATGCAGGAGAGGTTCATGGCGTGCAGGGTCGCAAGGGACATGACGGTCGAGGAGTTCGATGCCTGGTCCGCCGCGCGCAAGCGGACCGCCGCCGTCGCCGAGAGCGCCGAGGAGGATGGCGGGCCACGGCTGTCGCTGGTGCCCGTGCCCGACCAGCAGGACGCCTGGCCGACCGACCTGCTTGCGCCTGCGCCATTGCCTGAAGGCGCCGCCGCCCCACCGGATGAAAGCGCGCTCGGCCAGCCGCCGGTGCCGGCCATGCCGTTCGACGGCGTGCCGCTCGACGATAGCCGCAACCGCCTCGCCGGATGGAGCGCCGATCGCCAGCGCCTGTTCCTCACCCATCTCGCCGAGACCGGCTCGGTCCATCTCGCCTGCGGTTCGGCGCGGCTGTCGGCGCGCGGCGCTTATCGCCTGCGGGCCCGCTCGCCGGCCTTCGCACGCGGCTGGGACATGGCGCAGCGCCTGTCGGTCGGGCGGCTGTCGGCGATCGCCTTCGACCGGGCACTCAACGGCCGGCTCGAGCAGGTCTATCGCGACGGCGAGCTGGTCGCCGAGCGCCGGGTGCCCAACGACAAGATGCTGATGTGGCTGCTTGCCCGGCTCGATCCGAAGCGCTTCGCCATGCCGTGGGAGCAGCGCGGCGACGCTGACCCCCAGGCCGAAGCCGTCGCCGCCTTCCCCGCTTTGCTCGACGCCATCACCGACACGCCGGCGTGAACAAGGGGCGCAACGGCCCGCCGTTGCAGGCGTTGGTCAGTGGGAACATTGGGAACATTGGGCTCGCGATGTCCGGGGTCCATCGGAGCGGTCGCTCCGTCGACGTCACTCCGCCTGCGAAAAGTCGCCGGATGCGATATAGTCGGGCGTCATCACGGCGCCCGATTTGGTCTTGGATTTGACCGGTTGCAGCAGCTTGAGGTTGAACTGGTCGTTGAACTGGACGCCAAATTGCGTCCCTTTCGCCCAGCGGACCACGCCGTTGACCAGTCCGCCGACGGCGAAGTCGAGGCGAACTTCGGCCCCGACGGCCAGCTCGATCCGGCATTCGACCAAAGCGCCACCACCCGAAATGTTGCGCAGCCGCGCGCCCATCACTTGCCCGTCGTAATGGAGCAGCGCCGCGCGGATGATGCGGACGCGCGATTCGCGGGCTTTCGAAAAGCCGTCCGGCCGCACCAGGCTCGCGTTGCCGGCGAACGCCAATGCATCCTCGGCCGACATCGGCTTGCCAAAGATATAGCCCTGGACCAGCGAGCAGCCGAGATTGCGGACGAGCAGCAGCTCGTCCTGGGTTTCGACGCCCTCGGCCGTGGTCTGCATCTTGAGGTCCGAGGCAAGCCCGATTATGGCCCGGATCAGCGCCGCATTGCGGCTATCCGGATCGGACGCGCCGCGGACGAACGACTGGTCGATCTTGATCTTGTCGAACGGCACGCGGAGCAAATAGCTCAGGCTCGAATAGCCGGTCCCGAAGTCGTCGAGCGCGAGTTTGACACCGATCTTTTTCAAGCTGCCGATCATCGCGTGGATATGCTCGTCATTGCTGAGCAACACGCCTTCGGTAATCTCGAGCTCGAGGCGCTTGGCGGCCAGCCCGGCGTCGCTCAACGCCGATCGGACCGTCGCCGGCAAGGCGTGCGCCTTGAACTGGATCGGGGACAGATTGACCGCGACCGACACTTGCTGGGGCCATTTGGCGGCTTCGGTGCAGGCGGTGCGTAGCACCCACTCGCCAATCTCGTTGATCAGGCCGATTTCCTCGGCGAGCGGAATGAACAGCACCGGGCTAACCGGCCCATGCTCGGGATGGTCCCAGCGGAGCAAGGCTTCAAACCCGGTCAGCGCTTCGCTCGACGCATCGACGCTGGGTTGGAACACCACCCTCAGCTGGCCTTTTTCGAGCGCCACGCGAAGGTCCGATTCCATGACTTGCCGATGGCGCGCGGCGTCGTGCATTTCGGGCGCGAAGAAGCGGAACGTGCCCTTCCCCGCGGCCTTGGCGGCGTACAAGGCAAGATCGGCATCGCGCATCAGATCGTCGGACGTGCGATCGTCATAGTCGGACGTGACGATGCCGACCGATGCCCCGATCGACACGACAGTGGCGTTGATCGTGTACGGCCGCGACAGACTGTCGATGATCCCTTGCGCCAGTTTCGACAAATCTTCCTTGCCCGACGTCGCCGGCAGGACAATTTCGAATTCGTCGCCACCGAGGCGGCCGACTTGCCCCAGCTCGCCGACTTCGTCGCGCAACCTCAGCGAAACCAGGCGCAGCAACGTGTCGCCGGCCGGATGGCCGAGTGTGTCGTTGACCGCCTTGAACCGGTCGAGGTCGAGCAGAAACACCGAGCAGCGATGCTTGCGCCGCGCCGCGCTGACCAGCGCATCGTCGAGCGCCCGGCGGAGGACCTCGCGGTTGGGCAGTCCGGTCAGCGAATCCTGGCGCGCCAGCCGGTCGAGTTCGACTTCCGATTGGCGCATCTTGGTCAGGTCGGAGGCAAAGCCGCGAAACCCGAAGAAGCGGCCGACCTCGTCATGGACCGGCCGGCCCGAGATCGACCACCAGGTTTCATTCTTGGTCTTGGCCCGGACAATGAGGTCCTGAAAGGCGACGTGCGACGACAGATAAAACCCCAGCGTCCGTTCCGACGTGGCCCCGCCGTCGGCGACTTCGGCCGAAATCAAATCGGTGAATGGACGATTGATGAGGTCGCTGGGTTCGCGCCCGACGACGCCGGCGACGCTGTCGCTGATATAGGACAAGGTTCCATCGCGGGTGGTCTCCCAGAACCAGCCCTTTTCGCTGTTCTCGAATTCCTGGATCAGGCCTTCGGCGCGCGACGTATCGGGACGCGATTCATCATGGCCGGATTGGCCACCCGATCGCAGCATTCGTCTGATCGTGCCCACGCCTGCACCTCGTCCAAGTCCGGCCTATGCGCGAATCTGGTTTAAATTAGGTTAGAATTGGGCATTTAATTCGCCGTTGCGGGCCATGGCGACTTGGGGGCCATTTTCTGACAGGAACAGGCGATGGCGAAACCCGAAGCTGCCGCGAGCGACCATCCGCCGACGATTTCCCGCGCCTCTTTGGCCATCGCGGCGTTCTCGACCGTCGTCGAATGGTATGATTTCACGCTCTACCTGTATTTCTCGACGGTCTTGTCGCGGGTGATCTTCGGCGGCGGCAGCGGGGCGCTGCTGACGACCTTGGGCAGCTTTGCGATCGCCTATCTGATGCGGCCATTGGGCGCGGTGTTCTTCGGCCACATCGGCGACCGCCACGGTCGGCGGCACATGCTGCTCATCTCGGTCGCGGTGATGACCGCGGCGATGCTGGCAACAGCACTCCTCCCGACCCACGCGCAGGTCGGGGCCGCGGCCAGCTGGGGGCTGTTCCTGCTGCGCTGCGTGATGGGCTTCTCGGTCGGCGGCGAATATACCGGGGTGGTCGCTTATCTGCTCGAAGGCGCGCCGCCACACCGCCGCGGCCTGATCGCCTCCTCGGCCTCGGCGGCGAGCGAAATCGGGGCGCTGCTCGCGGTCGGCGTTTCGGCCCTGACGGTCGCGTCGATGAGCGAGGCCGACCTCGCCAGCTGGGGCTGGCGGATCCCGTTCCTGGTCGGCGCGGCCTTGGCGGGCAGCGTCTGGATCGCCCGCTCGACGATGGAGGAATCCCCCGAATTCCACCGCCAGCAAGCCGCCGGCACCGTCCCCGACAGCCCGCTTCGCCACAGCCTCAGGCATCACCGCGGCGCCATCGGCCGCGCGTTTGCCATCTCGGCGCTGGGATCGATCACTTATTATGTCGGCATCACCTACGTCCCCGCCTTCCTGACCTCGGCCGGCAAGTTGAGCGAAGGCGTTGCGCTGTGGCTGTCGACCGCCGCCGCGGTGATGGTCATCCTGGTCACGCCGGGGATCGGCCTGCTGTCGGACCGGATCGGGCGCAAACCGGTGCTCGCCCTCCTCGCCCTCGCCAATATCATCCTGCCGATCACCATGTTCTCGGCTATGGCGAGCGGTTCGCACGTCCAGGCGCTGCTCGGGGCGCTGATGCTGGCCGCGCTCGCCGGCGGCGTCAGCGCGGTCGGCGCGGTCGCCACCGCCGAGCAATTCCCGGGCGAAGGCCGCGTCACCGGCCTGGCGCTCGGCGCGACCGGCGCCACCGCCATCTTCGGCGGGCTGACGCCGTGGCTCGCCCAATGGCTGGTCGAGCGCACCGGCTGGGGACAAGCGCCCGGCGCGATGATCGCCATCGTCGGCCTATGCGTCCTGCCGCTGTTCCTGATGATGAAGGAAACGCGCCCCGTCTCGTCTTTGCCATGATTGGCTGCTAGGCGCCCATTCATGCTGACCATCTCCGGAATCACGGTGCGCCTTGGCGGGCGGACAATCCTCGACCGCGCGACCGCGGCGATCCCGCCGGGCAGCCGCGTCGGGCTGATCGGCCGCAACGGCGCCGGCAAGTCGACATTGCTGAAGGTCATCATCGGCCAATTGGAAGCCGATGAGGGCGACATCGAGATGCCGCGCCGGACCCGGCTGGGCTATATCGCGCAGGACGCGCCGTCGGGCAGTGCGACCCCGTTCGACACCGTGCTGGCCGCCGATACCGAGCGCGCGGCGCTGCTGGCCGAGGCCGAGCATTGCCACGACGCCCACCGCCTCGGCGACCTCCACGACCGCCTGATCGCGATTGACGCTTATGCCGCCGACGCCCGCGCCGCCCGCATCCTCTTGGGCCTCGGCTTCGACGAGACTATGCAGCTCCAGCCGCTCGACAGTTTTTCGGGCGGGTGGAAGATGCGCGTCGCGCTCGCCGCTCTGCTGTTCTCCAAGCCCGACGTGCTGCTGCTCGATGAGCCTTCCAACCACCTCGATCTCGAAGCGACGCTGTGGCTCGAGAATTTCCTGAAAAGCTATGACGGAACGCTGATCGTCATCAGCCACGAGCGCGACCTCCTCAACAATGTCGTCAACACCATCGCCCACCTCGAACGCGGCAAGATCAGCCTTTATTCGGGCAATTACGACGGGTTCGAGAAACTGCGCGCCGAGCGCGTGGCGCAGATCGCCGCGGCGCAGGCGTCGCAGAATGCCCAGCGCGCCCGCCTGCAGGATTATATCGCCCGCAACAGCGCCCGCGCCTCGACCGCCAAGCAGGCCCAGTCGCGGGCCAAGATGCTGGCCAAGATGCAGCCGATCGCCGCGTTAGCCGACGATCCCAGCCTGAGTTTCGACTTCCCCTCGCCGAGCGAGCTTCGGCCGCCGCTGATCACGCTCGACATGGCCAGCGTCGGCTATGCCGCCGACACGCCGGTGCTGCAGAGATTGAATTTGCGCATCGACCCCGACGACCGCATCGCGCTGCTCGGCCGCAACGGCAATGGCAAGACAACCCTCGCCCGCTTGCTCGCCGCCCAGCTCGCGCCGATGGCCGGCGAAATCCACGCCTCGGGCAAAATGAAGGTCGGCTATTTCACCCAATATCAGGTTGAGGAGCTGCACGGCGACGATACGCCGCTCCAGCACATGACCCGCGCCATGACCGGCAAGACCCCGGCCGCG
>NZ_JANMCO010000100.1:0-3522 GCF_031361285.1 Sphingomonas sp.
TCCGGTTCCTGCCGGAGTTGCTGCGCGGCAAGGGCGCTCGCTTCGCCGCTGCGGCCCTCATGCTCGGCCTGCGCCGCCGCCTTGAGGCGAGGGATCGGCAGGCTTTGCTGGATCGCGGCCAGTTCGGCGGCCTCGGCCTCGGTCGACTCGCCGAGTTTGCGATGCGCCGCGGCGGCCAGCCTCAGCACTCTTGGGTCGGGGCCCAGCTTGAGCAAGGTTCGGGCCTGCGCGAGCGCAGTCTCGGGATGCTGTTCGAGGAGCTTGCGCCCGTTCGCCAGGCCCTGTTCCAGCGTCCCTCCGCGGACCGCGAACTTGTCAGGCATAGCCGAGCAACGAGCGCAGCCCGGGCGCGACGAATTCGACCAGCCGGCGCTGGATTTCCGGAAGCTCAGCGGGAAATTCGAGCTCCTGCCGGGACGACAGATTTTCCCGCGCCGTGCCGCTCTGCCTGGGGTCGCTGCCAACCTGAACGCGCTCGCGCCAATCATCCGGCAAAGCGATCCCGCAGGCGTCGAACAGCGCCCGGAAATAGGCCTCGGCGTCGGCGCTTTCCAGGGATCGAAGGTGACGGACAATGTCTTCGTAGCGCAGCAGGTGAACGCCGGTGCCGAGCCAGGCGAGCGCGTTGTGCGCGAATATCTCGTTGAGGCTGGGCGCGCGCTGGTACATGCCGAAGATCATCAGGTTCATCAGTTCATCGACGCTAAGCTTGCCCTCCTTCAGCAGGTCGAGATTGCCGTCGAATTCGTCCGACACAAAGAACCGCGCCCGGGCGATCACCCAGCTATAGGGATCGCGCACCAGCAGGATCTTGCGGACCCCGGTCAGCTCGACAGCCGACGAGTCCGAGAAGGGCAGGTGCCCCCAGCTCAGCATCGGCAAGTCGGTGTTGAACGCGTCCCCATGCTCCTCGAGGTTCGCGTACTGGATGAACTGCCGCTGATATTGCTGGGCGACGGGAACGAACATCCGGACGATGTTGCGCAGGAGATGCGACCCGGCCTTGGGCACGCTGTTGAGAAACACCGGCGCCCGCAGCGGAGCCTGCGCGAATCGCCGGTTTTCCTGGTCGAGCGTATCGGGTTTGAGGTTCACGCGCTGCATCGGCCATTTCCTAGCGGCTCGGCCGACAGCTTGCCAGCGCCACAAAAAGGGCGGCGAGGAATCGCCCCGCCGCCCCGCTTTGTACGGACTGGCCTCGACTAGAGCTTGGTCTTGACCGCGACGAAGAACCTGCGGCCCAGCCAATCATATTGCGATACCGCAGGGGCTTGACCGATCGACTGGACCGCGGGCGTTGAGATCCGCGGCGGCTTCGCGTCGAACAGGTTCGCCACGCCAAGGGTCAATTCAAACCTGCGCGTGACCTTCTGGGTAACCGAGGCGCTGTGGTAGAATTTCGCCTTGGTGTTCACCTTGTAGCAGTAGTCGCCGAAGACTGCCGCCGTACCCGCGCTTGTATTGCACAGTCCGCCATTGTCCTGGATGATCTGCTTGGCGTTCGACGACTTGCCGATGTAGTCGATGCCCCAGAAGAACGACGTATCCTTGTGATCCAGAGTCAGGTTCACGTCCGCCACGAGCTTCGGATCGCCAATCTCTCCGTTGAGATTGTCGATCGTGCCACCGAACAGGGTGATATCGTCCTTCAGCTGATAGGTCGCATTGCCAAGCAGCGAGAAGCTGCCGAAGCCGCCCAGGCCCTGCTTCACACGCAAGGTGAAGTCGAGGCCGCGGTTATGCTGGCGATTGATGTTGATGAACTGGTCGAAGACGTTCTTGACGTTCCGCGGGTCGCCTTCTTGCCCCCGTACGAACAGGGCGCAGAGCGGGTCGGTGGGGAAGTCGAGCGAATTGTAGCAGCCGTAGAGGATGTTCTTTGCCCCGAGCTGAGTAATCTCGCCGAGCACCTTGATGTCGAAATAGTCGATGGTGAGCGCAAGGCTGGTGTTGGGCAGGGCGGCGAACCGCGGCGTCAGGATGATGCTCGCGGTCAGGGCCTTCGACGTTTCGGGCTTGAGCTTGCCGATGCCTCCCGAGTTGAACACCGATGCCTGGATACCGGCGCCACTATGAGGGGCGATTCCAATGTCCGCGTTGCAATTATCAAATTGGCGCTGCGTGATCGTCCCGTTTGCCAGCCCATCCGTTACGTTGACGCACGGGTCGATGTCGTTCTGGAACGCACCGGACACTTGATTGGCGAGGAATTGCTCGAACAATGCGGGAGCACGATAGGACGTGCCATAGGTTGAGCGCAGGCGCACCCAATCCGTGACCTGCCAATTGCCCATGACCTTGTAGGTCCAGTTGCCCTTGCTGCTCGACGAGAAGCCGTCCGAGCCGCGAACTGCCTTGACGTTGGTAATGCGAGCGGCGCCCGATAGTTCGAAGCTCTTGGCGAACGGCGCATTGCGCAAGATCGGGATGTTGACTTCGCCGAACGCTTCCGTGGTGACGCTATGGCCAAACGTGTGACCCGATGACACTGGATTGGCGTAACCATTGTCAATGAACTCGTCGCACGGCTTGCTTTTTTTCGCGCATCGCGAATCACCGGCCGGGATCGAGGGGTCAAAGGATGGATTCGGTGCCATCGTGATGTTGCCCGGCTGGTCGTCGATTTCATCTCGCCGCCAAGCTGCGCCGACGGCGACCCCGACCGGACCGGCGGGAAGCGTGAACAGGTCGCCGGTGGTCGATGCCTCGAGGTAATGCTGGTCGTATTTGGTCTTGCCGGTTTCGGTTCCGAACAGGAAGTCGGTCTGCTCGGGGGTCAGATTGCCGGCCAGAAAGTTGGGGTCGACCCAGTTGATGTCGAGGCAGGCCTTGTGCGCGACCGGCGTGAAAGTGCCGGCGCAGGGGCCATATTTGAAGTTCTGCGAAGTAATCGAATCCCTGAGAATCTGGTTGTAGGTATATTTGCCGAGATTGTGGCTGAACTGGCCGTAGGCATCCCAGGTCCAGTTGCTGCCAATCTTGCCCTTCACGCCGGCGACGGCCCGATAATAATTGACGTCGATTTTGTTATCGAAAGTGTCGGCGATTCCGGTTGGACTGAGTAGAATCCCGAAGCAGGTCTCCTCGTCCGTCTCTGGGTCGGTGGAACAGGACGGTCCGTTCGGATTGTAGAATCCGGGGAAGGGATCTCCGACAAACGGAGCCTCGGCGGCATAGCCGAAATTGTAGATCTGCACGAAGCTGTCGGTGAAGGTCTTGCGGTTGTTGTACAGGAACTCGCCGTACAGCTCGATATTGTTGGTGATCTCGTACGAACCTTCGGCATAGGCCGTGTAGCGCTCGGTCTTCGGGATGACCGACGATTTTCCTTCGAACTGATGATAGAGGTTGGTCAGTGCGTTCGACATCGCATTGCCATTGAGGCTGACCGGGAAGTACCCGGGAGGCGCGAGCAGCTCGTTCGGCCCGCCGCCAGGCGCGGGTACACCGGGAATATACTGGCCGAGATTGTTGCCGTAATCGGGCTGCAGCAGGACGACCGATGGGAAATCGGGTAAATTG
>NZ_JANMCO010000119.1:0-3661 GCF_031361285.1 Sphingomonas sp.
CCCAGATGATGTTGGCGTCGGGGTCGACCAGTTCCTTGATGTGGCTGGCGGCCTCGTCGACTTCCATCAGGCGCATGTCCTCGCCGCCGGTGATCGAGATGATCACGCCCTTGGCGCCCTTCATGCTGACGCCGTCGAGCAATGGGTTGGAAATCGCCTTTTCGGCGGCTTCGATGGCGCGGTTGTCGCCGGTCGCTTCGCCGGTGCCCATCATCGCCTTGCCCATCTCGCCCATGACCGAACGGACGTCGGCGAAGTCGAGGTTGATGAGGCCGGGCATGACCATCAAGTCGGTGATCCCGCGAACGCCCTGCTGCAGCACCTCGTCGGCCATTTCGAACGCTTCCTTGAAGGTCGTGTCGGAATTGGCGAGGCGGAACAAATTCTGGTTGGGGATGACGATCAGCGTGTCGACGTGCTGCTGGAGCTCGTCGATGCCGGCTTCGGCGGCACGGCCCCGGCGCGAGCCTTCGAACGCGAATGGCTTGGTCACCACGCCGACGGTCAAGATGCCCTTGTCGCGCGCGGTCTTGGCGATCACCGGCGCGGCGCCGGTGCCGGTGCCGCCGCCCATGCCGGCGGCGATGAAGCACATGTGCGTGCCTTCCAGCGCGCGCTCGATCTCTTCCAGCGTCTCTTCGGCTGCGGCGCGCCCGATCTCGGGCCGCGATCCGGCGCCGAGGCCTTGGGTGATCTTCAGGCCCAATTGGATGCGGCGGTCGGCGGTCGAGGCGTTCAAGGCCTGCGCGTCGGTGTTGGCGACGATGAAGTCGACCCCCTGGACGTCGGCCGCGATCATGTTGGCAACCGCGTTGCCGCCGGCGCCACCAACGCCGATGACGCTGATCCGCGGGCGAAGTTCGTCGACTTCCGGCCGGACGAAATCGATGCTCATGACCATACCCCCCTCAAGCAACCAAGGTGCTGAACCGTCAATGTGAATCAATGCACTAGTCCGATTCGCGGACCAAGCGAAAATGTTAACGCCAGCAATAAAATTGGGGAAAAGAGTGACCCGAAAGACTCACATGCGTTCGAATTGGATCAGTTTGCCGTGAAATCGACCGGCTCGATCCTGGGAACGCCGACCGCCCACCACAAAGCGCCGAACGCGGCTACCGCGGCGGTCAGGACAAATGCACTCTCGTAACCCGCGCGATCGACAATGATTCCGGTGATGATCGGCCCGAAAATACCCGACAGATTGCCGAATGCATTCTGCACTCCAACCCAGGTTCCGGCAGCGCGCGGTCCGGCGAACATCTGCGCAACCGCGTAGAGGTTGAGCGACAAGGACGCGGTTGCAGCCCCGGCGAGGCACAGCAAAATGGCGATGCTGATCGCGCTGTGAGCATAAGCGAGGCCGAGGATGGCGACCGCGGCGAGCAACTGGCTGGCGACCATCATCCAGCGGCGGCACGCGGCCTCGGATCGACCCGAGCGCGTCCACCAGTCCGAGAAATGGCCGTAGCTCAATGCGCAAACCGCCTGGACGGCGTAACCGAGCGCGGCGAGCAGGGTCATTTCGCGGATGGTGAAGCCGCGCGACTGGACCAGAAACAGCGGCAGCCACGCGAGCAGGAAATAAAAGCAATAATTGCCCAACGAATGGACGATCGACATCGACCACAGGGGCCATTTGTTGATCAGCGCCCGAAGCGGGACGGTCGCGCCCGCGTCGTGGTGGCCGGTGATCGGAAGGGCGCGCACAGTCTGCTGCCACGGCACCAGCCAGATCAGGGTCGCAAGGCCAAAGGCGAAGAACATCGCGCGCCATCCCCATTCGGCGACGATCAGCCCGCCCGCCAGCGTGCCGACGGCGGGGCCGAGCGCGAGCCCGGCCGCGACCGCGGCGTTGGCGAGGCCGCGCCGGTCGGCGGGAACGTGGCGGGCGATGATCTTCGAGCTGCCGGGAAAGGCGATGCTCTCGCCGACACCGAGCATGACCCGAAGGACGAGCAGCGACAGGAAGCCGCCGGCAAACCCCATCAGCACCGTGCTAACGGCCCACAGGACGATCCCCCCGCTCATCAATTTGTAGACCGAGAAGCGGTCGCACAGCCAGCCGACCAGCAGTTGGACCGGCGCATAGACCCAGAAGAAGGCCGAGACCGCGATGCCGAAATCGGTCGCGGACAGGCCGAGCTCGCCCTTCATCAGCGGCGCCGCGACCGCGATCGCGCCGCGGTCGACATAGTTGAGGAATACCGCCGCGCCCAAGAGCAGGATCAGCCCCCGGTTCGCCACCTGCCTGGTTGCTATGCTCGCCATCTTCAGTCCCCCCCCGAACCCCCTTATTCGTCATTCCCGCGAATGCGGGAACCCAGCTAGACAAACAAAATGAATCGGGAATTCTTACCAGTCGTTTATCTGCTCGCCTCACAACGCAACGGGACACTGTATGTTGGCGTCACCTGATGGGACGCATTTCCAGGCATCGTAACGGCACGCTTCCCGGCTTCACACGCAAGTATGGCGTGAAATCTCTCGTTTGGTTCGAAGCCCACGCGACAATGGAAAGTGCCATCATTCGCGAAAAGCGGATCAAGAAATGGAACCGCGCGTGGAAGCTGGAGCTGATCGAAACTACCAATGCCAGCTGGCGCGATCTTGCTGAGGATTTGGGATTCGGGCCCTTGGCGTAGATCTGGGTTCCCGCTTTCGCGGGAATGACGAAGAAACTAGAACCCACCCCGCATGGCGGCAATGAAGCGGCCGATCATTCCCGTCGCGGGCTTGCGATCGGTCAAATTGCCGATTGCGATGTCGCGGATGTCGCTGCTGCCCGATCCGGCCAAATAAGCGAGGCCGACCAGGGTCGAGAACGCCGGGCCGCTGTGCGCGTCGGGCAGGCCGGTGATGGTCCGCGGGCGGCCGACCCGAACGGCGCGGCCGAGCACGCCCTGCATGTAATCGGCGAGATTCTTCAATTCGGCGCCGCCGCCGGTCAGCACCACCTGGCGTCCGACCGGGCCAGTGAAGCCCAATGCCTTCAATGCCGCGTCGATCTGGGCGGTCAGCTCCTCGACCCGCTGGCGGATGACCATCATCAATTGGGCGCGGGTGATCCGGGTCGGCTCGGCCCCGTCCTCGGCACCGATCTGCGCCGCGTCGATCATTTCGTGATTATCGCGCGGGCTCGTCATCGCCGAGCCATAGAAGCATTTCAATCGCTCGGCGTCGCGCCGCTGGACCCCGAACGCGCAGGCGATGTCGTCGGTGATATCCTTGGCGCCCAAGGGAATTGAGCGCAGCCCGACCAGCATTCCGCCGGCGTGGAGCGAGACGTTGGTGACTTCCGCCCCCAATTCGACCAGCGCCACGCCCAGCTCGCGCTCCTCCTCGGTCAGGCAGGCGATCGCCGCGGCGACCGGCGAAGCGACGATCGCTTTGACGCCGAGATGGGCCGAGCGGATCTCATAATCGATCTTGCGCAAGGGCGCCGCGACGGCAGCCACGACATGGATAACAACCCCAAGGCGGTCGGCGTGGAGCCCGATCGGGTGCTTGACCCCCTCGACCCCGTCGATGGTGTACAGCGCCGGCTGGGCGTGGAGCACGACCTGGCCGCCGCGATCGAGCGCGTTGCGCCCGCCCGAGAGCAATTCGTCGATGTCGGCCTGCTCGACCTGGTGGCCGCCCAGCTCGACCTCGACGTTGG
>NZ_JANMCO010000171.1:0-10528 GCF_031361285.1 Sphingomonas sp.
CCCACCATTTTTTCAGTGACTTAGCGGTGGATTCAAGTTTGCGATCACAGCTGTCGGCTGGTTCAGAAGATCTCCCCGTTGGTTGATTGATTTAAAGGCGGAGCCCCCGCTAGTCGGCGTGTGGTTTGGTGCCCTTGGGATGGCTGTGACCCGCCGGCGTGGGCTTCGCTGCCTCGCCGTTTTTCATTCCCGCCATACCCGACATGCCAGGCATGGCCTTCATCATCTCGTCATGGTCGGCCGGTGCGCTCGCCAGGGCCGCCTGATATTGCTTGGGCGACATCTTGGGCAGCGCCCGAGCGAAGGCGACCATGTCCCAGATGAGGTTGTCATCGTGGGTCTTGCCCCATGCGGGCATCGCACTCAATTTGACGCCATGCTTGATGATCCAGAACATTTCGGCGGGCGTATGGTTGATTCCACGAGCAAGCTCGGGGGCTGGCGGGTAGAGTCCCTGGCTCATCTCGGACGGCTCGACGCCCGGGCCGAGGTGGCAGCCGGTGCACATCTCCGAATATAATCCCGCGCCGGTTGCAATGCGCTTCGGATCGCCGAAATCCGCGGGCAGGACAATGTTGCGTGCATGGTGCCGAATGGCCCGCTCCCGCATCTGATCGAGGGTCATGTAAACGAGTTTGGAATGGGGTGCGTCGGCACCGATATTGTAAACGCCGGCGTAAATGAACGCGCCGGCAAAGCCGGCGATCACCAGCAGGAGCACTAGAACGAAGGCAGTGCTTGGCAGGTGGCGGTGGAGGTCGAGAAACTTACCGTTGGCCATGTCGTGTTTCCTGTTCGTGCGGGGATTTCGCTTTCGGTAGTTAGGATGCAGTTGGCCGCCTGGCGGAGTTGTGCATCGAGATGATCTTCCACTGCCCACCGACCTTTTTCAGGACGCTGGTCGCGACGCCTAGACGCTCCGCGATCTCGCCCTTTTTGGTTTCGATCCGATAACGGTAGCTTTCGTTCGCAAGCGCCAGCGCGCCTTCAAAGCGGACATCAACCTTGTAATCGAAAAAGCGGAAGCTCTTGAACTCGGCCAGTTCAGGGGTCAGGTGATGGGCGAGGTAGTTCGCATAAGTGCCCTCGACCCCTCCGGTTTCAAAGATCGTCGAGTTCGCGGCGAAAAGCCGGTCGGTGCCGCTGGGATCGAGGCGCTCCATCGCCGACTGATATTTCGCCAGGACTGCGCGGACGGCCGCCGTTTCGGCGGTGTTGGCGACATGGTCCGCGACGAGAGCGGGACGCGCTTTCGCTGGGTGCGCCGCCGCTGGAACTCCGATTGAGGTCATCGAGGCAACAGCCACGAGCGAGATCATCACTTTCATGTTCGTCTCCCTTTCGATTTAGAACCAGAACCGGACGCCGGTCAGCAAGCTCAAGCCGCCCGGATCCCTGCCCGCTTCACGCAGGAAACGCCGGGTATCGCCGAACGTTTGGCGATACTGGACGCCAACATAGGGCGCGAACTCGCGGCGAATGTCGTAACGGAGCCGCAGGCCGATTTCGGCGTCGCTGAGACCAGCGCCGGTGCCGGTCGCGCGTGTGCTCTGCACGGCGAAGTTGAGCTCGGCGCGTGGCTGCAAGGTCAGCCGTTGGGTGATCCGCTGATCGTAATAGCCCTCGGCCCGCGCCAGTAACTCGCCCTTGTTCGACAGGAACAGGGCGCCTTCGAGCTCGAAGAAGCGCTGGGCGAGACCCTCGACCCCGATCGTCGCATAGACCCGCGACGGATTGGGTTTGAAGTCGTAGCGAAGGCCACCTTGAAGGTTGAAATATGGGCCGATGGCGTGACTGTAGAGCGCCTGGACCTCGGCTCTTTCAATCGACTGGCCGAAGTTGCCATCGCCTTCGCTCTTGACCCACAGCCGGTTGATGTCGCCGCCATACCAGACCTCGCCGTTCCACTCGAAGCCGTCACGGCCGTTGCGGAACTGCGCCTCGGCAAGGTTGAACATGACCTGCGCCAGCTTCTGCCCGCCGTGGAACATGTTGAGGTGATGGACGCCCATGTGCATCGCCTCGGCGCCATAGACCGCATCCGCGGCGCGATCGGTCGGGACCGGAGGCGGCGGCGCGTTTCCAGCCGGAAGGCTGGTGCCCTCCGGCGCAGCATTGTCCATGGCGCCCATGTCGTGGCCCGCCGGCATGTCCATGCCCGGCATCGTGCTCATGTCATGGCCCGCCGGCATGTCCATGCCCGGCATCGCCCCAATGTTGTGACCAGCCATCGGATCCGCTTTCGCGGGGCTTGGGCGTTTGTTGGGCATGGCTTTCCTGGCCGACGCCGCCTTGGCCCCAGCCTTCTTGACGCCAGCCTTTGTCGCCGCCGGTTTCTTCGTCGCCGGCTTTTTCGCGGTTGGTTTCTTCGCAGCCGGCTTCGTGGTGGGCATTGGCATCGTCATGCCAGGCATGTTCATCTGCGCTGCAGCGGGAGCAGCAATGGCGAAGGCTGCCGCGGCGGCCAGTAACCGGCCAAGGTTGGGGCGCGTCATGCGGCTTCTCCGGTCGTCGCGCGAACGGTGACGACGCGCATCATCCCGGCGGCCATGTGGTAGAGGTTATGGCAATGAAACGCCCAATCGCCGGCTGCGCTGGCGGTCAGGTCGAACGTCATCTTGCCCCCGGGTGGGACATTGACCGTATGCTTGCGCGGACCAAAGGCGCCGTGCCCGGTCACCAGCTCGAAGAAATGGCCGTGAAGGTGGATCGGGTGCGGCATCATCGTGTCGTTGATCAGGGTCACCCGCACCCGTTCGCCCAGCCGGAACGGGATCGCGGCCGCAGGCTCGCTCATCTTCACCCCGTCGAATGACCACATGTAGCGTTCCATGTTGCCGGTTAGGTGAATGTCCATCGACCGCGATGGCGCCCGGACGTCGGGATTGCGGTTCAACGCGACCAGATCACGGTAGACGAGCACGCGGTGATCGAGCCCTTCGAGGCCGACCGGCGGCTCGCCGCTGCGATCGGTCGGCATCGGCGAGATGGTCTGCACGCCGGGGTCCTTCCTGACCTGCGGGGCGTTGTTGAAATCGCGCATGTTCATCGACCCATGGTCCATCCCAGCCATCGATCCTGACGATCCTGCGGGAGCGGATGCGGAAGCACCATGCCCCAGCGCCGAATGATCCATGCCGGTCATCGCGCCCATCACCGGGGCCGCCGCGTTGGATGCTAGGCTGCCGTGATCGGTCGGCTCTTTCCAGCCGGTCAGTTTCCACAGGTTGCGCGATGCGTTCTGCTCGGCGGATGGATCGACTCCGCGAGCAGCCGCGGGATTGAGCGCATTCGGCATGTCCATCCCGGCCGTGCCGCCGTGATCCATTCCGCTCATCCCCATGTCGGCCATGGTCAGCAGGGGGCGTGGACGCAGTGGCGGCACCGGCGCAATCATCCCCGCGCGCGGGGCGATCGTCGCGCGGCCCAATCCCGATCGATCGATCGATTCGCTGACAAACGAATAAGCGCGATCCCGCGGCGTGACGATCACGTCATAGGTTTCCGCAACCCCGATCTGGAACTCGTCGACGGTCACCGGGCGGACGTTCTGGCCGTCGGCCTGGACAATCGTCATCGGCAAATCGGGAATGCGGACGTTGAAGTTGGTTTGGGCGGCCGCGTTGATGATCCGCAGCCGGACTCGTTCGCCCGGGGTGAACAGGCCGGTCCAGTTGTCGAACGGGCCGTAGCCGTTGACGGTGTAGTTGTAGGTCGAGCCGGTGACGTCGGCGATGTCGGCGGGGTCCATCCGCATATTCGCCCAGTCGCTGCGCTCCGCCGCGCTCAGGTCGCGGCCGGCCAGCTGGCCCGACAGCGTCAGGCGCTGCAGGTTGAAATACCCACCACCCATCTGCTTGAGCTTCTTGAAGATCGTCGCGCCGCTCATTGGGCTATGGTCCGACAGGACGAGCACATGCTCACGATCGAAAGCGACGGGGTCGGTGCCCGCCGGATCGATCACGATCGGGCCATAGAGACCGCCCGCCTCCTGATAGGCGGAATGACTGTGATACCAGTAGGTCCCGGTCTGGCCGACTTCGAACTGATAGTCGAACGTCGAATGCGGCTTGATCCCCGGAAAGCTGATCCCCGGAACCCCGTCCATCGCGAACGGCACCAGCAGTCCATGCCAGTGGATCGAACTGTCCTCATCGAGCGTGTTGGTGACCCTCAGCCGGACATTCTGTCCTTCCCTCAGTCGTATCAGGGGGCCAGGAACCGTGCCGTTGATGCCGATTTTCCGGCTGACCTGGCCATCGACCCGGACCGCCACTTTGCCAATCGACAGCGCAATGTCGGCGCCACTGACTGTCGGAAGCGGGGCCAGGCCCGGTGAAAGTGGTTGTGCCCATGCGGGCATGACGCCGGCAAGACCGGCGCCAGCGCCGCTGAAGGCTGCGGCGCGCAGAAAGTCGCGTCGCTTAAGTGCGAGTTTGTCGAACATCGATATTCCTTGCGATGCCATGGCGAGCAAATCGATCCGGCCGGGGGCGCTCCTGAACGCCTCCGGCCGTCACGCTTGCTTACATCTTGTGGTTCTGATGCGGATCGGCCGCCGGAGCTTTGTCCCCCGACTGCATCATGTCATGTCCGGCATGTTTCTTGCCGGCCATGTCCTTGCAGCAATCCATCTTGTCCTTCATTTTCTCGCAGCAGTCCGCCTGTGGAGCGGGTGCCGGAGCCGCCTGGGCATGAGCCACGGCAGGGAGGGCGATCGTCAAGGCGATCGTAGCAAAAAGCGTCTTCATGTCAGTACTCCGTGAAATCGAGTGAAAGGTCGACTTCACGCGGCTCGCGGAGGCGGTGTGGCGAGCTTGGCGAGGTAACTATGGGGAGATTGCTCACTGCCGGGCCGGGCCATCGCGCGGGCAAAAACGAGCGGTTCGCACGGCGAGGCCGGCGCCACCGCGATGGCCGTGCACATCGCGACGCAGCACGACTTGGTATGGGTCTTGTCCGTTGTTCCGCTCGAAGACTGCCCGCCACAATGCCCCGTGGCCTTCATCTGGCTGTGGTGATCCGAAGGCATGGCAGCCATCGCGCTCCCCGATCGCATGGCAAAGGGCGAGAAGAACATCGCGAAGGCGATAAGAATCGCGAAGACGGATCTAAGGCTCACTCGAGCCACATGCGCCTCAAACGATTGTTTTTCAACGCGTCGGCTCATGGCCGCCTTCTTCAAGATCGTGAAGGATCGGGCAGTCCGGTCGATTGTCGCCATGACAACTGGCGGCGAGATGTTCCAATGTCCTGCGCATCCCGTCCAACACCGAGATCCTTTTGCGCAGTTCAGTCGCGCGCGCCAAAGCGAGTAACTTGACGTCGGCGCTCGACCGGCCGCGGTCGATCCATAGCGCGAGAAGCGCGCGGATGTCTTCGATCGGAAAGCCAAGATCGCGGGCCCGGCCAATGAAGCGCAGCGTATGCAGATCGCGGTCGTCATAGTCACGATAGCCGGAGTCGCGTCGAGCCGCCTCGGGAATCAATCCGATTTTCTCGTAATGCCGGATCATCCTTTGACTGACACCCGATGCCGAAGAGACTTTCCCGATCTTCATAAACGCACGCCTCGCAGGCGGAGCGAGTTGCCGATGACGGTGACCGAACTGAACGCCATCGCTGCCCCGGCAATAATCGGGCTGAGGAGGATCCCGAACACCGGATAAAGCACCCCGGCTGCAATCGGAACACCCGCGGCATTGAATACGAAAGAGAAGAACAGGTTCTGCCGGATGTTGCGCATGACCGCGCGACTGAGGTGGCGCGCGCGCACGATCCCACCAAGGTCACCCTTGACCAGGGTGACCGCGGCGCTTTCCATTGCCACATCGGTGCCGGTGCCCATCGCGATCCCGACATCGGCTGCCGCCAGAGCAGGGGCATCGTTGATGCCATCGCCAGCCATGGCGACGCGCCGCCCTTCCTTGCGGAGCTTTTCGACCATCGCCTGTTTTTGGTCGGGCAGGACGTCGGCGAAGATGTCGTCGATCCCGCCGATTCGGCGGGCCACGGCTTCGGCGGTGCGTCGATTGTCGCCCGTCATCATGACGACCCGGACGCCACTCTTGCGAAGCGCGGCGACCGCGGCGGCGGCGGTGGCCTTGATCGGATCCGCGACCACCAGCAATCCGCCGAGCTTTCCGTCAACCGACACAAACATCACGCCCTGGCCTTCGGCTCGGATTGCGTCCGCTTCGGCGTCGAGCGGCGTCGTATCCACGCCAAGGTCGGCGAGCATCGGCTTGTTGCCGAGCGCGATTGCGCGATCCGAAACCGTCCCGCTCACGCCCTTACCGGTATGCGAGGCGAAATTGGTCGCATCGACGACCGCAAGGCCGCGCTCCTCCGCCCCATCGACGATGGCCGCCGCAAGCGGGTGCTCACTGCCCTTTTCGAGCGATGCGGCGAGGCCGAGCAACTCCTGTTCGTCGAATGCGGCCGCGGCAACGACCTTGATCAGGCGTGGTTTGCCCATCGTTAGCGTGCCCGTCTTGTCGACGATGAGCGTGTCGATCTTCTCTATCAGCTCCAACGCTTCGGCATTCTTGACGAGGACACCAGCGCTCGCGCCGCGTCCGGTCCCGACCATGATCGACATCGGGGTCGCCAGGCCAAGCGCGCAAGGACAGGCGATGATCAGGACCGCAATGGCATTGACCAGCGCATGAGCAAAACGCGGTTCGGGGCCGACCAGCGACCAGACAATGAAGGTGACAGTCGATGTCATCACCACTGCCGGCACGAACCAGGCCGAGACCTTGTCGGCCATCGCCTGGATCGGCGCGCGCGAGCGCTGGGCTTCGGCGACCATGCGGACGATCTGCGACAGCATCGTATCCCGGCCGACGCGCTCGGCCCGCATGAGCAATGCACCGGTTCCGTTGACGGTCGCTCCCGTCAGCGGGTCACCGGCGGTCTTTTCGACCGGGACTGGCTCGCCCGAGATCATCGACTCATCAACCGAGCTCCGACCCTCAGCGACAATACCGTCGACCGGCACTTTCTCGCCGGGACGAATACGCAGAATGTCGCCGACTTGGACCAGGTCGAGCGCAATGTCCTCGTCCCGACCATCGCTTACGCGGCGGGCGGTCTTCGGCGCGAGGCCGAGCAAGGCGCGGATCGCTTTCCCAGTTGCCGAGCGCGCGCGAAGTTCCAGCACCTGGCCCAGCAGCACCAACGTCGTAATGACCGCGGCAGCCTCGAAATAGACGGGAGCACGGCCGCCCATTGTGCGGATAGAAGCGGGGAATGCTGTTGGGGCGACGGTCGCCACGAGACTGTAACCATAGGCCACACCCACGCCGAGCCCGATCAGCGTGAACATGTTGAGGTTGCGTGATTTGAGCGATGCCCAGAAGCGCTCGAAGAACGGCCACCCGCCCCACAAGACCACCGGCGTCGCCAGCGCCAGCTGCAGCCAGATCGAAATGCTCATGGGGACAAGCGTCCAGCCAAAAATCTCTGCGCCCAACGTCAGGAAGATAAGCGGAACAGAAAGCGCGGCGCTGATCCACAAGCGGCGGCTCATATCGACCAGTTCGGGATTCGGTTGATCATCAAGCGACGGTTCCATTGGCTCCAGCGCCATGCCGCAGATCGGGCAGCTTCCCGGCCCCATTTGCCGTATCTGGGGATGCATCGGGCAGGTCCAGATCGTGCCTTGCGGGACATCATTCGCGCCGATCGCCGCCGGGTCGGCCTGGCCGTGCAGATAGCGATGAGGATCAGCGTTGAACTTTGCCAGGCAGTCTGCGCTGCAGAAGTGATGCTCGTGGCCCTCAAACTCGACGTGATGAGGCATTTTGGCCGGGTCGACCGTCATTCCGCAGACTGGATCCTTCGCCGTCATGTCCCTGACATCTCCGATGTGGCCGTGCGCGTGAACCGATTGTTGGTTCATTCCAGCAGCTCGACCTTTCGCAATCGAACACACCGTCGACCTTGACATCATGTCAGGGTCAAGCGCTTTCACGATTTGCGTCTGCAACCGCATTCAAACTTTGCAATCGCACTGCACCTCGTTTCGTTGATTTGCGACGCACATTGGTCGACTGGTTCAATGTGCACTCGAACGATTGTCGAAACGCGTTCTAGTTGGGCAAATCGGGTATTTCACCGCTCAAAAACACGCAAATACCGCAGATTTGCGTGCGGCGCTGGTGTTGGCATCGCCGGGGTCGCAAGTTCAATCCTTGCCACGTCCACCATTATTCTCTCGATAAACCAATATTTTGGTTGTGCTTGTTCCGCGCACCACACGCTGCCGCGGTCAAACGGCCATGATCTGCCGGGCCAGAGCGTGCCAGGCGGGCGTGTTCCACAACAGGTTGACGATCACCGCACAGGGCAGCGTGACCGCGAACCAGATCCAATAGGCCCGGTGCAGGCTATGGTTTCGGATCACATCCCACACCAACATCGGCGACACCGCGAGAATGGTATACAAATCGACCGACACCGGGCTTGCGGGTAAGGCGGTCGGTAACCAGGGTATGCGGTCGATGCCGGCCGGCAGCGCCATCACGGTCGCCAGGATAATCATCCGTTTGTGCAACCCGGCATTCCCTTTTCGCGCCCGCAGGCCAATCGCCAGGAACAGCGGAAACAAAATCCCGATCCGGATTTGAAGTAGCAGAATATTCTCTTTGATTGAGAGCAATTCCTGCAGCTTCGCGCGCGCATTCGGCGGCGCCGACTGCAGCGCGTTCCAGGTTTCGTGATACATGGTTGGCGCGAGGACGAAGCCGACGGCCACAAGAGCCCCGGCAAGCGCCATCCCCAGGATTCCAAGGCGCATGTGCAGTTCCCGGCGGCCCGTTGCCATCAGCGACGTCTGAGCCAGCAGCAGGAGCAGGAATGACCCCATCAGCACCGCGTGCATGTGCAGCACCAGCGGGAAAGGCGGCCGCGCCCCGGCGCGCACCATACCGACCTTCATAATCGAGTCGGGAATGAACCCCGCCAGTGTGATCGCGATAAACCACGCCGCCATGAACACGAAAATCCAGCGATCGACCGCGTGCGCACGCGGCGTCCCCGACAGAACGTCGGGCCGCGGCTCGACCTTCGTATATGCGCCTGCAACCGTCGCCATCGCGTGCTCCCCCTGAGCCCGCAGCCAGACTAACATTTTAAAAGTTTAACGGGAATGCCGGAATGTCGGATTTCGACGCAATGACCCTGCGCTGGTGCTCGCCCGAGTTAGAGGCACGCTTCCAAGTAGGGCTGGTCGAAGCCGAACTGCTTGGCTTTTTCGAGCGTGTAGGGACGCAGACCCATCGAGCGATACTCGCCGATGATCTTGCCGTCCGAGCTTTCGTCGAGATATTCGAATTTGAACAGTTCCTGGGTGACGATGACGTCGCCCTCCATGCCGATCACCTCGGTGATGTTGGTTGTCCGGCGCGAACCGTCGCGCAAGCGCTTAACCTGGACGATGAGGTCGACCGAATCGGCGATCTGGCGCGAAATGGCTTCCTTCGGGATCTTGATGTCCGACATCATCACCATGTTTTCCATCCGCGCCAGGCATTCGCGCGGGCTGTTGGAGTGCAAGGTGGCCATCGAGCCATCGTGGCCGGTGTTCATCGCGGCCAGGAGATCGAAGCACTCCTGACCACGAATTTCGCCCAAGATGATGCGATCGGGACGCATACGCAACGCGTTGATGACGAGGTCGCGAATGGTGATCGCGCCCTGGCCTTCGAGGTTGGCGGGACGGGTTTCAAGCGGCAGCCAGTGCGGTTGCTGCAGCCGGAGCTCGGCCGCGTCCTCGATGGTGATGACGCGCTCGCCCGGGTCGATCATCTTCGACAGAGCGTTAAGCATGGTGGTCTTGCCCGAGCCGGTGCCGCCCGAAATGACGACATTCATGCGGCTCGCGCCGGCGATCTTGAGCAGCGTTGCCATTTTCTCCGACATCGAGCCGAAGCCAGTCATCAGGTCGAGCGTGATCGGCTTTTCGGAGAATTTACGAATCGAGATGGCGGTGCCGCGCAAGCTGAGCGGCGGAATGATGACGTTGACGCGGCTGCCGTCCTGGAGGCGGGCGTCGGCCAGCGGCGTGGTCTGATCGACGCGCCGGCCGACCTTGTTGACGATGCGCTGGGCGATCTGGAACAGATGCTCCTCGTCGCGGAACTGGATCTGGGCCAGCTCGAGCTTGCCCTTGCGCTCGACGAAGCATTGGTCGGGACCGTTGACCATGATGTCGCTGACCGCCGGGTCGGCGAGCAGCTCTTCCAACGGTCCGAGGCCGAGCAATTCGTCGACCAGGACTTTTTCGAGCGCGAATTGCTCGCGGCGGTTGAGGGTGATCTTCAGCTCGGCGAGCACCTCGCCGATGATCGGGCGGAATTCCTCGGCCAGCTCGTCCTTGCTGAGCGTCGCCGCGGCTTCGGGGTCGACGCGCTCGAGCAGGCGCGGGAGCACCTGCTCCTTGATCCGGTGCACGGAGGCTTCAAAGCCTTCCGACTTGCTGCTGGCGGCGTCGCCGCTCTGGTTCTGGCGTTGGGTGAGGCGG
>NZ_JANMCO010000024.1:0-5358 GCF_031361285.1 Sphingomonas sp.
CCGCGAAGTAGCCGACCTGCCAACCGTCAGCGTCGTCGACTTCGACTTGCTGCTGATGGACTTCGCCGAACGCGAGGGGGCCAGTCTGATCCTGCGCGGGCTGCGGGCGGTCGCCGACTTCGAATATGAGTATCAGATGGCGGGCATGAACCAGCAATTGAACGACCGGATCGAGACCGTCTTCCTGATGGCCGACGTGTCGCTTCAGCCGATCGCGTCGAAGCTGGTCAAGGAAATCGCCCGCTATGGCGGGAATATCGAGCGCTTCGTCACCCCGGCAGTCGCGGCCGACGTTGCCCGCCATCTCGGCCAAAGCCGGCCGGGAATCAAATAAGGCTGGAAACAGCAGCAGGCGTGCGATACGGCATCGGACCGTCCAGGGGTGGGAGTGTATCGATGAGTAAAGCCTTGTTCGTGCTACCTTTTCTGGCGCTTGGCTTGATCGCCGCGGCGAAGCCCGTGCCGGTCACGCCGATCGTGTCGGTTGTCGCCCCGGCCGAAATCGCGGCCGATCCCGCCAATCGGTGGACCCTGGAATTGTCGAACGGCGGAAAGGTTGTCGTCTTGTTGCGTCCCGACGTCGCGCCGCGAACGGTTTATCGGATCCAGCAGCTGACCAGCCAGCATTTCTACGACGGCCTGTTGTTCCACCGGGTCATCGCCGGCTTCATGGCTCAGGGCGGCGATCCGCTCGGCACCGGACAGGGCGGGTCCAAGCTGCCCAACCTCAAGGCCGAGTTCAACGATCTGCCGCATGTTCGCGGGGTGGTGTCGATGGCCCGTTCCGAGGCCGACGACAGCGCCAACAGCCAGTTCTTCATCATGCTGTCGCCGAATTTCGCGCTCGATCATCGTTACAGCGCGTTCGGCCGGGTGCTCGAAGGCATGGCGTCGGCGGATATGATCGAGCAAGGCGAGCCGCCCGCCAACCCGACCCGGATCGTCCGCGCCAGCATTGGCGGGCCGCTCCCCGCTGCGCCGCCCGCCGCCGCCGAGCTTCCCGCACCGTCAGCCGCTCCGGCCATAGCGGTCGAGGCGCCCCCGGCAGGCTGATGCGGGTCGACCGGTTTGATTTCGATCTCCCCAACGACCGCATAGCGCTTCGGCCCGCGCGCCCCCGCGACTCCGCCCGGCTGCTCATCATCGATGGCAAGCGGATCACCGACCGCGCGGTGCGCGACCTGCCGCAGATCCTGCGCCCCGGCGATGTCCTGCTGTTCAACGACACGCGGGTGATCCCGGCCCAGCTCGAGGGTCGCCGCGGCGAAGCCAGCATCGGCGCCACCCTCCACAAGCGCGAGGGTCCACGCAGCTGGTGGGCGTTCGTCCGCAACGCCAGGCGCGTCCGCATGGGCGACGTGATCGATTTCGGCGATGGCGTGCGGGCGACCGCGGCCGAGCGTGACGATGCGGGCGCTGTCCTGCTCGTCTTTCACGGCGAGGAACCGGTCGAACTGCTGCTCGGACGCGCGGGCCGGATGCCGCTGCCGCCCTACATCGTTTCGAAGCGCCCGGCAGACGCCGAGGACGTCGAGGACTATCAGACGATGTTCGCGCGCGAGGCCGGGGCGGTCGCCGCGCCGACCGCCGCGCTGCATTTCACCGACCGGCTGATCGCGGCGCTAGACGCGCGCGGCGTGCTGCGCGAGACTCTCACTCTCCACGTCGGGGCGGGCACGTTTCTGCCGGTCAAGGTAGAGGACACGGCGGAGCACCGGATGCACGCCGAGTGGGGCCGCATCGATGCCGCCGCCGCCGGCCGGCTCAACGCCGCCCGCGCTGCCGGCGGCCGGCTGATCGCCGTCGGCACGACCTCGCTCCGCCTGGTCGAGAGCGCCACTGACGAGGAGAGCCGAATCCACGCCTTCGAAGGCGATACCGCAATTTTTATCACTCCCGGCTATCGCTTCCGCGCGGTCGACGGGCTGATGACCAATTACCACTTGCCGCGCTCGACGCTGTTCATGCTGGTCTCGGCGCTGATGGGGCTGGAGACTATGAAGGCGGCCTACGCCCATGCGATCGGCGAAGGATATCGCTTCTACAGCTACGGCGACGCGTCGCTGCTGTTGCCCGCGCGCTAGCCGAGCCGGCCCTCTTTCACGTCGAGCCAGTGCGATAGGTCGCGGCCGAGGAAGGCGCCAAGCTTGGCGATTTCTCCCTTGAGCCGGTCGTGAATGTCGCGTTGCAGCGCGATGGGCATCGGGGAGCGCACCAGCGGCACTCGGTTCCAGCGCAGCAGCTTCTTGCGGACCGAGAAGATCTTTTCCGTGACCGCGTCGTCCGAGGTCGCAGATCCGTTGAGCCGCCGGGCGCGCTGGCGGAATTGCTTCCCGGCGAGGTAATCGCGGGCGAACACCGGCGGGCGCTTAAGCAGGCGCTGCAGCCAGCCGTGACGAAACCCCATGCTTTCGCGCTTGGGGGAGAAGTCGGTGCCGGCGAACGGCTCAAGCCCGAGGAAAGCGACAAAGCGGCGATAGTGGCTCGCCGGGTCGGCAACGAGGTCGTCGAACAGCGACACGAAGCAGCGGTCGCTTCCGAACGCCTCGACGAATTGCTCGACGTAGGTGCCGAACCGTCCCGCCTCGTCATAGCGCAGCCAGCGCGGCTCGAGGCAGGAGCTGGGGATGCGGCGGCCGGCGGCGCGCTCGGGGATCGCCGCCCAGGCGTCCGCGAACCGCTCGATCGTCTCGTCTCCGGTATAGCGCAGCCGGGCGTGGAGCGACGGGAGCATGGTCATCGGGTCCCGGACGGCGATGACGAATTTGGCGTTGGGCCAAAGCTTGAGCGCGGGCAGCAGCATGTCGGGCACGTAGAGATAGCTGACCGAGCCATCGACGCCCGTGTCCCGCCCGTCGCCGCAGTCGGCATAGAAGCGGTCGAGATATTCGCGCTCGATAAAGCGCTGCAGCGCCTCGGCGTCGAGCGCGCGCAGGTCGTGCTGGACGAAGCTGTGCGGTTCCTTGACGAACGGGAAGCAGATGCGTGGATGCTGTTTCAGCCAGCCCGCCAGTGTCGTCGTCCCGCACCGCGGCGCGCCAACGATGAAGATGAAATTGGGCAGGGCGGACAGTTGCAAGCGCGGGTGTCTTTCCTGATATGCCGAGAGGTGAGGCACTAGGCGATGAGATGCCGCGGGAAAAGAGCAGGCGGTGCCTGGGCGGGTCAAGAGCGGGACATTTTGCCCGGCACCAGCGTTCTATTGTCGTGAAGCGTGCTTATGCCCTGATTGCGATGCTCGCGGCGACCGGTTGCCAGGCGATGCCGCTTGGCTGGACCCCGGGAATGCCGCTTGGGGGCACTTGGGGAGGAACCCATGTCGGGCTGGCGCTCGATGCCACCGGCGGACGGCTCGATTATGATTGCGCGAGCGGCGAAATCCTTGGGCCGGTCCAGCCGGATCGCGCCGGCCGCTTCGTCGCCCAAGGATTTCACACGCCGGGCCAGGGTGGACCGGTGCGGGTCGACTATGTTCCTCCGCGCAGGCCCGCGACCTATTCCGGACAGGTGTCGGGCGATTCAATGACCTTGACTGTCCGCGTTGCGGATGGAGCCCTGATCGGGCCAATGACCCTTCGCCGAGGCGCCCAGCCCATGCTTTACCGCTGCCTCTGATCAGCCGGCGAAATAACTCCATAGCAGCCGCGTCGTGAGGCCGAGCGAGAGAATCACCAGCAGCGGGCGGATGACCCGCGCGCCGAACCGCATGGCGGTGTGGCTGCCGAGCCAGCCGCCGGTGATCGACCCCGCCGCCATCGTCAGCCCAAGCAGCCAGAACATTTTGCCGGACAGCGCGAACACCAGCACGCTGGCAAGGTTGCTGGTGAGGTTGAACAGCTTGGTCAGCGCCGTCGCGCGGGTCAGCCCGGCCCCGCGAAGCGCGACCAGCGTAGTGGTATAGAAGCTGCCGACCCCCGGCCCGAAAAACCCGTCGTAGAAGCCAAGCGCGGCGCCGAGCGGATGATAGGCGCCGACCCTGATGCGCTCATGCGCGTCTTCGTCGGTCATGCGCGGCGAGACGATGACGTATAGCGCCACACCCATCAGCAACAGCGGGATGACCAGCCGCAGCGAATCCGCCTTGATCAGCTGGACCGCGGCGACACCGGCGGCAGCGCCAAGGAAGATGAAGACCAGCGTCACCCGATAGGTCCGCCAGTCGACCAGTCCCTTGCGCGCATAGTTCCAGCAGGCGGTGGCGGTGCCGAACATCGACTGCAGCTTGTTGGTCGCCAGCGCATTGAGCGGCGGCACGCCGGCGAACAGCAGGGCCGGCATCATGATTAGTCCGCCGCCGCCAGCGATGGCGTCGACGAATCCGGTAAGCACGGCGGTGGCGGTGAGGGCTGCATAGACCCATGGCTCGATCATGGGTCGAGGCTGTAGCGAGGCGGCGCGACAGCCGCTAGGGAGCGTGCCCAGCATGTCCCGCTTCACCTTCTCCATCGCCGCGACCGACGGCGCCGCGCGCACCGGCGCCATCGCGATGCAGCGCGGGGAGATTCGTACGCCGGCGTTCATGCCGATCGGCACCGCGGCGACGGTCAAGGCAATGAAGCCCGAGGACGTGCGCGGGTCGGGCGCCGACATTCTGCTCGGCAACACCTATCATCTGATGCTTCGCCCTGGCGCGGAGCGGGTGGCGCGGCTCGGCGGACTTCACAAGTTCATGAACTGGGATCGGCCGATCCTGACCGACAGCGGCGGCTACCAGGTGATGAGCCTGGGCGAGCTGACGAAGAAGAGCGAGGAAGGCGTGCGGTTCAAGAGCCACCTCGACGGCTCGTCGCACATGCTGACGCCGGAGCGCTCGATTGAAGTGCAGCGGCTATTGGGCGCCGACATCGTCATGGCGTTCGACGAATGCACGCCGTTTCCAGCCACCGAGGCGATGGCCGAGGCGTCGATGGAGCGGTCGATGCGCTGGGCCAGGCGATCGCGCGACGCATTCGACGCTGGCCATGTCCATGCCGCCGGCGCGGCGCTGTTCGGGATCCAGCAGGGGTCGATGGTTGAGCCGCTCCGAAAGCGATCGTCCGAGGTGCTGCTCGAGATCGGCTTCGACGGCTATGCGGTCGGCGGGTTGGCGGTTGGCGAAGGGCATGAGGCGATGTGCGGCGTACTCGATTTCGCGGTCGCCATGCTGCCCAAAGGCAAGCCGCGCTACGTGATGGGGGTCGGCAAGCCGGACGACATTGTCGAGGCGGTGCGGCGCGGCATCGACATGTTCGATTGCGTGCTGCCGACGCGCTCGGGGCGGACCGGCCAGGCGTTCACCGCCGACGGTCCGATCAACCTGCGCAACGCTCGCTTCGCCGAAGACCAGGGGCCAATCGAGGAGGATTGCCCGTGCCCGAC
>NZ_JANMCO010000034.1:0-5820 GCF_031361285.1 Sphingomonas sp.
GGTTGGCGCAAGCCAGGTCGTCCGTTGCGGCCTGTGGGGCGCCTCCTCCTACAAGAGTAAGATGTCGGACCAGGCGCTGTCTCTCTATTTTAAATGGTGCAACGAACATTGGGGCGGCTCCGCCACCCAGGCCGCGGAACTCGACGCCGCCCGCCGAGTGACGGTCGCGGTGCCTGATTTTTCGTTTGGCTGGTCGGCGCTGGCGCTGGCGGCCGTGCCGCTCGCGGCCGGTGAGTCCGGGGAAGCGAAGCAGCTGCGCAAGGAAGGGATGGCGGCAGCACGCAAATCGATGCAGCTCGATCGCCAAAACCCCGAGGGCTACATGGCGATTGCCGGGCTTCTGCCGCTCGATCGCTATGCCGAACGCGAGGCGCTGCTCAAGAAGGCGATCAGCGTCAGGCCGACCGAGTGCGGGTGCGAGCGTCAGGCCTATGGCGACTTCCTCGCCTCCGTGGGGCGCATGGAGGAAGCGGTCGGGCAATATGAGCAGGCGCGAGCCATGCGCCCGCTGGCGCCCTTCAGCAAACTTCGTTTCGCCCAGTCGCTCTAAGTCGTTGGCCGCAACGAAGAAGCAGACCGGATCCTGTCCGATACGCTCACGCTTTGGCCTGACGCGACTTCGCTTCGATTGCTCAAGATGAAGTCGGCGCTGTGGACCCACCGTTACGACGATGCGATCGCCCTGCTCAAGGCCGCCGACCTCCCGCTGACAAGCCTGCAGCGGAACACGCTGGCCGCTGCCTTTGAGGCATTGAAATCGCAAAACGCCGCGCTTCGGGCGAAATCGGTCGCGGCTCTGGAAAGCTTTGCAGTCGATCCACGCTACAATGATCGGCTGGTAGTTGGAACGCTCGCCGCTCTCGGGGCCCGCGTTGCCGCCATCCAGGCAGCCAAGAACCTTGTGCACACCCGCGGACTTTTCGACACCGAGGTATTGTTCGAGCCCAATCTTGCGGCGGCGCGGGAGGAACCTGGCTACGCCCAGCTGGTCCGCCAGCTGGGGCTGACGAATTACTGGCGCGGGGCCCGCAACGCACCCGATATCTGCCGGGACTCGGCCAGACCGAGCTTTTGCACCTTTGCATGACGGAGGAATGGAGATGAAACGACTGATGCTGCTGTTCGCGTTGGGCCTGTCCGCCTGTGGGCGCCAGGCGTCGGACGACACCGTCGCGCCGTCGCCGGCCGCGCTCGACTCGACTCTGTCCGGACCGGATTCCACTAAGAAGTCAGCCAGCGTGGTTCCGTTACCAAAGGACCAGGCTCAACTCGATCGAATGATTCTCGCCGGCTACACGCCTCACGGCAACCACCTCCATCCACCCGGCGTCAAAGAGTGCCCGCTTACAAAAGGCAACGAAGTCGTGATGTGAGGCGCTAAGCCGGAAGAATTCGCTGTCCTACAGCCCCTCGCCTGTGAGACACTCCAAGCCAAGCTGATTCGATGTCCTACAGCGCAGCCCTCACGCCTGCCCGCTCGGCGGCGGCGACCAGCATCTCATCGGACCACCAGGTTCCCGAAACTCACGAAACTCACACACCCCCGAATCGACCCGGTCCCCCACCCAAAACTGTGACCCCGCGGTCACAAGGCATTAGGATATGGCGGGTAATTTGTTGATTGAGGGACCGCGACCCCGCGGGTTGCGTTAGGGGTTTGAGGTTCAAGGACTAAGAGCAAGGACAGGCAGCGGGTGGGAATGAAGGCGCAATTCTTGACGGCGGCAGCGGCAGCGTTGCAGTGCGGCGCCGCGCCCGCTTCGGCCCAGGTCGCGCCAACTCCAATGCTCGCCGCCGCCACGCCCCTCCCCTCGACCCCCGCGGTCGATGCCTATTACGCGGCGCGCGCCAACGCCCCGATCTGGTTCCGCGACGCTTCGAGCCTGGCCGCAGCCAAGCTGCTGCCGGCGATCCTCGAACGCGCCCCGCTCGACGGGCTCGACAACGGCCCCGACCTCGCCCGCCAGGTCGATGCTGCGCTGGCCAGAGTTCAAATGTCCCCGACAACCAAACTGGCTATTTACCTCGCCGAAGACAAATTGCTGTCCGCCGCCTGGGTCCAGTACGTCCGCGCATTGAACGCCCCGGTGCCTGGCCTGGCCTATGGCGACCCGGCGCTTGCCTTGAAAATCCCGGCACCCGACCGCGTGCTGATCGACGCCGCCCGCGCCCCGTCGCTTCTCGCCCACATCCGCGCGGTCTCTGCCGTCAACCCGATCTACGCCCAACTGCGCGACGCAGCGTGGAGCCAGGTGCAATCCGGCGGCGGCCGCGCCCCCGACCCGCGCCTGCTCGCCAACCTCGAGCGCGCCCGAATCCTCCCCGCGAGCGGCCGTTTCATCCTCGTCAACGCCGCCACCGCCCAGCTTTCGATGTACGAGGACGGCCGCCAGGTCGACACCATGAAAGTGGTCGTCGGCAAGCCCAAGACGCCGACACCGATGCTCGCCGGCACCATCCATTATGTGACCTTCAACCCCTATTGGAACATCCCGGCCGATGCCGCGAGCGCCGAAATCGCGCCGCTCGTGCTCAAACGCGGCGTCGCTTACCTGCGGGCCGCGCGCTACCAGCTGGCGTCGGACTGGACCAGCCAGGGGACCGTGATCGATCCCGCCACGATCGACTGGAAAGCGGTCGCCGCCGGCACCACCGGAGTCCATCTGCGCCAGTTGCCCGGGCCCAACAACATGATGGGAGCGATCAAGTTCGGCTTCGCCAACGATCTTGGCATCTATCTCCACGACACGCCCAAGCGCGAGTATTTCGCCAAGGCCCGGCGCACGTTCAGCCACGGCTGCATCCGGCTCGAGGATGCGCAGCGCTTCGCCCGCTGGCTGCTGGGGCACGAGCCCATGGCGCCGTCGCCAGACCCCGAGCAGCATGTCCAGCTCGCCCAGGGGGTGCCGGTCTACATCACCTATCTGACCGCCGTTCCGGGCGTCGACGGCGCCGCGTTGACCTTTACCGACGACGTCTACGGGCGCGATCCCAAGGCCGAGCCCGGCATGGCCGAGATCAAGCTGGCGACCAATCCCCCCAGCGCGGCCGCTGCGACTCCCCGATCGAACTAAGGACTAGCTTTTGGCTGCGGGGATCGACGCGACCAGCCGCCGGCCCTGCCACAGCTCGCACGCCATCGGCATGTCGAGCCCGCGGGCGATGTCGATCGCGTGTCCGTCGTCTTGCGCGGCGATGACTTCGGCGGCGCGCTGGATGCGCTTTGCGCCGTCCAGGCAATACAGCCTGTATTCCCCCATAACGCCACTCCCCGAAGCGGGATAATAATCGATACGGGGCCGTAATTCGAGTCCGCGACCCGACAGTTCGTGTTATTTCTTGAGGCGTTGATCGACCAGTCGGATGGCCTCGGCGATCGCCTCGCCGACATTGAGGCTGGTGGTGTCGAGGACGTCGGCATCGCCGGCCTGCCGTAGCGGTGCCGTGGCACGAGATGAATCGCGTTCGTCGCGGGCCCGGATGTCGGTCAGCACGTCCTCGTAATGGGCGGGCAAGCCGCGCTCCAAAAGTTCGCGCACGCGGCGCTGGGCGCGCACCTCGGACGAGGCGGTGACGAACAGCTTGGCGTCGGCATCGGGCGCGACGATTGTGCCAATATCGCGCCCGTCGAGCACTGCCCCACCCGGTTGTTGCGCGAACTGCCGCTGCCGATCGAGCAAAGCGGTGCGGACCGAGGGATAGGCTGACACCCGCGAGGCGATGCTCGAAATCGGCTCGCTCCTCAACTCCGGATCGTCGGGATCGACTGCGGCGACATCGCACGCCCGCAAGGCCTCGAACTCGCTTGCCGGGTCGCCGCCCCAGCGCCACAGGTTCAACGCCACCGCGCGATACAGCATTCCGGTGTCCATGTGCGGAAGATGGAAATGCGCCGCCAGGGCGCGGGAAATGGTCCCCTTGCCGCTCGCGCCGGGACCGTCGACGGCGATCAGGATTCGCTCCGGCGCCACGTTCTCGTTGTCGGAATGCTCGGTCAAGGGTCGCGCTTTGACAGTGGTCCCGGCCTATGGCAAGGCGCCCGCCGCACGGTGCGGAGCATCCTATGGAGCCCGGCCGAACCGACCAAAACTGGAGTGATACTCACCATGGTGAAGCCCGAATGGGGCGCCAAGCGCACTTGCCCCAAGTGCTCGACCCGCTTTTACGACCTCGGCAAGGACAATCCGGTGCACTGCATCGAATGCCACAATGAGTGGGTACCCGAACCGGTATTGAAGTCCAAGCAGCCGGTGGCGTTCGAGCCCGCGCCTGTCGCCAAGGAGCCGGTCGCGGAAGCCGACCTCGAGGCCGAGGAGCTGGCGATCGCCGAGGACGAGGAACCGTCGGCCGACGACGAAGTCGATCTGGCGACCGGCGACGACGGCCTCGGAGTGGAGACCGCGGCGGACGAAGACGAGGCTTAACCAGCCTTCGCCGGTGGAATTTCGAGTTTTCAGTGGAATGAAGTTCGCTTAAGGCGCGAACGAACGGGGCCGTAGCTCAGCTGGGAGAGCGCTGCAATGGCATTGCAGAGGTCAGGGGTTCGATCCCCCTCGGCTCCACCATTCCCTCGACGCCATGCCTGCGATGGGTCGTATATTGTCGATAAAGCGCTGATCGATAGCTTTCCGGCGAGCGATCCGCCGGCCTGGACCTCCGGACGCGAGACGCGCGACAACCAGCCGCCACCACGCAAACCGTCGGACACCAAGCGTAAGGCCAAAAGCCAGGCTCAGCCGGGCACAAAAAAAGACGGCGGCGTCTTTCGACGCCGCCGCCCATTTTTCACCGTTTAGAATGCCTTAGAGGGCGTTCGCAACGTTGGTGAAGGTCTTGTTCAACGCGCTACCAATGCTGGTCATCGCGCCAATCGCCGCAACGGCGATGAGGGCAGCGATCAGGCCGTATTCAATGGCGGTCGCACCCTTGCTATTTTTAATCAGTTTCAAAAACTTGGCCATCTCTGGTCTCCTTAAGGCTCCACTAAACTAGGAACCGAAGTTCCCCCACCTGCGCAGCCAGTTCGCGTAGGTTGAAAGGGGAATTAGCCCCGAATGGGTTGAGAAAGCCTTAAAGCGGGAGGTTTCCGGACATTAACCATGATCGCGCCATCACTTGGCCGTGGCGTCCTCGATTAAATTCTCGATTTGCCCGACCAGGTCGCGCAGACCGGCGGTGGCCTCGCTCCAGTCGTCGGGCAGCGGGCTCTTTTTATGGCGGGCGCGCGGCGGCGGTGGCGCGGGCACGCGGAACGTGGCCGGCAACGGCGGCCCGGCGCGGCCGTCGAGGCTGAGCGCCGGAACCGTGAAATTGCGCCAGATCAGCGCCGGCGCGGTGCCGCCGGTGATCTTGCCGAGCGAGCCATTGTCGTCGCGGCCGACCCACACGCCGACCACCAGATTGCCGGCGAAGCCGACGAACAAGGCGTCGCGATTGTCTTGGCTGGTGCCGGTCTTGCCAAAGGTCGGCACCGCCAGCGCGGCGCGGCGTCCGGTGCCCTTGTTGGCCGCTTCCCAGAGGAGGTCGAGCATCGGCGCCCAGTCGCGGCGCTGATCGAGGCTGCCGCCGCGGCGGAAGTAGCTCGAAAAGCCTTCGTCCTGGCCGTCGAGCGCGAGCCCGCGCGGCGCGATCGGGTAGCGGCCGCTGGCGATCGCCGCATAGGCCGAGGTCAGTTCGATAAGGCTGACGCCGGCGGTGCCGAGCGCGACGCTGGGGCCGCTCGGCAGCGGGCTGGCAATGCCGAGCTCGCGCGCGGCGCGCAAGACATTGGCCCGGCCGACGCTTTCCGACAGGCGCACCGTCGCCGCATTGCTCGACCGG
>NZ_JANMCO010000050.1:0-6357 GCF_031361285.1 Sphingomonas sp.
GCGACCTCGTCAGCCGCCGCCCCGACGCGATCCTGCGCGAGGCGGAGAAACTGGTCGCCGCCGGGACCAAGGAATTATTGGTGATCAGCCAGGACACCAGCGCCTACGGCCTCGATCTCAAGCATCAGGCATGGCCGTGGAAGGGCAACGACGTCCGCGCCCACATGACCGACCTGGCGCGCGAGCTGGGGCAGCTCGGCACGCTGGAGAACAATGTCTGGGTCCGCCTCCACTATGTCTACCCGTACCCGCACGTTGACCGTGTCATTCCGCTGATGGCCGAAGGGCTGGTGCTGCCCTACCTCGACATCCCGTTCCAGCACGCCAGCCCGAAGATCCTGCGCGCGATGAAGCGCCCCGCCAATGATGCGCGAGTGCTTGAGCGGATCGCCAGCTGGCGCGAATTCTGCCCCGACATCGCCATCCGCTCGACCTTCGTCGTCGGCTTCCCCGGCGAGACCGAGGAGGATTTCCAATATCTGATGAATTGGCTCGAAGAGGCCCAGCTCGACCGCGTCGGCGCGTTCCGCTTCGAGCCGGTCGAAGGCGCCGCCGCCAATGCGCTCCCCGACCCGGTACCGGAAGAATTGAAGGAAGAGCGCTACGCCCGCCTGATGGACCTGACCGCCAGCATTTCGTCCGAGAAGCTGGCGGCGAAAGTCGGCAAGACCCTCGACGTGCTGATCGACACGGTGGATGCCGAAACCGGCGGCGCCACTGGCCGCTCCAAGGCCGACGCGCCCGAGATCGACGGCGAGGTCCACCTCCGCGATGCGGGCGCGCTCAAGCCGGGCGATATCGTCGCCGCCCTCATCGAAGACAGCGACGAGCACGATTTGTTCGGCGTGCCCGCCTAACCTCTCATCCCTGCAAGGGAGGGACCGGGGGTGGGTGCGAGCGCCAGCGAGCTTTGCTACCCTGGTGGAATGAAACGCATCGACCCCAAGCTAACGCAGAATGCCCACAAGTTACGCAATAACTCGGCCTCGCGGCGGGCAAGAGCACCGCCAGCGCTTATGCCCTGCGCCGCCGCGTGCCCGTCTTCGCCGCGGCGTAGTCGGCCGCGGCTTTGCTTGCGGGGTAGGTATCAAACAAGGGGCGGCACCGCGCGGGCACCGCCCCAGTCGATCGCTTAGCCTTTGGCGGCACCCATCAGGCTGTGGCCGAGGCTGCCGAGGAATACGCCCCCGAAGAACGCGGTCGTCGCCGTTTCGATCAGCGACGCGTCGACCAGCATCGGTGCGAATACGACGACGGCGCCGGCGCCCCCGACCGCTCCGATGACTCCACCGAAGATGTCGCGCCACCAAGGTTCAGGATCGGGCACCGGCGGGCGCGGCAAGCGCCACCACCAACCTGGCCAGCGCGTCCCGCACCAGCCGATCATCGCTGCAAATAACATACTCATGCTCGTCCTCCCTGCTGAATGTTGCAAGCAGGGGGCACCGAGCAATCCCCCGTCCAAACCATAGCCGACCGGGGGGAATTGGCAAATCGGGCGCTACCGCCACACCATATTGCTTGACGGTCAAGCTCGGCTAAGGCGGCCCAATGACTGACTTCGCATCCCTGCTCGTCCCCGACCGCGGCCAGAAGGCACGGACGATCCATCTTGTCGACAAGACAAGCTTCGCCGACTGGGTGAAGAGCCGCGGCGCCGAGGACCGCGCGCTGATTAAAGCCCACCGTTTCGACGGCAAAACTGGTTATGCCCATGTGATCCTGCCGCGCGGCAGCGACTTCGAGGTTGTTAGCGCCGTCGCCAATGCTTCGGCGCTGTCACCGTGGTGCCTTGCCAGGCTCGGCGAGGTGCTTCCCGAAGGCACCTACAAGCTGGCCGAGGGGTTGCCGGGCAAGGCCGCGCTTGGCTGGCTCCTCGCCCAACATCGGTTCGACAACTACCGCAGCAAGAAAGATGTTGCGCTCGGCCCGCGAATTCTCGTCACCGGCGAAGCGGCACAGATCGACGACACCATCCGCCTCGCAGAGGCTACGGCGCTGGTCCGCGACCTGGTCGACACGCCGGCCGCCGATCTCGGCCCGGCCGAGCTCGAGCAGGCGGTACATGACCAGGCCGCACGATTTAGCGCCACAGTGCGAGTCACGTCGGGCGACGCGCTCCACACCGGCTTTCCGCTGATCTCCGCGGTCGGCCAGGCCGCGTCACGAGATCGTGCGCCGCGCCTGATCGAGGCCGAATGGGGCAATCCCAAGCTTCCGCGCGTGGCGATCATCGGCAAGGGCGTCTGCTTCGACAGCGGCGGGCTCGACATCAAGGCTGCCGCCGGCATGCGCCTGATGAAAAAGGACATGGGTGGAGCGGCCCATGCACTAGCGCTGTTCAGCCTCGTGGCGGCCGCGCGCCTGCCCGTCCGGTTGCATTTGCTGATTCCGGCGGTCGAGAATGCCGTGTCCGGCAACGCTTATCGCCCGGGCGACATCGTTACGTCGCGCCAGGGGCTGACGGTCGAGGTCGACAATACCGATGCCGAGGGCCGGCTGGTGCTTGCCGACGCTTTGGCCCGCGCCGCCGAGGGCGACGGTGACAAGCATCGGCCCGAGCTGATGATCGACTTCGCGACCCTGACCGGCGCCGCCAGGGTCGCGTTGGGGCCCGATCTTCCAGCGCTGTTCGCCAACAGCGACGATGTGCTCGCCGACATGGAGTCGGCCGCCAAGGCGGTCGACGACCCGCTGTGGCGGATGCCGCTGTGGGACAATTATGACGACATGCTCAAAAGCGACATCGCCGATATCGCCAACGCCAGCAGTTCGACCATGGCCGGCTGCATCACCGCCGCATTGTTCCTGCGCCGGTTCGTCCCCGACACAATCGCCTGGGCCCATTTCGACACGTTTGCCTGGCGGCCAAAGGGCAAGCCCGGCCGGCCCACGGGCGGCGATGCGCTGGGGCTCCGGGCGGCCTTCGCCATGCTCTCGCAACGCTATCCGGCCGCCTGATCCAGCCAGAAACCCGACCCGCCCGGCGCGGTTTTCCCGTTTTTCCTGCCGGTTGGCGCAACATTTCGGCCGCTTGCCGGTTTAATTCTCCAAGCACGCGACGCGACGGAGAAATCAATCATGAGCGAGGTATCGCTATCTGGCTGGATGAAGGCGCTGATCGCCTACGTCCGCTCCGGCGAGCCGGACCTGACCAACCGCCAGATGGCGCTGTTGATGCTGGTCTATCTTTCACCCGGGCCACACACGGTCCGCGGTCTCGCCCGAACTTTGGGCGTGTCCAAGCCCGTGGTCACTCGCGCCTTGAACACGCTCGGCGCACTCGGCTATCTGAAGCGCGAGCGCGATCAGGACGATCGCCGCAACGTGTTCGTCGTCCGGACCGCCGAAGGGGCAGAATTTCTTGAAGGCTTCAAGCATAACCTCCGGGAAGGTGCCGACACCGGCGCGTCCCACCGGCCAATCATCGGCCAGGCGGCCTTCGCCCACCAGCGCTGAAGGCATTGCGCTCGCTGGCCCATCGAACCCGCCGGACCCCGCTTTCAATGCTTATCGGCCAGACCTCGCCGATTGCGCGCTCGCGCACCGGGTAATTGCGTCGCATTACGCCGAGCCGCTGGAGCGGGCGGTGAAGAGATCTGTGAAACTGCTGGCCGGGCCGTCGGATGATGCGGACGCTTTGTTCGAGCTTAAACCAGGCGATCCGTTCTCGATGCTCGACAACAGCCTCGGCTGGGCGTGGGGCTATGCGGGCAAGGATCGCCGCGTCGGTTATGTGCGCTCAGAAAATGTTGGGGCGCCCTAGCCAAATCGGTAAGGGCGGGGCATCCAGAGTTGCGATCAAGGAGAAACGAGATGGCACGCAAGACATTGGCCGTGGCTTTGAGCATCATCGTCGTCGCTTCGCCAGTGTGGGCAGCAAGCCGCGAAACCAATCCGCAGGGACCATCTCCGACGGCGAGTGCAGGCGCCAAATATTGCATGCATCTGGAGCCCTATACGGGCAGCCTGATTGAGACCGTCCGGTGCTGGACCCGCGCCGAGTGGGCCGAGCAAGGCGTCGACGTCGATAAGGAATGGGCCAAGGAGGGCGTCACCGTCATCCAGTGAGCTTATTCCGGACTGATCGTAAGGGGTGCCGGAGACGCTGCTTTGGTCTCATTTCGGCCAAGCCGTCCGCGATTACATGTCCCCGCGGGCGCGGCGGATGGCGTACCATTTAGCGACGTTCGCATTGTGCTCGGCCAAGGTGTCGGCGAAGACATGGCCGCCGGTGCCGTCGGCGACGAAATAGAGCGCCTTGGTCGCCGCCGGATCGAGCACCGCGGCGATACTTAACCGACCGGGGTTGGCGATCGGCCCCGCCGGCAGGCCCGGCATCTTGTAGGTGTTGTAGCCGGTATCGGCATTGAGCTCGGAGCGCAGGATGCGCCGGCCAAGCGGCTTGCCCTTGGTAATCGGATAGATGACGGTCGGGTCGGCATCCAATTTCATGCCAATCCGCAGCCGGTTGCAGTAAACACCGGCGACCATTCGCCGCTCGGAAGGCTTGCCAGTTTCCTTCTCGACGATCGAGGCGAGAATCACCGCTTCCGCCTTGGAATTGACCAGGCAATTGGGTTTACGCTTGGTCCATAGCGCGTCGAGCGTCTTCGCCATCGCCGCTTGCATCCGCGCGATGATTGCGGCCCGCGGTTCGCCCCGCTCATAACCATAACTATCCGGCAGCAGCGACCCCTCGGCGGGAACCGTCGCGGGTCCGCTGAGGTATGGAATAGCGGCCAGCTTTTCCTGGACGATAATCGACGGCATGCCTTCGGTGACGGTGATCAGCCGCTGCACCGGTCGCCCGTGCTGGAGCAAATCGAGCACTGCCGCGCCGCCCATGCCCCTGGGAACCTCGAATTCGCCGGCCTGGACCGGATCGCCCGAGCCGAGCAGCCGCGCCATCACTCGATACGTGCTGGCACTGCCCGGGATCGCGCCGGCCTGCTCGAGCTGGCGCGCGACCGAAGCGAGGCTCGATCCTTCTTCGACCACGATGTGGTGGGGGCCCGCTTTCGGCCCCGGACTCCACCAAGTCATCCAGATGCCGACCAGCGCCGCCAGCACCAGGGCGACGCCAAGAACGACGAGCTTCTTCACACCGCCTTCATCACCAGGCTGGCGTTGGTCCCGCCGAAACCGAAGCTGTTGTTGAGGACCGCTTTGACCTCGCGCTTCTTGGCTTTGTGCGGAACCAGGTCGACCCCCTCAGTGCCCTCATCGGGATCGTCGAGGTTGAGCGTCGGCGGGACGATCTGGTCGCGCATGGCGAGGATGCAGAAGATGCTTTCGACCGCCCCGGCGCCGCCGAGCAAGTGCCCGATCGCCGACTTGGTGCTGCTCATCGACGCGCCGCACAAATCGTCACCGAACACGCGCTTTGCCGCAGCAAGTTCGATCGTGTCAGCCATGGTCGAGGTGCCGTGGGCATTGATGTAATCGATGTCGCACGGCTCCATGCCGGCCTTCTTCAGCGCCATCCGCATCGCCAGCTCGGCGCCCTTGCCCTCGGGGTGGGGCGCAGTGACGTGATAGGCGTCGCCCGACAGACCATAGCCGACAACCTCGGCATAGATTTTCGCGCCGCGCGCCTTGGCGTGCTCATATTCCTCGAGCACGACGACCCCCGCGCCCTCGCCCATGACGAAGCCGTCGCGGCCCTTGTCGTAAGGGCGGCTGGCCTGCTGCGGTCGGTCATTGAAGCTCATGTTGAGAGCACGCGCCTGGGCGAAGCCGGCGACGCCGAGCGGGTTGATCGTCCCTTCGGCCCCACCCGCAAGCATGATGTCGGCATCGTCGTCCTTGATCATCCGCGCTGCGTCGCCGATCGAGTGGGCGCCGGTCGAGCAAGCGGTGACGACGGCGTGGTTCGGCCCCATCAGCCCGTATTTGATCGAGACTTGGCCCGAAATGAGGTTGATCAGGCGGCCGTGAACGAAGTGCGGGCTGACCCGGCCTGGCCCCTTCTCGGCAAGCACCAGCGATTCGCTTTCAATCCCCGGAAGCCCGCCAATACCCGAGCCGATCGAGCAGCCGGTACGGATCCGCGTTTCCTCGTCCATGTCGGTGAGCCCGGCATCCTCGAGCGCCTGTCCGGCCGCATCGATGCCATAGATGATGAACGGATCGACTTGCCGCTGGACCTTGTGGTCGACGCGTTTGTTGGGGTCAAAGCCATATTCATGGTCGGCCGGCTTGACCTCGCAGGCAATGCGGCACTTCTGGTCGCTGGCGTCGAACCGGGTGATCGGCCCAGCGCCGCTCTTGCTCGCCAGGATATTGGCCCACGTCGTCTCGACGTCACCGCCGAGCGGCGTCACCAAACCCAGACCTGTCACCACGACACGGCGC
>NZ_JANMCO010000097.1:0-2177 GCF_031361285.1 Sphingomonas sp.
GGAAAAGCGAGATGGAAGTCAGCGATTCGTTGCCGCAGGCCGGCGATATCCCGGCTGCCCGACGCGGCGTGACCGGAATAGCCGTCGGCGATCACTGTGCCGAGCCGCTCGACGCGCCCACTCTCCCAGATTTGGATATAGTGGCGGACTGTGGCCTTGCGGGCGTCAGCGCTCGCTCGATCCGGCGGTGCCGCCGCCGCGGCCGATGCCTGGACCATTCCGCAGACCAGCGCGGCGACACCAAGCAAGAGACAAACTGCGCATCTGGTCGTCGACCTGGCGGCGAAATCGGCTGGTGTGGGGTGAGGCATAGGGTGGTTATAGTCCCGACCCGCGCGGAGGATAGGGCGCGAATTTAGTGCACTGTCACCGTAATCCCACCGTAATCCCGTAATCCGCGTAATCCGAGGACATGCGGGCCAGCGGGCTGGCGCGGCGCTATTGGGGCGGCTTCAGGAGCGGGTGGTGCTGAGGGTTTCGGTTACTGTCACCGTAATTTACTGTCACCGTAATTGCGTAATTCCCCGTAATTCGTAACTCGTAATTAGCGATCAATGTCCTGATTAAATTAGGCAGGAGGGGTGATGCGTAGACCAACAAGCGTGCAGGCGCTGACCGAGCTGGGGCGGGTGCGGCTGTCGAAGAGCTTTTTCATGCGCGACATGCTGTATTCGGAAATCGCGCAAGTTCACGGGTTGCTGAACGCGCCCGACGATCCCGATTTGGCAATCGCGGCGGGGACGCGGCTGTGCGAGGAATTGCTCGAGCCATTACAGGCTGAATGGGGACGGATCGCGATCCGCTCGGCCTATCGCAGCCGTGAGGTCAACGCGCTCGGAAACGCGAAGCAGAAAGCCGGCAAGGCGGGTTACAATTGCGCGTCGAACGAGGCTAATGCGGCGGCGCATATCTGGGACATGCGCGACGCCGACGGATGCATGGGCGCGGTCGCCTGCGTCGTCGTGCCGTCATTCCGGGATGCGCACCAACAGCCCGGCGACTGGCAAATCCTGGCGCGCTGGATCGACGAGCATTTACCTTACTCGACGCTGCACTTTTTCCCGACGCTGTGGGCGGTGAACATCGGCTGGCACGAGCGCCCGCTGCGGAGGATTGACAGCTATGCGGAGCCGAAGGGACGGTTGGTCCTGTAATTAGTGCACTGTCGCTGTAATTTTATCCGGTCACGCCGCCCGTTTTCGGCTCTTCAGCGGGATTACCAGCCGCGCGTTTTCGAACCATTCGTCAGTCAGCTCGGGCGCGGCGTCGGGATTGGCGGCGATCTGGGCGGCGATGTCCTCGTCGGTCATCGCGTCGAGCTTCGCCAGATTCTCCGGCGTCGCCCACGCCTTCGCGATCGCGCGCGATTCCTCAAGCGACACCTGCACGATATTTTCTGATTTCCCGGCCATTGGCTTTCCTGAAACTGATGATGCGTCGAACGCTTTCGCGCCAGACATATACCACGACATGAATTCGGCCGCCAAATTCCTCCACCGGCCCGGTGGCGATGAACCGGGTTTCGCCATAGTCGCGACGCCGATCCTCTTCCTCGATGAACGGTCCTTCGAAAAGAAGCTCAGCAGCACCGAGCGGTAAACCGTGCCGCGCTTGGTTGGCCCGATCTTTGATCATGTCGAACTCGATCATGCCCGCCGATTACTCCGCCGCGACCCCGGCACGGGTGAACATATCCCCTTCGTCCTGCGCGGCGGCTTCCGCCCCCGCGCCATCATTCGCGGCGTCGCCTTTCGCCTTTTGCCTCCGGTCGAACGAGTCCCACACCTCGTTCCAATTCCCCCGCGTCGCCGCCTTCGAATATTCGGTCGCCCTTGTTTCGAAGAAGTTGGCGTGTTCGACGCCGTTGAGGAGCGGGGCGAGCCACGGCAGCGGGTGCTCGTCGACCATGTAGATGGGTTTGAGGCCCAATTGCCCCAGCCGCCAGTCGGCGATGTAGCGGATGTACTTCTTGATCTCCTTGGGGGTCATGCCGGTGACCGGCCCCTGCTCGAACGCGAGGTCGATGAACGCATCCTCGAGGCGGACGGTCTTCTGGCAGACGTCCATGATGTCGTCCTTGACCGCGCGGGTGAGGCAGTCGCGTTCCTTGGTGAAGGTGTGGAACAGGCGGATGATGCCTTCGCAATGGAGGCTCTCGTCGCGCACCGACCAGCTGA
>NZ_JANMCO010000112.1:0-9774 GCF_031361285.1 Sphingomonas sp.
GAGCAATTGCTGCTGCCATTGCTTCGCGAAGTCGGCGATCCCGGGGCGTTAATCGGCTACTGCCTCGGCGGGACGATGGCCATCGCCGCCGCCAATCTTCATCCCGTGGAACGCGTCGTGACCATCGCCGCGCCGTGGAACTTCGCTACCTATCCGGCCGCGGGCCGCAACAGCCTGTTCGCCATGTGGGGCGATGCGCGCGGGCCTGCCGAGGCCCTCGGCGCGCTGCCGATGGAGGTCCTCCAGGCCGCCTTCTGGTCGCTCGATCCCGAGCGCACGGTGTCGAAATTCGCCAAATTCGCCGCGCTCGATCCGGCCAGCGCCGAGGCCCGCCGCTTCATCGTGCTCGAGGATTGGGCCAACCAGGGCGAGGCCTTGCCCTGCGCCGCCGCGGCCGAGCTGATCGAGGATTTGTTCGGCGCCGACCTCCCCGGCAGCGGCCGCTGGACCATCGCCGGCACCGCCATCACCGACCGTCTCGCGCTACCGATGCGCCACTTCACCGCCGCCCACGACCGCATCACACCCGCCGCCACCGCCCCCGCCGGCGACACCGTCGAAATCGCCTCGGGCCACGTCGGCATGATCGTCGGCTCGGCCCGCGCCCAGCTCCACGCCGGGCTCAAGGACTTCCTGAGCCGGCCCTGACCCGTCTTTGCGAGGAGCCGAAGGCGACGCGGCAATCCAGCCAAAACAGAAAAACTGGATTGCCACGCTTCGCTCGCAACGACGAATGCGCCAGCTTGCCGCTGCGGCGCAGCGCGGCTAAGTCGCGCCCCACGCACCCGTAGCTCAGCTGGATAGAGTACTGCCCTCCGAAGGCAGGGGTCACAGGTTCGAATCCTGTCGGGTGCGCCAATTTTTCAATGACTTAGACGAAATCTCTTTCTCGCGTATGAAACGCGTATGGAAAACTGGGTGTGAGAAGCCCTAGATTCCGTGTCTGATGAGGGCCACCCCCGGGCAGTCGCGATTCACGTCTCGTGCCGACCTCACAGTCCAACGCATTGGCTTCTTTGTCCTAGAGATTAGCGACCTTTAGCAAGCTCCGCGCTCGCGCTTTCAGATCCCCAGCCTCTTGATCAGCGGGTCCTAGGTTCGAGCCCTAGTGCGTCCACCATTTTTCGCCGGTTGTGGCGGCCTCTCTCCTGTCAATGTCCCCGCACGAAAATGTTGGCGGTCAGCCGCCCTTGGTGTGGGTTGGTGCTGCGGTTCAAAGATATCGACCGATCTCGATCAGCCCATCGGGATCGCCGCTGAAGTCGTCGATGACCACGACCGGGCTCTGGCTTTTGCCCAGCCGCCGCAATTCAGGCTTCACGAGCGCGCTTCAATCGCCTGGTCCCTCCTGGCGGCGTCAGATGTGTCCATGTTGACCCATTCCCGGACATCCCGGCGATGCGTTGTGCCGAATGACCTACACCGGCACCGTGACGGCAGCGGCATCCTCGGCATCGAGCCGCCTCAGGTCGCCGCCTTTCGTTTCCCGGCCGAACCATGAAATAAGCAAGGTTCCGACAACAACCGGGCCGACAAGGAAGCCGGCGACCAACGCCATTGGCGGAACCAGCGCAGTAATCGACAACGCTTGCGCAACGACGCCTCCGGCCTTGGTACATGCAGCCACCCACCCGGTTGCGCGCCCGCGCACTCGAAGGGGAAAGCTCTCCGCGGTGTACGGGAGCAAGACCGCAATCACGCCGTTGGATCCGACAATGAGCAGGGCCACTGGAATCACCGGACTGCCTTCGCCTGCGACTTCCAGGCGCAACACGAGGAGCAAGCCCGCCAGCGTTACGCCGAGCATGGTCACGAGTGACCATTTGGTGCTCCAGCGGCTGTAGATCAGCGCGCACAGGAATACCGTCGGCAGGGCAATGAGCGCAGACTTGGCGAGAAGCCGGCTTGAAACTGCAATCGAGTAGCCACTGTCCTGGAGAGCGCCCGGCAGCCACAACAGCAGTCCGAAGTTGATCAATCCCCAGGAGATTGCGGCGACGGACAAGGCCGTGAGCTTGCCAACCAGATGCATGCCACTGAGGGCACCGTGAGACCTCAGGGGCGCGGGCTGCGGCGTGGCGACCTTGCGGGCGACCGCTCCAAACCTCTTCATGACGGCGGCGGCCTCTTCCGGCCGACCGCGCGCGAGAAGAAACTTCGCTGACTCCGGTATAAAAGCTCCAAGCAAAACGAGCAGGAGCCCGGTTGGCAGGTTGAGCAACCACAGGATGCGCCAGGTATAGGTGGGCTGGAGCAACGCCGCCGCGCCGCTGGCGGCAAAATATCCGCCGGCGGCGCCAAGGCCGCCCACCAGCACGAGGCTCCAGCCCCGGTGCCGCGTTGGCATCATCTCGGCCAGGAGTGCGTAGGTGACTGGCAGCATGCCACCGGCGGCCGCCCCCATCATGAAACACATGAACACGTTCCAGGCAAGTGACGGCATCGTCCCGCAGATCGCGGTGCCGACGAAGAACACCGCCGACAGCAGGATCGTCGCCTTGCGTCCGTAGATGTCCGCCAGGATGCCCCAGACCACTGATCCACAAACCGTCCCGACCAGCGCGAAGAAGGAAAGCAGCGATCCGGTCGCCTTGGGCACCCCGTATTCACGACTGAGTTCCGGGACCACGAAGCCGAGAGAAGCGGGCTTCATAACGTCAATCACCAGTGCCAATACGAGCACCGTCATCAAGGTCCAGTGCACAGCTCCGAGTTGCGCGTCCTCGGGCGCCGCGATGAGAATGTCCTGGCTGGCGGCTCGTTGAGCCGGGATGTTGTTGGGTAGCAACCCCCAGGCCGCGACCAGGACGCCGCCGACGATCAAGACCATGCCGAAAACCATATCTGGTTCCATTGGCATGCCCGCCAAATGGTAATGCATGGATCCGCCCGTGAGGAACATGGGCAAGTGCAGAAGGACGCCGGCAGTAACCGCGAGGACCCCGAGCATGAAAGCCCAGAGTCCCCGCCGATCAGCCAGTGTGCTTACGCTCCGCATGGTGAGAGACGTAGCAACGACTTCTAATCCGTGGAAGGAGCTTAGGTCCCCAGAGTCTGTTGAAGCTTGCCGCTCGGCTAAGTCAGCGCCAGAAGTGAAACGCAATGGAAGGCGACCGGGCACGACTGATTAGCGGTGGGAAACCCACGATCGACGATGTCGCATCGCTGGCCGGCGTCAGTCGGACAACGGTCTCACGCGTGCTCAACAACGGGCCCAACGTCCGCCCCGGACTGCGCGACAAGGTTCGCATCGCGGTCGATGCACTCGGCTTCAAGATCAATGTCCAGGCACGCAACCTTGCCGGCCGGACGAGCGGCCAGATTGCCATCGTCCACCAGTCCGACCTCGATACCGAACCCAACAGTTACTATCACGCGGCCCTGGAGCTGGGCGCGTTGCGCGGTTGCGCCGATCACGGGTTCCAGGTCACTACCCGGACAGTCAGCCCGGACCCAAAAACGGCGCAGCAACAGATCAGGACGATGTTTGACGAGCAATGGGTTGCCGGAATCATCCTGACGCCGCCGCTGTCCGATGACCGCGTCCTCCTTGCTGACGCGAGGGAGCGGGGCATGGCGATCATCTGCATCTCGGCCGATCCCGATGCAGTCGCGGCGGCGCCCGCGATCGGGATCGACGATTTCACCGCCGGGCGCGACATCGCCCGCCACATGATCGGGCTTGGTCACCGTCGCTTCGGTTATATTCACGGACTTGCCGGCCATCGCTCGGCCGAACGAAGATTCAACGGGCTGCGTCACGAACTGGCCGCGGCGGGGATCGCGGACGCATCGATCATCGAAGAACGCGGGACTTTCACGTTCCATTCCGGGATCGAGTGCGCCCAACGCATTCTGGAATCGCAACCGCGGCCGACGGCATTGATGTGCGCCAACGACGACATGGCTGCCGGGGCCCTGCTGGCCATTCACCGCGCTGGCCTGGCGATTCCCGGCGACATCTCGGTCACCGGTTTCGACGATACGCCTTTGTCCGAGATCGTCTGGCCGCCGCTGACAACGGTCCACCAGCCGATCAAACAGATTGGTTACGATGCCGCCAACATGCTCGTCGCGATGATCGGTCGCGCGAGCCATGCGGATGACGAGCAGTCGCGGCAGGTCACCGCTGCCCATTATCTGGTTGAACGCGAATCGACCGGCGCGCCGCCAGCCTAGAACATCCCGCCTGCGGGCGATTGCAAGGCGGTTGACACGCCGGTGTAATATCGACAGATTGGAAGCGCTTCCAATGAAACGGGAGCCAATGGCTGCAGGCGCTGGGAGTCCCGGCGGATATGCAGCCAGATCAACAGAGGGGAAGACTGAAGATGAGCGCAGCTCGGACGCCTGCCGTCGCCCGTCGCATGGTTCAATTCGCCACCGCCGTTTCCACTCTGGCACTGATCGCGACGATGGCCGCGCCAGCCTCGGCGCAGGTCGTGACTCAGCCGGCTCCGGACCAGCCCGATACCGATCCGACGCCCGGCGATCCGGGGATAGCCCCGGCTCCGGAAACCACGGCCGCCGACGGTAGCGAAATCGTTGTCACCGGCATTCGCGCGGGCCTCCGCAATTCGATCGAAACCAAGCGCCGCAACCAGAGCATCGTCGAGGTCGTGTCGGCCGAGGACATCGGCAAGCTGCCCGATCTTTCGATCGCCGAGTCGATCGCGCGCCTGCCCGGCCTCGCCGCCCAGCGGGTCAATGGCCGCGCCCAGGTGATCTCGATCCGCGGCCTTTCGCCGGACTTCACGACGACGCTGCTCAACGGGCGGCCGCAAGCGAGTTCGGGCGACAATCGCGCGGTCGAGTTCGACCAATATCCGTCCGAGCTGCTCAACAGCGTCGTCATCTACAAGACCCCCGACGCCAACATCGCCGGGATGGGGCTATCGGGTACCGCGGATCTCCGCACCGTTCGACCGCTGACGTTTGGCAAGCGGGCCATCGCCGTCAACGTTCGCGGCGAGCTCGACGGTACCAAGCGCGTCAACAGCGACGTGCGCAATTATGGTGGCCGGCTTTCGGTCAGCTACATCGACCAGCTCACGCCCCAGCTTGGTGTCGCGATCGGTTTCGCCCACCTCGACTCGCCGTCGCACAACAAGCATTTCAAGGGCTATAATTACGAGACATTCGATTGCTGCGATTTCACCAAAGACCGCATCTCCCCGGACTCGGCGGACTCTGCGACTTTCCTCACCGGCCAGGAAGTCTTCAATTACTCGCGGCGCAACGTCCGCGACGCGGTGATGGGCATCCTCGAGTGGCAGCCCGACGACAAGCTCCACACGATCGTCGATCTCTATTACTCGCGGTTCAAACAGCGCGAGACGATGCGCGGCACGCAATGGTTTTCCAACGTCTGGGCCGACAGCCAGACCTTTACCAATGTCACGACCGAAGATCGCGGCGGGACCGAGCTCGCCGTAACCGGCACTGCCAACGGCGTCGCACCGCAGCTGCGCAACGACTACAACACCCGCGACGACTGGCTGTTCTCGGCCGGCATCAACAACGAATATAAATTCACCGACCAGCTGTCGCTGATCGGCGACCTGTCCTATTCGAGCAACAAGCGCAAAGAGAGCATTGTCGAGACCTACGCGGGCTACGGCTGCTGCGTGACAGCTCCGAATCAGAACGACAACCGTGTTTTCGACTCAATCTCCTGGGACATCACCGGCAGCGGTTTTCCGACCTATGGGACAGGTTTGAACTACGCCGATGCCTCGCAGGTGTCGCTTGGCGACCGCGCGCCGTGGGGCGGCTGGGGTCATGACGGGGCGATGAAGAACCCCGACGTCCGCGAGAACGTCTATTCGGGCGACCTCGACCTTCGCTACGAGCCACGCGGGATTTTCGAGGCGATCGACATCGGCGCGAACTTCACCCGCCGCGACAAGAAAAAGCACGTCGACGAGTGGGACCTGATGCTCAAGAACGGGCGCATGCAAGTGCTGGTTGGCAGCGATGTCCTGGTCAACCCGACATCGCTCGGTTTCGCCGGCCTCGGCGACACCCTCAGCTACAACGTGCCCGATGCGATCGATCAATATTACGACATTACCGTGCTCGAGGACGCCAACCACTTCGACAAGGCGTGGCACATCCGTGAAGATATCTGGACGCTGAAAGCGCGCGCCATGTTCGCGGCCGGCAATCTCCACGGCAATGTCGGCGTCCAGCTTGTCCACCAGGACCAGCAGTCGGAAGGCCAGCGCATCAATACCGATGTGTTGCCAATCGAGATCACACCGGTAAGTGACGGCGCGAAATATACCGACTTCCTGCCTAGTTTGAACGCCTACTACGACCTTGGCGGGGGACACCGCATCCGCTTCGCCGCGGCCAAGGTCCTCGCCCGTCCGCGCATGGACGAAATGCGCGCGAACCTGACCCCTGGTTTTGGCAACCCGTGCCTCGGCAGCCCACCTTGCGTTCCGGGCCAGGAAATCCATCCGTGGTCGGCCAGCGGCGGCAATCCCAGGCTCAAGCCGTGGCGCGCCAAGGCCCTCGACCTTGCCTATGAATGGTATATCGGCAAGGGCAGCTACGTCGCGGTCGCCGGCTTCTACAAGAAGCTCGACACCTACATTTACACCCAGACCCTGCCCTACGACTTCAGCGGACTGCCGCTGCCATCGACGGCAGCGGGAATTCCGGCCGGGGTGATCATCAGCCCGATCGGAACCATCAGCCAGCCCGCCAACGGCAACGGCGGCTCGATCAAAGGCATCGAGTTGAGCGGCGCGATCGAGCTTGGGCGCCTCACGCGCATGCTCGACGGCTTCGGAATCATCGGCAGCCTGTCCAAGACGAAAACGAACCTCAATCCAACGCCCGACCAGACACAGGAAGTTCGAATTCCGGGCCTGTCGGGCACTGTCGCCAGCCTGACCGGCTATTTCGAAAAGAACGGCTTCCAGGCCCGCGTCGGCTATCGTTACCGGTCGCCGTTCAAGGGTGAGGTGGTGCAGCTGTTCGCGACCCGAGGCTTTACCGAGATTCTCGCCGACAAGCAGGTCGATGCGCAGGTCGGCTACACCTTCCCGGAGACCAGCCGAATGCTCCCCAATCTCGGCATCCAGCTGCAGGTCAACAATGTTACGGACTCGCCGTATCGGACCCTGATCGGTGTCGACGGCGGACCGACCACCGCCAACGGCAGCAGGTTCATCGAGACGTACGAGAAGTACGGACGCCAGTGGCTGCTCGGTTTCAACTATCGCTTCTGACGAAGGTGATCGCGTGAAATTGACCCGACTGACCGGCGGGACGGCAAGTTGTGTCCTGCTTGCCGGGGCGCTGGCCCTATCGCCGGTGCTGGCGCAATCGACGGCATCGACTGCAACTTCTGTGGCGGCGTCGCGCTGGCCAGCTGCGCAGTCGCGACCCCTGGCATCCCGCAAAGCCGTCGCGGACGAGGCGCGGATCAGGCGGATCGTCGCCGGAATGACGCTCGAGCAAAAAATCGGGCAGATGACCCAGCCCAACATCGACTCGGTCACACCTGACGACGTCCGGCGCTATTATTTGGGCTCGATCCTCAATGGTGGCGGCGCCTGGCCGGGTAAGCGCAAGGACGCGAGCATCGCCGACTGGCTCGACCTGTCACGGCGCTTCTACGAAGCCTCAATGTCGACCGACATGGCGATCAAGATCCCGGTGATCTGGGGAACCGACGCGGTCCACGGGCACAACAACGTGCGCGGCGCCACGCTCTTTCCGCATAACATCGGCCTTGGCGCGGCGCATGACCCGGCGTTGATGACGCGCATCGGCCACGCCACCGCGCGGGCGGTCCGGGCGACCGGGATCACCTGGGTGTTCGCGCCGACGCTGGCGGTGGTGCAAAACCCGCGTTGGGGCCGCACCTATGAAAGCTATTCCTCCGATCCAGCGCTCGTCCGTTCTTACGCCGACGCGATGATCCGCGGCCTGCAGGGCGACTTCAAAGGCGGCGACGACGTGCTTGCGACCGCCAAGCATTTCCTGGGCGACGGCGGCACCTTTCATGGCAAGGACCAGGGCGAGACCCGCGCCTCCGAAGCCGAGCTGATCCGCACCCACGCCGCCGGCTATTACGGCGCGCTTGAGGGCGGCGCGCAGACGGTGATGATCTCTTATTCGAGCTGGACCGACACCGCCGCCAAGCGGCCGTGGGGCAAGATGCACGGCAACCGCTATCTGGTCACCGACGTGCTCAAGCGGCGGATGGGCTTCGACGGGATGGTGGTGTCCGACTGGAACGGCATCGAGCAGGTTCCGGGCTGCACCAAATCGCATTGCCCGCAGTCGATCAACGCCGGGATCGACCTCATCATGGTTCCCGACGACTGGAAGGCGTTCATCACTGAGACCGTTGCCGACGTTCGCAGCGGCGCGATCCCGATGGCACGCATCGACGACGCCGTGACCCGGATCCTGCGCGCCAAGCTGCGCAGCGGCCTGTTCGACGGTTCCCCGGCATCTGGCCCTCACCCGGACGCCTCGGCGATCGGTGATGCGGCGTCGCGCGCGATCGCCCGCGAGGCGGTTCGAAAGTCGCTGGTGCTGCTCAAGAATGATCGCGGCGCGCTGCCGATTTCCAGAAGCGGGCGAGTGCTCGTGGTCGGCGCCGGCGCCGACAGCATGGCGGCCCAGACTGGTGGCTGGTCGCTGACCTGGCAGGGCAGCGAGAACAGCAATTCGGACTTTCCCAACGGCGAGACAATCCTCGACGGAATTCGAAAGACGCTTGGGCGGGGACAAGTCGATTACAGCCCCGACGGCAAAGGCGTGAACCCCTCCCGCTATCGCGCGATCGTCGCGGTCGCGGCGGAAAAACCTTATGCCGAGGGCGCCGGCGACATCGCCTTCCCGGCAACCATGCGGCACAGCGCGCGCTATCCCGCCGATCTCGCAATACTCGACCGCGTCGGCGGCAAAGGAGTGCCAGTCGTCACCATCCTCCTGTCCGGGCGCCCGGTATCGGCCAACGACCTCATCAACCGCTCCAATGCATTCATCGCCGCCTGGCTCCCGGGAACCGAGGGCCAGGGCATCGCCGACCTCCTGTTCACCGAGCTCAAAGGCCGGCCGGCCCATGATTTCACGGGCAGGCTCTCGTTTGATTGGCCGGCAGGCGACTGTTTGCGCCGCGGCGTGGCCCAGTTCCGGCGCGGCTACGGCCTCAGCTATCGCCGCCCAGCGCGGATCGCGCGGCTCCCCGTCGGACCGGCCATCGCGAACTGTCCCCCCGGCTCCAACTAAGGCATTAGGGTCGCGGAGGGCCGACAGTGGACGAGCAACGCATTCGCAAAATCTTGATCGTCGGTGGCGGGTCCGCCGGTTGGATGACAGCGGCGCTGTTCGCCGAACTGTTCCAGGGTTTGTACGAAGTCGAGCTCGTCGAATCCGAGCTGATCGGCACGATCGGCGTCGGCGAAGCGACGATCCCCGCGATCAAGAAATACAACGAGCTCCTAAACCTCGACGAAGCCGAGTTCATGCGGATGACCAAGGGCACGTTCAAGCTCGGCATCCAATTCGTCGACTGGTGGAAAATCGGGGCGAGGTACATCCACGGCTTTGGGGTCATCGGCCAGGATTGGGAATGGCTGCGCTGCCACCATTACTGGTTGCGTGCGAACGCCCAGGGCAAGGCCGGCGACTTTTCCGATTATTCTATCAACACCGCCGCCGCGCTCGCCAACAAGTTCATGCGCGCCCGCCCCGACTTGGCAGATTCGCCGCTTGCCCACATCGCTTATGCGTTCCATTTCGACG
>NZ_JANMCO010000142.1:0-2462 GCF_031361285.1 Sphingomonas sp.
AGTTGCTATCGCGACCGCGTCGGCTCGCTGTTCGTCAAGACCGGATCAGTCGAGGCGACGGCGAGGGCGATGGGCCATGTGTTCCAGCGCTCTCGGGAAATGTGGTCGATGCCGCCTGATCACGGCGCCGCCGCGGCGCATATCATTCTCGAAGACCCCGAGTTTCGTGCCCGCTGGCTGGTTGAGCTTACGAACATGCGCAACCGGATCAATGCGGTCCGTCAGCGGATTGCCGCCGCCGATCCGCGCCTGCACTTCATCGGCCAGCAGTTCGGAATGTTTTCGATGCTGCCGCTGAGCAAGGAACAGGTGCTGAGCCTGCGCGAAGACCACGCGATCTATATGGCCGACAGCGGGCGGTTCAACGTTGTTGGCATGGGCGACGACCAGATCGACCGATTTACCGCGGCGGTCATTGAGGCGATGGATGCCTGAGACTCTCAATGGCTGAGCGAGACGCCGGTCGCGTGAGCACCGACGTCGATTGGCGCGAGGTCGCGCGCCTGGTCCTCACCAGCCGCGAGATGGACCGGCTCGAAGAGCAAGAGCTCGTTCCGCAGAAGAAGATCTTTTACCAATTTTCGGCGCGCGGCCATGACTTGGCGCAGGTGCTGTTGGGCATGCAGCTCAAGGATGGCGACGCGGCCTGCGGCTATTACCGGTCGCGGCCGTTGCTGCTCGCGCTTGGCGTGCCGCTGGCCGACGCATTGGGGTCGGGCATGGGGCTGGCCGGCGGCTATTCGGACGGCCGCGATATTGGCGTGGTGTTCAATTATCCCAACCCGGGCGGGGCGCACGCGCTGCCGATGTGCGGCGGCGTCGGCGCGCAATATACGCCGGCGGCGGGCTGGGCCCAGGCCATCGCCTACAAGGCCGAGGTCTTGGGTGAGGGACCGCCGGACGCGATCGCGGTAGTGCTCGGCGGCGACGCGAGCTGCGCCACCGGCGGATTTTGGTCGGCGCTAACCATTGCGACCACGCAAGTATTGCCTTTGCTCATTTACATCGAGGACAATGGCTACGGCATTTCGGTGCCGTCGGAATATCAGACGCCGGGCAAGGACATCGCGGCCAATCTCGCGAGCTTCGCGGGTCTGACGATTTTCAACGGCGACGGCACCGAGCCCGAAGAAGCGGCGCGGTTGGTGCGCGAGGCGGTGGCGCATGTGCGCAACCAACGGACGCCGGCGTTGCTGCGGCTGACCATGCCGCGCTTGGAAGGCCATAGCTTCCAGGACACCCAGGGTTACAAAAGCGAGGCGGAGATCAAGGCCGAATGGGCGCGCGACCCGTTGCCCAAATTGAAGGCGTTTGCGTCCAAGCTCGATTGGCCGGGGCTGGAGGCGGACGCCGCGGCGACGGTTGCGGCGGCGCTGGCCGAAGCGGAAGCGCGGGGCGTCTCCAGTCCTGACCGCGTGACCGACAATGTGTTCTTCGAAAGCGAGCTGCAGCAGGTCGGCGGGCAACTGAATCACGGCTTTTCGCCGCCGCAGTCGACCGATGAATCGCGCCCCGACGGCCAACGGATCAACATGGTGACGGCCATCCGCCGGACGCTCGACCAGGAGCTGGCCAGCAATCCGCGCGTGCTGGTGTTCGGCGAGGATGTCGGGCCCAAGGGCGGCGTTCACGCGGTGACGCTCGGGTTGCAAGGCAAGTTCGGGCGCGCCCGCGTGTTCGACACGTCGCTGAACGAGGAAGGCATCGTCGGTCGCGCGGTCGGCATGGCGCTGGCCGGGCTGATGCCGGTGCCCGAAATCCAGTTCCGCAAATATGCCGAGCCCGCGACCGAGCAGATCAACGATATCGGGACAATGCGCTGGCGCACGCACAACCGCTTCGCCGCGCCGATGGTGCTGCGCGTGCCCGGCGGCTTCTTCAAATGCGGCGACCCGTGGCACAGCCAGACCAACGAGGTGCAGTTCGTCCACAATCCGGGCTGGAAGGTGGCGGTGCCGTCCAATGCCGAGGACGCGGTTGGGCTGTTGCGGGCAAGCTTGCGCGGCAATGATCCGGTGCTGTTCTTCGAACATCGGGCGATGCTCGACGATGCGTGGGCGCGGCGGCCGTGGCCGGGCGATGACTATGTGTTGCCGTTCGGGCGGGCGAAGAAAGTGCGTGAGGGTGACGCGATCACGATCGTGACGTGGGGCGCGATGGTGCCGCGCTGCGAGGCGGCGGCGGACGGCGTATCGGCCGATGTGATCGACTTGCGCACGCTGATGCCGTGGGACCGTGAGATGGTGCTCGACAGCGTCCGTCGCACGCGGCGGTGCCTGATCGTCCATGAGGATCTGCGCACCGGCGGGTTTGGGGCGGAGATCGCCGCGGTGGTTGCCGACGAAGCGTTTCTCGACCTCGACGCGCCGGTGGCGCGGGTGACGATGCCCGACATCCCCAGCCCGCATCACCCAAGCTTGCTTGAATGGGCGGTGCCGAGCGTGGCGCGGATCCGCGCCGAG
>NZ_JANMCO010000152.1:0-12104 GCF_031361285.1 Sphingomonas sp.
CGATCGGCATCCTGATGGCCGGGCTGGCGCGGTTGGCGCGAGGCGGCACGACCCTGCGCTTTATTGTCTATGTCGTGGCGGCGGCGCTGTTCCACCGAACGGCCATCGTCATGCTCCCGCTCGTTATTCTCTCGGGAGAGCGCAACCGGACCCTGAACCTGGTGCTTGCCCTGGCGTTCAGCTTCATCCTCTACGACTTCTTCCTGTCGGGCACGGCCGACCGGTTCGTCACCAACTACATCCGGGCAGCATATAATTCGCAAGGAGCGGCCATTCGGGTTGCGATGTCGATCGTCCCGGCAACCATATTTCTGCTCAATCAGCGGCGGTTCGGATTTTCGCCACAACAGATAAAAATGTGGCGCAACTTCTCGCTGGCCGCATTCCTCTTTCTGCTGCTGCTGATCGTGCTTCCATCATCGACCGCGGTCGACCGGCTTGCCCTGTATATTACGCCGCTGCAAATCGCGGTCCTGGCGCGGATACCGCTTGCCTATCGAAGCAATATCGCGAAGTTCCTGATCATCCTTTATTCGTTCGCGGTGCAATTCGTCTGGCTGAACTATGCCGACAATGCGGGCGCGTGGGTGCCCTACCAGCTCTATCCGTTCAGCTGAGGCTTCGCCGCGCTCGCGAGCGCAATCGGCGGACCCCCGCGAGGGGCGAGAAGCGGTCCGAATAATAATCGAAAACCACATCGCCATCGCGGAAATTCAAGGTGTGCGGCCCGCGCAGTCCCGCCAACCGCACCGCGCCGACCTCGGTCTCCCGATATTCGGCCGGCGAAATCGCATCGACCCGAAAAATCACAATTCCATCGCCGTAATCCCGCCGCAGGTCCTGGCCAAAGCGGAAGCGCGCTCCATTGGCGGCGACGTGGATGGCGCCGGCCATCCGCGAGCCGGCGGGAGAGATGCGGATCGGGCTCGAGCCATGCTCGGCGAAGCGATCGAACAGCGAATCGGCGTGCCACAACCGCAGCACGGAGCTGCCATCCCGGTCGTCATTGGCGAACAGGAACACCCCGGCGTCGGACAGGAACAGAGTCGGGTCGATTAATCGCGGCCGGCCGGGCACATCCAGCTCACCAACGTCCTCAAGCCTTGATTGCGACAGCCGGTAAAGCCTGGCCGCCGACCATTCCGACATTTCCGGGACCATGAAATGCTGGCCATCGACGGTGCACGTCGCGGGGTAGCTGTAATGTCCACCCGTCCCGTTGGTGAGGGGGGTTTCGGCAGTCGGCGACAGAAAAAGGATCTCGCCGCTGTTGGTCGATTTCCTGAGCGCTTCGACGAGCAAGCCAAGCCCTTCGGGATGATAGAATGGATCCGCCAGGAAGCGGTATTCCGGCGGGCATCGGGCGACGCGCCAGGTCGTTCGATCGGGCAGGCGTGACAAAGGCGCCGCTCCGGCGTCCGCGGGAACCGGCGCCTCGGCGACCTCCCAATATTTCTCGAACATCGCCCCGTAGGTCACATGCCGGAGCAGGCAGCGCAGCTGCTCGACCAGGAAGCGCAGCACCAGTGTATTCGATGGCAGGCGGTAGATCTTGCCGGTCGCCTCGATCGCAATCCGTTTCCCGCTCAAGGCATTGGCGATCGCGGTCTTCAGGAGCAGCGGCGAGCAGCGATAGGATTCGACCATCGTCCGCCGATAGGAATGACCATGCGCCTTGGTTTCCGCGAAGGCGACGATTTCCCCGGCATCGAGCGAGTTTGAGAGGATCTGGACGACCTGGCCGATCGTGTCCCGGCCTGTCAGCAGCTCATGGAAACCGGCGGGCCGGCCGCGGAAGGCGCGCGAATCCCCGTGGTGGTAGGACAGGATCGGGATCGCCAGCTCGGAAGCGGCCGGGACCCGCAACAGCCCCATGCCGAATTTCAGGAGCAAGGCGGGCTGATCGGCGGCGATCTTGTCCAGCAGCGGCTGCGGCAGGCGTTGCCAGGCGCCCTCATATTCCGCCGCGAAATCCATCCTGCCGGCAACTTTGAGCGCTTCGGGCAGTCGAACCTGCGCGGTCGTGCGGGTCCGCAGGCAGGCCAGGTTCAGCCCGTAGTAGAGCGCATGTTCGAGCGAGCGACGCGACGGGCGGCTGTTGGTGCAATTATAGACAAGGATTTCGCATTCGGGCGGCAGCCTGGCCAGCGCGTCCGCCTGCCACCGGGCAATGTGCAGGTTGTCGACGATGAGGCCTATCTTCATTGGCGAATGCTTCCTGGTTACCGGCCGGACCTCAGCGCTTTCTCGTCTAGCTTCGCTTTCGATGGGCTGCCAAGGCAGATATTGGCCAATCGTCGCAGCTTATCTACGCATCGGGCCTTGCCGACACGGGACCTTATCGCGTCCGATTTGATTATTGACATCCAAGCTATGGATAGGAGAGCGGAAGGAATGAAGAACTTCGCGTTGATCGAAGCCGCGGGGTTCATCCCACCCGGCGAATGTTATGGCCTGGAGCGCGGCGAGTGCCGCTGCATCGCCTCATGATCCCGTTCATCGACCTGCGCTCCCAATATCACTCGCTCAAGCAAGAGATCGACGGCGCCATCGCGCGCGTGCTCGAGCACGGCCAGTACATCATGGGCCCCGAGGTAGCCGAGATGGAGCAGGCGCTCGCCGCTTACACCGGGTCGGAGCATTGCATTGCCGTCGCTAGCGGCACCGAAGCATTGCTGATCTCGCTGATGGCGCTTGGCATCGGGCCGGGCGATGAAGTGATCATGCCGGCCTTCACCTTCGCCGCGACCGCCGAAGTCGTGGTTCTCGCCAGCGCGACGCCCGTCCTCATTGATATCGAACCCCATACCTGCAACGTCGATGCGGCCCTGATCGAGGCCGCGATCACCAAGCGGACCCGGGCGATCATGCCGGTCAGCCTGTACGGCCAGACAGCCGATATGCAGGAAATCAACGCACTCGCCGAACGTCATGGACTGGCGGTGATCGAAGACGGAGCGCAAAGCTTCGGCGCCGAGTATCTGGGGCGAAAGAGCTGTGCCGTTTCGACCCTGGGCTGCACCAGCTTCTTTCCGTCAAAACCACTCGGCTGCTACGGCGACGGCGGGGCGATCTTCACCGACGATTCCGCGCTCGCTTTGGCGTGCAGCGAAATCCGGGTCCACGGCCAGTCGGGCCGCTATCACCACACCCGGATCGGCGTCGGCGGCCGCATGGACACGCTGCAGTGCGCGGTCGTGCTTACGAAACTGAAGCGCTTCGAGTGGGAAATCGCCCGCCGCGTGGAAATCGGCGAACGCTACAATCGCTTGCTGAGCGAGCGCGGCATCGAGCGGGTGTCGCAAAAGCAGGACCGCACCAGCGTCTTCGCCCAATACACCATTTTCGTCGACGATCGGGAGACCGTGCAGCGGACGCTCGAAGCGGCGGGAATTCCGACCGCGGTGCATTATCCAGCTCCGCTCAGCGAGCAGCCCGCCTATCGCGATCGCTGCGTTTTCGGGCCGCTGCCGCATTCCGAGCAAGCGTCGCGCCGGGTGCTTAGCCTGCCGATGCATGCCTATCTGGAACAATCGGACCAGGATCGCATCGTCGACGCGGTGGCGAAGGCGGTCGCCGGCAAGTGACGACGGACTTGGTGGTCAGCGGCGGAGAAATCGGGCCGGTCGAGCTGGGTGAATGATCGATTCCCTGCTCCGTCACAGCGTAACCTATGGCTTGACCAACATTGTCGCGCGGGGTTCGCTGCTGGTCTCGCTGCTGGTGTTGGCGGGGATCCTCGGGCCGACCGATTATGGCGCGCTGGCGATGCTCACTTTGGTCGGCACTCTGGCGGCGTTGGTGGTGACCCTGCAAGTCTCGCAGGGTCTGGCGCGCTACTACACCGGCAGCAAGGACGAGGGGGAGCGCACCGCTTTTGCGAGCAGCGCGTGGTGGTTCACGCTGGCGGGCCAGTTGATGTTCCTCGTCGTCTGCCAGGCATTCGCGCCGTGGCTGATCGACCGGGTCCTGGGCAGCCGGGCCTACCTCGGCGCATTCCGCATCGCTTTGGTGGTGATGGTGTTCAACGGCCTGTTCCTGTTCATTCAGGCCCAATTCCGCTCGGCCTTTCGCCCCCGCGACTTCGTCATCGTAAGCCTGATCTACAGCCTCTTTGCACCGGGCCTGTCGATCGCACTGGCGATGGCCGCGCCGGTCCCCATCGAGGGGGCGTTCCTCGGCCAGGCCGTGGGCACTGCGGCCGCGGTCGCGTGGGGCGGCTGGCGGCTTCGCGGGCAGCTTCTGCATCCGATCTCCCGTTCGCACCTGCGGCAGATGCTGGCCTTCGCGGTGCCGTTGGTTCCGGCATCGCTGGCGGTGTCGATGCTGGCCTATGCGCCGCGCATCGCTCTCAACGATCTCAGCAGCCTCGCCGCGGTTGGAGTGTTCGCATTCGCGGCGCAGATCGGGACCGTGTCGACCCTCGCCGTCGTCGGACTGCAGGCGGCGATGACCCCGCTGATTACGGCTCATCATGCGGAACCCGGCACTCCGGCGGCGATCGGCCGCGTGTTCGAAGCCTTCTGTGCCGCGGGCCTGCTGCTGTGTTTGGCACTCGGCCTGTTTGCCGCCGACGCCATCGCCTGGCGCGGCGACCCGGCCTATGCGGCCGCCGGACCATTGGTAATGATGCTCGCGCCGGCGGCGTTGCTGGTCGAGATGTACATCTTCGCGCCCGGATTCTGGATCGCCAAGCGCACCAGCCTGCAGGCGGTGGTAAGCATCGTCTCCGGCCTGCTGGCGCTTGCTTTGGCCTACCTGTTGATCGGTGCTTTCGGGCTTTTCGGCGCGGCCATCGGCAGCCTCGGGTCGGCGGCCGCCTTCAGCCTCGCCTGGTGGATGCTTTCGGACCGCTTCTATCCGGTGCCGGTGCGATGGGGGCGGATCATTCTGTTCGTGACGGCGACCGTCAGTGGTTCGATAGCGGCGCTGGTCCTGACGACCCCGGGCACCGTTCTTGCAGTCGCCGCGAAGCTGGCGGTGATGGCGGCCGGCGCGGCGCTGGCGGTGGCCATAGACCTGGTTCCGTGGCGCGACGGGATGAGAGCGCTGGCGCGCATCGCCGGGCGCGAGCCGCCGCCTTCGGCGGCCTTGTAGAGTTTAGTGGGGAATCGCGACTGTGACCGAACGCCGGCTGATGTACATCGACATGGCCCATACCCTCGAGCTCGTCCGCCAGAAGCGGCACGACCAGTTTTTCGAGATGCGGCACAGCGGCGACTATTTTGCCCGGGTTTGGGGCGTGCATCCCCTGGCCGATATCGCCGGCAAGCAAAGCTCCTCGATCGAGGTTACGCCGTTTTCCGATCGACAGGTCATCATCGAGGGCGTCGCCGAGTCGCTGAAACTGCCGAAGTGGCTGCTGCCGCTCAATTTCCTGATCTCGCAGGCGAAGCTCGTGCGACTTTTGCGGCGAGTGATTCTGGATCAGCGCATCTCGCTTATTGCATGCGCGGATCCTTATTATTCGGGCTTCGTCGGCTGGCTGTTGAAACGGCTGACCGGTCGGCCGCTGCTGGTCGCCGTCAATGGCAATCCTGACGAAATCTATGAAGCCACCGGGGCTCTCCAGATGCCCCGGCTGCTGCGCTTCCGTTGCGTCGAGCGCTGGTTGGCGCGCTTCGTTCTGTCGCGCGCCGACCTGGTGACTGCCGCCAACCGCAACAACCTCGGCTTCGCGGTCGCCAACGGCGCGCGGGCCCGAACCGCGATCATTCCGGTTAGCAAGTACATTGAATCGGTGCATTTCCTTCTTCCGTCCGAGCGTCCGCCATCGGCGCGCCTGTCTCGCCTCGGGATAAGGCCGGGCACGCCATTGTTGCTGTGCGTCGGTCGCCTGCTGGCGCTCAAGCATCCGGACGAGGCGGTCCGCGCGATGGCGCTGGTGATTGAAAGCACCCCGGATGCCGTCGGGCTCCTGGCCGGAAGCGGGCCCATGCAGCCTGAATTGGAAGCGCTGGTCGAGGACTTTGGCATGGCTGGCAAGATCCATTTCCTTGGCCATTTGGACCAGTTCGAGCTCAGCGAGATCACCCCTCATTGCCTCACTTTGTCCCCGCTGACGGGAATTGCGTTGATCGAATGCGGCCTGGGGGGATCGCCGATCGTCGCCTTCGATCGCGATTGGCAGTCGGAATTCGTCGTTGACGGCGTCAGCGGCTTTGTCGTCCCGTTCCTCGATCACCGGGCGATGGCGGACCGCGCATTGCAACTGATCAACGATCCCGGGCTGCGGGCCAGGATGTCGAAAGCGTCGCGGGAACGGGCCCGCGACTGGTCCGATGTCGACCGCATCCGCGCGTTGGAGCATCAGGCTTATGACGACCTGTTGAAAGCGAGCACGCCGTGACCAGAGCGAAGATTCCCACCGGCGCTCGCAACATCGACACGAAAACCGTCGAGGGTTTCGGCGAGGAATGGAGCGCGTTCGACCAGGGCGATCTCGATCCCAGCGAGCGCCGCCGCTTGTTCGAGCAATATTTCTCGCTGTTCCCATTCGATGAGCTGCCGGACGATGCCGAGGGTTTCGATCTCGGCTGCGGCTCGGGGCGCTGGGCCGGGCTGGTGGCGCCCAGGGTCGGCAGGCTCAATTGCATCGACCCCTCCGCGAAAGCGCTGGAGGTCTGCCGCCGCCGACTGGCCGGCGTGGCCAATGTCGACTTTCACCTCGCCGACGCCGACGCCATCCCGTTGACCGATGCCAGCCAGGACTTCGGCTATGCGCTCGGTGTCCTTCATCACATCCCCGACTCCGCCCGCGCCATGCGCGACGCAGTCCGCAAGTTGAAGCCCGGGGCGCCGTTCCTGGTCTATCTCTATTACAGCTTCGACAACCGCCCGGCGTGGTTTCGAGCCGTCTGGGCAGTGAGCGACGTCGCCCGGCAGGCCATTTCGCGGCTGCCGTTTCCACTCCGCAAGGCGGTTACGTCGGGGATCGCGGCCCTCGTTTATTGGCCGCTCAGCCGATCGGCGGGCCTGTTCGAGAAAGCCGGGGCGGACGTCGGCCATTTCCCATTGAGCGCGTATCGCTACCGCAGTTTCTACAGCCTCAGGACGGATGCGCTGGACCGTTTCGGCACGCGGCTCGAGCAGCGTTTCTCGAAAGACGAGATCCGGCGGATGATGGCGGCGGCGGATCTCACCGACATCGCTTTTAGGGAAGGTGAACCCTATTGGGTCGCGTGTGGGCGCCGGGCGAAGGCCGCCACCGGTCGTGACCGATGAACATCGTCCATGTCATCCCCGCGTTCACCAAGGGAGGGGCGGAGCGCGTTGCCGTCGACCTTGCGAACGCGGCCGTGGCCAACGGCGATGCAGTCGCGATCGTCGCCGCTTTCCACGTTCCCGAGGACCTGTTGCTGTGCGACCTGCGCGATGAAGTCGACGTGCGCTATGTCGCGAGATCGGCGGGCTCGATCCTCGCGGCCTATTTGCGGCTGTTGCCGTGGATGCTTCGCAACCGCGAATGGCTCCTGTCGCGCGACATAATCCACTGCCATTTGACCTTCGGAAGCCTGTTCGGCGCCGTGGCGACCGCCATGCGTGCGCTGCGCCGGGGCAATCGGCCCAGGATCGTCGAAACCTATCACGGCATTGGAGCGCCCGTGCGACTGCCGCTCAAACGGTTTCACATGGCGCTCGCGGCCACCCATGACGGCTTCATCGCGATGGCCGAGGACGAGCCCTGGTCGCGGTTCGCGCGCGATCATCCAAAAGTGCGTTCGGCGATGATCCCGAACGGGATCGCTCTAGACCTCGCTCCGCCGACAAAAGCCGCCAGCGACGCCTATCGGGCGGAGGCGGGCATTCCTTCGAATGCGCTGGTGATCGGTTCGGTGGGCCGGCTGGTGCGCGAGCGGCGACCCGAGATGCTCATGCGGATATTCGAGCGTGTGGCGAGGTCGATTCCCGATGCCCATTTGCTCATGGCCGGCAGCGGGCCCGAGGCGAAGCGCCTGGGAATTATGGCAGCGGAAGCGGGCCTGGCCGAACGAGTCCATTTGCCGGGGCTGGCGTTGCGGCCGGCGCTGCCTTTGTCGATCATCCACCTCTATCTGACGCTGAACGTCGGCCCGATCACCGGGATCGCGGCACTGGAAGCGGCCGCCATGGGACTGCCCCTCATCGCCTTCCAGGCCAATGACGCGTATCGCACCGGGCCGGGCGACTGGATTTACTCCAGCTCCGATCCCTCGGCGGTCGCAGCCGAAGCGGTCCGCTTGCTCGGTTCCGTCGAGGCGCGGCGCGCGCTCGCGGCGCGGCAGCACCAGCACGTCCTGGCCCATCATGGCGCCGAGGCGATGTTCCGAGCTTATCGGGCGTTTTACGAGAAAATTCTCGGCTCGCCGGACTGATCTCAGGCCAGCTGCGGTTTGTTCAGGATCGATCCTTGCACCACGGTGCAGATTCGCATCGCCTCCACGCCGGCATCGATTCCGGGCGTATGCTCCAGGAATTCGCCATTGCAGCTCTGCAAAAACGCCTGCAGTTCCAGGACCAGGGCTTCCTGCGGCCGAACCTCCAGCGTCTCTTCAAGCGCGGTGATGGTGTAGGGCTCGCCTTTGGGCTGGACGACCTCGGATTGCCGGGTGATCGAAATCTCTTTTCGAAGCAAATCGCAATCGACGAACATGTCGCGGCAGGTCGCCTGGATCATGCGCATTTTCTTGTCGGTGATCCGGCTTGCCATGATCCTCGAGAAGCGGCCATTGCGGTGCGTGAGGAGGGCCGAGGCGAAATCGATCATGCCTCCTTCGGCTATGCCATGCGCAGCGACATCCGACGCCGGACCATTCAAATGCAGGGCCAGGTCGATGTCGTGGATCATCAGGTCGGCGACCACGTCGACGTCCGTGATCCGCGCGCTGATCTTGTTGGTGCGGGCGAAATCGACGCTCACCACTTCACGCGAGCGATCGAGCAGCTGCTTCAACTGCTGGACCGCAGGGTTGAACCGCTCCACGAACCCGACCTGGATATTCAACCCCCGCTCGGCCGCGAAGGCGGCGACCTCGAATGCCCGATCCGACGTTTCCGCAACCGGCTTCTCGACGAAGATGTTGCGAACGCTGCCGGCGGCCGCGAAAATGTAATCGGCGTGGGTCGTCGTCGGGCTGGCGATAATGACCGCATCGACCTCGCCCAACATCGAGCTCCAGTCGTCGGCTGCCGGCACCCCGGCGCTTTGGCCAATTCTTTGCGTGGTGTCCGGATCCTTGTCGTAGACAAAGCCGATCTCCGCGCCCTTGAGCAGCGACAGGACACGGAGGTGGTTTTGTCCCATCCTGCCAAGGCCGATGATCCCGCAGCGAACCGGTTTGCCTGGCGTCACGATTGTCGATCCTTGCGAGTGCCGCTCTCGTCGACGTAACCGACCATTCGGGCGGGGTTGCCAATCACCAGCGCGAACGGCTCGACATCCCTGGTGACCACCGATCCGGCAGCGACCATTGCAAATTCACCGATCGTAATTCCGCAGACGATGGTGGCATTCGCTCCGATGCTCGCGCCGCGCCGGACCATGGTCGGGGAAACCACCCAATCCTTGTTGAATGCCCGCGGCACCCGGTCGTTGGTAAAGCAGGCGTTGGGCCCGACAAACACGTCATCCTCGATAGTTACGCCATGGTATACCGAGACCGAATTCTGAATTTTGCAATTGTCGCCGATGGTGACGCCGTGATCGACATAGACATCCTTGGACAGGATGCAGTTGCGGCCGATGGCGGCCTGCTCGCGGACCTGGACATTGACCCACAGCTGAGCCCCCGCGCCGATCCGCGCGCTCGGATCGACGATTGCTGATGGATGGATGAAGGTATCCGTCATTTCGTCGCGTTCCGACCCCAAAATTGTGCTTCTGCCAGATGAAGATAGCGCGCCTAACACGAGTGTCTGGCGGGTCAAAGGCGGCCTCGGCGAAAATTGTCGCCACGGACCCGTTCGCCGGGCGTTCAGCGAAGATCGGCAAGAACGCGCGGATGAAGGCGACCCGACGTCAATGGCTGCTCGCCGCGGCCGGCACTTGCGCCATGTCGGCCAGCCGGCGCGGCGGCGCCCAGGTTGCGGCGATCGCGCCCGAGAGCTTCGGCGCGCGCGGCGACGGCGTCACCGACGACACCGCCGCATTCGCCGCGATGGCGGCGCTGGTCAACGCGCGCGGCGGCGGTGAAATCATCCTTCGTCGCACCACCTACCTGGTCGGCGGGCAGCATCGGCAGCCCGGCGGGGAATATGCGTTTGAGCCGGCGAAGATCATGGAGTTCCTCGGCTGTACCGGGCCGCTGGTCATTCGCGGCAACGGTGCCCGGCTCCTGTGCCAGGCCGGCCTTCGCTATGGCACCTTCCATCCCGTCACCGGACGGCCAACCCGCAACCCGATGCCGTACACCAAGCCGGGCGAGCTGGCGTCGCCGTACCGCTCGATGATTCGGGTCGAGAACTGCAGCGGGCTGGTTGATATCCGCGATCTCGAGCTGGATGGAAATGTCGGACGTCTCCTGATCGGCGGCCAATATGGGGATGCGGGCTGGCAAATCGGCACGACCGGCATTGAGCTGGTCAACAATTCGGGGCCGGAGCGGCTGAGCCGGATCCACAGCCACCATCATGCGCTCGACGGCCTCATCATCAACGGGCTCGACAGCCGCGCCGCGGTGAGCACCGTCGACGACGTTGTCACCGAGTATAACGGGCGCCAGGGCTGCAGCATCGTCGGCGGCCGCGGCTACAGCTTCACCCGGTGCAAGTTCAGGAACACCGGCAAGGTGCCGGTTTCAAGTCCTCCGGGTGCGGGTGTCGACATCGAGTCGGAAGCGGGCAAGCACGTCGGCGACCTTCGCTTCGCCGACTGCGAGTTCTCGAACAACAGCGGCGCGGGGCTGACCGCCGATAGCGGCCCATCCGAGGGAGCGTTGTTTGAGCGCTGCACCTTCATCGGCACCACGTCCTGGGCGGCGTGGCCGAACAAGCCGAGAATGAGGTTCATCGGGTGCAACTTCGTCGGCCCGATTGTGCACGCTTTCGGCGATCCCGACCCTGAGCGCGCATGCCAGTTCCACGACTGCACGTTTCGCGACGACCCGGCGCTGTCGCCAACCGGGCAAGTGTACGGCGGCGCCAACCTTTCGCGGCCGATCGCCGACCTGCCCGACAACCCGAACGTGTTGTTCAACCGCTGCCGCTTCCTCCTGACCCACGACGCCGTGCTGCCGTGGACCACCAATGTCGTCATCTTCGCCGATTGCGTGCTGTCGCAGCGGGCGCCGGCGCAATCCTATCCGAGAGGCACCTTCATCGGCCGGAACGTCCTCACCGGCAATATCGAGCTGTACAGCGCGCGCATCCACGGCGAGGTGATCTTCAACGGCCGGCGCCTGCCTCCGGCAGACTAGAGACGCTGGCGGCGGGTCGCGCGTTGACGTAATCAGCGCGCTGCAAACGGATGGCAGGATCTTATGTGCGGCATCGCTGGAATCATCGGCAGGGAGGTGGATGCCGACATTCTCGCCCGCATGGCGGCGACGATCGTCCACCGCGGTCCCGATGACGAGGGTATTTGGGTCGATGCGGCGGCCGGCGTCGGCTTGGCCCACCGGCGCCTGGCGATCGTCGACCTGTCGCCATCCGGCCACCAGCCGATGCATTCCGCCGATGGCCGCTACGTCCTCACCTACAATGCCGAAATCTACAACCACGCCGAGCTTCGCCAGGAGCTTGAGGCGCAGGGCGCCACTCCGCCGGGCGGTTGGCGCGGTCATTCGGACACCGAGACGTTCCTGGAATGTGTGTCGGCCTGGGGGCTCGACAAGACGCTGCCCAGGATCGTCGGCATGTTCGCCTTTGCGCTGTGGGACCGCCAGGAGCGCACGCTCAGCCTGGTCCGCGACCGCTTCGGCGAGAAGCCGCTATACTACGGCTGGGCCGGCAAGGATTTCATCTTCGCGTCCGAAATAAAGGCGATCCGCGCCCACCCGGGCTTCAAGGGCGAGATCGACCGCCGCGCGCTGCGGCTGTTCGCCGCCCGCACCTACATTCCGGCGCCCTTGTCGATCTACAAGCGGCTGTTCAAGCTCGAGCCCGGCTGTGTGCTGACCGTCACGCCG
>NZ_JANMCO010000160.1:0-2718 GCF_031361285.1 Sphingomonas sp.
GCGACGCCGCGACGCCGGGCGGAACCATGGTGGTCACCGCGCCGGTGACATTCGGGCGACTCCATATCGTCCCGATCATCACGGCGTTGCTGCGTGTTCACGACAGGCTGAGGGTCGAACTGACCTTGATCGACCGGGTGGTCCGGCTGGTCGACGAAGGAATCGATGTCGCGGTCCGCATTGGCGATTTGTCCGACAGCGCGCTGCACGCACTTAAAGTCGCCGAGGTCCGTCGCGTCCTCGTCGCCAGCCCCGACTATCTTGCCTTGCACGCGGCGCCCGCCAATGTCGCCGGGTTGCACGATCATGCGCTGATCTCGTTCACCGAACTCGATCGCGCGCAGGAATGGCGGTTCGGCCCCAGCGGCAAGTTGGCGATCCGGGTCGAGCCGCGACTGACTGTCAATGCCGCCGATGCGGCAATCTCGGCGGCCATCGATGGTCTGGGGATAGCGCACGTCATTTCATACCAGGCGCTCGATGCGATTTCCTCGGGGCGATTGGTGACATTGCTCGACGACTTCGCGCCGCCGCCGATCCCGGTCCATTTGGTTTATCAGGCGAACCGGCGCACTTCGGTCAACGTCCGGGCATTTATTGACATGGCGCGACAGCATTTCGGTCGGCTGGACCTTGCTGGCGGGCCGGTCGGCGCTTCGGATTAGACTGAGCCGGGCTTGTGGCGATTAACCGCACTTGCCGGTGCCGATGGTGTAAGCCTGACGCCCGGCGGTCGTGGGGGCGGGTCGATGATCACATTGTGCGGCTTCGGCGTCAGCAACTATTACAACAAGCTCAAACTGGTCCTGCTCGAAAAGCAGATCCCGTTTCGCGAGCGGCTGGTCTATCCGTGGGAACGCGAGACATACCTTGATACGTCGCCGCTGGGGAAGATTCCGTTCATCGAGTTTGACGGGGGCGGCCTGTCGGAATCGCAAGTGATCCTGGAATATCTCGAGGATCGCTTTCCCGAAATCCCGCTCTATCCCGCGGACGTGTACGAACGCGCCCAGTGCCGCGAATTAATCCAGCATCTCGAACTCAACGCCGAATGGGTCGCCCGCCGGCTCTATAAGGAGTGCTTCTTCGGCGGCACGGTTTCGGAGGAGACCAAAGCGGAGGCGCATGATCGGCTAGTTGTTGGCCTTAATGCGATCGGGCGGCTGGCGAAATTTTCGCCCTACATTTGCGGTGCTGAGATCACGGCGGCAGACTGCGTGGCCTTTGTTCATTTTACGATGATCCGCCTGGCCACGTCGGCGATATACGACGACAATCTGCTGCTAAAACTGGTTCCAAAGTCGAACGTCTATATGGCGATGATGGACGGCCGCCCGCACTTTCGCACAATGATGGTGGAGCGCGAAGCGGCTGCAGCAGCATTCACGGCTCTCGGCGTTCCCTACGATGGCTAGGCGGCTTGATCGAAGTTAACATTGCCGACTGGAAATTGCGCCACTATCAGGGCGTCGGGCCCGCGATCGAACGGCGAGTCCGACCTAGCATTTTGGTGGCGGGGCGGTCCTTGAGCAATTCAAGACGCGGCAACGAATGGATCATCCGACTTGGTCGGGCGGGACTCTTGCGCGTCCTCGTTGGCGGTGCCTTGCTCGTCCTGACGGCGGGGTGCGACCGCGGCATTCTCGACCCGGTCGGGCCAGTCGCCGCCCAGGAAAAACAGCTTCTCATCAACTCGACCGCGATCATGCTGGCGATCATCATCCCGACGATGATCGCGACGGTCGCCTTCGCCTGGTGGTTCCGGCGTGGGAATAGCAAAGCGACCTATCGACCCGATTGGGAATATTCGGGTGCGATCGAAATGGTCGTATGGTCGATCCCGGCGCTGACCATCATGCTGCTCGGTGGAATCGCCTGGATCGCGAGCCACGACCTCGATCCCGCCAAGCCGCTCAAGTCGTCGGTCCCGCCGCTCAAGGTCGAAGTCGTCTCGCTCGACTGGAAATGGCTGTTCATCTATCCCGATCAGGGCGTTGCGACGGTCAACCAGCTGGTCGTCCCGGCCGGCACGCCGATCAGCTTTCGGCTGACTTCGGCGACGGTGTGGAACAGCTTTTTCGTGCCGCAGATGGGGACGATGATCTACACCATGCCGCGGATGACGACGCGGCTCAATCTGCAGGCCGACCGCCAGGGGGTCTATGACGGCCTGTCGACGCATTTCAGCGGTGACGGCTTCCCCGGCATGCAGTTCAAGGTCCAGGCGCTGCCGGCCGACCAGTTCGCGATGTGGGCGCAGGGCTCGCGCGGCACCGGGGCCGCGCTCGATGCGCGCAGCTATGCCCTTTTGTCCAAGCCGAGCAGCTACGTGAAGCCGATGACGTTTGGCGCGGTCGCGCCCGGTCTGTTCGACGCCATCGTCAGCGATCGCGTGCAGCAATTGGCTGGCCCGGCGGCCGCGGCGGCGGCAAACCAGAATTCAGCCGTTCCGGCAGGGGGCTAGGGGATGTTCGGGAAACTGACCTGGGACGCGATCCCGTTGCACGACCCGATCCCGCTCGTCACTTCGCTGGTGATTATGGCGGCGATCCTTGGCATTGCGCTGTGGGTCTGGCGCAAGGGCTGGTGGCCCTATCTGTGGAACGAATATATCACGTCCACCGACCACAAGCGCATCGGCGTGATGTACATCGTGCTGGCGCTGCTGATGCTGGTGCGCGGTTTTGCCGACGCCATCATGATGCGCGCCCAGCAATC
>NZ_JANMCO010000163.1:0-9660 GCF_031361285.1 Sphingomonas sp.
CACGTGGCCGGGGCCCTCGATCATCACCTGGACGTCGTGGCCCCACGCGACCTTGGTCAGCTCGCCGAGCGTGTAGAGCTCGGCGAACTGGGCTTCGTCATTGGCGTCGGCGATGCTGCCCGGGCGCAGGCCATCGCCCAATGAAAAGGCGATGTCATAGGCCTTCATGATCTCGCAAATCTCGTCGAAGCGCTCGTAGAGGAAGCTCTCGCGGTGATGCGACAGGCACCATTTGGCCATGATCGAGCCGCCGCGGCTGACGATGCCGGTGACGCGGTTGGCGGTCAGCGGGACATAGGGCAAGCGGACGCCGGCGTGGATGGTGAAATAATCGACGCCCTGCTCGGCCTGCTCGATCAACGTGTCGCGGTAGACCCCCCAGTTGAGGTCCTCGGCGACGCCACCGACTTTTTCCAGCGCCTGGTAGATGGGGACGGTGCCGATCGGTACGGGCGAATTGCGGATGATCCATTCGCGGGTGTCGTGGATGTTGCGGCCGGTCGACAGGTCCATGACGGTGTCGGCGCCCCAGCGGATCGACCAGACCATCTTGTCGACCTCGGCGGCGACGTCGGAGGCGACCGCGCTGTTGCCGATATTGGCGTTGATCTTGACCAGGAAATTGCGGCCGATCGCCATCGGCTCGCTCTCGGGGTGGTTGATGTTGTTGGGGATGATCGCGCGGCCCCTGGCGACTTCCGAGCGGACGAATTCGGGGGTGACGAAGTCGGGGATGGCGGCGCCGAAATCCTCGCCGTCTCGCGGCGTATTGAGCGCGGCTTCGCGGCCGAGGTTTTCTCGGGTCGCGACATACTCCATCTCGGGCGTGATGATGCCGCGGCGGGCGTAGTGCATCTGGCTGACGTTTTGGCCGGGCCTGGCGCGGAGGACGCGCTTGCGAGTGGCGGGGAAGGGCGCGACGCCGGCGTTTCTGCCGCTCGTTGCTGCCGCAGTCGCGGTGCCGTTCGGCCCCAATTGGCCGTTGTCCTCGGGGCGGGCTTCTCTCGCGGACATTTCCTCGACATCGCCGCGGGCGCGGATCCATGCCGCGCGCAGCTCAGGCAAGCCGGCCAAGATGTCGATGCGTGCCTGGGGGTCGGTGTAGGGGCCGCTGGTGTCATAGAGGTTGAGCGGCGGCTCGCCCGATGACGGCTCGAGATCGACCGCGCGCATGGCGACGCGGTTGGGGCCGACGAAGATCTTGCGGCTGCCGCGGATCGGCCCGGTGGTGACTTTGAGTTCGGTTCTTGCTGGCCTTTCGACTTCGCTCAAGACAGGTGCGTCGCCCATATCGGACTCCTCTTCCTCCGCCGGTTTCAACCGGATCAGGTTCGACGGGTCGGACGGGATTGCACCGCCCCTCTCAGCCATACGGCTCCCCGGGGGTGGCAGTGGCTTAGACAGTTTGGGGCGGAGGCGAAAGGGGCAAAGGGTCAGCCGCCGGTGTCGGTCCCGGCCTTGCGGCGCTCGGCCGGGGTCACCTTGCCATCCTTGTTGGTGTCGAGATTGTCGAAACCAGCCAGCGTGCGGCGCTTGAACTCGTCGCCGCTGATCTTGCCGTTCTTGTCGGTGTCGAGCAGCCGGACCAGCTGGGTCGCATTCTCGGCCGGCTTGGCGTCGATCTTGGGTGCCGCCACCGCATATTCCTCGATGCTGAGGCGGCCGTCCTTGTTGCTGTCGAGCTTGGCGAACGCGCGTTGCACCGCCTCGGCCAGCTGGGCCTTTTGGCTCGCGATCACCTGGGTTTCGACCGTCTGGAGTTCAGCCGACGTCAGGCCGCCGTCGCCGTTGGTATCGATCTTGGCAAACCGGGCGTCGAGCAGCTTGATGACTTCGGCGCGCGTGGTCGGCACCGTATCCGCGGCCCCGGCAGCCGGCGCGCCTTGCGCGGCGGCCGAAGTGGCGGCGGCAAGGCCAATCGCCGAAGCGATGAAAACTGGAATGCGAAGCACGTGAAATTCCCCTAGGTTGAGCGCCCACAGGCGCTTGTCTGATCGCGGGTTAGCCGCGGATGAATAAGGCCCCCGCTTTCCTTGCGCGCGGCGAGCGGGCAAAGGTTGCCGTGACCATGACCGTTTGCAACCTGCCATGACCGCTTTGTCCCATCTCGACCGGCTCGAGGCCGAAAGCATCCATATCATGCGCGAAACCGTCGCCGAAGCGGCGCGGCCGGTGATGCTCTATTCGATCGGCAAGGATTCGGCGGTCATGCTGCACCTGGCCAAAAAGGCGTTTTACCCGGGCCCGCTGCCGTTTCCGCTGCTCCACGTCGACACGACCTGGAAGTTCAAGGACATGTATGCGCTGCGCGACAAGGTCGCGGCCGAGCCGGGGATCCGCCTGATCATCCACAAGAACCCCGAGGCGGAACGCCAGGGCATCAACCCGTTCGACCACGGGCCGCGTCATACCGACATGTGGAAGACCGAAGGGTTGAAGCAGGCGCTCGATGCCCATGGCTTTGACGCGGCGTTCGGCGGCGCCCGCCGCGACGAAGAGAAGAGTCGCGCCAAGGAGCGGATCTTCAGCTTCCGCAATGCCAACCATCGCTGGGACCCCAAACAGCAACGGCCCGAGCTGTGGTCGCTGTACAATGTCCGCAAGGCCAAAAGCGAAAGCTTGCGCGTTTTCCCCTTGTCCAACTGGACCGAGCTCGACGTCTGGCAATATATCGAGCGCGAAGGGATCGAAATCGTCCCGCTGTATTTCGCGGCCGAGCGGCCGACGGTCGAGCGCGACGGCCTGATCCTGATGGTCGACGACGACCGATTCCCTTTGAACGGCGAGCAACCGGCGATGCGTGTCGTGCGGTTTCGTACCTTGGGTTGCTATCCGTTGAGCGGGGCGATCGAAAGCCAGGCCGCGACCGTTGCCGACATCGTCGCCGAGATGCTGCTCACCACCTCATCGGAACGGCAGGGGCGAGCAATCGACCGCGATGGCGGCAGCGCCAGCATGGAGCAGAAAAAGCAAGAGGGGTATTTCTGATGGAGCTCTTGCGCTTCATCACCTGCGGCAGCGTCGATGACGGCAAATCGACCCTGATCGGGCGGCTGCTGTACGACAGCCGGCAAGTCTCCGACGACCAGCTGGCCAGCCTTGAAGCCGACAGCAAGCTGGTCGGAACGCAGGGTGAAAGCCTCGATTTCGCGCTGCTGGTCGACGGCCTGTCGGCCGAACGCGAACAGGGCATCACGATCGATGTCGCCTATCGCTATTTCGCCAGCGCCACGCGCAAGTTCATCGTCGCCGACACGCCGGGCCACGAACAATATACTCGCAACATGGTGACCGGCGCCTCGACCGCCGAGCTCGCCGTGCTGGTGGTCGATGCGCGCAAGGGGGTGCTGACCCAGACGCGGCGCCACTCCTACCTTGCGCATTTGCTCGGCATCCGCCGCTTTGCGCTGGCGGTGACCAAGATGGATTTGGTCGATTACGACCAGGCCGCCTTTGAAGCGATTTGTGCCGATTACCGCCTGTTCGCCGACAACATCGGTATCGACGACTGGGTGGCGATCCCGGTGTCAGGCCTCAACGGCGACAATGTCATGACGGCCAGCGCCGCCACGCCCTGGTACAGCGGCCCGAGCCTGATCGAGCATCTCGACAGCGTCCCCGCCGGCACTAGCGACGATGCCACGAAACCGCTGCGATTGCCGGTGCAATGGGTCAATCGGCCCGACCAGGACTTTCGCGGGTTCGCCGGTCAGATCGCGTCGGGCAGCATGGGTCCAGGGGCCGAGGTGCGGATCCTGCCGTCCGGCCGCCTGACGCGGATCGCGCGAATCGTCACCCAAGACGGCGACCTCAATCATGCGGTCGCCGGTCAGTCGGTGACGGTGACGCTGGCCGACGAAGTTGATTGTTCGCGCGGCGACGTCATTGCCGCCGCCGCCGATCCGCCCGAGGCCGCCGACCAGTTCGAAGCGACGATCGTCTGGATGGATGAGGACGAGATGATCCCCGGCCGCGGCTATTGGCTGAAGCTGGGCACGCAGACCGTCACCGCGACGGTCCAGCAGCCGAAGTTTGAGATCAACGTCAACAGCCTCGAGCATCTGGCGGCGCCGACGCTGGCCCTCAATGCCATCGGCGTGGCCGAGATCGCCACCGACCGCGACGTGGTCTTCGAACCCTATGCGGTCCCTGGCTCCAGCCCCAATCGCGCGCTTGGCGGTTTCATCCTGATCGACAAGTTGACCAACGCGACGGTGGCCGCGGGGATGATCCATTTCGCGCTGCGGCGGGCAATCAACATCCACCGCCAGCATCTCGACATCAGCCGCGAGGTCCACGCCCGGATCAAGGGTCAGCAACCGGCGGTATTATGGTTCACCGGCCTGTCCGGCGCCGGCAAGTCGACCATCGCCAATCTCGTGGAGAAAAAGCTGGTGGCGTTGGGGCGTCACACGTTCCTGCTCGACGGCGACAATGTTCGCCACGGCCTCAACCGCGATCTGGGCTTTACCGAGACCGACCGGATCGAGAATATCCGCCGCGTCGGCGAGGTCGCGCGGCTGATGGCCGACGCCGGCCTGATCGTCTTGACCGCGTTCATTTCGCCGTTCCGGGCCGAGCGCGAGATGGTTCGGGCGATGCTCGGCGAGGATGAGTTTATCGAGATTTACATCGATACGCCGCTGGCCGAAGCCGAGAAGCGCGACGCCAAGGGCTTGTACGCCAAGGCGCGGGCCGGCGAGCTTGCCAATTTCACCGGCATCGACAGTCCATACGAACCACCCGAGGAACCGGAAATCCACATCGACACGCTTCGGTTGAGCGCCGAGCAGGCGGCGAACGCTATCGTCGAAAAATTGCTGAAGCGGGGCTAGCCTACCAGGTGTAGGCGAGGCCGATGGCACCAAGCCACTGGCTGGCGCTGCCCCGCTGCGACACGATCGGCGTGCGCTTGAAGTCGCCGACCAGGCGCGAATAATTGCCCAAGCCGAACAGCGACACGCCGTGCCGCAAGTCGCCGGACAAGGAGTAATTGGCAAGCAGGCCAAGCTTCCAGCTTTTCATGCCGCCGCTGGCGTTGAAGGCGGGCAGGCCGCTCAACGTGGCTTCTGTTGGCGACACGCTGAAATAATAATCGGCGAAGCGGTTGCTGACGAAATCGGCCGAGGCGGTCGCAACCACATAGACACTGCGTGACAACGGCGTGCTGAACTCGATGTTCGGCGAGAAGACCGTCGATTTGTGGGCATTGGCGATGTCATGAACGACATCGACCCGGACCCCGAGGCTGTCATAAGGGTTGGTCAGGCCCTTGAAGCTGACCCCGGCAAAACCGCCGACTTCGATCGCCGTCTTGCGGTCGGGCAGCAAATTGACCAGGACGTCCTTGATCTTGCCGGTCCGGTTAAAGCGGACGCCAGCGATCGGCCCGACATCGAAATCGACCTTGCCAGAGCCGTTGACGACATCGACGTAGAAATACAGGCCGCGAGTTGAGAAAGTGATGGTGCCGACCTTGCCGCGGATCGCGGCGGCGGGAATGAATTTATAGTCGTCGGAGCCTTCATAATCCGGGATGATCCCGCCGCCAGCGGCCACGGTTAAGCTGTTGCCGGCGTTGATTTCCTCCGGGCTGGGCAGCGGTTGCTGGTCTTGCGCGAACGCGGGTGTCGCACTGGCGGCGAGAAGCGCGAACAACAAGTGGCGACGCAGGGTCATCAATCGCCCTCGCCGGGGTCGGCGGTGAAATATTTCTCGAACTTGCCTTCCTCGCCCTTATGCTCGTCGGCGTCGGGCGGGCTGTCTTTCTTGCGCGTGATGTTGGGCCATTGGACGGAGAAATTGGTGTTCACCTCGAGCCATTTTTCCAGCCCGCTTTCGGTGTCGGGAAGGATCGCCTCGGCCGGGCATTCGGGCTCGCAGACGCCGCAATCGATGCACTCGTTGGGGTTGATGACGAGCATGTTCTCGCCTTCGTAGAAGCAGTCGACCGGGCAGACTTCGACGCAGTCCATATATTTGCAGCGGATGCAGGCGTCGGTGACGACATAAGTCATGGCGGTATCGTGCTCCCTGTATTGGATTGTCGCTAGGTCCGAGTGGTTTCCCCGTCAACGCCCAGCGGTTGGTGGTCATGGATGGCCAAGCCTGGAAAGTCGCCCAATTTAAGGGCGTTTTAACCTCGATTGCCGATGGTGGCGGTCAAGGGGACGCTTGTGGCGAACACGCATCCATTTTTGGCCGGGCGAACGGCGGTCGCAGCGCTGTTGCCGGGCCCGTCGCGGTGGCGGCAGGCGGGGGCGCTGGCGTTGCTGCTTAGCGGCGTGGCGATGGCGGCGATGCCGCGCGCGACGGCGGCGGCCAGTTCTCAGGAATTTCAGTGGCAGGCGCTGGCCATCGCGCCGCTGTCGGCCGGCGCGCGCACCGGCCTGCGGCTGGTGGCGACGCCAGCGGTCGAGCCGATCGACCTCGCGCCCGACCGGCCGACGGTCGAGTTGGCGATGACATTCGGAGCCGGCGATTCGATGCGCGCGCTGCTCGCCCGCGCCGGCGCGACCTATGCCGATGCCGGTAATGCCTCGGCGATGATTGCCGCCGCCGCGCCGCCGATTGCGCCTGGAACGCCGGTGTCGGTCGTACTCGGGCGCAAGACCGGCACCAGCCGGCCAGTCGAACGGATTGCATTGCGGGCTGGATTGGGGTTGAATCTCGCCATTGCCCGGGCCGGCAATGGCGCGCTGCAGCTGATCAAGCAGCCGATTCCAGTCGACAATCGCCCGTTGCGCGTGCGCGGGCGGGCCGGCGACGGGCTGTACTGGTCGCTGCGCGCAGCCGGCGTGTCGCCACAGGCGGCGGCCGAATATCTCCATGCGCTGGCGACCGAAATCGACGTTGGCAGCGACATCGGCGCCGACGACCGCTTCGACCTGGTCATCGCCAGCCGCCGCGCCGCCACCGGCGAGCGGCAAACCGGGCCATTGCTCTACGCCGGCATCGACCGCGCCGGCGCCCGCGATCTTGAACTGATCAAATGGGCATCGGGCGGCAATGCGACGTGGATTGATGCCGCCAATATCGGGCATCCGTCGGCGGCGGCGATGCTATGGCCGGTGCACGCCCCGATCACCTCCGGCTTCGGCCTTCGCTATCACCCGATCCTGCACTTCACGCGGATGCACAAGGGCATCGATTTCGGCGCCGCCTGGGGCAGCCCGATTGTCGCCGCTGCCGATGGCCAAATTGCCGCCGCAGGCTTTGCCGGCGGCTATGGCCGGCAAGTCCAGATCGCCCATGCCGGCGGCATTTTGACCAGTTACTCGCACATGAGCAGCATTGTCGCCGCGGCGGGCAGCTTCGTCCGCCAGGGTCAGTTGATCGGCTATGTCGGTTCATCGGGCCTGTCGACCGGCCCGCACCTCCACTACGAAGTCCATCAGAGCGGCGTCGCGGTCAATCCATTGAGCGTGCGGTTCGCCGGCACCACGGTCGCCGACAGCGGCACCGTCAACGCCATCAAGGCGCGGCTGAAAGCGCTGCTCAGCGTCGGCATGAAGGGCTAGATTGCGGCGCGAAGTTCGGTCGAAAGCTGGCAACCACGGATGGTGATGTGGCGGCAATTTGGGTCCGCGCGCGACGATCCCCGACAAGTAGCGGAAAAACCGGCGCTCGCTCGCCTTCGCAACAGCAGTTATGGGCACTGCGGTAACCCCGATTACCGGGTCCAGAGGAGCTGCTGCAAATGCGCGTTTCGGTCATCGGCCTCGGCCGCATGGGAGCAAATATTTGCCGCCGCCTGATGCGCGGCGGGCACGAAGTCGTCGGTTTCGATCGCAACCAGGACGCTGTCCGCCCACTTGTCGACGAAGGCGTGATCGGCGCGGCGTCGCTCGAAGACGCGGCGGCGCAGCTCCCTTCGCCCCGGATCTTCTGGGTGATGCTGCCCGCGGGCGCGCCGACCGAGGACACGATCGCCGCCCTTAGCGCCATCGCCCAGCCCGGCGATGTCGTGATCGACGGCGGCAACACCTTCTACAAGGACGACATCCGCCGATTCCGGGAATGCCGTGAGCGCGGCGTGCATTATGTCGACGTCGGCACGTCCGGCGGCGTGTGGGGCCTCGAGCGCGGCTATTGCATGATGATCGGCGGCGATAGCGACGTGATCAGGATGCTCGATCCGATCTTCGCTACGCTGGCGCCCGGCCTCGGCACCTTGTCGCGCACGCCGGGCCGCGAAGCGCGCGACGATCGCGCCGAGCGCGGCTACATCCATGCCGGTCCCGCCGGGTCGGGACATTTCGTCAAGATGGTCCACAACGGGATCGAATATGGCCTGATGCAAGCCTACGCCGAAGGCTTCGACATTCTCAAAGGCCGGGCTTCTGACAAGTTGCCTGACGACGAGCGCTTTACCCTCGATCTGCCGGATATCGCCGAAGTATGGCGCCGCGGCTCGGTGATTGCGTCCTGGCTTTTGGACCTGTGCGCCTATGAACTGGCGGGCGACAATGAACTCGCCCGGTTTTCGGGCCGGGTCGCCGACAGCGGCGAAGGCCAATGGACCATCGACGCGGCGATGGAAGAAGCGGTGCCGGTGAACGTCCTGTCGGCGGCGTTGTTCGCCCGCTACCGCAGCCGCAGCGATGAAAGATTCGCCGACCAGCTATTATCCGCGATGCGGTTCGGTTTTGGCGGGCATGTCGAAATGCCGCAATGATGTTGGCATTGGGTGGAGAGCGCGAACGCCCGAACGTCGCCTGTTAAAATCGGCGGCTCAGCGGCCGTGACCGCGCCAGCGCTTGATGGTGCGCTGGATGATGCCGGCTTCGTCGCCGGTCTGGCACCACAGGGATGCAAAGCTCGGGTCGGATGAAGCCGGGCGCTTTTCCGGCTCGAGATCGTCGAAGCGAACCCGCAGCGGAATGGCGACGCCTTCACCGCAAACGATGCATTCGCGGTTGCGCAAGGCCGGGATGGCGTCGAGGAAGCCGCGCGCGCCTTCGGGCATGGCGGCGCGGACGCAAGCCTGATCGCGGTCGTTGTTCAAACGCATGGCGATGATCGTGCCGCACTGCGACAGCACGCCTTCGGCCAAATCCGACGGCCGCTGCGTAATCAGGCCGAGGCTGACGCCATATTTACGGCCTTCCTTGGCGATCCGCTCGAGGATCCGACGCACCGCCTGGCCCGAACTGGCGTCGTCCTTGGGGACGTAGCGGTGGGCCTCTTCGCAAACCAGGAGGATCGGCCGCTGGGCTTCGGTCCGCGACCAGATAGCGTAATCGAACACCATCCGCGCCAGCACCGACACCACGACAGACGTGATTTCGGACGGGACGCCGGACACGTCGACGATTGAGATCGGCCGGCCATGGCTCGGCAGACGGAACAGCTTGGCGAGCAGGCTGCCCATCGTGTCCGACACCAGCATGCCCGAGAACATGAAGGAATAGCGCGGGTCGGCGCGAATTTCGTCGAGCTTGTTCTTGAGCCGCTGGAACGGCAGCACGTCGCCGGCACGGTCGAGCTTGCCCATTTCGTTGACCAGGATCGTGTTGAGATCGGTCAACAGATAGGGAATCGGCGAGTCGACCGTGACCTTGCCGAGCTGCTCCATATTCTTGCCCTTGGTCCGGGCTGCCAGCAGTAGCTTGGCGAGGATGTCGCTGTCGCGCTCGCGCTCGGCGCCTTGGGTGGTCA
>NZ_JANMCO010000022.1:0-2474 GCF_031361285.1 Sphingomonas sp.
TCGCCGGTCGACGGCTCGACGATGTTGCAGAACAGGATCAGCATCGGGGTGGCGCTGAACGGATCGACGTAGGTCGCGTCCAGATCCGGCTTGAGGATCATGTCGCTTTCGTTGATCGCCTTCCACCCGGCGATCGATGAGCCGTCGAACATGAAACCGTCGGTCAGCATGTCGTCGTCGATCACGCCCGAGGCCATCGTCAGATGCTGCCACTTGCCCTTGGGATCGGTGAAACGGAGGTCGACCCAATCGATCTCCTCGTCCTTGATCCGCGAAAGAATCTTGCCCGCGTCGGTTGCCATGATGCTCGCTTTCTCGTTCCCCGGCGAAGGCCGGGGCCCAGTGTGATTCTTTGCCCGCCGCGCAAAGGGACTGGGTCCCGGCCTGCGCCGGGAAACAGTTTTGCGAATCCGAAGCTTGGGAGACACAGATTCCAGACGCCCGGCCAAGAGTCAGCGGGCGGGCGAATATTTCACGCGAGGCGGCAGGGTATCAGTAAGCGCGCGAAGCTCGAACCGAGCTAGGCGACGGTCGGGGTACTCGTCGCGGGCTTGGCGCCGAACACCAGGGCCATGGCCTGGTAATGCTCGGCCAGTTCGATGTGGGCGGCGGCGGCGCGCGGGTCGGTGGCGCGCTCACTCATCGCGCGCTCGTCGAGCTCTCGGCCGGCAAAGTAATTGGCGTGGAATTCATCAGGCATGTCGGCCTCGCACGGCAAAATTTCCCGCGCCTCTGAACGCAAGAGTGTCGCCCGGGTTCCGGCGCAACAGAGCGATTGATCGGCTTGCGTCAAATCGTGCTCGTCCCTTACACTTCGGCGGCGGCGATCCGCGTTAGCGCCTCGGCGACCAGCGCCTGGAAGCGCGGGTGATCGCGGAGGCTGTCGAGATCGGGATCCGACGCGACGTGGCGCATCTGCGCGGCGTTCGCCCTCGAAACGTACGGCCGCAGCAGTTCAACCGCGACATCTGCGTCGTCCAAGCTCAGCGCGTAACAGCAGGCCAGATTATAGCGCATGATGACGTTGTCGGGATCGATCAGCACGGCCCGGCGGATCCATTCCCGGGCTCGGTCCCTCTCACCCAGTTCGGCCAGGGCGCCGGCGCCGAGGGCAAGCGCGGCCGCGTTGCTCTTGTCCTGGGAGACCGCCCGTTCAGTCCGTTCGAGCAGGATCTGTGCTGTCCGCGCGGCGGCGTCAATATTCCCCAAGCCGCGATAACAGGTCAGTAGCATCCCGCCGCTGCGGCAGTCGGTCTCGACCAGGTCGACCGCCCGTTGGAAGTATGGCGCGGCCTCCGCAATTCGCCCCTGCCGGAACATCACAAAAGCCGCTTCCTTGTTCACTTCCCACGAGTCGGGGTCCAGGCCGACAGCGACGGCGATTTCGGCACTGGCTTCCTCGTGCCGGCCATGCTGCGCGAAAAACCTCGCCCTGACGCAATGCGGCTCGGCCAAACTCGGCTTGAGCTGGAGCGCTTTCTCGGCCGCCGCCGTCCCGTCATCGTCAAGGTCGGTTCCCCGGTAGCGAATGTCCGCCTGCATCAGCGCCATCAGCGCCCATGCGGCGGCATAGTCCGGGTCGATTTCGACCGCACTCTGGCACAACCGAAGGATGGTCTGGTCGCGCCGCGCGTCGCCGTAATTGCCGCTCACCCAATATTCCCGCGCCATCAGATAGAGGTCGTAGGCCTCGGGGTTGGTGGTTCCGCGCTGCTCGATCGCCTTTTTCTCTTGGGGCAGCAGCTTGAGTTTCAAGGCGCCGACGATCGCCGACGAAATTTCGTCCTGGATGGCGAAAATGTCGGTCAAGTCGCGGTCGTAGCGTTCGGCCCAGATATGGTCGCCGGCAGCGCCGTCGATCAGCTGCGCGGTGATGCGAACGCGGCCGCCAGACTTGCGCACGCTGCCTTCGAGCACGTGGGAGACGTTCAATTCGCGGGCGACGTCGGTGACCCGCACCGGCTTGTCCTTGAAGGTGAAGGCGGTGTTGCGCGCGACCACCGACAAAGCCGAGATTTTGGTGAGGTCGGTGATGATGTCCTCGCTGATCCCGTCGCTGAAATATTCCTGTTCGAATTCCCCGCTCATGTTGGCGAACGGGAGGACGCAAATCGAATATTGGCGCGGTGGTTCGGCGGGCTGGCTGGTTGCGGACGCACCAGCGGTGCTGGCGATGGCGTGTAGCAGTTCGTCTAGGCGCTGGAACTCGCCGCCGGAGAGATCCAGCGTTTGATACTGGCGAAAGCCGAGCGGCGGCTTGGTCGAGTCCAAAGTGACGGGGACCAAGCGCCCGCTGTCACGGCCTTCGACGGCTTCGTCTTGCACCCAAGCCGAGCCGATCGCATGTTGCGACCACAGCACGACGACGACTTGGGCCTCCGTCACTTCGCGGTCGATTTCATCGGCGAAGCGCAGGCCGCCCTGGACGTGGCGGTCCCACCATACACGAGGGCCGGCGGCGCCCATCGCTTCCG
>NZ_JANMCO010000054.1:0-4670 GCF_031361285.1 Sphingomonas sp.
GTCATGAAGCCGGCAAGCTGCAGGAAGCCCGGATAGACCTTCCGCGCGGCGCCCGGGTAGATCATCGGCACGGTGGCGATGACGTTGTTCTGAAACCAGCCAAGCGGCCGCTGGGTGGCCAGCGTGTTGATCGCGGTCGGCGCCTCGCGGGTGTCGATTGGCCCGCCCATCATGGTCAAAGTCTTCGGCCGCCACGGGTTCTTGTCGGCCTCCATCAGCGCGGTCGCCGCGAACGCCGCCGGCGCCGGCTGGCACACCGCCAGCATGTGCGGCCGCTTGCCGCTCGTCTCGCCGATCGCCTCGAGGAACTCGATCAGATAATCGACATAATCGTCGCGATCGAACTTGCCGTCCGACAGCGGCACCAGCTTCGCGTCGCGCCAGTCGGTAATGTAGATGTCGTGCTTGGGCAGCAGCCGCTCGACCGTCCCGCGCAGCAGCGTTGCATAGTGGCCGGACATTGGCGCGACGATCAGCAGCTTGGGATCATTCTCCCCGGCACCGACCCGAACGAAGCGCTTCAGCTGCCCGAATGGCTTGCGCAGCACGATCTCCTCGCGAATCGGCACGATTTTGCGGCCGATGATGGTCGAATGGAGCCCGAACTCCGGCTTGCCGCGCGGCGCCGCGGCATGCGCGAAGACATCCAGGCTCGCCGCCACCAGCGGGCCCATCGAGCTGTAGGACATGGGATTTGCGGGGTTGTTGAGCCATCCGGCGCCCAGTCCGGCGAGCTTGCTGGCTCCGGCGAAGAGCGAGCGCTGCACTTCATAGGTGTCGTAAAGCATCGAACCTCGGGGGATGAGTTAGTGGGGAATGAAGCGATGTGGCGCTCCTAGCCGCCCGAGGCAAGAGGAATGCTGCACTGCGGCAATACCGACCCCAATTGAGGCGTCGCCGCCACACTGCTAGGCGTCGCGCCCATGGCCACCCAAACCGAACCGGAAACCGACGCGCCCAAGGGAAAGATCGGCAATCTGTGGCTGGTTTGGCGCCACGCCGCCCGCTATCCCAAGCAAATCGCCGCAGCGATATTCTTCCTCTGCCTGTCGTCCGCCTCGACGCTGGCGATCCCCTACGGCTTCAAGCGGGTCATCGATCAGGGTTTCGGATCCGGCGGCGCCGGCGCCCAGGCGGTCACCACCGCCTTCCATTATCTACTGATCATCGTCGTCTTGCTGGCCCTGGCGACCGCCATGCGCTTCTACTTCGTGTCGTGGATCGGCGAGCGCACCGTCGCCGACCTGCGCATCGCGGTTCAGAAAAATCTGCTGACCCTGCCACCGCGCTTCTTCGAGGAGAACCGGCCGTCCGAAATCGCTTCGCGGCTGACCGCCGACACCGCGATCCTCGAGCAAATCGTCGGCTCCAGCGTGTCGATCGCGCTTCGCAACATCGCCACTGGCCTTGGCGGCATCGCGTATCTGTTTGCGCTGTCGCCCAAGCTTGCCGGCTTCATGGTTGTGGGCATCCCAATCGTCTTTGGACCCGTGGTGTTTTTCGGCCGCCGCATTCGCAGCCTTAGCCGCTCCTCGCAGGACCGGATCGCCGACGTCGGCTCGACCGTGTCCGAGACGCTGGGCGCGATGAAGGTCGTCCAGGCTTTCGGCCAGGAAGAACGCGAACTCGGGCGTTTCCGCAGCGCGGTCGAAAGCGCATTTTTCGTTGCCCGCCGCCGCTTCACCATGCGCGCGGTGATGACCTTCACCATCATCGCCTTGGTGTTCGGGTCGATCGTCATGCTGCTATGGGAAGGTGCGTCCGACGTCGCCGAGGGACGGATGACCGGCGGTTCGATCGCCGCCTTCGTGTTCACCGGCGTGCTGGTTGGCGGCGCGTTCGGCGCGCTGACCGAAGTCTATGGTGACTTGCTGCGCGGATCGGGCGCCGCCGGTCGCATCGAGGAGTTGATGCGCGCCAGGGCGGAAATTCGCGCACCGGCCAACCCGGTACCGCTGCCGCAGCCGGCCCGCGGCGCGCTTAGCTTCGAGAATGTCAGTTTCCGCTATCCGACCCGGCCCGACGACAAGGCCGTGCACGAACTCACACTGGCGATTGCGCCGGGCGAAACCATTGCCGTGGTCGGACCATCGGGAGCGGGGAAATCCACCTTGTTCCAGCTCGCGCTGCGCTTCTACGACCCGCAGGAAGGCCGCGTCACCCTGGACGGCGTCGACCTGCGCGATGCCGACCCCGCCGCCATCCGTCAACGCATCGCCTTCGTGCCGCAGGACAGCGTGCTATTCGCGGCCTCGGCCAAGGACAACCTCCGCTACGGCCGCTGGGATGCGAGCGACGCGGACATCGAGGACGCCGCCAAGGCCGCCAACGCGCACGAATTCATCGTCCAGCTGCCGGGTGGCTATGACAGCTTCCTGGGCGAAGGCGGTGCGCGCCTGTCCGGCGGCCAGCGCCAACGCATCGCCATCGCCCGCGCACTATTGCGCGATTCGCCGTTGCTGTTGCTCGACGAAGCAACTTCGGCGCTCGACGCGCGCAGCGAACAACTCGTTCAGGAAGCGCTCGAGCGGCTGATGAAAACCCGCACGACCGTCGTCATCGCACACCGCCTGGCAACCGTGCGCGCCGCCAGCCGCATCATCGTCATGGATGGCGGCCGAATTGTCGAGGAAGGCACCCACGCGACGCTGAACGACGCGGGCGGGCTGTATGCCAGCCTCGCCCGCCTGCAGTTCGCGGGACAAGCCGCCTAGGTTTTAGCCGGCGTCGCTGGCTTGGCCTTGGCGGTGCGGCGAGTCTTGGGCCGGGCCGCTTTGGCTCGCGTGCCGGTCTTGCGCGGGGCCGCAGTGCTTTTCTTGGCCGCGCTTTTCTTGGTGACTCTGGTCTTTTTCGCACTGCTCGCCGAATTGCGCTTGGCCGGGGCCTTGCGCTTGGCGGCAGTCTTGCGCGCCGCTGGCTTCTTCGCCTTCGCCGCCGCCGTCGTCTTGCCGCCATTATCTTCCGACCATTTGCCCGACATCACGCGCTGAGCGGCTTCCGCAACCGCTTCAGCGATCAAGGCGCCAAGCTTGCTTGCGCTGGCCATGACGTTGGTGGCTGCCTGCGACGCGGAGTCCGCCGCATCCAGGCCGGCGTCGCGGATCGCACGGCGGGCCTTGGGGCTGGCGCTGATCGCCGCCGCGGCTGCGGCCAGTCCGGCGCCCAGCATTTCGCGGCTCATCGCCGCCTTGGCAATTTTATCGACGGTTGATTTGGCCGACCGCGGAGACTTGGTTGAACTCTTCTTCGTGCTCGATTTCGCCATTGCAAAACCTCCCTTTATCAACAGGTAGACACTTGGGCCGCGTAACAGTTCCCGCCGCGGTCGCGCGTCGACGCTGTCTGAACACGAAAATGCGGACAAGTAAAAGGGGACCGTCGACTGAACGACGATCCCCTTCGACATGGTCAGCGGCCGGAGGTTCCGACCGTTCCAGGTGAGCTAGCGCATCACCTCGTGAACAGTTCGTACCGACCCCTCTGCTGAACCATGAGACATCGGATCACCTCCTTTCGCTACGTTGAAACTAATGTGAACATGAGTCTTGTTGGCTCGCAAAGCAAGTCTTGTAATGTATTTCAAATTCGGCAATCTTCGATCGTTCGGGCTGCTTCGGGCCACGCCGGCACCACCAGCGACGCACCGCCCGCCAGTCCTACCGCCACTCGTCCACGACTGAAGGCGATCGCGTCCAGCAGAGGGTCGAAGGCGCTGAAATCGGCCGTGACGCGCATTGCTTTGGCGTCGAAACGCACCGCGATATTGCGGCTCATGGAGCTGGTCCAGACGAAAATACTTGCCGCGGCGACCGCCGTCATCGGTGAAAAACTCACCTGCCGCGATGCCTTGGTGCAGCGGATTACCAGCCGCGCGATGCCACCGCTGTCGACGAATCGCGCTTCGCTCGCGCCCGGCAGTGCCTGATAGGTCCATGCCCCTGGCGCCACCGTTGCGATGCTGAAATCCCGCGCCGGGGCTGGCGCCGCTGCCGCCGCAACTGGAACCAGCGAGATCAGCGCCGCAAGCAAACTGCGCACGATCGCGCTCAGCTGCCCAGCCGGTCGACCTTGGCCTGCAGCGCGGCCAGTTCGGCGCGCAGCTTCTCGACCTCATCGTCGCGCATTTTCTTGTCGGCGTCCGCTTTTGTCGGTGGCGTAAACGCCCGGCTCGCCTCGCCGAACATCGCCATATTTTTCTTCGCCAAATCGGCCAGCACATTGGTCCCGAACGCGTCGCGCATCACCGTCTGGTTGCGCTGGAACGCGTCCATCGCCGCTTCGAGATATTGCGGCACCATGCCTTGCATCGAATTACCGTAAAGCCCGATCAACTGCCGCAGGAAATTGACCGGCAGCATGGTCGATCCACGCGCTTCTTCATCGACGATGATCTGGGTCAGGACGTGCCGCGTGATGTCCTCGTTGGTCTTGGCGTCGACGACTTCAAACTCACGGCCGGCTTTGATCATCGCCGCCAAATGGTCGAGCGTGATGTAAGTCGAGCTTTCGGTGTCATAAAGCCGCCGGTTCGCGTACTTCTTGATTGTCGCCTTGCCCGAAGACTTTGCCATGAACCGCTCCAAAAACCCGATTGGCAGCCTACTACCTGAGGCCATTGCACTGCAACATAAGCTCGCACTGCAACATGAACCGGCTCCGCGTCCGCTCCC
>NZ_JANMCO010000081.1:0-3419 GCF_031361285.1 Sphingomonas sp.
CGACATGAAGAACGGCATCACCGCCGTCACCCAGGCGATGATCAATCTCAAAGCGGCCGGCTTCAAGCCAAAGCGCGACATCGTCGTGCTGTTCACCGGCGATGAGGAAACCAACGGCATCGGCGCCGACAAGGGCGCGACTGAATGGCGTGAGTTGCTCGGCAACCCCGAATACGGCCTCAATGCGGATGCCGGCGGTGGCGGGTTCAACCCCGACGGGACCAACGCCGGCTTCAGGATGCAGACCGCCGAGAAGACCTTTGCCAGTTATACACTGACCGTGCGCAACCGCGGCGGCCATTCGTCCAAGCCGCGCACGGACAATGCGATCTACAGCCTCGCCCATGCGCTCGACAAGATCGAGGCATACCGCTTCACGCCGATGCAAAGCGAAACGACGCGAGCCTATTTTGCGGGGCGCGCCAGGCAGGAGAAGGGCCCGCTCGGCGATGCCATGCGCGCCTGGCTGGCCAATCCCAAGGATGATGCGGCCGCCGATGCGATCGAGGCGAGCGAAAGCGAAGTCGCACTGACCCGCACCCGCTGTGTGCCGACCCGGCTGTTCGCTGGCCACGCCGACAACGCGCTGCCGCAGCTCGCCACCGCGATGATCAACTGCCGCATCTTCCCCGGCACCGACCCCAACGCAATCCAGGCCGAGCTCACCAGCATCGTCGCCGACCCGACGGTGGTGGTCAGCCGCAACGACAAATACGTCTCGTCAATCAGCTCGCCGCTTCGCCCCGACGTCACCGGCGCCTTCACGCGTGCGGCCCAAACGCTGCACCCGGGCATGCCGGTGTTCCCCGAAATGTCGACCGGGGCGAGCGACGCGCGCCCGTTCCGGGTCGCCGGGATCCCGGTTTACGGCACCAATGGCGTCGCTCTGGTGTTACCGACCGACTTCCGCGCCCACGGCAAGGATGAGCGGCTGCCGATCGAGTCGCTCTACGACAATGTCGTCCACTGGCAGCTGATGCTGCGCGACCTCGCCGGCAAATAGGTTCGCGCTACCTCGCTGACGTGCGCGCCTTGGCCGCGTAAGGTACCCTGTGCGCGTGAGGAGATCGAACATGTCCACGAATCTTCATCTCGATGCGCTGGCCGAGCGCCTTTTTCGCAAGCAAAGGCAGGCACTCGAACCCGAGGAAGAGAATGTCTTGCGCGGAATCCAACACGGAATTCCGATCAGCCGCGACGCCGCGGATGTTTCGGATGAACAATCAAAATAGGGCGAACGGCTGTCGGATCGGGTCGCTGCAATCGGGGGGTCATGGGGCTTCATCATCGCCTTCGCGCTGGTGTTGTTCGGATGGATGATCCTCAACACAGACGTATTGGCGCATTTCAATCTTGCCTTCGATCCCTACCCTTACATCTTCCTCAACCTGATGCTGTCGACCCTCGCGGCAGTCCAGGCGCCGATCATCTTGATGAGTCAAAATCGGCAAGCGGCGAAGGACAGGGTTGCGGCAAGCCTCGACTTCGAGATCAATCTGCGCGCTGAACTGGAAATCATGCGGCTCCACGAAAAGATCGACGTTGCAATCGCCAAAAAGCTCGACCGCATTCTCACCAAACTCGATCCGAGTGCGACATCGTTGGACAAAAGCGCAGGTGATTGATCAACTTCGCAGGAAGGCCAGTGTCGTGACCGCCGTGAGCAGGCTGAACAGGCCTGCGAGAAAGATACGATCCGCCCACAGCTCGTAGCGCTTCGACCGCGCCTCGGCCCGAATGGCGAAATAGGAGAAGACACAGCTGAGCGTGAAACAAATCGCCGACAGCCACGCGATCTCATCGGCCACCGTATGTGTGTTCCGGCCGGTCACGTGGAGGGCGGTCACGATGATCAGGGCGATGCCGAGGAGGTTCGAAGCCGCGTTGAGGATGTGGGAATGCTTGGGCAATTGCTTGCCTCCATGTTGTGATCCGCATGCCAGGCGATCGGCTTCAGAGAAGTGGAGTTACGAGACGGGCCAAATTCTCGGCTACCTTAGTCAGTGGCGCGCGCCGGCGCCACTCTATGAGGTTCAACGAACTGCTGTGCAGAATGTAATCCCGCTGGATCGATTCGAGGGTCGCAATTGACGATGGATCGTAGAGCATGACGCTCGCCTCCTCGTTCAATTGAAAGGATCGAATATCGACGTTGCTCGATCCGACGACTGCGAGCGTGCCGTCGATACTGACCGTCTTGGCATGCAGCAAATTGTCTCGGTAGCGGTGGATCCGAACTCCCATTGCGAGCAGTTCGTCATAAAAGGAACGCTGGGCGAGGTTGACGAGTGGTTGGTCGGTCACGGCGGACACGATCACATCGACCGCCACCCCGCGCAGCACGGCGGTTCGCATGGCGCCGAGCAATCCTTCATCGGGAATGAGGTAAGGGGTCGTGATCATGACGCGATCTTGCGCGCCATGAATTTGCGAGACGAGCAGGATCTGGAACCCCTGGGCACCATGGTCGGCGCCGCTCGGCAGCAATTGCGCTATCGCGGCACCGGTCGAGGCCGGCGGGTCGATCCGCGTCGAAAGCATGGTCTCGGTCTCAAGATACCAGTCGCCGACGAACAGCGCGTCCATCTGTGCGACGACTGGTCCGGTCATGCGCAGCACGAGCTCCCGGTTGACGATGCCCGGCCGGAAATCCTTGGCGACTATATTCTGCGACCCGGCGTAGCCGATGGTGCCATCGATCAGGAACAATTTGCGATGATTGCGCATGTCGCGGCGGGTGCGGCCGCGAAGCAAATGCAACGGCAGGGTTTCCCGGGTCTCGACGCCGCCTTGCCGCAGGAGCCGGAGGGTATTGCGGATCCAGTGGTGCGAACCAATCGGATCGACCAGGACATGGCAGGCAACGCCCCGCCGGACGGCCCGGCCGAGCGCGTCGATCACCAGGCGACCGGTCGGATCATCGGCAAAAATATAGGCCAGGAGCCGGACGTTGAGCCGGGCGCTATCGATATCGGCAATCAACCGAGCGATGACATCGTCGTAATCGTCCAAAAATGCGACGGTATTGCCATCCACTGCGGGCCAACCGCCAAGTTTTTGCGCCAAAGCCAGCGCGGAGTAGCGCGGGTCTGCGGGGTCGATCGATGTCGCCGCGAACTTCGCGGACACACTCTCGAGAAAAGGCGACAGGCGGGCGAACCTGGCGCGGCGCCAGGCTGGAAAGCGGGTTCGCCCGATCGCCAGATAGAGGAGCAAGCCGACAACTGGCAGGAAAAAGATGAGCAGCAGCCAGCTCCTCGTCGCCTCGGGCGTGCGGCGCATCGGTACCACCAGCAACATCGCAATCAGGATGACCCAATTGCCGATCAAATAGGCCCTTTCGAAATCCGCGATGACAATGTTGGGCACGGCAGCTCAGCCGAGCGAGCGCGCCGCCGCCAGCACCTCGGCGGCGTGGC
>NZ_JANMCO010000088.1:0-9008 GCF_031361285.1 Sphingomonas sp.
GTGAATGCGGCATTTCGCGGTGGTCGGTTCGGGTCCGGCGGGCTTCTATACGGCTGAGGCACTGGAAAAAGCCTATGGCGGCGCCGCCCGCGTCGACATCCTCGACCGCTATGCCGTTCCCTACGGGCTGATCCGCTTCGGCGTTGCACCTGACCACCAGTCGTTGAAGGCAGTGAGCAAGCGCTACGACAAGGTCGCGGATTGCGCCGGGGTCGATTTCATCGGCAATGTTACGGTCGGCGACGACGTGTCGGTGGCGGAGCTGCTCGAACTCTACGACGCAGCGATCCTGGCCATCGGCGCGCCGCACGACCGCAAGCTCGGCATCCCCGGCGAAGATTTGCCCGGCGTCATCGGCTCGGCCGAGTTCGTCGGCTGGTACAACGGCCACCCCGATTTTGCTGACCTCGATCCGCCACTCGACGGGACGCACGCCGCGGTGATTGGTAACGGCAATGTTGCGCTCGACGTCGCGCGGATCCTGTCGAAGACTCAAGCCGAGTTCCACGGCTCGGACATCGTCGGCCACGCACTCGATGCGCTTGATCGGTCGGCGATCAAGACGATCACCATCCTCGGCCGGCGCGGCCCGCACCAGATTGCGATGACGCCGAAGGAATTAGGCGAGCTCGGCCATTTGGAAGCGGCGCTGCCGTTGGTCGACCTCGCCGATTTCCCACCGCGAGAGGCCGACGACGCACTCGAGCCAGGCCAGCGCAAATCAGTCACGATCTTGCGTGATTTCAACGACATCCGCGCGAACCGGCCCAAATCGATGGTGTTCGATTTCTTCGCCAAGCCGCTCTCAATCGAGGGCGCCAAAGATAATGGGGGCCATGCCGAGCGGCTGATCGTCGAACGCACAGAACTCGACGAGAAAGGCGGCGCGCGCGGCACCGGCGAAACCTATGAAGTCCCCGCATCGCTGATCGTCAGTTGCATCGGTTACACCACCCCGCCGATCGCCGGCGTCCCCTATGACGAGCGCAGCGGCAAATTCCTCAACGAGGCCGGCCGCATCGCGGACCGGCTATACGCCGTCGGTTGGGCGCGGCGCGGACCGACCGGGACGATCGGCACCAACCGTCCCGACGGCTATGAAGTGGCCGAAGCGATCGCGATCGCCATGCCGGCGGGTAACGGCAGCGACCGCGCGGGCAGTGAAGGCCTCAAGCGCCTGCTCACGGAACGCGGCGTCAAAGCTACCAATTTCGCCGACTGGCGCCGGATCGAGGCCGCCGAGGAAGCCGCCGCCCGTGCCGGCAGCCCGCGCGAGAAAATGGTCCGCGTCGACGAATGGCTCAAGACTCTCGGGCACTGAGGCCCCGTGCCTCCCTTGCGCTATCCCAACCCCCAAGCTACCAAGCCCGCGCCTTGACCCCCGCGGCTTTACGCTCGGTGGTCGGTCGGGGAGTAGCTCAGCCTGGTAGAGCACTGTCTTCGGGAGGCAGGGGCCGGAGGTTCGAATCCTCTCTCCCCGACCAAACTTTGGCGTTCGTTAGCCACTCTCGGCGGCGAGCGCCTGGCGTACCCGGTCAAGGGCGATCCCGACCGGGTCGGGTTCCTTCATCAGCTCGAAGCTGCCGTTCAAGTCGAAGGCGCAGTGGCCGTGGACCGTCGCGATGAGCGAGCGGGCTAGCCGTTGCAGCTCCTCCGGCGAACGATCCTGAACGACCTTGGCGACCTCGGCGACGACGATCCCGACCAACTCGGCGCGGCGCTCGGCGTCCGCTTCGGGCATCACCATCCCTGGCGGCAGCCGATGGTCGTAGATCGCCATCCACAAGTTGGGGTTGTCGCGGGCGAAGCTGAAATAGGCCTCGACGAGCGCCTTGATGCGATCCTCGCCACTGCGCTCGAGATTGCCTCTCAGGTGCGCGGTCCACAGTTCGAAGGTTCGCGCGTTGATCGCCGACACGAGATAATCGTGGCTGGGAAAGACGTTGTAGAGGGTGCCGACCGAATAGCCGATGGCGCGCGCTACGCGTCGTGCCGAGAAACCGGCGAAGCCGCGTTCGGCCATTTGGCGATGGCCTTCGGCGACGATCAGCTGCGCCAGCTCCGGCCTGCTGTGATCCGATCGCCGCCCCATTCGGCTGTCTTAGCTTATCAATTGAACACTGTCCAATTTCTAGTTGAACAGTGTTCAATTGTTGCGTATTGAGAGTTCAGCGGGAGGTTGAGCAATGGTCTGGCTGGTTATTGGGCTGATTGCGTACGTCGTTTATCTCGACCGTCGGCTCGGCCAATTCGAACGCCGCCTCGACGCGCTCGAACCTGTCGCGGACCCGTTTGCCGAATTTCGCGCCCCGGCAATCCTTGGCGCTCGGGAACAACCGGCGCTCGCCGAGGAACCCGCTGTCGTCGAGGAAGTGCCTCAGGTCGCGGCCGCCACGGTGGATGAGAGTCCGACCCTTGAGCCATCCAAAGAATCTGAAACCCAAGCCAAAGAACCGGACGTTCGAGCCCGGATACTGAACTTTGATTTCGAGGAATTGTTCGGCCGGCGGCTACCGATCTGGGCCGGCGGCATCACCCTCGCCATTGCGGGCATGCTGATCGTCAAATTGTCGATCGAATCCGGCCTGCTGACGCCGGCCGTTCGAGTCATCTCTGGACTTGCGTTCGGGGCGGTCTTGATCGCCGCCGCCGAGTTCGCGCTGCGCCAGGAAGCGCGGGTTCGCGACCCGCGAGTCCGCCAGTCGTTGGCCGGCGCCGGGCTCGCGAGCCTGTACGCGAGCATCCTCATCGCCACCAACGCCTACGGCCTGATTGACCCTCTCGCAGCAATGCTTGGCATGGCCGCGGTGACCGGGCTGGCGCTGTTCCTCGCCACCCGATTCGGTGCGCCAAGCGCGCTGCTGGGGTTGGCCGGCGGGCTGGCGGCGCCGGCGTTGATTGGGTCTGACGAGCCGAATGTGCCGTTGCTGTCCCTCTACCTTGCGCTGGCCGTCGGCGGATTGTGCACCCTGTCGCGCAACCAGCGCTGGGCGTGGCTTGGCATCAGCGCCCTGGTTGGCGGCTTCGGCTGGGGCCTGCTGCTGCTCCTCGGCGGCGTGCTCGACGCGCCGAGCTCGATTTCGCTCGGGCTTTACCTGCTGTTGCTCGGGGTCGGCATTCCGGCGCTGGGTTTCGCCGGCGACCGCCGCAACCAGCTGCAACTGATCGCCGCGATCGTTGCGGCCGCGCAGATGGCGGCGCTGGTCGCGATGGGCGGTTTCGCGCTGATCAATTGGGGACTGTATGCGCTGATCTCGCTCGCCTCGCTGTGGCTGGCGCGGCGCGACCCGGCACTCGAGCGCCTGCCTGCCGTGGCGCTGCTGATCGCACTGCTGCTGATGGGCGCATGGCCGACGCCCTTCGCGCGCGACTTCGCCTTGGTCCTGGCCGGCGGCTTCGCTGTCTGCGGGCCGCCCGCCTGGTGGCGCCTGTGGCGAGCCAAGGGCGGGTTGCTGGAAGCTGCCCAGATCGGTGCTTTGTGCCTTTGCGGGCTGATCTTGCCGATGTTCCATTTCTACCGCGCCGACGCTTCACTGGATGCGTGGTTTGGATTGCTTGGCCTCAGCCTGGCTTTGGCCGCCGGCAGCTGCGCCGCGCTTGGCTGGCGAAATCCTGGTCGCAGCGGCGATGCCCGTTTCGTCATCCTGTCGACCGTGGCCGCGTTCCTGCTCTCCGTGGCGGCAAACCTGCTGCTTCCAGCCTGGTCGTTCTCGGTCGCCGTCGCCGCGATCGGTTTCGGGTTGCTCCACTTGGGGCAGGCCGCCGACGGTCGGCGTTTCGAGCCGGTCGCCTGGATTTTCGCTGCCGTCGGCGCGCTCGTCATTCCGTTCACCGAAACGTTAAACGGACTGAGCGTTCCCGAAAATCTGGATGCGCTGCGTTGGGTGTCGCTTTCCGGAATCGCCGGCCTGTTCGCTTGGCGCGACGGCAACCGCGCTGCCCGCTCCATCGCGCAATTCCTTGCCCCGCTGTTTCTGTGCGGTGGGCTCTCACTGATTGTGGCCGAGCGAGTCGAGCCGCTGATTGCGCCGGCGCTGCTGCTGGCCGCCGTCTGGACCGGGCGACGGCTGGCCAACGAGCGGCTGGTCCCGGCGATGGCCGCCTTTGCTATGCTGATCCTGGTGTCGGCGACGTGGCCGCTGCTGACCTGGAGCTCCGCAGCCGCGGACTCGCTGGTCGGTATTCCCATGTTGATTGGGGCTGTTCCGCATCAGGAAGCCGCACTCCTGAAACTCCTGATCCCAGGCCTGTTCGTCGGAGCCGCGGTGGCGCTCGCTTATGCCCGCCTGCGCCCACTCGAGCGGGTCATCGGGCTCAACCTCGCGGCAATCCTCGCCACCATCGGTGCGCACAGCCTCTACAAGCAGGTGTTCGCGATCGGATCGCCCGAGGCATTCGTCGCGCTGGGTCTCGCCGAGCGGATGATTTGGGAGCTGTTGCTGGTCAGCGCGGCGGCGGTCGCGCTGAAATTTGCTGACCGCCGCGTGGCGATTGGCCTAGCAATCGCCGCGGCGAGCCACCTCACACTTTACACTTTACTGCTCCACAACCCGCTGTGGAATGCGCAGGCGGTGGGAGCATGGCCGATCGTCAACCTGCTCCTGCCGGTCTACGCGCTGGCGCTGGGGTTGGCAGTCACCGCCCGGCAATGGCTTTCGTCGCGACCCGCTCAGCGGGTGCTCGGCATCGTTCAGATGGCCCTGATCACTTTGTTTGCCTTCTCGACGCTGCGGCAATTGTTCCACGGCTCCGTGCTGGTCGGCCCCGAGCTGTCGTCGGCGGAGGACATCGGCCGCTCAATTCTCGCTATTGCCCTGGCGATAGGCTTCCTGGTCTGGGGAATTACCCGCCGTGACCGCGATTGGCGCCTTGCTTCGCTGGCCTTGATGCTGGCGGCCGTCGCCAAGGTGTTTTTGTTCGATGCCTCGGGCCTCGAGGGAGTGACGCGGATCGCCTCGTTCATCGCGCTGGGATTGAGCCTGATCGGGATCGGCTGGATCTACGCCCGCCATCTCGGTGTCGACCGCGCGCCAGATGCAGCGTCGGCCTAGGTCGCGAACCCCGGGTCGAGCCGGTACGCTTTGCGCTTGAGGGCGGGCCAGGCGAGCAACTTGGCGGCCACGGCGATACCCACGGTACCTTGCGCCGCAGCGGTTTCGGGGGCGCCCTGGGGCGGATTGTTGATGTTTTCGCCCGCACTCAGCGCCATGATCTGCGCCTGGCACGCGCGCTCGAGGAAATAGAGCCTCACGAAACATTCGCCGATGCTCGGCCCGACCGCGAGCGTGCCATGGTTGCGCAGGATCATCGCGTTCTTGGTGCCCAAATCGGCGACGATCCGCTCGCGCTCCGACAGGTCGACCGCGACCCCCTCATAATCGTGAAACGCCAGCTCGCCGCGGATCAGCATCGCCGTCTGGGTTAGCGGCAGCAGCCCGTCGGCATGCGCCGCGACCGCCTGCCCGGCGGGCGTGTGGAGGTGCATCACCGCCTGCGCATCCTCGCGCGCCATGTGGATCGCCGAATGGATGGTGAAACCGGCCGGATTGGTGATGAACGGGGTCGGATCGACCGGATTGCCTTCGGTGTCGACCTTGATCAGCGATGAGGCGGTCACTTCCTCGAACATCAGATTGTACGGATTCAAGAGGAAATGATGCTCCGGCCCCGGAATTCGCGCCGACAAATGGGTGAAAATGAGGTCGTCCCAGCCGTAATGCGCGACCAGCCGGTAAGCGGCGGCGAGATCGACCCGGATCGCCCATTCCTCGTCGCTGACCTTGCCCGCCAAGCTCGGGATGTCGACCGATTCGAGTGCCGTCATCCCCGCCATACCGCGGTTGATGTCGTCGACGCGGTTCACTTTGGCACCTCCTGGCGATCGGGATGGGCGGCGATGAAGGCGTCGAGGCGATTGGCGTTTTCATCGGCGCGCAGCAAGGTCGGAAAGGCGTCGACCGGCACGTTGAACCGCCGCGCGTTGAACATCTGCGGCACCAGGCAGATGTCGGCAATGGTCGGGCTGTCGCCGAACATGAACGCGCCGGCCCGGGGCGCGGCCATCGTCTCCAGCGCGGTGAACCCTTCGGTGATCCAGTGGGCGTACCAGTCCTGACGCTCGTCTTCGCCCAGCCGCAGCGGTCCGGCGAGATATTTGAGCACCCGCAAATTGTTGAGCGGGTGGATATCGCAGGCGATCGCCAGCGCCATGGCGCGGACGTGGGCGCCCTCGGCGGGATCGGCCGGCATCAGCGGCGGCTCGGGAAAGCGCTGGTCGAGGTAGACCATGATCGCCAAACTTTGGGTGAGCTTCAGCCCGTCGATTTCGAGCATCGGTACCAGGCCCTGCGGATTGAGGGCGCGATACTCGTCGGCCTGCTGTTCGCTTTCCAGCAGGTTCACCTTGTGGTGGTCGTACTCTATCCCCTTGAGATTGAGCGCAATCCGCACCCGGTAAGCGGCGGACGATTTGGCATAGTCGTGGAGGATCGGGCGGGTCATCGCGGGCTATCTACTCCTCGGTCATGAACGGCGCCACTACCTCGGGCGGGACTCGGATCGGGCGGCCCGACGCCTTGTCGATGATTGCCCAATAAGTGCGGGCGCGGACGCAGATCCGGCCGTCATTGCCGGTGAATTCCATGTGGCGGTCGAACCGCGCGCCCTTCGGCGCTTCGCCGACCCAGGTGCGCCCGACCACCCGGTCGCCTTCCAATGCGGCGCGGAGGTAATCGATCTCGTGCCGCACGATTACCCAGAAATAGGCCTCCTTGTGGGCGGGGTCGGCGACCGAGTCCCAATGGGCGACCGCGACCTCCTGGATCCATTGCACCCACACCGCATTGTTGACGTGGCCCAGCTCATCAATGTGCTCCGGCCGCGCCGTAAACGCCATTTCGAACGTGGGCCGCGTCATTTCTTCTCCTCTCCCGCGCGCGGGAGAGGGCAGGGTGAGGGTTCTTCTTCCGTCCCCGCCCGTGCAGCTCGGAGAATCGTCTCCAGGACTCCATCGGAATTCTCCAGAACGTCGTTGTTCCAGAACCGCAGCATCTTGAACCCGTGCTGCTCCAGGAACCTTGTGCGTTGGCGGTCCAATTCCTCGTCGTGTTGACCGCCATCGATCTCAACCACGAGCCTTGCCTCGACGCACACGAAGTCGGGGATGTACGGACCGATCGTTGCCTGACGGCGGAACTTGAGGCCGGCGAGCTGCCGGCTCCGCAATGCCCGCCACATCAGCTGCTCGGCGTCCGTCGAGTCTCGCCTGAGACGGCGGGCGTGTGGATTGGCTTTTCCGATAGGAGCAAGAACCCTCACCCCAACCCTCTCCCGCTCGCGGGAGAGGGGGATACCTGCGTCAAAGCGAACGCATAAGCTTCGGCGACCTCTTTCAAATGCTCCCAGCGGCCGGATTTGCCGCCATGGCCGGCGCCCATTTCGATTTTCAGCAGCAACAGATTGCCGTCGGTCTTGGTCGCGCGCAGCCGGGCCGCCCATTTCGTCGGCTCCCAATAAGTCACACGCGGATCGTTGAGCCCGCCGGTAATCAGCATCGGCGGATAATTTTGGGCGGTGACATTGTCGTACGGTGAGTAGCTGCGGATGAGGTCGAATGCGGCTTTGTCGATGATCGGATTGCCCCATTCGGGCCATTCGCCAGGCGTCAGCGGCAGCGTATCGTCGAGCATCGTATTGAGGACGTCGACGAACGGCACGCCGGCGATGATCGCCCCCCACAGATCAGGATCGCTATTGGCCACCGCGCCCATCAGCTCGCCGCCTGCCGAGCGGCCCTCGATGGCGATGTTGCCGGCCTTGGTGAAACCTTGCGCGATCAAGCCTTTCGCCACGTCGGCGAAATCATTGAAGCTGTTGGTGCGCTGCTCGAGCTTCCCCTGCAAGAACCAGTCGTAGCCGAGGTCGTCGCCGCCGCGGATGTGGGCGATGGCATAGGCCCAGCCACGGTCGAGCAGGCTGATCCTTGCCGTCCCGAAACTCGGCGGGACCGCCATGCCGTAGGCGCCGTAAGCATAAAGGAAGAGCTTGCCGGTGCCGTTCTTCTCGAACCCCTTGGGATAGACCAACGACACCGGGACCTGCTGGCCGTCGCGGGCCGGCACCATCAGGCGTTCGGTGCGGTACTGCGACGGGTCGTAGCCGGACGGGATCTCCTGCACCTTCAATGTTTCGAGCTCTCCGCTATCCGGGCGGTAATCGTAGACCGTCAGCGGCGTAACCATCGATGAGTAGACCAAGCGGTAGGCGGCGGGCGCGAACTCGGGATTGCCGCCGAAACCGGCCGCGTAGCTCGCCTCCTGAAACGGGATCCGCGCCTCCTCGCCAGAATATGTGCGCAGCACCAATTGGTCGAGCCCATCGACCCGCTGCGAAATGGCGAGGTGATCGCGGTACGCAGTGACCCCGCGCAAATAGACTTGGGTTGAGCCGGGAATCACGGTTGTCCAGTCTGTCGGCGCGGTCGGGTCGGCCTCGGCCAGGCGGAAATTGACATGGTCGTCGTTGGTCAGGATCCACAACTTGCCGTGCGCCGCGTCGGCCGAATATTCGCGGTTGGTCTGGCGCGGCGCAATCAGAGTCAGCGGCGCGGCCGGGTCGGCGGCCGTGACGAAGCGCACTTCGCTGGTCGCATTGTCGCCGGTCGAAATGAAGATCAGCGAGCGGTCCTGCGACAGCCCGACACCGACGCTGAAGCCCAATTCCCCGGTCTCTTCGTAGAGCGTTACGGCTTGGTCGGTCGGGCGGCCGAGGCGATGATACCGGGCGCGATAGCTGCGCCAATTCTCGTTGACCTCGGTGAAGACGATGCCGGCGCTGTCGCTCGACCACAAAGGTTGGCCGATGCCGACATCGGTGACGGTCTCGATGTCCTGGCCCGAAGCGAGGTCGCGGATGCGGAGCTGGAACCGCTCCGAGCCATTGTCGTCGACTAGAATCGCGGCGAGCTTGCCGTCGGGGCTAACCTCGAGCGCCCCGAGGCGGAAATAGTC
>NZ_JANMCO010000098.1:0-6691 GCF_031361285.1 Sphingomonas sp.
TCGGCGACGATGACCATGCCGGCGTGCTGCGAATAGCCCATGCCGACGCCGCCGCCGTGGTGGAACGAGACCCAGGTCGCGCCCGACGCGGTGTTGAGCAAAGCGTTCAACAGCGGCCAGTCGGAGATGGCGTCGCTGCCGTCCTTCATGCTTTCGGTTTCGCGATTGGGTGAGGCGACGCTGCCTGAGTCGAGGTGGTCGCGGCCGATGACGATCGGGGCGGAGACTTCGCCGTTCTTGACCATCTCGTTGAACGCGAGGCCCAAGCGGTGGCGCTGGCCGAGGCCGACCCAGCAGATACGGGCGGGGAGGCCCTGGAAGGCGATCCGGTCGCGGGCCATGTCGAGCCAGCGATGGAGGTGGGGATCGTCGGGGATCAGCTCCTTCACCCGCTGATCGGTCTTGTAGATGTCCTCGGAATCGCCGCTCAGCGCGACCCAGCGGAACGGGCCGATGCCGCGGCAGAACAAAGGCCGGACGTAAGCCGGGACGAAGCCGGGGAAGTCGAAGGCGTGGGCGACGCCAGTGTCGAGCGCTTCCTGGCGGATGTTATTGCCATAATCGAAGGTCGGCACGCCGAGTTTCTGGAACGCCAGCATCGCTTCGACATGCTTGGCCATCGATTGGCGCGCAGCGGTGGCGACGGCGGCGGGGTCGCGCTCACGCATTTCGATCCACTTGGCGACTGACCAGCCGGCCGGGCAGTAACCGTTGGCCGGGTCATGGGCGCTGGTCTGGTCGGTGAGCGCGTCGGGGCGGATGCCGCGCTCCAGCATTTCGGGCAGGATTTCGGCGGCGTTGCCGAGCAGGCCAACGCTGGTCGGTTCGGTGGCAGCGCGAATAATCTCGAGCGCTTCGTCGATGCTGGTCGCGCGATGATCGACATAGCGGGTTTCAAGGCGCTTCTCGATCGAGCTTTCCTGGACCTCGATGGCGATGCAGTGGGCGCCGGCCATCACCGCCGCGAGAGGTTGCGCGCCGCCCATGCCGCCAAGGCCGGCGGTGAGGATCCATTTGCCCTTGAGGTCGCCGCCATAATGCTGGCGACCCATTTCGGCGAAGGTCTCGAACGTGCCTTGGACGATGCCTTGGGTGCCGATGTAGATCCAGCTGCCGGCGGTCATCTGGCCGTACATCATCAGGCCGGCGCGATCGAGCTGGTTGAACACCTCCCATGTCGCCCATTTGGGGACGAGGTTGGAGTTGGCGATCAGTACGCGGGGTGCGTCCTTGTGGGTGCGGAACACGCCGACCGGCTTGCCCGACTGGACCAGCAGGGTCTCTTCGTTGCCGAGCCGTTCGAGCGTGTCGACGATCTTGTCGAAGCAGGCCCAGTTGCGCGCCGCGCGGCCGATGCCGCCGTAGACGACCAGGCTTTGTGGGTCCTCGGCGACTTCGGCGTCGAGGTTGTTCATCAGCATGCGAACCGCCGCTTCGGTCGCCCAGCTTTTGGCGACAATTTCAGGCCCGCGGCGGGCACGGATATGGCGGCTGTTGTCGCGGCGATCCGTCAAGCGTCCAATCCTCCGAAGATGCGGCGCTCCGGCCCCGGCAGGCCGATCCAGTAGCCGAGCTCGGCGAGGCTTTCGAGCCGCCACACGGCGAGGTCGGCGGCTTTGCCGGGCGCAATGCTGCCAATGTCCTTTTCGAGGCCGAGCGCATGTGCGGCGTTGATGGTCATGCCGGCCAGCGCCTCCTCCGGAGTCAGCCCGAACAGGGTGCAGGCCATGTTCATTGCCAGGATCGGCGACAGCAGAGGCGACGTGCCGGGGTTGCAGTCGGTGGCGACGGCGATGCGAACGCCGTGGTCGCGGAGCAATTGCACCGGCGGCTTGCGGCTTTCCTGCAGCGCATAAAAAGCGCCGGGGAGGAGCACCGCGACGGTGCCCGCTTCGGCCATCGCTCTCGCGCCCGCCGCGTCGAGATATTCGAGATGATCGGCGGACAAGGCGCGATATTGGGCGGCGAGCGCGGCGCCGGACTGGTTGGACAATTGCTCGGCGTGGAGCTTGACCCGCAGGCCATACGCGGCGGCGGCGCGGAACAGGCGCTCGACCTCGGGCGGAGTAAAAGCGATGGTGTCGCAATAAGCGTCGACGCTGGTGGCCAGGCCGGCCTTGGCGATCGCCGGGATCATTTCGTCGACGACCATCGCCACATAATCGTCGCGGCGGTCGGCGAATTCGGGCGGCAGCGCGTGGAGCGCGAGCAAAGTGCCGACGACCAGGACCGGCTCGCTCTTGCCGAGCGCTTTCGCCGCGTTGAGCAGCCGCATTTCGCTGGCCGTATCGAGGCCGTAGCCCGACTTGATTTCCACCGTGGTAACGCCGCCGGCCATCAGCGCGTGCAACCGCCGTCGGCCCGACGAGATCAGATCCGTCGCCGACGCCGCCCGGGTCTTGGCGACCGTCGAGGCGATGCCGCCGCCGGCCCGGGCGATGTCTTCGTACGAAGCGCCGGCGCGGCGCATCGCATGTTCGTCAGCGCGGGTGCCGCCAAAGACGAGGTGGGTGTGGCAGTCGATCAGGCCAGGCGTGACCCAGGCGCCGTCGAGCGGGACCACTTCGGCGGCGCGGAAACCGGCCAATTCGGTGCGCTTGCCGATGCGGACGATCTTGCCGTCCTGGATGCCGATCGCGGCATTGGTCATAATGCCCAAGGGATCGCCGGGACGGCTTTCCATCGTCGCGACGCTGCAGTCGATCAGGAGGCGGTCCCACATGTCGGAATCGCCTTAGGGCACGGCCAGTGTTACCGTCAAAGCGATGAGCGATTGGCCACATCTCGCCGAGCTATTGGTTGCGGGCACCGCGGCGACTCCGGTTGGGCTGCTGGGCGCGCCGCTCGGCGTCGGATCGGTCACGCCTGGGGCCTACGACCAAGCCCCGCAATTGCTGCGCGCGACGCTCAAGCGGATTGGCCGCTACGACGTCGAAGCTGGACGTGAACTGGCGACCAAGGTTGCCGACCGAGGCAATGTCGATCTCGCCGGTCTGACCATCGAGCAAGCGACGGCGCCGCTGACCGCCGCGGTTGCGGCAAGCGCGGCGGCGCATACGCTGACCCTGCTGGTCGGCGGCAATAATGCCATCACCCGCCCGGCGGTGCTGGGGATCGGCGGGGCGCTCGACGAAATTGGGCTGATCACGCTCGACGCCCATTTCGACATGCGCGAGACGAGCGGCGGCCTGAGCAATGGCAATCCGGTGCGGGCGCTAATCGAGGACGGGCTGCCCGGGGCCAATATCGTGCAGGTCGGGCTGGCCAGCTTCGCCAACACCAGCGCCATGCACGAGGATGCGATCGCCGCCGGCAATCTGGTCGTGACGATCAGCGACGTGCGCCGCGACGGCATCGCGCAAGCGATCGCGCGCGCAATGGATCATGTCGCCCACTGCGACGCACTGGTGGTGGATTGCGACATCGACGTCATCGACCGGGCACAAATGCCTGGCGCCCCGGGCGCGCGGCCGGGCGGGATGGCGGTCGCCGATTTCTTCGCCGCCGTCCGCGCGTTGGCATCCGATCCGCGGGTGCGGGTGATCGACCTGACCGAATGGGACCCGTCGCTCGACCCGACGGATCTGAGCGCGCTGACCGCCGCGCGCTGGATCGCCGAGTGCTTGGCCGGGTTCGAACTGCGGTAGCATTCGTCGCGGTTGCACCCGAGAACGGGAATGTTACGGTGCCGGCGCTAACCAGGGGGAACGGTTTTATGGCATTCGATCCGAACGTCGCCACGGCGGCTTATATCGACAGTCTCGGCAAGGCGGCGCTCGACAAGGCGCACGCGTATACCCTCGGTGGCCACTGGTTGTTGCTGTGGGGGCTGGTCGTCGCCGCGGTCGTTACCTGGCTGATCGTCCGCTGGGGAATCCTCGATCGCCTCGACAGCAAGCTGGGCGACAAGCGGCGCAATCTGCGGGCCTTCGTCGTCAGCGCTGCATTCTTGATTGTCTCGGCGGTGCTGTCCTTGCCGTGGACCATCTATTCCGGCTGGTGGCGCTAAACGAGTTACGGGCGCACCAGCCAGCCGCTCGGTGACTTCCTGGGTCAGGCGGCGCTGTCGATCGGGATCACGACGGTCGTGACCGCACTATTCCTGATGGGGCTGTACTGGCTGATGCGGCGGGCGAGCGGCCTGTGGTGGTTGTGGTCCGGCGCACTGACGGCCGTGGCGCTGGCGTTCATTTTCCTCTTGGCGCCGGTGCTGGTTGAGCCTTTGTTCAACAAATATGAACCGGTGCCGCCGGGGCAAGTGCGCGACGCCGTGGTGGAGATGGCCGGTCGCGCCGGCATCCCGCCCAACAAAATCTACATGTACGACGGCTCGCGCCAGTCGAACAATTTCACCGCCAACGCTGGCGGCGTCGGCAGCACGGCGCGGGTCGCCATTTCGGACGTCGCCGTCAAAAGCGCATCGCTGGATGAAGTGCGCGCCGTCACCGGCCACGAGATCGGCCATTATGTGCTCAAGCACACCTGGTACGGTCTCGCGTTCTTCTCGATCTTGGCAATCTTCCTGTTCTGGCTCGCCGACCGGCTGTTTCCGCGCTTCGCCCGAGCCTTCGGCAGCGATGCGGGGATCGCCGATCCGCGCGGCATCCCGGTGCTGATATTCATCGTCTCGCTGTTTGGGGTGCTGGTGACGCCGCTGACCAATACGTTCAGCCGCACGCTCGAGAACCAGGCCGACAATTATTCACTGGTGACCGAGAACCGGCCCGACGCCTTGTCGACCGCGCTCGTGAAGACCGCCGAATATCGCTACCCGCGGCCGAGCGCAGTCGAGGAAGCGGTCTTCTACGACCATCCGTCGGTCGAACGGCGCGTGCGCACGGCGATGGCGTGGAAGGCAGCGCATCCGGCGTCGCCGGCCAACTGAGCTTTCGCCACGGGGTGAAGGTTTCACATGGTCCGGCGGCCCCGAGGGGCTAGCTTGATGGCCATATGGACCAGGCACTGACCATCGACAGCGGCGACACAGCGTGGATGCTGGTGTCGACGGCACTGGTGATGGTGATGGTATTGCCCGGGCTGGCCCTGTTCTACGGCGGGCTGGTCCGGGCGAAGAATTTGCTGTCGGTTATGAGCCAGGTGCTGGGCATTACCGCGGTCGCCATCCTGAGCTGGGTTGGCTGGGGCTACAGTCTCGCGTTTAGCGACGGTTCGGCATGGCTCGGCGGGTTCGACAAATTGGGCTTGGCGGGGATCGACGGATCGTCGCTTTGGGCGGTGGGCAGCGCCGGCGCCGCGATCCCGGAACTGGTATTCGTCGCCTTCCAGATGAGTTTCGCGAGTATCACCGCGGCGCTGGTCATCGGCGCCCTGGTCGAGCGGGTGCGGTTTGCCGCGGTGATGCTGTTTTCCGCTTTGTGGCTGACGATCGTCTATGCCCCGCTGGCGCACATGGTGTGGGCGTCGACCGGTCTGCTGTTCGCGATGGGCGCGATCGACTTCGCCGGCGGCACGGTGGTGCATATCAATGCCGGCATCGCGGGGCTGGTAGGGGTCGCATTCGCCGGGCCGCGCATCGGTCACCTCAAGGAGGCAATGCCGCCGCACTCGCTGGCGCTGACGATGGTCGGAGCCGGACTGCTGTGGGTCGGCTGGTTCGGGTTCAACGCCGGGTCGGCGCTCGAAGCCAATGGATTGGCGGCGGTGGCGATGGTCAACACCTTTGTCGCGCCCGCCGCCGGGGTGCTGGCGTGGATGGGGATCGAGCGGCTGGTGTCGGGCAAACCGTCGATGCTCGGCGGCGCTTCGGGCGCCGTCGCGGGCCTGGTTGCGGTGACGCCGGCGGCGGGGGTCAGTGGCCCCGTCGGCGCGATGCTGCTCGGCGCGGTCGCCAGCCTGGTTTGCTATGGTTTCGTCGGGTCGCTGAAGAACCGGCTCAAGCTCGACGACAGCCTCGACGTGTTCGGGATCCACGGGTTGGGCGGGATTGTCGGCTCGATCGGCACCGCTTTGGTCGCGCTGCCGATGCTCGGCGGACATGGCGGCGTTGGCTTCGCGTTCGGGCATCAATTGCTGGTGCAGATTATTGCGGTCGCGGTGGCCATCGCCTGGTCGGCGGCGGGATCGGCATTGTGCTTTGCGCTGGTGCGGCGGGTCACGCCGCTGCGATTTGACCGCGAGCGCGAACGCGAAGGCCTCGACCTCAGCGACCACGGCGAGCGAGCGTACAATTATTGAGTTGGGAGCAAGCAGTAGCCGGGCCGAGGATCCAATGCCCGGGGCAACAAAAAAGCCGCCCGAAGGCGGCTTTGGTGTTGGTTGCGGGGGTAGGATTTGAACCTACGACCTTCAGGTTATGAGCCTGACGAGCTACCGGGCTGCTCCACCCCGCGACACTAATTGTTGGCCTCAGGCGCCGGCGCTGGCGTTCGCCAACTTGGCTGTCCTCCCCCGAATATCGGGGTCCGGGCGGCCGGTCGGCCTTGCGAAGCCTTTCGGCTTCGGGACCTTCCTGTGCCCGAAACAACAAAGCCGCCGCTCGGCGAACCGGCAGCGGCTTTGTTTAACGTTGCGAATGGGTTCTCTTGTTCCACGCTGGCTTCAAAGCCTGGCGACGACCTACTCTTCCACTGCTTAAGCAGTAGTACCATCGGCGCTGTCCGGTTTCACGGCCGAGTTCGGGATGGGATCGGGTGGGTCACGGACGCTATGGCCACCAAGCTATGGGGCCAGC
>NZ_JANMCO010000161.1:0-2249 GCF_031361285.1 Sphingomonas sp.
CGACAGGTTGCGGCAGGCGAGGCGCAGCGACAGCCCGTGGTCGTCGAGCGTGAAATGCTGCTCGGCGCGATACTCCCATGGCCATTCGCCGGATCGGTGATGGTATGAGATCAGTGCTTCGGACGCACTCGCACTCTCGACCCGCCATGGGGACAGCCAACCCTGGCCGTGCAGCGGGCTCGGGTCGCCGGCCATGTTCGGCGTGAGCATTATGTCGCGGCCGCGAAACGCAAAATGCCCACCGCGAATGCGGTTGACGAACGGGACGAGCGGAAAGCTCGCAGCGTCCAGAACGTTTTCAAGGCAAGTGTTGCAATTGCGCAATACGGCCACGCGCCGATCGCCGTCGATCCAGTCTAGATGCGAAATACTTCCGCCAATCGAAGGGCTTAGGCCCATCTCTAAAGCACCGGCGGACAGAATGAGTGGCGTGCTTGAATTCATTTTCTGTGCCTCGGATCTGCCATCAATTCACTCCGCTGCAACTTGGTTGGGGATAAAAGCGGATTAGCCGTTGCGCGGGGATTCGCGCGCCGAGTATTCAAATGCCGGGGCCGGGGGAGGTCTGGAATGCAACGACGTGTCAAGGAATTCGTCGAGATCGAGGAGCATCAATCGCTCGACGATTTGATCGCCAGGTTGATCGCCGTGCGTGACGCTTTGCCGGCGGACTCCGAAGCCGAATTGCGATTGCGCGGCGACGATGTGTTCGGCCGCAAGATTTCGATCTCCTACTTCCGCGATCAAACCGCGGACGAAGCCGAGTGCGAAACGCGCTACGCCGCCGCCTATAAGGAAGCGCGGGAAAAAGAACTCGCCCGGCTCCAGCAGGAGCTCGGCGTCGTTTGCTACCCCCCGCGCAAAGGCAAGCTGCGCATCGTTGCGTGATCTTGCTGGGGTAGTCCGGGAACCAGATACCCTGGATAAGGTTAGAGCCTTTGGGATCCGAGGGCGTGTTCGCCGTGGTGGATCACCTAAGGGAGATACCATGAAGAACGCGATCAAGATCCTGATGGGGGTCAGCTGCCTTTCCTTCACGGCGTGCAACGTCGAAAAGACCCAGGAAGGACAGGTGCCGGACGTCAACATCACCACCACCGGCGGCCAGCTCCCCGAATATAATATCCAGACGCCCGAGGTGACCGTCGGCACCGAGAACAAGACCGTCGAAGTGCCCACGGTCGAGGTGACTCCAGCCAATAAGAATTAGGCTTCCGCTCGGCCGCGGTTGCGGCTCAGCCAAAGGTGAAAGCAAAGGCTTCGGCGCCCGGGTCGAGGAATTCGATAGTGAAGGTGCGGTCGCGCACCTCGCCCTTTTGCCGGATCAGCTGGTAGAGCCGTTCGCCCGAGACGCGGCCGCTGCCATCGGGCGCGACGTCGACGCCGGCATCCGCGCCCGGGGCGTGGCCGTCGATCGTCACCCTGAACCGAACCGGACGGCCGTCCGGCGAACCCAGCACCAGATGCAAGTCACGGGCGTGGAAGCGGTAGTGTATCTTCGCGGTGGGGCTGGCCGACCGCGCGCTCTGTTTGCCGGCGATCCAGTCGCCCTTAAGTGCCCAGTCATTGAGTTCGAGCGGACCCGGCAGGTAGCGCGACTGGCGGTCGTGGATCTGGCCTCCTGGCGACGCGAACCGCTCTGATCGCGCGTAGCCAACGTAAGTCTCGGGCGACTTGAGCGCATCCAACGCCGCCGTGGCTTCCGCGCCCGCCATCACCGGCCGGGACATTGCCGCAGTCATCGGCGCCCTGCCGGCCTCGGCCAGCAATTGTCGGATAACGCGCTCGGACTCTTCGTACCCGCCCTCACCGAAATGGTGGAAGCGCACGCGCCCCTTGGCATCGATGAAATAATGCGCCGGCCAATAATGGTTGTTGAGCGCGCGCCACAATTTGTAATCATTGTCGAGTGCGACCGGGTAGCGGATGCCGAGATCCTTAACCGCCTGGCGGACATTGTCGGGATTGCGCTCGAACGCGAATTCGGGCGCGTGAACGCCGATCACCACCAGGCCATCCTTGGCATATTGCTGGTACCACGCCCGGACGTACGGGATCGAGCGCAGGCAATTGATGCAGCTGTAGGTCCAGAAATCGATCACCACGACCTTGCCGCGCAAGCTTTCGCGGGTCAGCGGGGCGCTGTTGATCCACGGTCCCAGCCCGTCGAGCGGCGGCAGCGTGCCTTCGACGCCGAGGTTGAGCTGGCCGTTGGCGCCGATGCCGGCTTTGCTGTCGGCGGCGATGCC
>NZ_JANMCO010000170.1:0-11758 GCF_031361285.1 Sphingomonas sp.
CCGATGCTGCGCGTGCTTGACGACAAAACGTTGGTCAGCGGGCAAATCATGCCCGCTGACGTCGCGGAGTTTCAGCGTCAGGGCGTGACGATGATTGTTAATAATCGCCCCGATTTCGAAGACGAGGACCAGCCGCTCAGCCGTGAAATCGAGGCAGCAGCGGAACTGGCGGGGGTCGAGTTCCGCTTCATCCCGATCGTCCGCGGTATCGGCCCCGCCGATGTCGATGCGATGCACCAGGCCATGCGCGACTGCGGCGACGGCAAAATGCTGGCCTTTTGCCGGTCGGGCACCCGGTCGACGCTGGCCTGGGCGGTTGCTCGCGCCAGGGAAGGCGTTGCTCGCGAAGAACTGGAAGCCGGTGCTGCCAAGGCCGGAGTCGACCTCAACCCGGTCGCCCATCTGCTCTAAATAGAGCCCACTACCAGGGCACCACGTCACCGGCGGCAATCTCGTCAGCGCGCGGCGCCCGGCCGAGAATCGCGTTGCGGTGCGGGAAGCGGCCGAACCGCTCGATCACATCGTGGTGCTTCTTCGCGAAGCCAAGCTGATAAGCGTCGCCGAGAGCGGTGAACAGCAGCAGCGATCGCCGCTGGTCGGCGATGGCTTCGCTATGCTGGAACGGCATGTAGAGGAAGCCACGTTCCTGCGGCTCCAGCTCGTCATCGAACTTGCGGTCGACCGCGGTCGTGGCGATCGCCAGCGCCAGAGGGTCGGTCGAGAACTGGTCGGCGTGGCCGCGGAACATGTTGCGCGGGAACTGGTCGAACAGGATCACGGCGGCGAGCGCGGTCAGTGGATGGTCGACGAAAGCGGCGACCGGCAGTTCGCGCCTTTCCAACCACAGTTTGAGGAAACGGCGACGGATTTCCTGGTCCAGTTCCGGCCCGGCCCGCCACCAAGATTCGGGATCAAGCCCGAACCAATATTTGAGAACGTCCGAGCGCCAACGGGTCGACACATATCCTCCTTCGTCGCGGCTCGATCCGGTACGGAAAACATACCCCAGCCAGGCATTTGCGCCACTAACTATGGCGACGATGTCTTTCGCCAGCAACGCCCGCCAAGAAGATCGGCACTTTCGGAAGTCTCCGAATGGAAGGCGTGCGTCGATCCGATTGTGGCGTAGGCTCGTTGGACTGACTTTGGCGACCGCCGCCGTATGCAGTGGAGGCAAGGCGTCAGCGCAGGGCCGGACCGATGACAATGCCGTCACGCAGGCCGAGGACGCGTTTGGCTTCAGCGTCGGCCGAGAAACCATCGGCATCTATGGTCCGGGCAACGCCCGTGGCTTTTCGCCCGCCGCGGCGGGCAATGCGCGCATCGACGGTCTTTATTACGACCCGCTCTTCGGTCTGCAGAGCAGCTTGGTCGAATCGACCAGCATCAAGGTCGGCCTGTCCGCGCAGGGCTATCCGTTCGTTGCGCCCAGCGGGATCGTGGATCAGTCGCTCCGCCGGCCAGAATCCAGGCTTGGAGCATCGATTATTGCTAACGCGGACGATTATGGCGGCAAGGGCCTTGAGGTCGACGGCTCGCTGCCGCTCACAGGGCGCCTCGGCCTGTTCGTCGGACTGAACGCCGGGACGACCGTATTCGTCAACGGCACCGACAATTTCAGCCATACGGAAAGCGTAATCGGGCGTTGGCGCCCGACCGACAATATCGAGGTCACGCCGTTCTGGTCGATGTACAATGACTATGATGATGAAAGCGGGACACTCTACATTCCTGCCGGAAGCTTCATGCCCACGGTCGATCGCGCGCACCATGACGAAGGCCCGCGGTGGGCCGACAACCGTTTCACCGGCACAAACGCCGGCCTGCTGACGAGCGTCTCATTCGGCAAGAATTGGGTCGCCCGTCTCGGCGCCTTCCGATCGAGCGTCTTTAACCGGCACGCCTACACGCATTTGCTAGCCAACGAGCAACTGGATGGGTCGGCCGAGCGGATCCTCATCGCCGATCCACCAAGTCATAGTCACTCGCTGAGCGGTGAGCTGCGCGTTACGCACAGCATTGCCGAAGGCCCGCGGCTGCACCTCATTCACCTGAGCGCTCGACGGCGTGATGCCCGACGGGAATTCGGCGGCTCGGATTCGATCAGTTTTGGGATTGGCAGCGTGGGCGAAAATGTGTCTGCTGCCGAACCGGACTTTGAATTCGGTGAGCAAACTCACCAGCGCGTCGAGCAAATGACCTATGGCATCGCTTACGACGGCCGCTGGAAAGGCGTCGGAGAAATCAGCCTGTGTCTTTCGAAAGCGAACTATCGGAAACTAACCGACATCCCGGTGGTCGGCCAAGTGAGGGCACGGTCCAATCCTTGGCTCTACAACGGCACGGCAGCGGTCATCCTCTCGAAATCTGTCAACGTCTACGCCGGTTACGCTCGGGGACTTGAGGAAAGCGGGATTGCGCCGTTCACCGCCGCCAACCGCAACGAGCCCCTGGAAACGATCCTGACGCAGCAAAAAGACGCTGGTGTCCGTATTGCCGTCACCAAGGACATCAATGCCGTCGTCGGCGTGTTCGATCTAACTCGACCATATTTCGGTTTCGACACCGCAAATGTATTCAAAAAGATTGGCTCGGTTCGAAGCCGCGGAGCCGAGTTTTCCATTTCCGGGAAGGTCACGCCAAAGCTCAACATCGTCTTTGGCGGAGTGTTGTTGAAACCGCGGGTCGAAGCCGACGCGGACGCCTTGGGCAACATCGGCTCGAAGCCATATGGAGTTCCGACCCACATCATCAATCTCAACGCGAATTGGCAGACGTCATTGCTGCGGGGGCTGCAGCTGGATCTCGGCGTATCCCATCGCGGCAGGCAGCCCGCGACGACCGATGACCTCGTCTATCTGCCGTCGCGGCTGAACGTGAACCTCGGGATGCATTATGGCTTCAGGATCGCGCGGCAGACGGCGACCTTGCGGGTTCAGGTCGCGAACCTGTTCGACAATCAGGATGTGACCACCTTCGGGCCCGGTATCTTCGGCCCGAAAGGCTCGCGCCAATTGCTCGGCTATTTGACCGTCGACCTCTAATCGCTTGTAGAAAACGGCTTCTAATGACCCGCTCAACCATGAGTCTTCCTCACAGCGTTCTCGATACCATCGGCAACACGCCGCTCGTCCGGCTTCGACGCGTGGTACCCAAAAGCTGCGCCCGGATAGTGGTCAAGCTCGAAGGCCGCAATCCGACCGGCAGTATGAAAGACCGGATGGCCGAAGCGTTGATAGGAACTGCGGAACGTGATGGGCGGCTGCAGCAAGGCTGGACGGTCGTCGAGTATTCGGGCGGAAGCACCGGAGCATCACTGGCCATGGTTTGTGCCGCCAAGGGTTACCCGATCAGGATTTTCTCATCAGACGCGTTCAGCGAGGAGAAGTTGGTGCAAATGGCCGCGTTTGGAGCGGAACTGACCATTATCAAGAGTGCTGATGGGTTGATCACCAAGAAGGTCATTCAAGACATGATTGCCGCGGCGCAGGAGGCCAGCTGCCAGTCGGACACATTCTGGCCGGACCAGCTCAACAACGCCGACATGATCCCAGGATACTATCCCATGGGCCAGGAGATCTGGGATCAGACTGGCGGCGAGGTCGATGCTTTCGTCCATTCGATCGGGACCAGCGCCTCGCTTCAGGGCGTCGCAATGGTGCTGCGACGCAACAGGCCTGGGGTACGGATTGTCGCGGTGGAGCCCGCCGAATCGGCTGTACTCTCGGGCGGACCTCCCGGAGCCCATAAGATGGAAGGGATCGGCATCGGATATGTACCGCCGCTGTGGAACCCAAGCATGGTGGACGAGATCATGCCGATCTCGACGGCCGAGTCCGAAACCATGGCACTGCGGCTGTGCGAGGAGGAGGGGTTGTTTGCCGGCACGACCTCCGGCGGAAACGTCGTTGCCGCCATCCGGCTTGGCCAGCAGCTCGGGCCGAAAGCAACAGTTGCGACCTTGCTTGTCGATTCCGGCCTGCGCTATCTTGCGACCTATGGAAAGATGCTGGCCCCGCGCATCGGGCGCCATTCGGCCTGAAGAGCTTCAATCCGCATCCACCATGCCGAGCACAGTCGGCGCTCCGCCCGAGCTGATCGAGGCGGCGTGGGCAAGGGCCTCCTGTCCACCGGCCGATCGAGCGCAGGCTTGCATCGTCTCTAAGTCGGGAAAGCTGACGTCGCTTAAAAAGTGGAAGGCCGGCGTTTCGCCCGGACCGACAATTTTGCGGCTGGCAACAGCGGTCGCGCCGGCCAGCCGCGGCCCGGCATAGGGCAGATGCTCGTCGCGATACGCTTTGGCGAACGCCGCAGCGTCGGCCGGTTGCGGATAAAGAATGAGTAGATGTGCAGCCATGATTTGTCTCCTCCAGTTGATGGCGGAGCATTACGCCGGCTCGGCTAGGTTCAGGGGTACGGAATCTTGACCGGCCGCCGGTCGAATATCGGCAAACATGTAGCGCAGGAACCAGTTGGGGAATGCGTGGATCAGGTTCCTCGGCCCTTCGACGCGCAAGCCAAGGCGCTGCGCCTCGATAAAGCTGCAATCACCGCGCCACCAGGCAACGAGTGCGGATCGGGAACCCTTCAGGCACAGCGGCTCCGGATAGCCCGGATTATGGTTACAAAGCGAAGCCTCACTCGCACGCAACAAGAGATAGCTCGGACGTCGCCCGTCAAACTCCAGACGAAGCACCAGAGGTTGGTGAGGCAGGGCATCGAAATCCACCCGCCGGGCCATGTCGAGCAGCACCGGTTCGAGATCGAGGTCCTCCGCATGGGCCTGCCTAGGCAACCAGCGCTGACCCCATCCCCCAAGCGCTTCGACCAAGCTCGCCAGCTCCAGGCCGGCCTCTGTCAGCGCATACTCCGGCCCGCTCGACCCCTCGTCGCGGACGATAACCCCTGCGGCGGCAAGCGCCTGCAGCCGTTCCGACAGGATCGTGCGCGAAATGCGGGGAATGCCGCGGCGAATGTCGTTGAAGCGACGGCTGCCGCACAACAACTCGCGAACGATCAGCAATGTCCATCGCCCGCCGAGCAGCTCTATCGCCCGGGCCACCGAACAAAATTGGCCAGTCCCTTTCACAGGGTTCAGAGTAGCGACTGGAGGACTATGCAGCGAGTCCGGATTCCGGACCACTCAGGTGGCGGTGCCGCCCACCGTCAGTCCGTCGATCAGCAACGTCGGCTGGCCAACGCCTGCGGGCACCGTCTGGCCGCCCTTGCCGCAGATGCCGACGCCTTCGTCCAGCGCGAAATCATTGCCGATGCCCTTGACCCGGGTGAGCACGGTCGGGCCGTCGCCGATCAGCGTCGCGCCCTTGATCGGGGCGCCGATGCGGCCGTTCTCGATTTTGTAAGCCTCGGTGCAGGAGAAGACGAACTTGCCGTTGGTAATGTCGACTTGCCCGCCGCCAAAGCTCTTGGCGTAAATGCCATTGGGGACGCGTTCAATAAGCTCGGCGGGATCATCGTTGCCGCCGAGCATGAAAGTGTTGGTCATCCGCGGCATCGGCGCGTGGGCAAAACTCTCCCGTCGCCCGTTGCCGGTCGGCGCCATGCCCATCAGCCGGGCGTTCAACCGATCCTGGAGATAGCCTTTCAAAATGCCATCCTCGATCAACACTGTACGACCGGTCGGCGTGCCCTCGTCGTCGATGGTTAGCGATCCCCGGCGGCCCGGAATCGCCCCTTCGTCGATGACGGTCACGCCCGGCGCGGCGACCCGTTCGCCCAACCGCCCGGAGAAAGCCGAGGTGCCCTTGCGGTTGAAATCACCTTCGAGTCCGTGGCCGATGGCTTCGTGGAGCAACACGCCGGGCCAGCCGGGGCCGAGCACGACCTGCATCTCGCCCGCAGGGGCGGCGACAGATTCCAAGTTCACCAGAGCCTGAGCGAGCGCGATGTCGATTGCCCGGTTCCACTCGGCGGGTTCGAATAGCTGGCCGTACAGATAGCGGCCGCCGAGACCATGATAGCCGGTCTCGCGGCGGTCGCCGTCCTGGGCGACGATTTGTACATTAAGGCGCACCAGCGGGCGGACGTCGTGGGCGACGAAGCCGTCGGCGCGGATGATCTCGATCACGCTCCAGCTGCCGGCGATTGACACGCTGACCTGCGCTACGCGGGGGTCGCGGGAACGCGCGGCGGCGTCGATTTGCTGGCACAGCGCGACTTTGGCGGCGAAGGGAATGTCGGACAGCGGATCGTCGGAACCATACATCGACTGGTTGGTCCGCCGCGGCGAAGGAGCGGCGGCGGCTGTCGCGGGGTCGAGCAGTTGCATGGTCGCGGCCGCGCGCTCGATCGCCGCGGTGCTAATTTCATTGGCGTGGGCAAAAGCGGTGGTTTCGCCGGTCACGTTGCGCAGACCAAAGCCCGAGGTCGTGTGATAGTCGGCGGTCTTCAGCCGGCCATCGTCGAAGCCGAACGCCTCGCTGGCGCTATATTGAAGGTAAAGCTCGCCATCGTCGGCGCCACCCAGGTGCCGGGCTGCCAGGCGCTTGGCCTGATCGGGATCGAGCATCCCGTCGCGGTAGAGAAAATGACGCGGATCGCCGCCGGTCATGGCTTGGCCGTGTCGGCGACGCCGCCTTCGAGCACGAACCGACGGTCGCAATAGCCGCATTCGACAAAGCCGGTCTCCGGCTCGATCCTCAGGAAGACGCGGGGGTGGCCGAGCGCCGCCGGGATGTCACCCGAACCGTCGCAGGCGATGACAAGGGTTTTGACGCGGATGATTTCGGGGGGTGGTATGGGCATGGGCCCCACGTAGCAACGCGGCCCCCTCGCTTCAATCAGACCTTGGTCGCTTACTGATAGTTCGCGGTGACGGTGAAGGTCGCGCCGTAAATGCCTTCGGGCTGGTCGGCGTTGACGATGATGATCCCGCCGATGCCGAAGAAGAAGGTCCGCGTTACCGGGTCGATGATTTTGATCGGCGAGCCTTGCAGTGTCAGCGCCAGCAATGGGATCGTGTCCCCGGCGATGCTGGTCAGCTGGGCGGGCTGCGTCATAGTGATGATGACCGTCTGGCTAGGCGAGCCACCACCGGCGAAATAGGCGCGATTGCCGGGATCGCTGGCGATGCCGGTGACACCTCCGGCGACCGTCCGCGCGCCGGTAGTGGCGTCGATCGCGACCACGCCCGACACACTGGACGGCACGATCGAACCGAAACTAAGGTCGTCAATCTTGGTCAAGGTTAGCGGAACCAGGATCAGCGCCTTGCCGGTCGCATTCTGGTTCGGCGCGGTTGGAGCCGCGGCGACTGGGGCGGCGGCGGCCAGCAGTCCGGCGGCGATGATCAGAGTTCGGATATCCACGGCGCACTGATTGCCGAGCCGACCTCACCATCCATTCAAGAAATGTGGTTCTGGTGACATTTACCCTGATCGCCAATGGCGAAATCGGTCAGGGGTATTGGATGTCGACTGCGAAGGTCCCGACGTAGAGCCCTTCAACCTGGTTGGTGTTGACGTGGAGCGTACCGCCGACCTTGAACGAAAACGGTTGCTTGGCAACGACGTTGCGGCTGGCGGTTCCGGCCAACGTCCAGGTGTCGACGGTCATCGTCTCGGTTCCGCCGACCCGGGTCACCGTGGTGACGGTCTTGGGAATGCGGATGAGGACGACGTTTTTGACCGGCGACACGGCCTCGAACAGCGCCGAATATGGAACGCCACCAGCATAGATTACGCCGCCGGTGGTGGTCATGGTGTCCGTGTTGGGATTGACGACCGCAGTGCCGGCCGTGGTCACCGTCAGATAAGCGAAATTGAGATCGTTGAGCTTGCGGAGGCTCGCCGGGTTTGTGATTGTGGCGGTTCCGGTTGCATTCCTGGCTGGAGCAACCGGCGCGGCGAGCGACGGCACCGATGCAGCAAGCGCCGCAAGACCCAGAATCGGGCCGCGAAAATTTGGTAAACCGCCCATTTGGGGTTTCGGTAAAGAGACAAGTTCAAGATGGGTGTAGCGATTAGGGTTAATGCCGCGTTTACTTGTCGCTGCACGTACCCGTGCCTATGCGTGCCGCGATGAGCGCCGTTGAACCTGCAATCCGCATTGAATCCCTGTCCAAGACCTATGCCGGCCAGGGGAGTAACCCGAAGCTTGCCCTCGATGACGTCAGTTTTGACGTGCCGCGCGGACAGATTTTTGGACTGCTCGGCCCCAACGGCGCCGGCAAGTCGACGCTGATCAACATCCTTGCCGGGCTGGTCACCAAGTCGAGTGGCAAGGTGTCGATCTGGGGCTTCGACATCGACGAGCACCCACGCAACGCCAAGCGATCGATCGGCATTGTCCCGCAGGAAATCCTGTTCGACCCGTTCTTCAGCCCGCGCGAAGCGCTCGAGATCCAGGCTGGCCTCTACGGTGTCCCGCCCGCCGAGCGGCAGAGCGACGCATTGTTGGCGGCGATGCACCTGACCGACAAGGCCGACGCTTACGCCCGCACGCTGTCCGGCGGGATGAAGCGGCGGCTGCTGGTCGCCAAAGCGATGGTCCACTCGCCGCCAATCCTCGTACTCGACGAGCCAACCGCCGGCGTCGATATCGAGCTGCGCCGCGAATTGTGGAACTACGTTCGCGAATTGAACCGCAAGGGCGTGACGGTGGTGCTGACCACCCATTATCTCGAGGAAGCCGAGCAGCTGTGCGATCGCATCGCCATCATCCATCGCGGCAAGGTGATCGCCAATGAACCGACCCGCGAGCTGATCGCCAAAGCCCAGGACAAAGCGGTGGTGGTGACCTTCGACCATGAGATCACGACGGTTCCGACCGCGCCGTTCTTCGAGAACATAACGCTGATCGACGAGCGCACGCTGGAAATCACGTATCGCAAGGATCGCGTCAACGCCGGTGAAGTGTTGGCGGCCCTGGCCCAGGAAGGGCTGGCGATCGTCGACGTTTCGACCCGCGACCCCGACCTGGAGGACGTGTTCCTGAGTCTGGTCAGTGAAGGCGCCAGCGAAGACCAAGCGGCATGAGCAAAGCCGACGACGTCCTCATCGTCGGCTCGGGCGCGGCGGGACTGACGGCAGCGCTGAACCTGGCTGAAACCCACCAGGTAGCAGTCATCGCCAAGGGAAGCCTGAGCGAAGGCGCGACCGACTGGGCGCAGGGCGGAATCGCCGCCGTGCTTGAGAAGGGCGACAGCTTCGAAGCCCATGTCCGCGACACGATGATCGCTGGCGCCGGGCTCAACGACGAGCACGTCGTCGAGCATGTCGTCGGCGAAGCGCCGGGTGCGATCGCGCGATTGATCGCGCTCGGCGTGCCGTTCGCCGAAGAAGACGGCGCGCTGCACCTGACCCGCGAGGGCGGGCACAGCCATCGCCGCATCGTCCATGTCGCCGACGCCACCGGCCATGCCGTGCAGGAAGCACTTGAAACCGCCGCCGCCAGGCATCCCAACATTCGCCTGGTGCCCGACATAGTGGCGATCGACCTGATCACCGGGCGACACGCAAAGACCTTCACCACCAGCGGCGCAATCCACGGGCTCTATGCCTACAATCGCAAGACCAAGCGGGTCGAGACGATGACCGCCCGCGCAACCATCCTCGCCAGCGGTGGCGCCGGTCGGGCCTATCTCTATTCGACCGCGCCGCGCGGCGCGACCGGCGACGGCATCGCCATGGCGTGGCGCGCCGGATGCCGCGTTTCCAACATGGAATTCATGCAGTTCCACCCGACCTGCCTGTACAATTTGCAGGTCAAGAACTTCCTGATCACCGAGGCGGTGCGTGGCGAGGGCGGGCAATTGAAGCTGCCGCCCGGGGTCAAGGGCGGCGGCGAGCGGTTCATGCAAAAGTTCGACAAGCGCGCCGAGCTCGCGCCGCGGGACATCGTCGCCCGCGCCATCGACCATGAGATCAAGCGGCTCGGCCTCGACTATGTCCACCTCGACATCTCGCACCACGAGCCCGACTTCGTGAAGGCGCATTTCCCCAACATCTACGAACGCCTGCTTGGCCTTGGCATCGACATCACCAAGGAGCCGATCCCGGTGGTCCCGGCCCAGCATTACACCTGCGGCGGCGTGATGGTGGACCTCGACGGGCGCACCGACGCGCCGGGGCTGTACGCGGCCGGCGAAGTCACCCAGTCGGGACTGCACGGCGCCAATCGCCTGGCGTCCAACAGCCTGCTCGAATGCCTGGTGTTCGGCGAAGCGGCGGCACGCCATATCGTCAAAAACTGGGACGATCTGGCGCCGCCGCCGGCAATTCGCGGCTGGGACGAAAGCCGCGTCACTGACAGCGACGAGGAAGTCGTCATCCAGCAAATCTGGGGCGAGATCCGCCGCTTCATGTGGAATTTCGTCGGTATCGTCCGGACCACTAAACGGCTCGAACGGGCCAAGCGCCGGATCGACATGCTGCGGGCCGAAGTCGGCGAATATTATCGCAACTTCCGCGTCACTCCCGACCTCATCGAGCTGCGCAATTTGCTTGAGGTTGCGGACCTGATCGTGCGCTCGGCGCTGTCGCGGCATGAAAGTCGCGGGCTGCATTACACGCTCGATTATCCCGACTTGATGAAAGAGGCACGGGACACGGTGCTGGTGCCGTGAACATTACAAAAGGGGGAGGATCACATGTCTGTTGAACTGCGGATCGTCGCGCTCGGCGCGGTACTTTTGTTCGTCCACATCTTCGCCGCCATCCGCGCCAAGACCGCGCAATATGGCCGCGCCTGGAATACCAGCGCCCGCGACGAGTCGCTGCCGGCGCCCAACCCGCTGGTTGGCCGCCTGACCCGCGCCCAGGCCAATTTCGCCGAGACTTTCCCAATCGCCATCGTTGCCCTTATCGGCGTCGGCGTCGCCGGGCGAACCAGCGAATGGACGGCGATCGGCGGCTGGATCTGGCTCGGCGCCCGGCTCGTCTATTTGCCGCTCTATGCAGCCGGCATCCCGGTGGTTCGGACGCTGGTGTACACGATCAGCATGATCGGCATCTTCATTGTCCTGTGGCCGCTGCTGGCGCCCTGACGCTTCTGCGGACCTTCAGACGATGCGGCCCGACCATATCCTAGCCATCGATCAGGGCAACACGTCGACGCGCGCTATCCTGTTCGATGTCGCCGCGCGTGCGGTTGCCCGAAGCCAGCGCGAATTGGCTCAGCATTATCCGCAGCCCGGCTGGGTCGAGCACAATCCGGAAGACATATGGCGGGACACGCTGGCCGTCGCGCGCGAGGTGATTGCCAAAAGCGGCGTCGGGATCGATCGCATCGCCGGCATCGGCATCGCCAACCAGCGCGAAACGGCGGTCGTCTGGGACCGGTCGACCGGCGCGCCGATCCACAATGCCATCGTCTGGCAGGACCGGCGGACCGCCGAGCTTTGCACGCATTTCAAGAACGACGGCGTCGAGCCTTTTGTCCGGGCCAAAACGGGCCTGTTGCTCGACCCGTATTTCTCCGCGACCAAGATTGCGTGGCTGCTCGATCATGTGCCCGGCGCTCGGTCACGCGCCGAACGGGGCGAGCTCGCGTTCGGTACCATCGACAGCTTCCTGTTGTGGCGGCTGACCGGCGGTGGCGTGCATGCTACCGACATCACCAATGCCAGCCGGACAATGCTGTACGATATCCATGCCCAGCGCTGGGACGCGGAGCTGTGCCGGCTGTTTGGCATCCCAGATGGGCTGCTTCCCGACGTTCACGACAACGGCCATATGTTCGGGGCTACGGCGGCGGGATTGTTCGACCGGCCAATCCCGATCGCCGGGATGGCCGGCGA